>CBFIHQ010000001.1:0-131511 GCA_965662525.1 uncultured Porticoccaceae bacterium
ATCTCTCACACCGTCTTCTACATTCCCTCTTACATCTTTAGATGCATCAAGTTGTGGCTCCTGAGGTAGGTAGCCAATATTAATATCAGCCATTGGGCGTGCTTCACCCTGAATATCAGAATCTAATCCCGCCATAATTTTAAGCAAAGTAGATTTTCCTGATCCATTAAGACCTAAAACCCCAATTTTTGCACCAGGGAAAAAAGAAAGGGAGATATCTTTTAAGATTTCACGTTTTGGGGGAACAATTTTTCCCACTTGATTCATTGTATATACGTATTGAGCCATAAATGAGTAATCAACTTTTAGAGTATTTAAGGTAGTGTAGATAGTGGCTATGGGTTTTGTTCAAACGCATAAATTATGCTAAATCTACAATATATGGGGGTATTTTATATTAAAAACCGCTAAATCTGTTATTTGAATAAAGGTTTTTTTTACCTGTTTAACATGATAGGGTGGGTTCGTGCCAAAAAAGGCATACATATGTAATATTAAATAAATAAAATATATGGGGTAACAACATGAGTGCATTAAAAATAGTACGTCTATTATCAATTGCAGTTGCAGTAGTTGGAGCTTTCGTCGCAATTCCAGAAGCCGCGCTAGTTATGGCCGTTTTAGGTTTAGTGGGTGGTTACATGGCAGACGAAGCAGATAAAAGCAATAGAACCTACTTTCTTGTATTCGCAGTAGCATTGGGCGCAGTGTCTGGTGCAGCTGGTGCATTACCAGTAGTGGGTGGCCCAATCAGTGATATTATGGCAAACCTAAGCACGATCGTTAATGCAGCCGCTCTAGCTGTAATTCTTAATGCTGTTAAGGATAGAGCATCTGAGTAAGTTGTTACATTCAGAGAAAACCCCGCGCTTTTTGCGCGGGTTTTTTTTGCCCATTATTTTTTTACTGCTCAAGCGCCTCAAAGGTCATTCCTGCAGAGGCGACCAAGCGCTTAATTAGCTTGTTATGCATAGCGGTTGCTGGAGTCCAAAAGCCGCCGGGCAATTCTGACTTACTGATATCAAAAGCCATACATAACCCAGCCTGTGTTAATATTTTTGCGGTACAGCCATAGCCCGGGTCTCTATCTCCGGTGACTTTAACCACAACAGACTGTTGTTGATGTTTGCCAATAATTCTAAGATCAAAGAATCCATTGTGTTGTTGCTTAGGGCTAGGGCCCTGACCGGGTTTTGGAAGAACAAATTTTTGTATTAGAAAACGTAAAAATTTGTTTTTTGCAGCTAGAGCAAAACCACCCAAGCCTAGGGTAACTCCCCAGGCGCGGAAATAACCTTTTCTTCCTTTGCCCGTTAGCACAGCTTCGCCATAGGTGAAGCTATCCTGGCCACTTTGTTGTAGGTTATTAGATCTTAGAACAATGCGGCTATTAATGGTCTCCATAATAAAAGGCGCAGACCAAGCATTAAAATCCTTATCAAAGGTTGGTTTTAAGATTCGCGGTTGTTTTACTATTGAGGTTTGCGGTTGGCAAAGTAAATAAGGGTTACCCATTTTACGCCGCAAAGAGGGATCTTTTTTAACGGCTTTAGCCATTTCGATACCACTGGCAACAGTGCCTCCAGAAACACCGCCCTTCATTGCTTTGACCCGGAGTTTTACATCGCTACAGCTAGTACCCAATTGCTGTTGGCTTACTTGCTGTAAAAAATATACGCCCAAGTCGGAGGGTATTGAATCAAAACCACAGCAATTAACGATTCTAGCGCCAGTTTTTTGCGCTCTTAGTTGATATTTATCCAGCATTTTTTTTATCCAGTATGCTTCACCTGTAAGATCGCAGTAATCGTTGCCATTATTTACACAGGCTTCCACAAGGGATTCACCATATAGTGCATAGGGTCCAACCGTTGATAGAATAACTCGCGTTTGTTGACACATTTTAGTCAAGCTAGAGGAGTCAGAACTATCGGCTACTATAAGGGGTATAGCGTCCGCTTCGGGTCCTAGCTCGACTTTTAATTGTTTTAACTTTTGCAAGGAACGACCGGCAATAGCCCATTTAATATCGCTGCCAAGGCCAATTTCGGTTAAAAGATATTGTGTGGTGATTTTTCCTACAAAACTGGTAGCGCCGAATAAAATTATGTCGAGAGATTTGCTATCCATTGTTAGAATCCTTTTAGCGAGTGCAATATTATTATTATTATTTTTATAGCCCAATTATAAATGGATCCATTAGATGTTACCCATTCTATATTCTTTTAGACGCTGCCCCTATGCAATTAGAGCGCGTATGGCTATTGTTTATGCCAGTATAAACTTTGAATTGCGAGAAGTCTCACTAGCAAACAAACCTGCATCAATGTTGGCCATATCGCCCAAAGGAACTGTACCCGTATTGCAATTGAGCGATGGGGTGATTGATGAAAGTCTTGAGGTAATAGGTTGGGCACTGGAGCAGTCTGATCCAGATAATTGGCTAGCCTTGGTTAGTCAGAGTGAACAACAGGGTCTTATTGCCGAAAATGATAATCAATTTAAACAATGGCTGGATAGGTATAAATACTGGGATAGATACCCGCAACAGTCGCAACAGGATTATCGAATGAATGCTGAAATATTTATATCAACACTTGAGCAGCGTTTAGAAAATAGTTTGTATTTATTTGGAGATAAAATTTGTGTGGCTGATATAGCTATTTTCCCATTTATTAGGCAGTTTGCCTTTGTTGATAAGCCATGGTTTGATCAGTCTAATTATCCTTCAGTTCAACGCTGGTTAAATCAATTCTTACAATCAGATTTATTTAACCAAGTGATGCAGAAGCCTATCCTTTGGCAGCCGCCAGAGGTATAACCTTTAGGTTTTTCCCCGTCAGCTAGGCCTTTAGGCTAGAATGGCTGAGATTATTAAATAATGATTTAGTTAACCGCAATGGCTTTGGATTTTTAGTATGTTTGGTTTTTTTGAGCGACTGGTAAACCCTTTTCCTGAGGAAACACCTCAGCAACCTCCCAAGGGTATCTATCAGTTTTGCCGTTATTTCACCAAGGGTCTAGAGCCCTGGTTAATTACTATGGCAATATTAACTGCACTAGTTGCTATTGCAGAAGCGTCATTATTTGGTCTCTTGGGCAAGGTGGTAGATTTACTGGTTGCCAGTGATCCCAAGACTTTTATCGAAGACTCATGGCCTTCCATCGTTGTAATGTCAGTTTTTATACTGGTAGTAATCCCTATTTTGGCAAGCCTTCATTCACTCGTTGTCCACCAGACGCTAATGGGAAATTTTCCTATGGCGGTTCGATGGATGGCTCACCGTTATCTGCTTAACCAAAGTTACGGTTTTTTTCAAAATGAATTTAGTGGTCGTATTGCCACCAAGGTAATGCAAACTTCGCTGGCGGTGCGTGAATCGGTAATGAAGTTATTAGACGTTATTCTCTTTGTGACGGTCTATGTCATCACTATGCTAGTTTTAGTGGCCAGTGCTGACTTGAGATTGTGTGTGCCATTATTAATATGGCTTTTTTTGTATATTGGGCTTCAATTAATATTTGTTCCAAGACTAAAAAATATCTCACAGATACAAGCCAATTCGAGATCAACTATGACTGGGCGTATAGTCGATAGTTACACCAATATAGTGACCTTGAAACTATTTTCTTTTTCATCCAGAGAGTCGGCATATGTTAAGGAAGGTATGACTGAGTTTCTCAACACCGTTCATCCGCAGATGCGCTTGGTCACCGGCCTTAATATCTGTTTGTGGATTATAAATATGATGCTGGTGTTTAGCACATTGGTGCTTGGTATCTATCTATGGATATATGAATCTATGACGCCGGGAGCTATTGCCGTGGTGATCAGCTTGGCGCTCAGGCTATCGGGCATGTCTCATTGGATTGTCTGGGAGGTTGGCAACTTATTTGAAAATTTAGGTACCGTCCAAGACGGCATCAATACATTATCTATGCCTCAGGTAGTATTGGATAAAGACAATGCTAAGAAAATTGAAGTTACAGCTGGCAAGATAAATTTTCAGAATGTAAATTTTAGTCATATCAATAATGAAACAATAGTAAGCAATCCTGTTTTTGATGCTCTATCTCTTGAGGTAAGTGCCGGTGAACGTGTAGGTATTGTAGGTCGCAGTGGCGCCGGAAAATCAACGCTGATTAACCTTCTGTTAAGGTTTTATGATATTAACAAAGGCGCTATTTCGATTGATGATCAGGATATTAAAACGGTGCAACAAGAAAGTTTACGAGAAAACATAGCCGTGGTTACCCAGGACACTTCTTTGCTTCATCGTTCAGTGCGAGAAAATATTCTGTTTGGTCGCCCCGATGCCTCTGAAGAAGAAATGATTGAGGCGGCTAAAAGGGCTGAAGCTCATGAATTTATTTTACAGCTTCGAGATGTTTCCGGAAGAACCGGTTATGACGCCCATGTTGGTGAGCGTGGGGTGTCGCTGTCAGGTGGGCAACGTCAAAGAATTGCCATTGCGCGGGTGATCTTAAAAGATGCTCCGATTTTGATTATGGATGAGGCCACTTCTGCATTGGATTCTGAGATTGAATCAGCTATTCAAAAAAGTTTGTATCAGCTAATGGAGAGCAAGACCGTGATTGCAATTGCCCACAGGCTTTCGACCATTGCTGCAATGGATAGATTGATTGTATTCGATCAAGGCGAGATTATTGAGCAGGGCACCCATCAGCAATTAATGGAATCTCAGGGTGTTTATGCCCAACTATGGCATCATCAGTCTGGTGGCTTTTTGGGTCTTGAGTAAGATCATAGCTTACGATTCTATTAGGCAATAAATCCTCTGAGAAAAATTGCAAAAACTTTACTGGAGCTGTGGTGGTTGGCTTGTTAGGATTGGATTATTATTTATAACAATAAATGAGTGCCATGAAAGATTTTTTTAAATCATTTAACAAGGGTGTCAGCTCGTTGATAAGTTCGCTAAAAAGCCAAGCGGAGCTATTGCGCCAGTCTCAACCTCCACAGGCCAAGCCCTGTATGTCTGCATTGCTTGATGCAAAATCTGTATTTAAGTCCGACGTAAGAATACAGGGGCAATTACAGTCTAATGAAAATCTTGTGATAGATGGTTTGTATCAAGGTCATATTACAGCGCAAAATAATACCGTTGCTGTGGGCTCTAGCGGCCAAGTCTCTGCCAATATTATGGCTAAAAAAGTGATCGTAGAAGGCGAGGTGATAGGTGATATATCAGCTGAAGATAAGGTGGTGCTAACTGCCAGTGGAACTGTAACGGGCAATATCAAGGCCGCTGTGGTTGATCTTGAAAATGGCGCAAGATTTAAAGGAATTATAGAAATGGATCCGCCGCTAGAAGAAGTAATTAATGAGCAATTAGATCCTGCGCCTAAAGCTATTGCTATGGAGCCGAGTTAACCACTAAAACAGTTTAAAACCTTTAGATTTCCAACATGGCGCAAAATAGTGTCTGAAAAAGAGTAATTAGTATGCCCGAAACAGATCAACTGCTACTAGAAAATAATATTTTATCCTCATCACTGCTTGTTGGACTATTCAATCATATAACTGATGATAAAACCTTAGCTGTTTTGGATATGGGGTTGGCTAGTTCTTCATCGGTTAACTTCTTTGGTCGAACAAAATGCAGATTGCAATTTGCGGGTCTAATTGAGCCGCAAATAGACAGTTATAATAATCAAGAGCTCTCCCATGTTGAAAGAGTTTCACTGTTTAAAGAGACCTTAAATCTGCAGCCTAATACTAAGATCGATATTATCTTATTTTGGGATATATTTTGTTATCTTAGTGCGCCGGCAATAGGTGCGCTATTAGAGGCTTTGATACCCAACCTTCATGCAAGAACAAAAGCTCACAGTATTGGGTTGCTTAATGCTCGCCAGAAAATGCTTTACTCAGAGTACGGAATACAGGCCATTGACCAGCTTTGGCAGCAACCAGTTAATTCAATACAGCCTAAAATTTATCCTCATTCGCGGCATGATTTTGGCAGATTACTCAGTTATTTTAGTATTGATAAAAGTTGTCTATTATCGGGAAATAGAGTTGAAAATATTTTGATAATCAATTCTCAAGCTCATTAAATTATAAAGACGGAGGTAAGCGATGAAACAGGGAATAATAATTGGCGCAAGTTCTGGTATAGGGCGGGAGCTAGCAGTTCAGCTCGCTGCTAAGGGCTATCAGTTGGGCCTTGTTGCCAGACGCCAAGAAAAGCTTGAACAGTTATCTAATAGCCTTGCCGGCGATCATTTTGTTGTCCAGGCGGATATATCTGAAACCGAACAGGCCCAGCAGGGTCTAAAAGACCTAATAGAAAAAATGGGCAATGTAGAACTGATTGTTTTAAATTCTGGAGTAGGTCAGCAAGAAAAAAAGCTAGATTGGGATATTGAGCGCGAAATGATAGATGTTAATATCCGTGGTTTTGCAGCGCTAACAGTGGTTTCAATGAATTATTTCCGCGAGCGCGGTAAAGGACATCTGGTGGGTATATCGTCGGTGGCGGCACATATGTCCGGTGGCCTAGCGCCAACTTATGCTGCTACTAAAGCCTTTGTTTCAAGTTATCTCAATGGAATGCGTTCAAGGGCTGAATATTCAAAGTTACCTATTACTGTAACCACAGTTGAACCTGGATTTGTCGATACGCCAATGGTGCAGGGTACACCCATATGGACCTCATCCGTAGAAAAAGCCGTGTCACAATTAGTGCCGGCAATTATCAATAAAAAAGGACATATTTATATTACTAAGCGCTGGCGATATGTGGCATGGCTATTAAATATTATGCCAAAATGGTTGATGCGCCGATTATTTTAGTCTGGTTTATTTAATAGCTGCCTTATTCTTTATAGCTTGAATCTATTTTTTCAATCACTCGCGTTAGGGCATCAAACTCCAGTCCGCCCGCTGGTCCACCCATAGCTTGTAGAGTTAAAAGCTGTCCAGTTTTAGCAAGTACCTCATCGCTGACCGGTATACTCGACTTACCGGTAGCATCAGTGGCAACCTGAACTTCACAGGCGCGCTGTAATCCCCATATTGTTTGAAATGCCTCAGGTATAGATCTACCGCCAACTAACAAGCCATGATTGCGTAATATAAGAATATTTTTATCTCCTAGGCTGTTTGCCAGTCGTGGCTTTTCATCGTCCATAACAGTAATGCCTTCGAAGTCGTGATAAGCAATGCGATTATTCAGCAAGGCTGAGTAAAAATTATCAGTTCGCAGGCCTTCCTTTGAGCAGGCAACGGCCATTCCCTCGGTAGTATGGGTATGGGCAATACAGTGAATATCAGGTCGGGCTGCATGAATCGCCGAGTGAATAACCATCCCAGCTGGATTAACGGCATACGGGCTGTTATCGATCTTATTGCCCGCAATATCAACTTTAACTAAATTAGAAGCTGTGACTTCTGTGTAGTGTAAGCCATAAGGGTTAATTAAAAAGTGCTCATCATCGCCGGGTATTTTTACCGTTATATGGTTATAGATCATTTCTGACCAACCCATATAGTCAAATATTCTGTAGCATGCGGCTAGTTGTATTCTTAATTCAGATTCGGTGACAGACATAGCTTTTATCCCTTATGTTATTTGTATAGTGCTTCCTCTACTTTATGTGCAGCAGACCAGCCAGAGAGAACAGCACCCTCAAATCTTGGTCCGGAAAAGGCATCGCCAGCCAGAACTAGTGGTGGCATATTTTGTTCTATACTCACCAGTAAACAGGCATCATCGTCGGTTATAGTTGGTTTGCTATACAGCCAGCCATGAACTTGAAAATCCAATACGTTGGCATCGCCAAATAGCGGTCTAGCGTGTTCGATTAACTCACGACCAATAGTTAATTTATCATGCTTAAAATATTCTGCGCTATAGTCACCACTGGCATGAATGGTAATGGCCGGTATAGGTGAGGCGCCTTTTTTATAGTTATCACTAATCCAAGCAATAGGTCCCTGTTCAAGCGCTAGCGCGCCAGGGTCTGCTAGGCTAGTAGGGCCGTCAAGAACTGCCATAACCGCAATACAGCTCTCATATTGAATCTTTTGCAAACGCTCAATGATGGGCGAGGGAAGTTGAGTATCTCCCTGATTGATCAGATCTAATGTCTGTGGCACAGGGCTGGTGATAATAACTGATCGCGCAACAATTACTTCTTTAGATTCGAGTTGTACTCGCCAGAGACACCCATCATGACTTAGGCTTTCCGCTTTAGTAGATTGCAAATAGTTTTGCTCTTTAGCAAGGTGTTTAGCAATGGATACCATGGTTGGCACACCGCGATATCGGGGGTGGCCATTAGGTTGTCCGGGGTAACTCTTGTACCACTGTTCGGCTACGCCTGCTTTAACCCACTGGTTAACACAGGCTTGAAATTCTTTTGAACGCGCGGTAAAAAATTGGGCGCCGTTATCAAATACCGCATCACCTATGCGTCGAGCGGCAAGTCTACCGCCAACTCCACGACCCTTATCGATAACAACAACGTTTAAGCCTTTGCTTGAAAGCTTTTTAGCGGCACTCAGACCGGCAAGACCTGAGCCTATAATCAGTATATCGACAGGGGAGGAATTGGGTTTTATCATTATTGAGAATTACCTAATTTTTGTGGTGCACGTCGACATCGCTCTGAACAATACTTAACCTTCTCCCATGTTTTATCCCATTTTTTTCGCCATGCAAAGGGTCGCTCACACACGGGACAGGTTTTTTCTGGCAAATTGAGTTTTTTATGAGCCATAACAAGTTACAGGACTATTTATTATCCATGCTCCAAATCCCAGCGCCTTTGCAGGCAATGAATAAAAAAATAAAACAGTAGAGGGCAGCTACTTCACCACCATTAACCAAGGGGTAAAACGGTGGAGTACCGTGATATAGCCAATAGGCCACAGCCATGGCGCCACTAGAAATAAAGGCAGCTGCTCTGGTGGTGAGCCCTAAAATAATCAGTATGCCGCCAACTAATTCGATAGTACCTGCAGCTATGGTTAAAAAGCCTAACTCGCCATAGGGGTACTGTTGTGGAAAATTAAAGAATTTTTGTGTGCCGTGAAGCAGAAACATAAACCCTGCGGTGATTCGAAGTAGTGCGTAGGCTTGATCTTGATAGTTATCTAAAAATTTCATAATTATTCCCTTAAATTGATTGAATGTACGTTAGCTAATCGGTTGCGGGTTTATCGATAAATTTTTTCCAGACCTTATTGGGTTGCCAAATTTTTTTCAGGCAAGCTTCCGCCAGCAACTTGTTCTCACCTAAGATAGCGGTTCTGTATTTAAAAATAAAGCAGGAAACCCGCATATTGGCAGCGCAGTGAACCCATATTTTTTGTGTTTGGTGGCTTTTCATATGGGTTACAAAGTGCTTAAAGTCTTGTTCGGATGGCGCCCTGAAATCCACCGGAATATTAATATAGTCAATGCCGATCTTTGCCAGAATACTGGCTTCATCTGTAACTGAGTTTTCTGCAGTATCTGGGGCTAAGTTGATTATTTTTGTATAGCCGGCCGCCTTTATTGTATTAAGTTGATTGGCTGTTGGTTGGCCAGAGGTGGCTAGATTAGGATTGATTTGAAGATAGTTATAAACGGATGTCAGCTTGTTTTGTTTAAGGCTGACGCCTGTGTATTTTTCTACGAGTGAAACACCGTAGCCGAGAACTGTTCTTAATGTTCTCGGATTAAATATCATGCACTGGCGCCGGCTTTAACAAGGGCTTGGGCATAAGCAATACCCTGCTGGTGCTGATTCATAATCTGGACCATATTAATGCCGTCAGTATTAGTGGCATTAAGATCGTATCCGGCCTGCTTAAAAAAGCCAATAAAGCTTACAAAGTTATCAATATTCATGCCGCGGTAGGCTTTTTCTAGCAAATGAAAATCACGATTTACACCTTCTGGTGGTAAATAGTCGAGAAAGCTTTTAACTCGCTCGTCATCAAATACTTCACCGAGAACTTTTTGCTTATCTTTTTTTAATGACATAGTTTTCCCGTTCTTGTTAGAGCATTTTAGCTAATTTTTGCGCCAGTATCTGACTGACTTGCTGGGGGTTGGCCTGACCTTTAGAGGCTTTCATAATCTGCCCCATAAAGCCGCCGAGTTTTTTCTTACGTTTGTCAGCATCGGTATTGATATAGTCGTCAACCATGGCTTGATTGTTGGCCAATACCTCATCGACCATAGCCTCTAGTGCACCGCTATCCGACACCTGTTTTAAGCCGCGTATCTCGATAATTTGATCGGCATTACCCTCGCCATTCCAGATGCCCTCAAATACTTGTTTAGCCATCTTGCCGCTGATTGTATTATCTGCAATTCTGATAATAAGGCCGGCTAGCTGATCAGCCGTGACAGGACTTTGTTCAAGATTAATAGTTTCTATATTAAGACGTGCGCTTAATTCACCCGCTACCCAATTAGCGGTTAGCTTAGCGTTGCCAGACTGTTTTGCCGCCTGTTCAAAATAGCTGGCCGTAGCCGCATCGGCGCTAAGCACTGTCGCATCGTATTGAGATAGCTCATACTCAGCCATAAACCGCTGTTGGCGAGCATCCGGCAGTTCTGGAAGAGTTGTTCGCAACTGCTCAACATGTTCATCGCTAATTACCACAGGCAATAAATCAGGGCAGGGGAAATAGCGATAGTCATTGGCTTCTTCTTTACTGCGCATTGAGCGTGCTACTTTTGTTTCGCCGTTGTATAGGCGAGTTTCTTGAGTGATTTCGCCGCCGTCTTCCAGTAAGTCTATTTGGCGTTCTACTTCAAGATGAATGGCGTCTTCCATAAACTTAAAAGAGTTTAGGTTTTTAGTTTCAGTACGTGTGCCTAGTTTGGTTTCACCTTGTGGGCGAACTGAAATATTTACATCAAAGCGCATACTGCCCTGCGACATCTCACCGTCGCAAATACCGAGTGAAGTCACAATACTATGAAGCTTTTTAGCAAAAGCCACGGCTTCTTGAGCATTGCTCATATCTGGTTCTGAAACAATTTCAATTAATGGAGTGCCAGCACGATTTAAATCTATCCCCGAAACACCAGATCTAAAGTGACCCTCATGCAATGATTTTCCGGCATCTTCTTCAAGATGAGCATGATGAATTCGAATAGATTTTGTATCGCCATTATCAAGTTGAATGTCTACCACGCCAGCGCCAACAATAGGTTTTTCTAACTGAGTAGTTTGGTAGCCTTTAGGTAGATCAGGGTAGAAGTAATTTTTACGTTCGAATATCGACGTTTTTCCGATTTCAGCATCAATAGCCAGACCAAACATAACCGCATAATCAATAGCCTGTTTATTAACTACAGGCAAAGTGCCCGGCATAGCCAAATCAATCTCGCAGGCCTGAGTATTTGGTGCCGCGCCAAAGGCGGTACTAGCGGCTGAAAATATTTTGGTTTTGGTGGCTAGCTGTACATGGACCTCTAGCCCGATAACAGTTTCCCAATTCATGATTCAATCCCCGCTGGTGCTTGTTGATGCCAGTCGGTTACCTGCTGAAATTGATGAGCAGCGTTTAGCATGCGAGCTTCATCAAAATAGTTGCCAATAATTTGTAAGCCAACCGGTTTATTGTCAACCAAACCGCAGGGTAGGGACATGCCTGGTAGGCCGGCAAGATTGGTAGAAATGGTATAAATATCCTCCAGATACATAGCCACTGGGTCATTACCCTTGGCGCCAAATTTAAAGGCTGGCGATGGGCAGGTAGGGCCCATAATAAGGTCAACTTGCTCAAAAGCTTGAACAAAATCTTGGCGAATCAACTGTCTTACTTGCTGGGCTTTGCCATAGTATGCATCGTAATAGCCCGCGGATAGGCAGTAGGTGCCAATAAGAATGCGCCGCTGTACTTCATCGCCAAAACCTTCAGCTCGCGTTCTGCGATAAAGGTCTTCGAGATCTTTTGGGTCTTCACAGCGATGGCCGTAGCGCACGCCGTCAAAGCGCGATAAGTTAGCCGAAGCCTCTGCTGGAGCAATCACATAGTAAGCTGGAACCGAAAGTCCAGTATTAGGCAGGCTGATTTCAACCAATTCAGCCCCTAGTTTTTCATATTCTGCTAAAGAATCTCGCACTGCCCGTTCGGTTCCAGGGTTTAAGCCCTCAGAAAAATATTCTTTTGGTATACCAATTCGCAAACCTTTGAGCGAGTTATTCAAGTTAGCTGAGTAATCAGGTACTGGTCGATCAATACAGGTTGAGTCCTTATCGTCATAACTGGCCATGCAGTTTAAAAGAAGTGCGCAATCTTCGGCCGTTCTTGCCATAGGCCCACCCTGGTCTAAGCTAGAGGCAAAAGCAATCATTCCCCAGCGCGAGACGCGTCCATAAGTTGGCTTAAGTCCGGTTATCCCACACAATGCTGCCGGTTGACGAATAGAGCCGCCGGTATCTGTGGCTGTTGCGCCCGGTGCTAGTCGCGCCGCAATTGCCGCGGCTGAGCCTCCCGATGAACCACCGGGCACAGAATCTGTAGCCCATGGATTTTTAACTGCACCATAAAAGCTGGTTTCGTTGGATGAGCCCATAGCGAACTCATCCATATTGGTTTTACCCAGCATCACTGACCCACTGTTTTTAAAGTTTTCAATAACGGTGGCATCATAGGGTGGTACAAAATTATCCAGCATCTTGGATCCGCAACTGGTTCGAACACCTTCGGTGCAGAAGATATCTTTATGGACCACTGGTACCCCGCAAAGTTGCGGTGCATTGCCGGCAGCAAGTGCTTGATCTGCTGTTTTAGCGGCCTCTAGCGCCTGATCTTCAGTAAGCGTGATTAGGCTGTTAAATTTGGGGTCTAAGTTTTTGATTCGCGCCAAAAAGTGTTGCGTAATTTCGGTGCTAGAGAAATCTCTTTTTTTGAGACCGTCTATAAGTTCAGTTATTGTGAAGTTATGCATTTTGTACTCGGCTAAATCTTACTGAATGGTTTAATCAATGACTTTTGGCACTAAATAGAGATCATCTTCGGTATCGGGTGCGATAGCTTGAAAGGCCTCTCTCATATTGGGCTTATTGACTTTATCTTCCCTTAGTCGCTGTGTTTCATTTAGCGGGTGATCTAAGCCGGACAAGCCGCTAGTGTCGGCTGCCTGAAGTTGATCGACCAGTTCTAATACACTGCCGAGTCGTTTGGATATCTCTTCCACTCTAGCATCGTCAACCGCTAGACGGGCAAGAGTCGCAAGATTTTCTATTGTTTGTTTTTCTATACTCATATCGAGATCTTATAAATAAAATTTTTACAACGCGAAGTTTACAACATTAAGTGGATTTAGGTTAGTTTGCTAGAAGAAAAATCTCAGGTTGTTGAACATAAAAGCCACTTTTTTTTGTCAGCTTGTTACAATTAGTCCATAGAGATTATTTTTGCAGATTAAAACAATAATTATTGCACTTGCCATTGGCGCAATGACCTGATAGTTTTCTGCATATAAATTGTGACTTTTACATACCGTAAACAGCACGCTAATGGAATTTAAAAAATGTTGTTACTGAAGAAATTTTTAGGGCTTTTTTCCAGCGATTTATCAATCGATCTAGGGACTGCAAACACGCTTATTTACATGCGTGAGCATGGGATTGTATTAAATGAACCCTCGGTTGTTGCAATACGCCAACAATATGGTGAAAAGAAGGTTGAAGCTGTGGGTGTTGATGCAAAGCGTATGCTCGGAAGAACTCCGGGAAATATTACCGCCATTAGGCCTTTAAAAGACGGTGTTATTGCAGATTTCCAGGTCACTGAAAAAATGCTGCAGCATTTTATTCGAAAAGTGCATTCAGAGAGTTTCGTGCCACCGAGCCCGCGAGTTTTAATCTGCGTGCCCTGCACGGCGACAGAAGTTGAAAAACGTGCAATTAAAGAATCGGCATTTAGTGCTGGTGCGCGAGAAGTATATTTGATTGAGGAGCCAATGGCAGCCGCTATAGGTGCTGGCTTGCCGGTCGAAGAAGCTGTGGGTTCAATGGTAGTTGATATTGGTGGGGGTACCACTGAAATTGCTATTCTTTCATTAAATGGCGTAGTTTTCTCCGATTCGGTTCGAATTGGTGGCGACCGATTTGATGAATCAATTTGTAACTATGTTCGCCGCAAGTATGGCAGTGTCATTGGTGACGGCACTGCTGAGCGCATTAAAATGGAAATTGGCACCGCCTATCTTTCAAAAGAAGTGCGTGAAATCGAAGTTAGAGGTCGAAATCTGGCGGAAGGTGTTCCTAAAAGCTTTGTTCTCAGTAGCGATGAAATCCTGCAGTCTCTGCAAGAGCCTTTATCCGGTATTGTGCAGGCGGTTAAACGCGTGCTTGAGCAGTCACCACCTGAATTGGCTTCTGATATTGCTGAAACGGGTATTGTGCTTACTGGTGGTGGTTCACTGCTTAAAGATTTAGATCGTTTGCTGGCGATTGAAACGGGTCTACCGGTTATTTTGGCAGAGGAACCCCTCACTTGCGTAGCGCGCGGTGGTGGTGAAGCTCTTGAAATGATGGGTGCCAAAGGTTCAGGCATGCTTATGTACTAGTATGCTTAAGTATAAGGGTGCCTCTCACAATAGGTATTCTTTGCTATTGATCTAGGTTTTGGAGCACGCTCATTAAAAACGTTTTTGTTAATTCTTCCTCGGCAGTGCGAAAAACATTTTTCGCACTCCTTTTTGCTGTGCTTCTTATGACGTTGGACAGCTATACATCGATTTTTGAAACATCCAAATCTAATATTTCCAAAGCAATAATTCCACTTCAGTTGGCGGCAAACTTTCCTTACAAGGTAAAAGAGTGGGTGAGTATGAACACCACCTCAAGAACAAAGTTAGAGCAACAAAATGTCAGTCTTGAAAAAGAGCGCTTAATACTCTTAGGTCAGTTGCAGCGCAGTGCTGAATTGGCGGCTGAAAATCTTCGGTTACGTCAATTACTCAATGCTACAGAACCATTAATGCAGAGTGTCTTAGTCACCGAAGTTATAGGAGTTTCCCCCAATCCAGTTAACCATACTGTAACTGTCGATCGCGGTAGCAATAATGGTGTCTATATTGGTCAACCGGTGTTAGATGCTGAGGGTTTAATGGGGCAGGTTGTAGAAGTCTATGAGAATTACAGCAAAGTACTTTTAATTACTGATATTAATCATGCTCTCCCTGTGCAGGTTCTTCGCAATGGGCTTCGCTCAATTGTTGAAGGCACATCCGATTTTAATCTTATGTCGCTTAGATTTGTCTCTCCTACCGTGGATATTGAAGAGGGTGATAAATTAGTAAGTTCTGGCTTAGGCGGACGTTTCCCAATGGGCTATCCGGTGGGGACTGTTTCATCTATCAGTCAAAATCCGGGTGAAAAGTTTATGAGAATTAACGTAACGCCCTCGGCAAAATTGGATCGAAGTCGTCATTTACTTTTAGTATTTACACTTAAAGATGGTGATGTTGCTAGAGATATTAATGAACAGCAATAGCAATTTTCAGTCTGCATTGATAATGCTTTTGGGCGCATTGATTCTTCAGTTTATGCCTATGTCCGGTGATTGGGTTTTTTTGAAGCCCAACTTTCTTTTGCTATTAACGATCGCTTGGATGCTTTATTTTCCTGATCAATATGGTATTGAGTTTGCGGTAATTATGGGGATTTTTGCAGATTTTGTTTTTATTTCAACTCTAGGCTTCCATGTTTTAATTTTTGCAATATGTGGACTTATATTAATTTTCTTTCACCGTATCGTTGTCTACCTGCAGTTAATTCATAGGATCACTTTGGCATTCCTAATGATCTTATTAGTTGAATTTCTGGGTTTAGCCATTGATAGTTCATTAGATAAACAACTATCCATACAAGAGATAGTTCTTTTGGCAATAATTTCTGCGATATGCTGGATTCCTTTGGATAAATTTGTGGGACATTGTTACTCACGTCAAAAGTAGGCTTGCAGTCAAGGGTGAGGTAAGAAATTGGAAGATTATGATTTGATACTAGCTTCTGCTTCTCCGAGGCGTACAGAAATTTTGCATCAAATTGGTGTGAGGCATCAAATAGTTCCGGCAGATATTGATGAGACTCCTAAACCTGGAGAGTCTGCGGTTGATTATGTTCAAAGAATGGCTTTAGAAAAAGCTCAGCATGTGATTTTGACTTACTCTGATATGACACCGGTTTTAGGCGCCGATACCTGCGTTGTGTGTGAGGCAAAAATATTTGGCAAGCCCAAACATAAGGATGAGGCTATGCAAATGTTGGCTGCATTATCTGGTAAATCGCATTGGGTCTATACTGCAGTTGCCGTTGGTAATAAACGGGATTACTCAGTAGTAATGTCAGCAACAGAGGTGAATTTTAGACAGCTCTCCACTCAGGAATGCTTGAACTACTGGGAAACAGGCGAGCCCTATGATAAAGCGGGAAGTTATGCGATTCAGGGTTATGGTGCAGTATTTGTAGAGTCCATTGTAGGGAGTTACAGTGGTGTTGTTGGGTTGCCTATTGAAGAGACATCTTTGTTGTTGCAAAAGTTTGGTGTTGGTATTTGGAATTCACTAGAGTAACTCAATGACTAAAGAAATCTTTATCAATTGCACCTCAACTGAAACTCGCTTGGCATTAGTGGAAAATGCGGTTCTTAGGCAGATTCATATTGATAGGCAAGAAAGTCTCAGTCTTGTTGGCAATATATACAAAGCCAAAGTGCTACGAGTAATGCCAGGCATGCAGGCTGCATTTGTTGATATAGGTGATAAGCGCAATGCTTTCATTCATATCGATGATATTCATCGTGCGAATCCAGGCGCCAAGATATCCGATATATTGCGGGATGGACAGGATCTTTTGGTTCAGGTAGTTAAAGATCCAGTAAATAAAAAAGGTGCGCTATTAACGACTGATTTATCTATCGCAACTGAATATCTTGTTTATAGGCAGGGACGATCCAAGCCGGGTATTTCTTTGCAAATTAAACCAAAATCTGAGCGCACAAGACTCAATAATATGATGGATTCAATGCTATCTACCATGGCATTGCCGGAAAGTTTAAGTGGTAATTTTATAATGCGTTCTGCTGCCGAGGGTGTAACAGAGAATCAACTAGTCCAAGATATCACCACTTTGCTTAATATCTGGCAATCGATAGATAGTCTAAGGGTAAAAAAATCTCCCACTATTTTGTATAAAGTAGCTGAGAAAAATCAGCGTTTAGTCTCCGAAATGCTTAATCTAGGAATAGCAAAGATAACCATTGATTGTCCTGAATCTTTAGAAAAATTTGATCGATGGTTTGATCAAAGCTCGCACAAGAATAAACCTGAATTTAGACTGTATAAAGAAAACCACAATATGTTCGATACATATCAGTTAGAGCATCAAATCAATGCAGCGTTGTGTTCCGAAGTCGCTTTAGCCTGCGGCGGAAACCTCGTGATTGAGGAAACGGAAGCACTGGCGGTTATTGATGTTAATTCAGGCTCTTTTATTGGCAAGTCTATTGATCAGCGGACCTACCTTGAGGTTAATCTCGAGGCTGCTGTGGAGTCTGCTCGACAAATTATACTGCGCAACCTCTCGGGCATTATCATTATTGACTTTATTGATATGCAGAATGCAGACCATCGCGTTCAGGTATTACAGCAACTGAAACAGGCATGTTCTCAGGACATTATTAAAACGGTTATTTCAAATTTTACAGAACTAGGTTTGGTTCAAATTGCACGTAAGAGAACTAGTCAGAGTTTAAGTCAGGTACTATGTGAACCCTGTAGTCACTGTAATGCTAGGGGCTATATTAAAACAGACGAAACAATCATTTTAGAAATACTTCGACAGTTATCTAATTTACAGTCGAATGGAAAGTGGGCTGCGCTTGAAATATATGCCTGCAAGTCTGTGATCAAGAAAATTGAAAATAAATATGCCAAACAGTTAAATGAATTTAAGGCTAGAGTAAACTGTGATGTTAAACTTTGTATTGAGAGCTCAATTTCTAGCGATCAGTTTAATATTATTCCGGCTTGATAACGCAGATGATCAAACGTATAGCGAAAAAAATTAAATTATTGGCAAAGTGGCTTGTTTTTTCGGCTGCGCTGTTGACTATTGGTATCGTTATTCTTGTTTTTCTCGGTCGCCAAACTATCAGTCAGTTGGATGACTTAAGACCTTCAATACAGTCGTTTATCGCCTCTAATACCGGCCTTCAGGTCAATCTAGGACCCCTTAGTGGTGAATGGCCACAACTTATTCCAATCATTGATATTCAGAGTGTTGAGTTAATCGGTTCTGATCAAGATTCTGTTTTGAGCCTTTTGGGTGCCCGTGCAGATTTGGATTTATTTAGTAGCATTAGGTTAGGCTCACCGATCTGGCGCGACTTAGTTATTGATAAGTTAGAAATAAATTTCTTTGAAAATAATCTAGGTCATTGGCGTCTTAAAGGGTTCAACGGTGAAACTGATACCGATCTAAATATTATCCTTGAGCCATTTTTACATAGCCAACATATTCGATTGAAGTCACTTATGGTTAATCTTCACTCTTTTTCTGGGCAACAAACTCAAATTTTTGGCAGTGATATGTTGATTGAAAACGATGATGATTTTCATCGTGTGCAGTTATCCGTCAATGTCTCAGAAAACCAGAGTCCAGCTCACCTAGTTGTGGAGGCTTATGGACAGCTATCAGATTTAGACTCATTCGATGCCAATGGGTATCTTAAATTTGAAGATTTAAATGTCTCTAAACCATTAAATATGCTAACCCGATCATTAATGCCTGAGGTTTCTGCGGAGCTGGATCAGTATTCAATTGAGACAGGTGGAGAAATTTGGATAGATGTTCGCCCAGGGGAGCGGCTTGATTACAAGGGAAGTCTTTCACTCTCCAAACTGCCACTTAATTGGTTAGCTGATGATGCTCTTCCAATATCTGATATTAAAACTACCTTAACTGGCTGGTATCATTTCGGACAAGATTGGGGTGCGCAACTGCAAGACTTGCAATTCGATTTGGGCTCAAAAATTATCGATCCGATTAATCTTTTGTTCACCCAGCAATTGGACTCCAGTTGGCAGGAATTTGATATTTTAATAAATCACCTCAACCTAGTACTAGTCTCAGATCTAATTTATAAAGCAAAGCTGTTGCCGGTTGAGGCTCTAAATAATCTAAAGAGTGTTCAGCCCGGCGGTAATTTATCGTCATTGAGAATGGGAAGATCTGATACAGGCTTGTATTTAATGGCACACCTAGATGGCTGTTATATGCAACCTTTTGCCGGCATGCCAGGATTTAAAGATGTTCATGGTTATATAGAGGTTAAAGATACAAAAGGCTTATTTCATATCGCCGACAATGACGGTTTTGAAATGTATTTTCCAAAATCATATCGAGATTATCTAACGATTAATGAAGCCAAAGGGACGGTTTATTTTGACTGGCAGTCACCGAATCAAAGGCTTGTATATAGTGATATGATTTATACCAAGCTTGAAGCGGGCGATAGTCAGTTAAAATTTACTATTGAGCAGCCCTTGGGTGGCGAAAAAAAGGCAGCGGATTTTAATTTATTGATGGGTGCTCGCAATCTTGATTTGAGTCAGACGCAAAAATACTTGCCCTATACCATGCCAGACAGGTCATCAAAATGGGTGCGTAATGCAATTAAGCAGGGTAACTTAAATCAGTTTGGGCTGCTTTTTAGAGCGGCCCCACCTAGAAATGACCGCCTATCTCGCACCATGCAATTATTATTTGAAACTGATGATGCAGTGATTAAATTCAATCCGAATTGGCCTCAGCTAGAGAAGCTTGATGGCTTATTTTTGACGGATAATGGCAATTTAAGTGCGCAGATTAGATCCGCATATATAGATCGAGCAGCAATTAATGAAACTAGAATAGAATACAGTGTTAAACCGCCTATTGAACAAAGAAAGTGGATTATAGATGGGCATTTGGAAGCTGATTTATCCGCAATGATAGATATCTTGGATCAGTCTCCCTTAAGTGAAAAATTAGGCCCAATGGCCAATTGGAACTACTCAGGCGACACAACAACTCAGCTGCATATGGCGCTACCCAGTTATATTGCTGATAAAACTAACCCGCCTAAAATAGACTACCGTTTAACCTCGTTGATTGATAACGCACAAATGGTGATTACAGAATCACCTATTGCTTTTGAAAAGCTAGCAGGTGAGATTGAGTTCTCATCTAAGCGGGGAATTTACTCGGATAATTTAAATGCGCTGCTTTGGGGTAAACCATTTGCCGCTAAGCTTTTTCGTGATCAACAGCAGCTGATGTCTTATTCTACTGCATTGGCCCCGAGTAGCTTGAATAAGTTTTCAAATTTTCCATGGCAAAAAGTTTTATCAGACAGCATAGAGATTACTGGAATCTTATCTAAAGACGCCAATAACCCCTCAAAAATCACCCTAGGTATAAACAGTGATATGCAGGCTGTGGCAATAAATTTACCAGCACCTCTAGGTAAAAAGGCTGACCAATTACAACCATTGGCTTTAAAGTTACATTTTGATCCCTATCTATCTCAACTTGAAGGAAGCCTAGGTAAACATTTACTTTCTGATATGCGATTTGATCAAAATAAATTAATTAAAGGTGTTATTAGTTTCGATCATGCACTGGACATGCCTGATCAAGATATGCTTTTAATTTCAGCTAATTTGCCATCTATTGACTTTAAGTTATGGCAACCGCTAAGCGATCTAACAGCCGAAATGCCAAAAAACTCAAATTCTGTAGAGACTATTTTCGATTTAGAGGTAGCCCAATGGACAGTTTCTGGTATTAGGCTGTCAGAGATAAGTGCCAGAATTAAGCCAGTTATAGATGGATTCGATGCAGTTTTTACTAGCGACTTAGCGGATGGTTCTGCTAGTCTTTTTCGAGATACAACTAAGCCCCCGGAGATTGCCTTAAACAGACTTGAATTGCCAGATAGTCTACGCGGACATGGGGTCAACTCGGACCCAAGATTATTGATGGCTGCAGATTTTTCGGTGGATTGGCTATCAATAGCCGGTCGCGACCTAGGTTCATTGTCATTTGAATTAAGGCCAGAGCCCTCGGGCGCATCATTTAACAATATCGAAGGAAAAATTTTCGGGTTACAGCCAGGCATTTATCTCACTGAGGCGCCCACTGAATTTTTCTGGGGTTATGATGGCAAGACCCATATTAGTAAGCTGATAGGTCCAATAGGCATCAATGATATTGGCGATCTATTTAATGTATTTAATTTACCGCAGGTAATGGATAGCCAGTCGGGCAGGTTGGATGCAAATATTGCATGGCGTGCCGAGCCATGGGCTATCAGCAAAGACAATCTGAATGGCGACTTTAAAATTAATTTAGTTGATGGTAATTTTTATCGTACACCAGGGGGTGCGGGTACCGCACTAAAGCTAGTTGGATTATTCAACTTCGCTAACTGGTTAAAACGATTACAGCTCGATTTTTCTGATGTTGTGGGTCAAAATTTAGCATATAACCGCTTGGATGGTACCCTAAATTTTGATCATTCAGTCTTGAGTTTAAATGAGCCATTAAAAATTAAAATGCCCTCCGGAAAAATGACTATGGCGGGTGATTTTGATCTGGATCTTGAAACTGTTGATGCGCAGTTGGTTGCAACGCTGCCAGTGGCAACTAATTTACCTTGGTTGGTTGGCTTGACTGGCGGGTTGCCAGCTGCTTTAGGTGTCTATGCTACTAGTAAATTAGTGGAGAAGCAGGTGGATCGCCTTTCGAGTATTAGTTATAAAATTTCTGGTGACTGGGATGATGTCAAGTTAGCGGTTGATAAGATCTTTGCCCCTGAGCTCACTAAACCAAGTGAATGATAAAATAATCAATAGAATTGTATTTATATGAGAAATATTATAAAAGTTGCGGTTATACAATCTCGACCATTAAGAAAATTAGATGCCAATCTCAGTCAAATTCAACAGCTATTGATAGAGGCATCAAAACAGCGCGCAAGTATAGTCGTTCTAGCAGAAAATTTTGCCTATTATGGCGAGCAGAACATACAATCTATTGGTTTTCAGGAAGCTGCAAGTGATGGTCCAGTTAGGCAGTTTTTACGTGAGCAAGCTAAACGACTAAAACTTTGGATTGTAGGCGGAACAGTGCCAGTGGGGGATAAAAACTCTAAGCCGGTGGCTAGATCCTTGGTTTATGATCCCAGAGGCCACTGTGTTGATCATTATGACAAGATTCATTTATTTGACGCTGATGTTCATTCAGGGTCAAGCCAACAAGCCTATCGTGAATCTGATTTATACAGCTATGTCAATGCTATAAAAACAGTTGAAACAGACTTCTGTAAGCTAGGCTTGTCTGTTTGCTATGATTTAAGATTTGCTGCCCTATACCATCAGTTAAGAGTAGCGGAATCACAACTAGTTGCAGTTCCCGCAGCATTCACCGCTATTACCGGCAGAGATCACTGGCAGCTATTATTGAGAGCACGAGCGGTTGAAAATCAATTTTTTATGCTAGGGGCTAACTTGGTTGATAGAGCTAGTAGCTCGAGGGGCCTTTGGGGTGGAAGTGCAATTGTCGATCCATGGGGTACTGTGATTGCTCAGCTTGAAGATGAGGTTGGTGTTGTGACTGCCGACATTAATCTAACTATGATTGATGATATTAGAGCAAGAATGCCAGTTCATAATCACGCGCGATTAAAGTTTAAAAATTAATCAGCAATTTGTCGGATATATTGAAATAACTTCTCGCTTGCAGTTGAGGGTTTGTTCAGTGATTTTTCACGACAAGCCTGCCTTTGCAGATTTCGCAGCTGTTGCCTATCCGCATCTGGATACTGTGCTATAAAGTTCTCGATAGCAACGTTTCCTTCAATGATAAAACGATCGCGCCACTCCTCGAGTTTGGCGAAATGCTGCCTAAAAGTTTGCGACTGATGATTGAGTTTTTCCAATGAATGAGTGATTTCACTAACATCAATTTTGCGTAATAGCTTTCCTATATACTGAATTTGCCGACGTCTTGCATCCAAGTTTTTTAGTCTTCGGGCTTCTTTAATAGCAGCTTTTAAAACATCATCTAAAGTGATTTTCTCTAATTGAGACTTGGCCAATAAAACCAGTTGCTCGCCCATATCGCGAAGCTCTTGGTTCTCTCTTTTAAGTTGAGATCTACTGGGCAGGTCTTCAAGTTCAGTCGGGAAATCAGTCATTAGGTAAGAAACACAGTTGCAAGGCCAAGGAATGAAATAAAGCCAACTACATCAGTAATTGTCGTTAGAATAACTGTTCCTGCAAGCGCAGGGTCAATTTTGAGGAATTTAAGCAATACTGGAAGTAGTGTGCCCGAGAGAGCTGCCGCCATAAGGTTTATCGCCATAGCAAGACCAATAATTAGTGCCATAGTGGCATCTTGAAACCACAGGGAAACGACGCATCCAACAATAAGTGCATATAAAAGCCCGTTGAGGGCACCCACAGCAAATTCCTTGCTTAGCAGCCAGTTTAAATTGCCGCGCTCGATTTGCCCAAGAGCCATACCTCTAATAACTACTGTAAGTGTTTGGCTTCCGGCAACGCCACCCATACTGGCGACAATAGGCATTAAGATAGCTAAGGCTACCACCTTATCGAGAGCATTTTCAAACAGGCTAATAGCGGTTGAAGCTAAAATTGCAGTTAGTAGGTTAACGCCCAACCAAACCGCACGACGTGGAACCGTTTTGCCAATTGACGAAAATGTGTCCTCGGTATCACTTAAGCCAGCCATGGCTAAAAGTGAGTGATCGGCATCTTCTACGATAACATCAACTACATCATCAATGGTAATTCGACCTAGAAGACGATTATCATCGTCCACAACAGGTGCCGAAACTAAATCATGACGTTGAAATAATTGCGCTACTTCAGAGTCAGTGAGCTGAACATGAATTCCACTTACTTCGGTATTCATAACCTCTCTTACTCTTGTGGTTGGCGATGAGGTTAGTAACATACTCAGTGGTAAGTTGCCTACAAAGGTATCATCGCGATTAACCACGAAAAGGTTATCGGTAATCTCTGGGATTTCTTCAAAGCGACGAAGATAGCGTAAAACAACATCCACAGTAATGTCAGGGCGAACTGTAATGACTTCAGTGTCCATGAGTCCGCCAGCTGTATCTTCATCGTAGGTAAGCACTGACTCTACACGCTGTCTATCCTGGATAGACATGGCTTGCAACACTTCAGGAATAACCCGGTCCGGAAGCTGCTGGAGGATATCTACAATATCATCGACATCTAGCCCCTCTGTTAGCGATGCTACCTCAACGCTATCCATTTCATCGAGAAATTCTAACTTTATTTCATCTGATAGCTCGTGAATCACTTCCCCAGATATTTCTGGGTCAACCAGCTCCCATAAAATTCTTCTAAATTTTGGTGGTGCTGTTTCTAATTGGTGGGCAACATCGGGTGGCGATAGATTATTTAGGGTATGCCTAACCTGATTAAGCGTCACCGAGTCGATGGCGCTCCCAAGTTGTGACAGCAGATTATTATGTTGTGTTGCCTGAGTCATGCATCTTTTTCCTCAAGAGCTCTATAAAAAGCAGCTAGAATGGACAGTTTAACCTAAAATAAAACGGCATGCCTTGATATAGGCAGTAAATTTAATATTTAAGTCTTACTTCCCTTCACCAAAATAGTCGGCCAAAAGTCGAGTAATCATAATACATGCTTCATCTTCATCGGGGCCATCAAATTCAAAAATAAGGTCAGTGCCCTGACTAGCGGCTAATAGAAGTAGTGACATAATACTTTTGGCATCAACCAGTGGCGGTTTTATTCCAGTTTTTATAGTTGATTCATAGCGACCGGCAAGAGAAGCCAGTTTAGTTGCAGCTCGCGCATGCAATCCAAGTTCATTGATAATGGGTAACTTTCGGCTAATCATAGATATGCCTTATTCATTGCGTTGTGGCTAATTCTTTATGAATCACTTGCACAAAATTATATTGTTTAGAAAAGTGCTCGTGTAGACGATTAGCTATATAAACCGAGCGATGTTGGCCACCGGTGCAGCCAATTGAAATCGTAAGATAACTACGATTATTGGCCTGAAATTTTGGAAGCCAACGGGTCAAATACCCAATAATATCGGCTAGCATTGAAGCTACATCAACCTGACTTTCAAGAAAAGTAATTACTCCAGAGTCGTTACCAGTTTGGGTGCGAAGCTCTGGTTTCCAATAAGGATTGGGTAAGCAACGAACATCAAAAACAAAGTCTGAACCATTGGGGATACGTTGTTTAAAACCAAAGCTCTCGAACAAAATTGTCATCTGTTGAGGGTTATTAGGCGCAATGGTATTTTTTACCAAATCCCGCAACTGATGAAGGGTTAGCCCTGATGTATCAATAGTAAGGCTGGCAACCTGTGCAATGGGGGAGATAATATTTTCCTCCATATCAATGGCTTCCTTGAGCCCTATAGTATCGTTGCTCAGGGGGTGCTTGCGTCTAGTTTCAGAATAACGTCGCAGCAGATCAGTGCGCTGAGCTTTTAAGAAAATAACATCAACTTCAACACCAGAATCTTCAATAGTGCAGAGAATTTTAGGTATCTTTGTTAGATCTCCCATTAGGTTGCGGGCATCAATGCCAACAGCCAATTGTAATTGTGGCGCGTTAATCTCTCCATTAAGTTGATTAATAAGTTCAGGCAAAAGGCTTGAAGGTAAATTATCCACACAGGTAAAACCGAGATCCTCAAGAATATTAAGTGCAGAGGTCTTGCCCGAGCCTGAATGACCGCTTATAACTACAAGTCTCATAATTTTTGCTTTCGCTCCAAGTCTAAAACCTTTTGGAAAAGTAATTCATCATTGTCACAGCTGCGAAGTATTTTTCGCGATTCATCATCCTGCATAATTCCTGCAATTCGAGCCAGAGTGCTGAGGTGTTCATCATTCTTTTCTTCCGGCACTACGAGGGCAAATAATAAGTCTACAGGTTGGTCATCAATGGCATCAAAATCTACCGGCGTAGTCAGTTTGGCTAAAAAGCCATAAATCTTTTTAACGCCGGGAGTTCGACAGTGTGGAATAGCAACGCCACAGCCTAAACCTGTGCTGCCCAGTTTTTCTCGAGAAACAAATTTATCCAATAAAGTATCGCAAAGCTCATCACCACCCTGCAGGTGAGCAGTAATGATTTGGGCGATATTTTCTAGAATGCGCTTCTTACTTCGCCCTGGCAAATTACAACTCGTAAGTTCTGGGCTTAGTACATCAGAGATTTTCATGCCTTGGTCTAATGGTCCCTATGTTTTTCTTTATACTTAATAAGTTGGCGATCTAATTTGTCACTAAGTGCGTCAATTGCAGCATAGAGATCTTCATTTTCAGCATTGGCAAATAATTCACCGCCGGAAACATGAATTGTGGCTTCAGCTTTTTGCGAAAGTTTTTCAACGCTCAGGATAACTGCGGTACTGTTGATATGATCATAATGTCGTTCTAATTTGGCTAACTTGGCGATAACATATTCACGAATTGGATCAGTTACGTCTAGGTGATGTCCGCTAATGGTCATTTGCATAGTATTCTCCTTAGTTACGCTTTGTTTATAAACCTTTTTCTTTGGCTTGACGAGGGGATATTCATACTTTCACGATATTTTGCTACCGTACGTCTAGCCACCTGAATGCCTTGATCGGCTAAAAGAGACGTCAGTTTGTTGTCGCTTAAAGGCTTACAGGGTTTCTCCGCCTCAATTAGCATTTTTAGGATAGCGCAAACAGCAGTGGATGAACACTCTCCGCCATCAGAAGTTCCCACATGGCTAGAAAAAAAGTATTTAAGCTCAAAAATTCCCTGGGGTGTTGCCATGTATTTTTTTGTTGTAACCCTCGAAACGGTTGATTCATGTAGATCTAGTTGTTCGGCGATTTCAGAGAGCACCAAGGGTTTCATTGCTACCGGACCATGTTCCAAAAAGCCCTGCTGAAAATCGACAATAGCCATTGTGACCTGCATTAAAGTGTCATTTCGGCTTTCAAGGCTACGTAGAAACCAACGTGCTTCAGTAAGATTCTTTTTTAAGAACTGATTTTCAACGCTATCGTCAGCACGCTTAATCAAATCGCTGTAGGTTTGATTGATTTTAATACGCGGTATATTGCTATCATTGAGCTTGACTTGCCAGTTACCATTTGATTTTTCGATGTAGACATCAGGCACAATATACTCTGTGTCATCTGCTGCTAGCGACTCACCGGGTCGGGGATTTAATGTACGGATTAATTCAAGTCCCTGTTGAACATCTTGTTTGTCTAGCTTGCTTTTTCTAGCTAATTTAGCCAGCTCAGTTGAGGCAATATCTTCCAGAAAATCTGAAACCAATAATTTTGCTTCCTGAAGATAAGGAGTTTCCTCGGTAAGTTGATTTAATTGAATAGACAGACATTCCTTCGGGTCTCTAGCAAAAATTCCAGGTGGGTCAAACTGTTGAAGTCTTTTTAGTACAGCAACTAGCTCATCATCTTGCAATGGGTCATCTTGAGTTTGATCCTTTAGGTGTGCAGTAATTTCTTGTAAATTACTCGTTAGGAAACCATTGTCATTGACAGAATCAATAAAAGCTTCAGCGATTTCTTTATCGCGTTTTGAAAGAGTGATTAAATTCAGTTGCCAGTATAGATGGTCTTGCAGCGATTCAGTAACCTGATAAACAGCTTCAAAATTAAAGTCACTATCATTAGACATCGACTTTGAGTTGGTGTTTGTTACTTCATTCCAGTTATTGTCTGCGACTAACTTTTCAGGGACTTCGTTTTCCCATGAGGATTCAGACGAATTGTCTGTTGCTTCGGCTGAATCCTGAGCTTGGGTATAATGTTCCGGGTCATTGTTATCAAAACTTACATCATCAGCGCCAGAATTATTATCCTGCTGAGTTTGGTTGCTTTCAACGTCCCTTTCATCTGTTTCTAGTAGGGGGTTATTGTAGAGTTGCTCAATAATCTCTTGTTGAAGATCAAGTGTAGAAAGCTGCAGCAATTTAATAGCTTGCTGCAGTTGCGGAGTCATAGTTAGCTGTTGACTAAACTTAAGCTGAAGGCCTTGCCGCATATTTTAGGAACTTTTAGTTGCTGTATAATCAATGTTAGTGCTGAAGTGATGTATAAAGCAAGATTTGAATGCATAAATTGTTTTGGGTCACATGGTAAAATTATCGCCAAGATAGGTTTTTCGAACTTTTTGATCCGACAAAATATGTGACGTAGTGCCTTCAGCAATAACATGTCCCTCGCCAACAATATAGGCTCGCGCACAAATATCTAAGGTCTCTCTAACATTGTGATCAGTAATTAATACACCGATACCTTTATCGCTAAGATGACGAATAATGCCTTTGATGTCATTGACAGATATAGGATCAACGCCAGCAAATGGCTCATCAAGAAGGATAAATTTAGGGTCGGTTGCCAAGGCCCTAGCTATTTCGACACGGCGTCTTTCACCGCCAGACAGACTCATACCATTTGATTCAGTTAAGTGTGTAATATGAAATTCATTAAGCAGGCTATCGAGCTTTTCGCGTCGCTGTGAAGGGGTTAAATCTTTACGCGTTTCTAAAATAGCCAAAATATTATCACTGACGCTAAGTTTTCTAAAAATTGAAGGTTCTTGCGGCAGGTAGCCTAAGCCTTTTCGAGCCCGCCCATGCATGGGTAATTCAGAAATATCTTGATCATCAATCATTATTTGACCGCCGTCCTGACTTACCAAGCCAATAGTCATGTAGAAACATGTTGTTTTGCCTGCGCCATTGGGCCCTAAAAGTCCAACAACTTCACCTTGGCTTACAGAAAATGAAACATCCTTCACAACGGGTCGTTTTCCATAACTTTTAGATAAATGATTGGCCGCTAAAATAGTCATTTTGGTTCACTCAGCTCATTATCAGAATTGGTGTTTTGTGTTTCAGTCTTTTGCAGGGGAGGAATAACTAACTGAATACGTTTTTGGTTGCTTTGATTATCCCCTTTTGCACGCCAAGTTTCAGCAGCAATATCATAATTGATGCTATCTCCCTTAATTAGGGTGCCATTTTTAGATAGAGAGGCATCAGTCTTAAGGTTGATAATTTTATCGGCAGGAAGATACTCAATAGTTCCTGCGCGGGCTAAAACCTGCCCCCCAGTCTGTGTTTTTTGCTGATAACTTGCGGGATTGCCATAACACAGAATACGACTAACGCCATTATCTTGGTAATGAACTTCGACGCTATTGGCGTCAACTATTAACGACCCTTGACGGATAATAACGTTGCCAGAATATTGGGTTAAACCAGTATTCTCATTTCTTTGAGCAATATCGGATTCAATAATAATCGCTTGATCCTTGTCACCGCTAAATCCAAAACAGCTAGCTGAAATTAATAAAAGAACTAAAAAGAGGGTTCTAGATAGAGTCATGAATACCCCTTACACGAGACTCTATTTTTAAAATTTTTGATGCAAAATTCACTGAAAGTGACTCGCCTGATAATGAAGAATTTGGTGTAGTTAGCTCAATGCCACCATCAGCAGAGGCATTATCCTCATTTAAAGCATATGCTAAATTGCCTGCTTGCAATACTGAAGCTCCCTCCTCGGTTTGCCAGTTGGCATTAACATTGCCATCGAATTCGAAAATTTTCGAATTCTTGTATAGCATGCCGCTATCAGCTTTAATCTCAAACTGCGCTTGTTGCGAATTTGTATTGTAAGCAACCAATAAAGGCCGTGATAATTTAAGCTCTGAAATACCGCTATAAATGGCAATTTCCGAAGCTTCTAAGGCGTACTTCTTAGTTCCATCCGAAGAGAAAATGTATGATTTTATATTGCTCATATAGCTGTCAGCGCTGGGAAGATTTTCGACTTTACTGCCATCGGGACGCAAAAAAGATTCAGGTGGGCTATCCCATAAGAGGAGAAAACTTCCGGTGACTAAAATCAAACAGGCAGTTAGAAAAAATTGCTTGATCATTGATAGGTTGCCAGCAGTGATTCTAGCTTATCCTGAACAGTTAAAATCAACTCAGCAACCTCTCTTACCGCGCCATTTCCGCCACTATTTTTGGTTTGCCATAGTGCCTGACTTGCCAGGATATGGTTTCCGTTAGCTGGGGTGATGCCTAATCCAACGCGTCGTATAACTGCTAGATCGGGAAGGTCATCGCCAATGAAAGCGATCTCATCAAGATTAATGTCCATATCTTCAAGTAATTCATTTAGAGCAGTTAACTTATCTTCTCTACCCTGAATTAAGGGTTGAATGTCGAGTTCTTGTGCTCTGCGCTTAAGTAAGTTGGATGTGCGGCCAGTAATAATGCCTACTTTAATACCGCCACGTTGCAGAAGCTTAATGCCCAATCCGTCCTGAATATCAAAAGCCTTCATCTCTTCGCCACTATTTCCGTAGTAAAGTCTTCCATCAGTAAGAACGCCATCCACATCTAGCAGAAGAAGTTTGATATTTTGCGCCGCCTTAAGGACGCTTGAAGGGTAATATTCATTCATTAGATAACTCCTGCCCGCAGAATATCATGCATATGAACAACACCGACGGGTTGCTTTTGTTCATTTTCAATAATGACTGCGGTAATGCAGCTTTGCTCCATTATATTAAGTGCTTCTGCGGCTAAAACATCCTGGTTAATAGTTTTTGGGTTTGAAGACATAACATCTTTAACGAGCGCAGTACTAAAATCAATTTTGGCATCTATCACTCTTCTTAAGTCACCATCAGTAAAGACGCCTAGGAGCCTACCTTTTTGATTGACAACAGTAGTCATACCAAAGCCTTTTTCGGTCATTTCTAATAGCGCATTGTGCAATGCTGTTTCTGGCTCTACTCGAGGTACCTCTTGATCTTCATGCATTATGTCGCTAACTCTGAGTAATAGTTTTCGGCCCAGAGCGCCACCGGGATGGGAAAACGCGAAATCTTCAGCAGTGAAACCGCGTGATTCTAGAAGTGCAATCGCCAATGCATCTCCCATAACAAGGGTAACAGTGGTACTGGTTGTTGGGGCTAAGTTTAATGGGCAGGCCTCACTTAAAACGCTGACATCTAAATTAGCGCAAGCAGCCTGAGCAAGAGCAGACTCGCCATCCCCAGTCATACTGATCAGTGGGATTCCGAGGCGTTTAATCAGTGGCAGTAAAGTGACTAGCTCCACTGTATTACCCGAATTAGACAATGCTAGCACCACATCGTTTTTGGTAATCATTCCTAAGTCACCATGGCTTGCTTCGCCGGGATGCACAAAAAAGGCAGGGGTGCCGGTGCTAGCCAGAGTAGCAGCAATTTTATTCCCTATATGGCCAGATTTACCCATGCCGGTCACTACAATACGACCCTTGCAGGCAAGCATTGTTTCACAGGCAGAAAAAAACGCTTGATCAATTCTATGCCTGAGTTCAGACACTGCCTGAGTTTCCATATCTACAGTGCGAAGCCCTGATTGAATAACTTTAGATTTTGACATAGTGCTATTTGACATAGTGCTTTTAGTTTTGTTCCTTAAGAAAGATCCATTATAGGGCAAAAAGCAATGACATGTTTAACATCAGCTACCAGTTGTTGAACACCACAACCATACATAATATAGGCAATAAGCTACAAGCAAAATCAATCCCATGGTTTTAGGCAGTTTGGCATGGTCGCTATTTTTACCAACTATCACAGCCATAAAAAGCAGCATCAGTAGGGTTAACAGGGCCATTGCTAAGTAGTCACGGCTAAAAACTTGGCTATCGAGTGCAATCGGTGAAATTGCTCCAGCAGCACCCATAACCAATAGCAAGTTAAACAGATTTGAGCCGATTATATTGCCAACAGCAATATCGTGATGTCCTCGAAGGGCGCTCATTGCGGAAGCGGCTAACTCGGGCAAGCTTGTTCCGATGGCCACAATGGTCAAACCAATCACTAATTCACTAATGCCCATGCTTAGAGCAATTGATTTTGCCCCCCATACGGTAAGCTCAGCGCTTATTAGTAGTCCAGCAAGACCAATAATGAAACTAATCAGTGCACCCTTGGAGTTAAAAGACTGTGTGATTTGCGTTTCTGATGCCTCTGCCTGAGATTTTTTATATTTTGCCGCAAGTAACAATAAAGGCAATACCATGAGAATCAGTAAAAGGCTTTCACGCCTTCCCAAAAAGTTGTTGTATAGGCAAATTCCGGCAAATCCAGTGACCAGCAAAAGAATCATACCTTCTTGCTTAACGAGTGCTTTTTGGATAGGAATGGGTGCTATTAAAAGAGTGATGCCTAGCACTAAACCCATATTAGCTAGGTTTGAACCCAGCGCATTTCCTACAGCCAGTTCACCCGAACCTTTTAACGCAGCATTAATAGAAACAATAATTTCCGGTGCGGATGTGCCTATAGAGACAACCGTTAATCCGACCACTAGTGATGAAACCCCTATTGAGCGAGCTAGGCTTGCGCTGCCAGCAACAAATTTATCGGCACCCCAAATAAGGCCGAGCATGCCGGCGACAAGCGCACTGATAGGGAGGTATAATGGCATCATATGGTTTTCGGCAGCACTTCTTGAGTTGTTTATTCAATAGACCCAGAATGGTATAGTGAGCGGTCTCTGATGTCAGTAGAAAATTTAATTAAATCCCCGATATTTTTGGGATTACAGTGGATGTTATCAATGAAATTTCTTAAAAACAGCCTTCTTCTTGGTATATTGGTTTTCGCAATAGTATTGCCTGCTTCTAGTATGGCAAAGGCTAATGAAGACCCCTACAAGAAAATAGAAAAAATAACCCAAGAGCTAATTGGTATTATTAACCTGTACCAGAAAGATTACCCTAAAAATGAAAAACAGTATTTTTCCGCGATTACTGACTTATTATCGGATACTGTAGATTTTAACTATATTTCAAAAAAAGTCATGGGCTCTTACAGGTCAAACACAACGCCAATTCAGCGCAAAAAGTTCGCTGAAAAATTTCGTATGGGTTTAGTAGAGACCTATGGAAGAGGATTGATAAACTACGGTGATCAAAAAATTGTAATTGTTAACCGTTCGCCGTTAAAGCAAGGCCAAAGAACGCTTATTGTGCAACAAGAAATTCGTAGCTCAGGAAAAACCTTCCCGCTGCGCTATTCAATGGCTCGCAAAAAGACCGGCGAGTGGATGGTGATAAATATGACCATAAGCGGTATAAATTTACGCGAAATTTTTCGCAACCAATTCTCTCAAGCAGTTCAGCAGACATCAGGTGATTTTGATGCTGTAATCTCTAGCTGGGTGACAGACGTTGAATAACAATAGGTCAGGAAAAAGTAAATGAATGCAGATGATATAAAGTCAATTCTTGAGCAGCAACTCCATGGCTGCGATATTAAAGTCGAAGTCGATGGTAGCCACGTCAATATTATAGCAATTGGCGAATTATTTGAGGGCAAGCGAACTGTTCAGCGACAGCAATTAGTGTATGCCGTTCTGAAAGAGCATATCGCTTCTGGCGTTATACATGCAGTCAATATGAAAACCTACTCGACTGATGAATGGCAGCAACTAGCCTAAATTATCTAGAATTTATAAGGAAAGTTAATGGATAAACTGGTTATTCAAGGTGGAGCCCAATTAGAAGGTGAAATTTGGATTTCAGGGTCAAAGAATGCTGCTCTGCCAATTCTCTTCGCTACGCTGTTAACCGATCAAAAGGTTATGCTGACTAATTTGCCGCATTTGCAGGATATAACCACCACAATTGCCCTATTAGGTGCCCTTGGCGTATCAATTAGTGTTGATGACCATATGCAAATTACGGTTGAATCAGGCTCTCTTAACGCGGTTACAGCGCCCTATGATTTGGTCAAAACCATGCGTGCTTCTATACTGGTTTTGGGTCCTTTGTTAGCCAAGTATGGCGAGGCAAATGTTTCCTTCCCAGGTGGTTGCGCCATTGGAAGTCGCCCCGTTGATCTGCACCTTAAAGGTTTGGAGGCAATGGGAGCAAAAATAGAAGTAGACCAAGGCTATATTAAGGCGCGCAGTAATGGTCGTTTAAAAGGTGCAAATATCCTAATGGATATGGTGTCGGTTGGGGCAACAGAAAATTTAATGATGGCGGCAGCATTAGCAGAGGGTACAACGGTTATTCAGAATGCCGCCCGAGAGCCTGAAATTGTTGATTTAGCCAAATGTATGAATGCGCTGGGAGCCAAGGTTGAAGGCTATGGCACCAATACGCTGACTATTCATGGCGTTGAAAAAATGACTGGCGGCAAATATAGCATCATGCCGGATCGCATTGAAACTGGCACCTTCTTGGCTGCCGCTGCCGCAACAGGTGGCAGGATCAAGGTGACTAAAGCAGACCCTGCAAGCCTTGAGGCGGTATTGTTAAAGCTAAAGGAAACCGGTGCAGAGATTACTCAGGGAGACGATTGGATACAGCTAGATATGAAGGGCGAGCGACCAAAGGCAATCAATCTAAAAACTGCGCCTTACCCAGGTTTTCCAACCGATATGCAGGCACAATTAAGTGTGGTGAATGCAGTAGCCGAGGGCACGGGTAGAATAACCGAAACAATTTTTGAAAACCGGCATATGCAGGTTCAAGAGCTTAATCGTATGGGCGCAAATATTGCCGTAGAAGGTAATACTGCAGTAGTTACAGGTGTTGACCAATTAAAGGGTGCTCCAGTAATGGCATCTGATCTGCGAGCTTCGGCGGCGTTAGTAATAGCCGGAATGGTCGCTTCAGGGGAGACAGCCGTAGATCGTATCTACCATATTGACCGTGGATATGAGTGTATTGAGGAGAAATTAAGTCAAGTGGGTGCTAGAATACGCCGAGTTTCATCAAAGTAACCAAGAGATAGAATTAGTTTTATGACACAGATTACTATAGCCCTAACTAAAGGGCGCATCTTAAAAGAGACCTTGCCGCTGTTAAAGCAGATTGGCCTTGAGCCTTTGGATGATGTTTTTACCAGTCGAAAACTACTTTTTCCGACAACCAATGATAATGTCAGACTGCTTATCCTCAGAGGTTCTGATGTGCCTACCTATGTGCAATTTGGTAAGGCAGATATTGGTATAGCCGGCAAAGATGGATTACTTGAGCATCGCGGTGATGGTTATTATGAGCCCGTCGATTTAGGTATTGCTAAATGTAAGTTAATGACCGCAGCGCCGGTTGGATATAAGCCTGGATCTGGTCGCTTACGGGTCGCAACAAAATATACAAAAGTAGCCCGAGAATACTACGCTCAACAGGGTCGGCAAATTGATCTTATCAAGTTGTATGGCGCTATGGAGCTTGCTCCTGTAATGGATTTGGCTGACGAAATTGTCGATATTGTGGATACGGGTAATACGTTAAAAGCAAACGGCCTTGAGGCGCGAGAAATGATCGCTGATATCAGTTCGCGAGTGATCGTAAACAAAGCGGCAATGAAGACAAAGTACCCGGTTATAAAAGAGATTTTATCTGACATAGATGAGGCGGTGAGCGCTAAATAATGAGTACGCCATTAATTAAAAGATTTTCGACTTCGGATGTGGATTTTCTGCCCATTCTCGATAAGTTGATCGCCTGGAATACTGTTTCAGATGCCGATGTTGAACAGCGTGTGGCCAAGATTATTTATCAGGTTCGAACTGTTGGTGACGATGCTCTTATCGATTACAGTAATCAGTTTGACCGTCGCTCAGTAGAATCTATGGATGAGTTGTGTATAGAGTCATCTCAGCTAGATGCGGCTCTTGAGAGTATTGATGCCGAAACACGCACAGCATTAGAAACAGCTGCCAAAAGAATTGGTGATTATCACCAGCATCAAACCCAAGACTCATGGCAGTATAAAGAAGCTGATGGCACTGTGCTTGGTCAGCGGGTTACACCTTTAGAAAGAGTGGGGCTATATGTTCCCGGTGGCAAGGCTAGTTATCCATCCTCTGTATTGATGAGTTGCATACCCGCTAGAATTGCCGGCGTTAAAGAAGTTATTATGGCCGTACCCGCGCCAGATGGTGAATTAAATCCTATTGTATTGGCAGCAGCAGCAATTGCTGGTGTTGATAAGGTCATTACAGTGGGTGGAGCCCAGGCAATCGCGGCCATGGCCTATGGTACTCAAAGCATACCCAAAGTAGACAAGATTGTCGGCCCAGGTAATATCTATGTTGCTACAGCTAAGCGTATGGTATTTGGTGCAGTGGGTCTTGATATGGTCGCGGGTCCTACAGAGATTCTAATCATCTGTGATGGAAAGACTGATCCAGACTGGATTGCTATGGATTTATTCTCTCAAGCCGAACATGATGAAAATGCCCAATCAATTTTGCTAAGTTGGGATAGAGCGCATTTAGATGCGGTTTATCAAAGTATTGCAAAACTACTTCCCGATATGGAGCGAAAAGAAATTATTACTCAATCTCTCGCTAATCGAGGCGCATTGATCGAAGTGGCGGATAAAGAAGAAGCGATTATGGTCAGTAATCGTATTGCACCAGAGCACTTAGAGCTTTCCGTTGATGAGCCGGAGTCTTGGCTTGCGGATATACGTCATGCGGGCGCTATTTTTATGGGCCGCCATACTGCAGAAGCGCTGGGAGACTATTCCGCAGGGCCAAGTCATGTATTGCCCACGTCAGCTACAGCAAGATTTTCATCGCCATTAAGTGTCTATGATTTTCAAAAACGCAGCTCGCTTATATATTGCTCGCCGAAAGGTGCATCAGAACTTGGTAAAATAGCCTCAGTGCTCGGCAGAGGTGAAGATTTAACCGCCCATGCAAAATCAGCAGAATACCGCATTATCAAATAACCCAATAGAGCGATTATTATGAGTAGCTACTGGAGTGATTTTGTTAAAGACCTCGAACCTTACAGTCCGGGCGAACAGCCGCAGATAAGTAATATCACCAAGCTAAATACCAATGAAAATCCCTATGGACCTTCAACGGAGGTTATTAAGGCAATTTCAGAGGCGGCCGATGATCGCCTGCGACTATATCCGCCGCCAGAAGCTGAACAACTCAAGAGTAAAATAGCTGAGCATTTTCACCTGCAAGCATCACAGGTTTTTGTTGGTAATGGTTCCGATGAGGTTTTAGCTCATGTGTTTAATGGCCTATTGAATCACCCAAACAAAGGCCCATTGCTATTCCCAGATATTAGCTATAGCTTTTATCCGGTATTTTGTCAGCTATTCGGTATAAATTATGAAAAAATATCTTTAGCTGATGATTTTTCTATTGATACAAACCAGTATCAACGAGCCAATAGCGGGATTATCTTTCCCAATCCTAATGCGCCAACCGGGCTATTACTCGGTTTAGACGCCATAGAAAGTCTGTTGAAAAAAAACACTGATACTGTTGTTGTGGTAGATGAAGCCTATATAGATTTTGGAGGTAAAACAGCCGCCGCTCTTGTAGATCAATACGAAAACCTCTTGGTAGTACAAACCATGTCAAAATCTCGCTCTTTGGCTGGTATGAGAGTGGGTTACGCTATGGGCTCAGAACATTTGATCGAGGGACTGAATCGAATTAAAAATAGTTTTAATTCTTACCCCTTGGGTCATTTACAGATTGCAGCGGCAATAGCAGCATTTAATGATTCGCAATATTTCGAAAATACCACGCAAAAGGTTATCTCTGAAAGAGAGAATGTGGTTGAGCAGTTAGAAAACCTTGGGTTTGAAGTGCTGCCATCGAAGGCAAACTTCGTTCTGGCACATCATCCTGAAAATGCGGCTGACATGCTGGCGAATAGCCTTAGGGATAAAGGTATTATTGTTCGTTATTTTGCAAAACCAAGAATTGATCAATATCTAAGAATAACCATCGGCACCGAGTCGCAAAATAAACTACTTATAGATAGTTTGAGGCAAATACTTTAGTTAACAGTCGGTCGCTCACCAGCTATAGCGGTGATCTTTAACACTTGTTTTTTTCTTAAAATAACCAGTTTGATAGGTTCGCCTGGAAAAATATCTGTAATTTGGCTAATACTACGATGTCGATCTGTGACTGAAAGCCCATTAATAGAGGTCACAATATCGCCAGGTATAATTCCGGCATAATCTGTTGGGCCATTCTTAACAGTGGCAGTGACCAATAGGCCGTTAGTAATATTTAGAGAGAGCTTTTTAGCTATAGCTTGGGTAACTTCTATAGCTTCAACGCCAAGCCACCCTCGGATAACTCTTCCATTATCTATAATTTGAGTCAGAACTTTCTGCACATCATCGGCTGGAATGGCAAACCCAATACCATCAGAACTTTCATTGTTCAAAATCGCTGCATTGATACCTAGCAAGTTGCCATAGGCATCGATTAAAGCACCGCCAGAATTTCCCGGGTTAATATCCGCATCTGTTTGAATATAATTTTCAAGGTTACTTAAATTAAGGCCATTTCTTTGCGTAGCGCTCACAATTCCCTGGGTAACTGTTTGTCCCATACCAAAGGGATTGCCAATAGCTAATACCACGTCGCCAATTTCTGCTTGTTTTGGACTGCCAAATTGAATTTCTTGCAGATTGTCCGCGACAATTTTTAACACGGCAAGATCAGTCTCTGGGTCAGTACCAACCACTGTTGCTGGTAGCTCTCTACCATCATAGAGGAGAATTAATATCTCATCGACAGAGTCAACAACATGAAAGCTAGTGACTATAAATCCAGCCTTATCAATGATTACCCCGGAGCCGAGTGAGCCCTCAACTCTTTGTGGCTGTTGCCGATAAAGTCGCTTAAAAAAAGGATGCCTAGATAATGGGTGAGCACTTCGCTTAATCTGTGTTTTAGTGTAGATATTAACGACGGATGGCGCAGCTTTTTTTACCGCTTGAGCGTAAGAGATAGGATCAGTCGATGCAGATTCATCAATGTCTTGGTCGATAGGGATATATGCGCTGCGAAATTCCGGAAAAATAAATAATAACAACGCAGCCACAACTAGCCCAGTTATTACGGGTAGTCGAATAAAATCTAATGCGATTTTAAAGCGTTGATTATTTGACATTATTCTCCTTAATCTAGATGTTTTAAAAGCAATTCATTCCTTAGCAGCATCATAACTCTATTAAAGGGCTAATACCCTTAAAGGGTCAAGGCTAAATTAATTGGATGGAGAAAATGTTTATCGCAAAAGGTTGGATAATTTTGGATTCGGTTTATCGGCTTTGCGAAAAAGTAGAACCATATGACCAATTGATTGAATAAGCTGAGACTTAGATTGAAGGCAAATTTCATCAATCGTAGCTTTTTTAGCGTCTCTATCGCCAACAGCTAATTTAACTTTGATCAGCTCATGATCGCCTAGTGCGCGATCGAGTTCTGCCAAAACAGTTTCAGTTAAGCCATTACCTGCAACTGTGACTACAGGTTTAAGCTGGTGTCCAAGAGAGCGTAAATATTTCTTATCCGCTGAAGAAGTTGTCATAGTACAATACCTGATTATCAATACGGCCTATTTTAGCGAAAATTCCACTATGGCGAAATCAAAAAATCGTACTTGGATCAAGCAGCATGTAAAAGATCCCTACGTTGTTCAGTCGCAACGTGATGGCTATCGCTCCAGGGCAAGCTATAAATTACTGGAAATTGTAGAAAAAGCGCGTCTTATTAAACCCGGTATGACCGTAGTTGACCTAGGTTCAGCACCCGGCGGTTGGTCTCAAGTGGCTGCCAAGATGGTGGGCCATAAAGGAACCGTGGTTGCTGTCGATATATTGCCAATGAATCCAATTGCGGGTGTAAATTTTATTCAGGGCGACTTTACAGAAGAAGATATACTTGCCGAATTACTCGAAAAAATAGGAAATAAGCCTGTAGACCTTGTAATTTCAGATATGGCCCCCAACTTAACAGGTATGAAGGCAGTTGATCAGCCGGCGGTTGTCTATTTGGCAGAGTTGGCGGTAGATTTGGCGCAGCAGGTTCTCACTAAAGATGGCACTTTTATTGCTAAATTATTTCAAGGTGAGGGATTTGACGAATTTGTGCGTAATACTAGAAAGGTGTTTAATGTTGTAAGTCTTAAAAAACCCGATGCATCTAGGTCGAAGTCACGTGAAGTGTACCTAGTGGCGAAAGGACTAAGACAAAACTAACGAGGTTTATGGTTTGAACGATTTTTTAAAGAACATACTAATTTGGTTGGTACTGGCAGGAATTTTGATGTCAGTATTTAATAGTTTTACCCCTAAGGCTGAGGTCAATGAACTAAGTTATTCGGATTTTATTCTTGAAGTTCAGAATGATCGAGTCTCTAGCGTGGCCAACAATGGTTTAACCATAAAGGGTGATCGCGTTGATGGCAGTAAATTTAGCACCATAATTCCTCCAGCTATTAAAGATGATGGACTAATAAAAGATTTGGTTAATCACAACGTAATGATTGTTGGTGAGCTACCCGAGTCACCCAGTGTATTCTCTCAGCTTTTAATAGCGGCTTTTCCGATTTTATTGATCTTGGCAATCTTTATGTTCTTTATGCGCCAAATGCAAGGTGGGGGCGGTGGTCGTGGTGGTCCTATGAGCTTTGGGAAAAGTAAAGCCAAACTGCTATCGGGCGATCAAATTAAGACAACCTTTTCTGATGTGGCCGGTGTAGATGAAGCCAAGGAAGATGTGGGAGAGCTTGTTGAGTTTTTAAGTGATCCTAGTAAATTCCAACGCCTTGGTGGCCGAATCCCCAAAGGTGTACTGATGGTAGGCCCTCCGGGAACTGGTAAAACACTACTAGCCAAAGCCATTGCCGGTGAGGCAAAAGTGCCTTTCTTTTCCATATCAGGCTCCGATTTTGTTGAAATGTTTGTTGGTGTTGGTGCATCTCGCGTTCGCGATATGTTTGAGCAGGCTAAGAAGCAAGCGCCCTGTATTATTTTTATCGATGAAATTGATGCTGTAGGCCGTCATCGTGGTGGTGGCTATGGTGGTGGTAATGACGAGCGCGAGCAAACATTAAATCAGTTATTAGTTGAAATGGATGGCTTCGAGGGCAATGAAGGAGTCATCGTAATCGCCGCAACTAACCGTCCAGACGTGCTAGATAAGGCCTTACTGCGTCCTGGGCGTTTTGACCGTCAGGTGTATGTAAGTCTTCCAGATATTCGTGGTCGTGAGCAAATTCTTAAAGTACATGCTCGCAAAGTGCCGCTTGATGAATCAATTGATTTAGGTGTTTTAGCTCGAGGGACCCCAGGTTTTTCAGGAGCAGACTTAGCTAACTTAGTTAACGAAGCTGCGCTGTTTTCTGCTCGTGCCAACCGTCGTCTAGTGACTATGGAAGAGTTTGAGAAGGCTCGTGATAAAATTATGATGGGTGCCGAAAGACGCTCTATGGTGATGTCAGAAAAGGAAAAAATGAATACTGCCTATCATGAGGCAGGTCATGCGATTATTGGACGATTAGTGCCAGAGCACGATCCAGTACACAAAGTATCTATTATTCCTCGCGGTAGGGCCTTAGGGGTAACTCAGTATCTTCCAGAAGAGGATAAATACAGCTCAAGTCGTCGCCAGCTAATTAGCATGATATGCAGTCTTTTTGGTGGTCGAATTGCCGAAGAAATGATCGGTGGTGTTGATGGTGTAACCACTGGGGCTTCAAATGATATTGAGCGGGCAACTCAGCTGGCGAGAAATATGGTTACCAAATGGGGTCTAACGGAGAAAATGGGCCCAATTTTGTATGGGGAAGACGAATCTCAAGCCCCTGGTGGTGGTAATACCCATTACTCTGAAGATACCTCAAGAGAAATTGATCAAGAGGTTCGCGATATTCTTAATAATGCTTACAGTACTGCTGAGAAATTGCTTGAAGAGAATCGTGATATTTTAGAAGCTATGAAAGATGCGTTAATGGAGTATGAAACCATTGATGCTGATCAAGTTGATGATCTTATGGCAAGACGAAAGGTCCGTCCGCCCCATCAATGGGATGATAATAATACAGGGCCTTCAGGTGGAGCCTCTAGCGCCAGTAAAACTTCGCCCAAGGGTCCTAACGTTGGCGAGCCTGTAGAAGGCGTCTAAAAAATAATGTAAAAAACACCGAGCCATTTACTTGGCTCGGTGTTATCGTCTAAATGTCTTTTTATTAACAGCCCCAGTCTATGCATATTAAGTGCGGCACTAAAACTCTCGATCTATCCAGTCCAGCGATTATGGCGGTTCTCAATGTGACGCCAGATTCATTTTCCGATGGTGGAAAACTTTTTACTGGCAAAACCTTACATAAAGAAAAAATACTTCGAGCCGTTGATGCCATGATTAAGGATGGCGCTGATATTGTTGATTTAGGGGGAGAATCTACCCGTCCTGGTGCCGAGCCTGTTTCTACCCAGCAAGAACTCGACCGTGTTATTCCGGTTTTGGAAATACTTGCAGCACGCTTTGATAGTATTTTTTCCATCGATACCAGCACTCCAGCTGTTATGCAACAAGCGGCACAGTCGGGCGCACATTTGATTAATGATGTCAGAGCATTGCAGAGACCAAAAGCGCTAGAGACCGCGGCAAAATTAGATTTACCTGTCTGTTTAATGCATATGCAGAATCAACCAAAAAATATGCAGAAAAAGCCTGAATACACTGATGTGGTCGCTGAGGTAATTGAGTTTTTACAGCAGCGCACACGACAGTGTAATACTGCGGGAATAAAATCAGAGCAGATACTTTTAGATCCTGGTTTCGGTTTTGGTAAAACCCTTGAGCATAATTTAGCTCTATTTGAGGGATTACCAGAGTTGGCGCAGCAAAAACACCCTATAGTAGTAGGGGTATCGCGAAAATCAATGATTGGCCAGATTATTAATGCTGAAGTGAATGATCGGTTGATTGGAAGTGTTACAATGGCGCTTTTAGCAGTGCAAAAGATCTCTGCTGTTAACGGATCCGTGATTCTTCGCGTTCACGACGTTAAAGAGACAATGCAGGCTATTCAAGTTTGGCGCGCAACTAAATAACTATAAGGTTTTATAGCGAATGAGTCGTAAATATTTTGGAACAGATGGTATTCGTGGCAGGGTTGGTGAGCACCCTATCACTGCAGATTTTATTCTAAAGTTAGGCTGGGCAGCTGGTAAGGTTCTTACCAAACATGCCGGCGGTAAAAAAAACCGGGTTATTATAGGTAAGGACACGAGAGTCTCTGGTTACATGTTTGAGTCTGCATTAGAGGCAGGGCTAATTGCTGCAGGTGTAGATGTAGACTTGCTTGGGCCTATGCCAACTCCGGCAATCGCCTACTTAACCCGCACCTTTAGAGCTGCAGCAGGTATTGTTATTAGCGCATCACACAACCCTGTGGAAGATAACGGTATCAAGTTCTTCGCTGCCGACGGGTACAAATTGCCGGATGAGGTGGAGCTTGAAATAGAGGCTTTGATAGATCAGGCGTTGATTACTAATAGCTCAGACAGTCTGGGTAAGGCGCGACGCATCAATGATGCATCGGGTCGTTATGTCGAATTTTGCAAGGGAACACTCCCCCTAGGTTTTAATTTAGCGGGTGTAAAAGTTGCGCTCGACTGTGCTAATGGCGCAACCTATAACACCGCACCTAGGGTGTTTAAAGAGCTAGGTGCATCAGTAGTTACCATAGGTAATACCCCTGATGGATTTAATATCAACCGTGAATGCGGTTCCACTCATATGCAGGCATTGCAAGAAGTGGTTAAGCAAGAACAAGCTGATGTTGGTATCGCTTTAGATGGTGATGGAGACAGGGTCTTATTTGTCGATGGTGCAGGCGAGATGGTCGATGGAGATGAGCTACTGTATGTTATTGCACAGCATCGACACAGCCTTCAGGACTGTGATGGTGTTGTCGGTACTCAGATGAGTAATTTAGGGCTTGAAATGGCGCTAAAACATATGGATATTCCATTTGTGCGAACCAAGGTCGGTGATCGCTATGTGGTTGAGGCGCTAAAAGCCAATAATTGGCTTCTGGGCGGAGAGAGCTCTGGGCATATACTCTGTGGCGAGCTTAATACCACAGGTGATGGTATTGTTTCGGCGCTTCAAGTCATGCTGGCGCTCTCAGAGAGTGGTAAATCATTAGCCCAGTTGAAAACTGGTATGACAAAGTTCCCGCAGACTATGATTAATGTAAAGTTACCTAAAAAGGTTGATATCAGCGACAATGCTGAGGTGAATCAAGTAGTAGAAAATGCAGAAAAGCAGTTGAATGGTCGTGGTCGAGTTTTACTTCGCCCATCAGGTACAGAGCCAGTTATTCGGGTTATGGTAGAGGGTGAAGACTCTGTATTGGTAAATAATTTAGTTAATCAAATAGCAGATGTAGTAAAACAGCAAGTCAATTAAGGTTACAACTAAGTTTGCTGGTTGTATATTAGCTGTTAGTCGGGTAGCATTCGCACCCGTTTGGGGAATCCCCTCAAAAGAGGAGAGCTTAGGATGGCAAAGCCGCTATTGGCGGGCAACTGGAAAATGTATGGTACAGCAAAATCGGCGGCTAAATTAGCAAGCCAAATTGCTGATTACAAAGGTGAAAAGCCAGCAATCATGGTTTTCCCATCCTATGTATGTATACCAGCTGTAGCCTCTGTTTTATCGGAAAGTGCCGATATTGTTATTGGTGCACAGAACCTCAGTCACTATAAAGAGGGTGCATATACCGGAGAAATTTCTGGACAAATGCTTGCTGATTCAGGATGTAGTCATGTACTGGTAGGTCATTCTGAGCGAAGAACATATAATGCTGAAAATGATGAGCTGGTAGCGGAAAAATTTGCTGCAGCTATAAATAGTGGTTTAACACCGATACTCTGTGTCGGTGAGACCCTTCAGCAAAGGCAGGAAAAGATACAGTTGCAGGTGATTAAAGCACAGATCACTGCAGTTATTGAGAAAGTAGGATTGCAGGCAGTGTGTGATGCAATTATAGCCTATGAGCCAGTTTGGGCTGTAGGTACTGGTGAGACTGCAACGCCAGATCAAGCCCAACAGGTACATGGTTTTATACGAGCCGAATTGGGTGAAAATGGTAGAAATACACAGCTTTTATATGGCGGTAGTATCAATGCTGGTAATGCAGCAGATTTATTTTCTCAACCAGATATAGATGGTGGTCTGGTGGGCGGCGCCTCGTTAGAGGCAGAACATTTTATGAAAATTGCACAACAATTAATCGAGCGAAAGTAATGGAACAATTTATTTTAATTTTTCACTTTGTAGTAGCAGTAGCACTTATTGGCCTAATCCTTATTCAACAGGGTAAGGGAGCAGAAGCGGGTGCCTCGTTTGGCGCAGGGGCATCTCAAACCGTTTTAGGTAGTTCTGGTGGCTGGAATTTCTTTAGTAAAGTGACAGCCATACTAGCAACTATCTTCTTTGTGACTAGCGTGAGTTTGGCCGTCGTTGCCAAAAATCGTACAGTGGTCAGTGATATCGATCTTCCAGCACTCGAGCAGGTATCTACAGAAGCTGCCGTCGAAAGTTCGATTCCTGAAGTTGAGGCAGATGCTGAAACTACACTGCCGATTGTCGAAGACTAATACCTCGTAGTTAAGCAATAATCTAAATTTGCCCAAGTGGTGGAATTGGTAGACACGCTATCTTGAGGGGGTAGTGGCGAAAGCCGTGCCGGTTCAAGTCCGGCCTTGGGCACCAATAGTACAAACTCCAGTCGTTTTTGGTATTTCTTTATAGTGACTCAATCCAAAAATAACCTTTAAGTGAATGTTTAGATTGTTATAGATCTAGGAAAAAAAAGCTATGCAAACAGCAAATGTCCTAGGAAAGTCTCAGCTTTCAGTATTGCAAATAACGCTTATTGTCGCATTGGGTGGCCTCTTGATGGGGTATGATGCAGCCACTGTTGCCACTTCGCAGATTTACTTTACTCAATATTTTGGTTTTACCCCCGCTCAGCAGGGGTGGGTAATTAGTAGTGCCGGTTATGGTTGTTTTTTAGGGGCTATCAGTGCGGGTTATCTAACTAGCGCTCTGAGTCGAAAATACACCTTAATACTTGCAGCGTTGTTGTATATTATTTCAGCAGTAGGATCTGGTGTTGCTGATTCTCTCTATGTTTTAGTAAGTTATAGAATTATTCTGGGTTTGAGTATTGGTATGATCGCCATGACTTCACCTATGTATATTGCCGAAATCTCTCCTTCGAACATTAGAGGTAAGATGGTTACCTTTCATCAATTGGCGATGGTAGTAGGGTTTATTTTACCCTTTTTGGTTGGCTTTCTTTTGTTTGCAAACGATACCAATCATTTTGATAGGTTTACCTTTGGCTGGCGCCTTATGTTTTGGTCTGAAATTATCCCTGCAGTTATATTTTTTGCTTTACTATTTTCTATTCCACACAGCCCTCGCTGGTTGATGCTCAAAGGTCGCGATCAGCAAGCTGAAGAGGTACTTAGTCAGTTAGCTGATGATCATCATAGTGCCCAATCAGAATATAAATTGATTGCCAAATCTCTGACTGAGACGATGTTGCCTGCACGCAAATTACTGTTTAGAAAAGGACTGGGTTTTGCGCTTTTTTTAGGTGTTATGTTGGCGATCTTTCAACAGGCAACAGGCATTGTTGCTATTCTTATTTACAGCGGCGAAATATTCAGTCAGGCCTTAGGTTATGGCCCTAAACAGGCGCTAATTCCTCAGCTTTGGGTTGGTGTGGTTAATCTGGTATTTACATTTGTAGCCATCTATAAAGTTGATAGTTGGGGGCGAAAACCCCTATTAATAATTGGTACTTCAGGTATGTTAGTAGGTTTGTTAGCCCTCGCTTTATCGGTTTACTCGCAGCAGGCAGGCATAGTGTCTCTTATGGGGGTGTTATTATTTGTCGGTGCATTCGCCATGTCGATGGGGCCGGTTGTGTGGGTTATATTGTCCGAAATTTTCCCCAATAATGTTCGTAGTCTCGCCATGTCGATTGCTATTGGTGCGCAGTGCTTAACCAGTGCCTTGGTGACCAATGTTTTTCCTATTCTTCATAAAAGCCATTTCAATAGTGTTAACTTTAATGGTGCGCTAACGTATTTTCTATTTGCTTCTGTATGCATTATTGCTATTTTGTTTATTTGGCGACTGGTGCCAGAAACAAAAGGAAAAACATTGGAAGAAATGGAGCAGTTGTGGCGCTAGTATATGCCTAACGCTTCTGCGCAACTAATCTCTAAAGGGTCAAAAAAACCATGGTTAAAATAATAGCTGCATTGTTAGGTTGGCAGGTTGCGGGTCTATTCGGTGCGATAGCTGGCTACTACATTGGTAGTTATTTCGAAAGAGGGTTGGGTGGTTTTTCTCGACCTCTATCATCTGGCGAGCAAGCTCGTGTGGGCGCATGTTACTTTGAAACCACATTTACACTATTAGGCTATTTGGCTAAGGCGGATGGGCGTATTTCTGAAGAAGAAATTGCTCAGGCTGAGGCTTTGATGTCTCGCATGGGTTTGACTGCAGATCATCGCCAGCAGGCAATTGGGTTTTTTAAGTCCGGTTCCCGTTCGGATTTTTCACTAGATGAAACAATGAAGCAATTTGTAAGCACCTGCGGGCGGCTTAATAATCTGAAGCAATCTTTACTTAACGATTTAATTGCATTAGCCCTAGCAGATGGAGCTTTACATCCATCTGAGCGGCAGGCCCTGCAAAGTGTGGCTCAGTATTTAGGTATATCACAGGCACTATTTGAAAAAATTATTGAGATGATTATGGCGCGATCTCAGTTTAATGGTGCTGGCTCTTCAGGTGGTTATGCTAGTTCCGCTAGTCAGTTAGAGGCTGCTTATAAAGCATTGGGTGTCACCTCTGAAAATACAGATTCTGAAATTAAAAAAGTGTATCGAAAGCTAGTTAGCGAAAACCACCCTGATAAGCTTATTGGCCAGGGTATGCCTGATGATATGATCAAATTAGCAACTGAGCGAACTCAAGAAATTCGCAAAGCATTTGAATTAATTCAAAAAAGCCGAAAATAAAACCCCAATAACACCTGAAGTTGGTTGACCTCAAACAGCACTGTACCTATAATGCGCGTCCCTCAAGGGGTGGTGTGGCAACACACCGTTGTATAGGTGCGGGATGGAGCAGTCTGGTAGCTCGTCGGGCTCATAACCCGAAGGTCGTTGGTTCAAATCCAGCTCCCGCTACCAAGTATTTAAATATTGTTTGTGATTTCTTAACGTCAAACAATATTGGAAATGGTGGTAGAAGTAGGCTACGATGTTTTTAGGGCTTGTGGCTTACAGACTATAGCTTTTAGGCCACCAAGACATTAGCGTTGCAACTGACGCAAATCGAGGAGCCCCTTTTTGGGGCTTTTCTTTAGGTGGTTATAAATGGGCTGTATGCCCATTTTTTTTCGGAGAGTATTGTGTCTTCTGGTGATCAAGTTTTAAAGCAGTTGCTACAGCCGGTTGTGGAAGCGTTAAATTGCGAGCTTTGGGGTATTGATATGCAGACCGGCGGTAAGACCAAGCTGTTGCGAATTTTTATCGATCGTGATGACGTTGGTGTTGGTATCGATGACTGTGAGCGGGTAAGCCGTCAGGCAAGTGCAATACTTGATGTTGAAGATGTAATAGCAGGTGAGTATATTTTAGAGGTCTCTTCACCTGGTATGGATCGACCGCTCTATGAGCTCGATCATTATGCTCGTTATTTGGGCGAAGAGATCTCGTTAAGGCTTAGATTTCCTTATGAAGGACGACGTAATTTTAAAGGTCTTTTAAAGGCAGTCGAGGGCGATGAAGTTGTAGTGGTGGTTACAGATAATGAATTTCTGTTTCCAGTTGAAGGTATCGAAAAGGCGAACCTAGTTCCTCAATTTTGAGGCAGGCGGAGTTTGATCAATGAGTAAAGAAATTTTAATGGTTGCTGAGGCTGTATCCAACGAAAAAGGTGTGGATAGAGGTATTATTTTTGAAGCTATCGAACAGGCGCTTGCCATGGCAACTAAAAAGCGTTTTGACGAAGGTGCAAATATTCGCGTCGAAATCGACCGTGAAACGGGTGATTATCAGTCTTTTCGTTGGTGGGATGTTGTAGCCGATGATGAGATGGCTGAATTGGGAACCCAGTTCACTACCGAAGAAGCGCTTGAAAAAGACCCAACCCTCAAGGTTGGGGATACTTTTGAAGAGTCAGTTCCTAATATTGAGTTTGGTCGTATTGCGGCACAAACTGCTAAGCAGGTAATTGTCCAGCGAGTTAAGGATGCAGAGCGCAACCTTATTATTGATCGCTTCAAGCACCGTGTGGGTGAATTACTTAACGGAACAGTAAAAAAGGTAACTCGTGACCATATTGTGGTTGATTTTGGTGATAATGCTGAAGGCTTACTATCAAGAGAAGATTTAGTCGGTCGTGAAATCTTCAGAATCAATGATCGAACTCGCGTGATTCTAACAGGTATTCGTGAAGAAACTCGTGGACCACAACTTCAGGTTTCAAGAGCTGCGCCGGAAATGCTAGTTCAGCTATTCCAAATTGAAGTGCCAGAAATTGCTGAGGGTGTTATTGAGATTAAAGGTGCTGCCCGCGATCCTGGTCAGCGCGCCAAAATTGCAGTTAAGACCAAGGATGCTCGTATTGATCCGGTTGGTGCTTGTGTAGGTATGCGTGGTGCTCGAGTTCAGGCAGTTTCGAATGATTTAGATGATGAGCGTGTTGATATCGTATTGTGGGACGACAACCCCGCTCAGTTGGTAATTAATGCAATGGCACCGGCAGAAGTTGAGTCGATCGTAGTTGATGAAGACAGCAACTCAATGGATGTTGCAGTTGATGAGGAAAATCTAGCTCAGGCAATTGGTAAAGGTGGGCAAAATGTTCGACTAGCCTCAGAGCTTACAGGTTGGACCATTAATGTCATGACTATCGAAGACGCACAAGAGAAGCAGCAATCTGAATCTGTTAATGTAATTGAAAAACTAATGAATGCGCTCGATGTCGATGATGATGTTGCTACAGTATTAGTAGAAGAAGGCTTCACCAGCGTTGAAGAAGTGGCTTATGTTCCATTGGAAGAGATGAGTGCAATCGAAGGTTTTGATGCAGATATTGCCGAAGAGTTACGCGCACGAGCAAAAGATGCGTTATTAACTATGGCTCTAGCAAGCGAAGAGCAATTATCCAATGCAAAACCTGCGGATGACCTTCTAAATATGGACGGCATGGATCAAGAGCTAGCCGTTAAATTAGCGGCAAAAAGCATCATCACCATGGAAGCTCTGGCCGAGCAAGCGGTCGACGATATTATGGATGTTGAAGGCATGAACGAAGAAAGAGCGGCGTCATTAATTATGACTGCACGTGCACCCTGGTTTGAATAATAGATAATCTAGGGTTATCTAGAGGCGAAAACAATGGCTGAAGTGACAGTAAATGAATTAGCGAAAACCGTAGGTGCTTCTGTGGATCGTCTGCTATTGCAGATGAAAGAAGCTGGTTTGAGCCACAGTTCGGCGGATGCCACTGTATCGGATGAAGAAAAACAAATTCTTCTTGGTTACCTAAAAAGCTTACACGGAGAAAAAGCCGGTGAGCCTAAAAAAATTGTTTTGCGACGCAAAACAATGAGCACATTAAAGTCGGGCAGCAAAAAAACTGTCAATATCGAAGTTCGTAAAAAACGAACTTACGTTAAGCGCACTGAGGAAGAGCTCGAGACTCAAGCAAAAGCTGAGGCTGAAGAAGTTGCTCGTCGTGAGCAAGCCGCCCCAGAGGTAGAGTTTGGTACGGGGATTGATGATGTTGAAGAAAAGCGTCAATCAGCGATTGAAAAGCGAAGAACTGCAGAAATTGAAGCCAAAAAAGCTATTGAAGAAGCGGAAAACCTCAAATTAGAGGAAAAAGCTAAAGAAGAGCAGCAAAAAGCGTCTGAAGCTGAAGTTGAAGCGTCAGATAAACAGAAGGCGGCTAAAAAGGCAGCTGCTCCGGCTAATCCGAAACCAACCTCAGTCCCTGCTCCAGCAGAACCTGCTCCGGATAAAGGGCGAAGACATGCTAAACCGATTGATGATGACGATAAAATTGCCAGAAAAGCGGCAAAAAAACCATCGGCTAAAAGCGCCAAGAAAAAGCCACGTGTTGAGCTTGATGAGGCAATTGGCAATAAATCTTTGAGACCGCGTCTTAAATCAGGCTTACCTACTGCTCTAAAAGTCGACAACAAGCATGTATTTAAAAAGCCAGTGGATAAAAAAGTACTAGATGTAGCGATTCCTGATGAAATTAGCGTCGGTGATTTAGCGCAAGTAATGGCCTTAAAGTCTGGGGCTGTTGTAAAAGAACTTATGAAAATGGGTGTTATGGCTACGATTAATCAGATGATTGATCAAGAAACTGCTTTCTTAGTTGTTGAAGAGTTAGGTCATACGCCAGTTGCTGCAGTAAGTGAAACTCTTGAAGATCAACTTACCCAGCAATTTGAAGATATCAACACAGACAGTGATCAACAACCTAGAGCACCAGTAGTAACGGTGATGGGTCACGTTGATCACGGTAAAACATCTCTTCTAGATTATATTAGAGAGTCAAGAGTTGCCTCAGGCGAAGCCGGTGGGATTACCCAGCATATCGGTGCCTATCATGTTGATACACCCAAAGGTATGATTACTTTCCTTGATACTCCCGGTCACGCAGCGTTTACTGCGATGCGAGCCCGAGGGGCGCAAAGTACAGATGTGGTCATTCTAGTCGTTGCCGCTGATGATGGTGTTATGCCACAGACTGAAGAAGCTGTTCAGCACGCCCGTGCTGCAGGTGTTCCGCTTGTTGTTGCCATTAATAAGATGGACAAAGAGGGAGCAGACCCTGAGCGTGTAACTACAGAGCTTGCAGGAAAAGACGTTATCCCAGAAGACTGGGGTGGTGATACGCAATTTATTAAAGTATCGGCCCATACAGGGGAAGGTATTGAAGAGCTGCTTGAAGCTGTTCTTTTGCAATCAGAGCTATTAGAGCTTACAGCACCAGTTGATGTTCCTGCGCGCGGTGTTGTGGTTGAATCACGAATTGATAAAGGTCGTGGTGTGGTTGCTACAGCCCTAGTTCAGCAAGGTACTCTGCGCAAAGGTGACTTTATATTAGCCGGTGAAAGCGTAGGTAAAATTCGTGCATTAAATGACGATGCACGACAGCCTACAGCAGAAGCTGGACCATCAATTCCCGTTGAAATTCTTGGTCTAGACGAGCCACCTCAAGCAGGTGACGAATTCTTCGTTGTGGCCGATGAGAGAAAAGCGAAAGAAATTGCTCAACAGCGTCAAGATCAAGCGCGCAAAGAGAAATTCTCGCGTCAACAAGCGGCTAAGCTTGAGAATATGTTTACCGATATGGAATCGGGAGTAGTCAACAAGCTTCCATTGGTGGTTAAAACTGATGTGCGCGGTTCACTAGAAGCACTAACAACAGCATTGAATGATTTTGCTACGGAAGAAGTTGCGGTTGAGATAGTTGCTTCTGGTGTTGGTGGAATTACTGAATCAGATATCAACTTAGCCTTAACTACCGGTGCGATTGTTCTTGGTTTTAATGTTCGAGCCTCAAGTGTTGCCCGCCAGTTAGCAGAAAAAGAGCAAATTGAAGTCAGATACTACAGTGTGATCTACAACCTTCTTGATGAAGTGAAGCAAGCATTGTCTGGGATGTTGGCGCCGGAAACTAAAGAAGAAATTGTTGGTATTGCCGAAGTCCGAGATGTATTTAGGTCGCCTAAGTTTGGTGCTATTGCTGGCTGTATGGTGACTGAAGGCGTTGTTTATCGCAACAAGCCAATCCGCGTACTGCGCGATAATATAGTCATCTATCAAGGCGAATTAGAGTCACTTAGACGCTTTAAAGACGATGCGCAAGAGGTCCGCAACGGTATGGAGTGTGGTATCGGAGTGAAAGATTACAACGATGTTAAACCGGGCGATCAAATCGAAGTTTATGATATTACTCAGGTGCAGCGCTCTCTATAAAGAGTGCTAAACATATGCCAAAAGAATTTTCACGGTCGGAACGTGTTTCCGATGCGGTTCAAAGAGAGTTAGCATCATTGATACGTCAGCATGTTCGGGATCCGCGCGTGGGGATGACTAGTGTTACCGATGTAACGGTTACCCGTGATCTGGCGATTGCAAAAGTCTATGTTGCCTTTGTGGGTGAGCGAACTTCTGAGCAAATTAAACAAGGTCTTGATGCCCTTAATGGAGCCTCGGGTTACCTTAGAAAACTTCTATCCTCAAGTATCGCATTACGCGCCACGCCAAAACTTAACTTCTTCTATGATGAGACTGGACAGCGCAGCCAGCATCTAGATGCCTTGATTGATTTAGCTATCTCCTCGGATAATAGTAATCAAGAGGAATCCTAAATTTGGGTCGTCGTCGCAAATCTGGTCGATCAGTTAATGGAGTCCTGCTTCTCAATAAACCTATTGGATTGACATCTAACAAAGTATTACAAAAAGTCAGATGGTTATTTGATGCCAATAGAGCCGGTCATACTGGCGCACTTGATCCTCTTGCTTCTGGTGTTCTTCCGCTGTGTTTTGGTGAAGCCACCAAATTTAGTCAATATCTCCTTGATTCGGATAAATACTATCGCAGTACCTATACCCTAGGTATAAGCACTACAACTGGTGATAGTGAGGGTGAAGTAATTTCGCAACAGGATGCGTCTAATATCACCTTGCAACAGGTGCAAGATAAAATACAGGGTTTTCAGGGAGAGATAGATCAAGTGCCCTCAATGTATTCTGCCCTTAAGCACAATGGTCAGCCGTTGTATAAGTTAGCTAGGCAGGGAATAGAAATAGATCGCCCTGCACGACAGATTACAATCTTTGATTATCAGATTATTGATTTTAGACCCGGCACTAATGCCAAAGTCGATGTTGAAGTTCACTGCAGCAAAGGCACCTACATTAGAACATTGGCAGAAGATTTAGGCGCAGCTCTAGGTTGTGGCGCTCATGTTAGTGCATTGCATCGTTTTAGAGCAGGTCCTTTTGATGAGCAGCAAACAATTTCCCTTGAAGAGCTAGAAAAACTAAGAAAACAGGGTTCTGTAGAGCAACTAGACCAGCTATTAAAGCCGGTAGATACACCGGTTAGCAACTATCCGGCAGTGGAGTTTGATCAAATAATGGCTGGATATTTTCAATTGGGACAGGAAATTAGCTCAAATAAAGCCTTTCACCAAGGGCAAGAAGGCGATATAGTGCGCGTCTTTCGTGAAGGTGGTACGTTCCTGGGTATAGGAACTGTTACAGAAGATGGCAAAATTGCCCCTAAACGTTTAATTGTTGAGGACGCCTAATCTTAAAAATAGGTATTCTCGTAAAGAATTTGAGACTGTCTGAGTGGACACTCAAAATCGACTAAAATAGTCGATACAGGTAGGTTGTCTGTAATTATGCACGGGCATCCTGAATTCAATCATTGCATATTGGAGTAATGACCATGGCACTAAGTGCAGAAGAGAAAGCAAAAATCGTAGCAGAGTATGGGCAAGGGGAAAATGATACAGGATCCCCAGAAGTTCAGGTTGCACTGTTAACTGAAAACATCAACAAGCTTCAAGGCCATTTCGGCGATCACAAAAAAGATAACCATTCACGTCGCGGATTAATTCGTATGGTTAATCAACGTCGTAAATTGTTAGATTATCTTAAAGCTAATAAAGCAGAGCGTTACAGCGCTGTGATTAAAAAGCTTGGTCTACGTAGGTAATCACTTAGCTGTGCGGCTCTGTATTCAAATGCCGAGCCGCAATTTTAAGCGACTTACTATATATATCCTGAAAAATGTCAGACAACAGCTGATCGAGTTACTTATAGCCATCTAAATAGGTGGCTATAAGTAACCCGAGCAGCATAAAAAATGACAGAGATTCAGGTAAAACTTAAATATTTAAAGGTAAAACTATGAACCCTGTAATTAAAACATTTCAATACGGTAAACATACCGTAACACTTGAAACAGGTCGTGTTGCTAGACAGGCAACCGGTGCTGTTTTATGTTCTATCGATCAAACCACAGTGCTTTGTACTGTAGTTGGCGCAAAAACTGCTAAAGCGGATATAGATTTTTTCCCACTTGGCGTTCACTATCAAGAAAAAGCTTATGCAGCAGGTAAGATTCCCGGTGGTTTTTTTAAGCGCGAAGCTCGACCTAGTGAAAAAGAAACGCTAACTTCACGTCTAATCGACCGTCCGATCCGTCCACTATTTCCAAATGGATTTAAAAACGAAGTTCAGGTTATCTGTACGGTAATTTCGGCAGAAAAAGATATTGATCCAGATATAGCGGCAATGATTGGTACCTCGGCGGCACTTTCCATTTCAGGTATTCCATTTAATGGCCCCGTCGGCGGTGCTAGAGTTGGCTACTCTAATGAAGAAGGCTATATTCTTAATCCAACTTACAGTGATCTTGAAAGCTCATCCCTGGATATGGTGGTTGCCGGTACTAAAGACGCAGTATTGATGGTTGAATCAGAAGCAAAAGAGCTATCTGAAGATATTATGCTAGGTGGTGTTCTATTTGCTCACCAAGAAATGCAAACCGTTATCAGTGTTATCGAGGAATTAGCTGCAGAAACTGGCAAGCCTCGCTGGGATTGGCAGGCGGAAGAAAAAAATATTGATTTGGTAAATGCTCTATCAGCGGTTGTTGCCAGCGATTTAGATGCAGCCTATCAGGTTGTTAACAAACAAGAGCGTTCAGCAAAAATTGCTGAGCTTAAAGATGCAGCAATAGCTCAATTATCAGCTGATGATCAGTTCCCAGAAGATGAGTTGAAAGATGCATTTAAGCAGCTTGAAAAAGATATTGTACGTGGGCGCATTATTCGTGGCGAACCGCGAATTGACGGACGTGATACTACAACTGTTCGTGGCATCAATGTTGAAGTTGACGTATTAGATCGTGTACATGGTTCTGCTTTGTTTACTCGTGGTGAAACTCAGGCATTGGTAGCTGCTACTTTGGGTTCGACCAGAGATGCACAGATGATTGATGCCCTTGAAGGCCGTCGTGATGATCCATTTATGTTGCATTACAACTTCCCTCCTTACTCGGTAGGTGAGTGTGGTCGTGCTGGTTTCACTAGCCGCCGTGAAGTAGGTCATGGCCGCCTAGCGCGTCGTGGTATTGCAGCTGTACTTCCAACTGCGGAAGAATTCCCTTATGCGATGCGTGTAGTGTCAGAGATTACTGAATCAAATGGTTCAAGTTCAATGGCTTCTGTGTGTGGTTCAAGTTTGGCGTTGATGGACGCTGGTGTGCCACTTAAGGCGCCAGTAGCTGGTATTGCCATGGGTCTTGTTAAAGAAGATGCAGGCTATGCTGTATTAACCGATATCCTTGGTGATGAAGATCATCTTGGCGATATGGACTTTAAAGTAGCTGGTACTTCTGATGGTATTACTGCTCTACAGATGGATATTAAAATTGAAGGTATAACTGAAGAAATTATGGAAATTGCTCTAGAGCAAGCACTTCATGCTCGAGTTCATATTCTTGGTGAAATGAACAAGGTTATTTCTAAGAGCCGAAGTGAAGTCGCTGAATCTGCACCTAAGATGGGTACTATGCAGATTGATTCCGATAAAATCCGTGACGTTATCGGTAAAGGCGGTGCAACTATTCGCGGTCTATGTGAAGAGCATAACTCAACTATTGATATTACTGATGATGGTGAGGTTAAAATCTATTCAGAAGATTCAGCATCACTGAATGCTGCTATGGATGCTGTGACAGCAATTGTAGCTGATCCAGAGCCAGGTACTATTTACGACGGTAAGGTTGTTCGTATTGTTGATTTTGGTGCCTTTGTTAACTTTATGCCGGGTACAGACGGTCTAGTGCATATTTCTCAAATCGCAGATAAGCGTGTTGAGAAGGTGACTGATTATTTAAGTGAAGGACAAGATGTCCGCGTTAAGGTACTTGAAATTGATAACCGTGGTCGAGTGAAGCTATCGATTAAAGAAGCTCAGCTTGAAGAAGGCGGTGCTGCTGAAGAACCTGCGGCAACTACTGAAGACTAGTATTTCAGTAAATGCCTGAAAAAGCCCTCATTGATCTAATCACTGGGGGCTTTTTTTATACTATGCATGAGCCAGATCAAATAATTCAGCAGCATGAGAAAGCGTTTGTTGGGTAACTTTAGCACCGCCAAGCATGCGGGCAAGTTCCTCTATGCGTTGCGTGTTATTGAGATGGACAATAGTTGATTCAGCACTGCTGTTATCAGTAATTTTACTCACCACATAATGTTGGTGAGCATGCGCTGCCACCTGCGGTTGATGAGTAACACTAATTACCTGTCCTTTCGATCCAAGCTGTTTTAATAGTTTGCCAACAATATCCGCAGTACTGCCGCCAATGCCCACATCAACTTCATCAAATACCACTGTAGGTATACTGCTGTTGGCCGCGGCAACCACTTGAATTGCAAGGCTTACGCGAGATAGTTCGCCACCAGACGCTACTTTGGCTAGGGGTTTATGCCCCTGTCCGGGGTTGGTAGAGATCATTAGTTCAATATCTTCTAACCCATAGGATTTAAAGTTAGTCTCACTTAGCGGTGTCAGCCTAACTAATAAATTAGCGCCTTCCATAGACAGCTGCTGCAATTGTTGATTAATGTCCTGCGACATTTTTACCGCACCCTGCTGTCGAATAAGGCTTAGTTTAGTCGCGGTTTTTTTATATGTAGAAGCTAGTTGATCAACCTGCTGCTGCAGGGCTTCCAGATTTTGGTCGCCGTCAGTAAGTTGCTCAAGCTCTAAAGCCAGTTCATTAAGTTTATCGCCGAGCTGATGGCTATCCACCCGATGTTTTCGCGCTAGTTGGAAGATAAACCCAAGCTCTTCTTCAATCTGCTGTAGCCGCTGAGGATTAGCCTCAAAGCGATCAATATGCTGCTCAATGTAGTGAACTGCCTCATCTACCTGGATTAATCCAGACTGCAGTAATTGTTCTGCCTCCGCGAGTGCCTCAGGTTTATGTTTTAGCTGACTTAAAATAGACAGGCATTGATTAAATCCATCGCGAAGATTAAAGGGTTCGCCCTGATCGCTTATGGCAAGCAGTTTTTGACTATCTTGAATGAGCTGTTCAGCATTAGCCAAATTTTGTTGTTCCAGTTCTAATTGTTTTAAATAACTAGACTCTAAATTAAATTCCTGTAGTTCCTCAGCTTGAAACTGTAGAAGATCTCTGCGCGAGATAAGCTCCTCCGATCGCTCTGCTAAATCATGTAATTTCTTTGCCGCGCGGTGCCAATTTTGAAAATCAATCGCTACTTGGTCAGCAAGCTCATTGCTATTAGTAAATTCGTCCAATAGTTTGCGATGAGTGTTTCGACGCAGCAAGGATTGATGCTCATGCTGGCTATGAAGATCAACTAAGGCATCGCCCAATTGCTGTAATTGTTGCATGGTGCAGGGTTGACCATTGATATAACCCTTAGAGCGACCCTCGATGGTGTATATACGCCGCAGTATGCACTGGTCATCCTCACAGAAGTCGTGATCTTCAAGCCATAGTTTTGCTTCGGGTATACCGGATATGTCGAAGCTAGCGGTTATTTGTGCTCGCTCCTTACCTTGGCGGATGGTACTACTATCCGCACGATCACCTAGCGCCATACTAAGCGCATCTAGTATGAGTGATTTTCCGGCGCCAGTTTCACCTGTAATAGCCGTTGTGCCTCCTGAAAATTCAATCTCAAGGGTATCGACTAGGGTGTAATTATTAATTGTAATAGACAGTAGCAAGGTAAAAAGTCACCAAAATAAGGTTAAAAATTATTTTTAGGTGCAAAGCAGAAGATTTCCACTTGAAACTCTGCAACTTGCCCCCATCTGTAGTATCAGCGTAAGAACATTTTTTATCAACAATCTAAGTGAATTATAAGGAGTTGGCGTGTCTCAAGATACTAACCAAGATGATACTGCGACTAAACCACAACAGTCTGAGGTTGAAATGGAAGAAAAACTTCAAGCTGGGGCCGAAATAGATCAGCCAGAATTGTCCAAAGAGCAGAGTGAAAACCAGGTTGAGGAGCTACAACAAAAACTCAGCACACTAGGCGAGCAATTATTGCGCGAGCAGGCAGAAATGCAAAATGTGCGCCGACGAGCTCAGCGAGATATTGAGAGCGCGCATAAATACGCGCTAGAAAAGTTTGCCGGCGAGCTTTTATCTGTCGTTGATAACCTTGAGCGAGCGATTGATGCCATTGATGCAGATGATGAATCGCAAAAAGCTGTTGCAGAGGGATTAGAGTTAACCCTTAAAACCTTTATTGAAGTATTGGCTAAATACAACGTAGAGGCAGTTGAGCCCGAGGGGCAACCCTTTGATGCAGAGCTTCATCAAGCGGTTAGTACAGTGCCTAATAAGGATGTAGAGCCGAATACAGTTATTAATGTATTTCAGAAGGGCTACACCCTTAATGGTCGTCTAATGAGACCCGCCATGGTGGTGGTATCAACTTCAGCCTAATTGAAAAAATTATTTATCACACCCTTGAAATGGTGAAAAAAGAACCCACATTAGGGGTAAGTGATTAGAAATTTAAACTTCTGTTATTGCACCTTAGATAACAGACTATAGAAAAGTGATGGAGAAAAGTAATGGGAAAAATTATCGGAATTGATTTGGGGACCACCAACTCATGTGTAGCTGTACTAGAAGGCGATGCGCCTAAGGTTATTGAAAACGCAGAGGGTGCCCGAACAACCCCATCTGTTATTGCCTATTCAGATGACGGCGAGATTTTAGCGGGTCAATCAGCCAAGCGTCAGGCAGTAACTAACCCAGAAAATACAATCTATGCAGTCAAGCGTCTTATTGGTCGCCGTTTTGATGACAAAGTGGTACAAAAAGACATTGATATGGTGCCTTACAAGATTGTTAAAGCAGATAATGGTGATGCTTGGGTAGAGGTTAAAGGCGAAAGCAAGGCTGCGCCTCAGGTTTCTGCTGAAGTGCTTAAGAAAATGAAGAAGACTGCGGAAGACTATTTGGGTGAAGCAGTGACAGAAGCGGTAATTACTGTTCCTGCTTACTTTAATGATTCACAGCGTCAGGCAACCAAAGATGCGGGTCGTATTGCTGGTCTTGATGTTAAGCGTATCATCAATGAACCAACGGCTGCAGCACTGGCTTATGGCATTGATAAGAGTGAAGGCGATAGCGTTATTGCCGTCTATGATTTGGGTGGTGGTACATTCGATATCTCAATTATTGAAATTGCTGATGTTGACGGTGAAAAACAATTTGAAGTATTGGCGACAAATGGTGATACCTTCTTAGGTGGTGAAGATTTTGATTTACGTCTAATCGAATATTTGTCAGCAGAATTTAAAGCCGACAGCGGCATTGATCTAGCGGGTGACCCACTGGCGATGCAGCGTCTTAAAGAAGCTGCTGAAAAGGCCAAAATTGAGCTTTCCTCAAGCACTCAGACCGAAGTTAATCTGCCTTATATCACTGCTGACGCCTCTGGGCCAAAGCACTTGGTGGTAAAGTTGACCAGAGCCAAGCTTGAATCACTAGTTGAAGAGCTAGTTGAGCGTTCGTTGAGCCCGCTTAAAGTTGCTCTTAAAGATGCAGGCAAATCAGCCTCAGAAATAGATGAGGTTATTCTTGTAGGTGGTCAAACACGTATGCCACTGGTACAGGAAAAGGTTACAGAATTTTTCGGCAAAGAGCCGCGAAAGGATGTTAATCCGGATGAAGCGGTTGCAGTGGGTGCGTCACTTCAAGGTGCTGTTCTTGCGGGTGATGTTACCGATGTTTTATTGCTGGATGTAACGCCATTAAGCCTTGGTATTGAGACTATGGGTGCAGTTGCGACACCGGTGATTGAGAAAAACACCACCATTCCTACTAAGAAATCGCAGGTTTTCTCAACGGCAGAAGATAACCAAACCGCTGTAACCATTCATGTGGTTCAAGGTGAGCGTAAACAGGCGGCGCAGAATAAATCTCTGGGTCGTTTTGATCTGGCTGATATCCCGCCAGCACCGCGCGGTATGCCCCAGATTGAAGTAACCTTTGATATTGATGCTAATGGTATTTTAAATGTAAGCGCAAAAGACAAAGCCACTGGCAAAGAACAGTCTATTGTAATTAAAGCGTCTTCAGGTTTATCGGATGATGAAATCGATGCAATGGTAAAAGATGCAGAAGCCAATGCTGCTGAAGATAAAAAGTTTGAAGAATTAGTTCAGGCGCGAAATACGGCGGACGGTCTTGCTCATGCGGCTAAGAAAACTCTTGAAGAAGCAGGTGATAAAGCCTCTGATGAAGAAAAGTCAGCTATTGAAGCGGCAATTGCCAAGGTTGAAGAGGTTGTTCAAGGTGATGATAAAGAAGCTATGGATGCCGCGGCTAAAGAATTATCTGAAGCCTCAGCAACCCTCGCGCAAAAGCTTTATGCAGAGCAGCAGGCAGAAGCGGGTTCTTCTGCCGAAGCGGGTGAACAGCCGGCAGATGATGCTATGGACGCTGAGTTTGAAGAGGTTGATGAGACTCAGAAAGATAGCAAGTAAGTAAGGGATAGAGTAATTTTTTATTTCTCTTAGGCGCGAACATAGTTTCGCGCCTTTATTTATTTTTTCTAGGAACAAAAGCTAGTTATGGCAAAACGCGATTACTACGAAATTTTGGGCGTGGATAAGTCGGCCTCTGATCAAGAAATTAAGAAGGCTTTTCGTCGCGTTGCGATGAAGCACCATCCAGATCGAAATCCAGATGATACGAGCTCGGGTGAAAAATTTAAAGAGGCTCAAGAGGCCTATGAGATCCTTGGCGATGGCGATAAAAAAGCAGCCTATGACCGCTTTGGTCACGCTGGTGTAGATGGCAGTGCTGGCGGCGGTGGAGGTGGATTTGGCGGCGCTGGGTTTGGTGATGCATTTGGTGACGTATTTGGCGATATTTTTGGTGGCGGCGGTCGTAGATCAGGTCCTGCCAGAGGCGCTGATCTTCGCTACGATCTGCAGCTAGATTTAGAGGATGCGGTCAAAGGTAAGACCATTAAAATTGATGTGCCAAGGTCAGTTCACTGTGATACCTGTGACGGATCTGGTGCGCGGCCAGGTTCATCCCCTGTAACCTGCGGAACCTGTGGCGGTTCTGGTCAGGTGCGCATGTCTCAAGGTTTTTTTCAGGTTCAACAAACCTGTCCTAATTGTGGCGGTACTGGGCAAATCATTGCTGATCCCTGTGTTGATTGTCACGGGCGCGGTGTTCGAGAAGAGTACACAAAACTATCTGTGAAAATCCCTCCCGGAGTGGATACCGGTGACCGTATTCGTCTTGGTGGCAAAGGAGAAGCTGGGCCCAATGGTGGTCCAGTTGGGGATCTTTATGTTCAGGTTCATGTTAGAGAGCACGCAATATTTGTCCGCGATGGTAGTCACTTACACTGTGAGGTTCCTATAAGCTTTGCACAGGCAGCCCTTGGTGGAGTGTTAGAGGTTCCTACATTAACGGGTAAGGTTAAGCTTAAAATTCCGGCAGAGACTCAGAGTGGCAAAGTATTTCGCTTGCGTGGCAAAGGGGTGGCTCCAGTGCGTGGAGGGGCTACAGGTGATCTATTATGTCGGGTGGTTTTAGAGACTCCTATTAATCTCAGCGAAAATCAGCGTGAATTGCTAGAGAGCTTTGATAAAAGCCTTATGGGCAAAGGGAAACACTCTCCCAGAACCTCAAGTTGGTTTGATGGCGTGAAAAAATTCTTCGATAATCTTACCGGTTAGAGTAGAGTTACCCATAATAATTAATTTTTGGATGCAAATATGATCAATATAGCAATAACAGGTGCTGGTGGACGCATGGGTAAAGCCTTAATTGAGGCGGTTACTCAGACCGATGGATTACAGCTTAGTGCAGCTATTGAGCGTCCAGATAGTTCACTGATTGGTGTTGACTCTGGCGAGCTGGCTGGAATAGGTCACAACAGTATCAATGTGGCGTCTTCACTGCATGAGGTTGTTGATCAGTTTGATGTTCTTATTGATTTTAGTACGCCAGTTTCAACTTTAGCCAATATAGCGCTGTGTGCAGAACAGGGGAAAAAAATCGTTATTGGAACAACTGGCTTTGATCAGAAGCAATTGCAGAAGATCAATCAGGCTAGCGACAAAACAGCTATTTGTATGGCGTCTAATTATGCCACTGGGGTCAACCTTTGCTTTAAATTAGCCGAGTTGGCCGCGTCAATTTTGGGTGATGAGGTTGATATTGAGATTTCAGAAACCCATCATCGTCATAAAGTTGACGCCCCTTCAGGAACTGCGTTATCCCTAGGTGAGTCTGTAGCAGGGGCGCTTAATCGCGACCTGAAGGAAGTGGCAGTCTATGGTCGAGAGGGTCAAACCGGTGCTAGAGATCGCCAGACTATTGGCTTTGCTACACAGCGAGCGGGAGATGTTGTCGGAGATCATACCGTGTTATTTGCTGCTGAAGGTGAGCGTGTAGAAATTACGCATAAAGCTTCCAGTCGCATGGCTTTTGCTCGCGGCGCGCTTCGCGCAGCAAAGTGGCTAAATAGGCAGCCATTAGGCCTTCATAGCATGCAAGATGTGCTCAGTCTGAATTTATAATTTTTTTAGTCCCAAAAATATAAAATTTAGTTAAAAAAAATTCATCAGTGATGGACAAAACAGGTCTGTTTACCCTAAAATGCATTCTCAGATCCGTTAACTAATAACGGTACTGGTCCGAGAGGTTGTTATACTGAATATTTCTTATAAAAGCGAGATGAGACAAATGGTCCCATCTCGTTTTTTTGCAAATAATCAAAAGGCTTTTCGGTTTTTCCTACCAGATAGACTTATTATAATTTAGGAGGTTGTGTGAATTCACAGACCAATCGGGAGGCTGTTCTTGCGCTCGCAGATGGAACAATTTTCAGAGGTACCGCTATTGGTGCTGAAGGTCAATCTATTGGTGAAGTGGTTTTTAATACTGCATTAACAGGTTACCAAGAAATTCTCACAGATCCCTCATATGCCAATCAAATTGTTACTCTTACGTACCCTCATATAGGTAATGTCGGTGTTAACAGTGAAGATCAGGAGTCCGATCAAATTTGGGCTGCCGGGTTAGTTATTCGCGATTTGCCGCTGATGGTTTCTAACTTTCGCAGTGAGCAAAGTTTAGATCAGTATCTTGCGCATCACGGTATTGTCGGTATAGCGGATATAGATACCAGAAAACTTACGCGCATTTTGCGTGAAACAGGTGCGCAAAGCGGTTGCATCTTCGTAGGTGAAATCGATGAGCAAAAAGCTGTTCAAGCGGCTAAACAGTTCCCTGGCCTTAAGGGTATGGATTTGGCAAAACAGGTCACCACCACCGAAGCTTATCAATGGCAGCAAAAGAGCTGGCAAATAGGCCAAGGCTATCAGCAGCAAGACGCGTTTAAATTTAAAGTCGTGGCCTATGATTTTGGGGTTAAGCAAAATATTTTACGCATGTTGGTTGATAGAGGCTGTGATTTAACGGTTGTTCCTGCTCAAACGCCGTCTAGTGAAGTCTTAGCGATGAATCCTGATGGCGTATTTCTTTCAAATGGTCCAGGCGATCCAGAGCCATGCGAATATGCGATTGAGGCAATTACAGAATTATTGAAGACAGATATACCGCTCTTTGGCATCTGTTTAGGTCACCAGTTGCTCGCCTTAGCTTCTGGCGCAAAAACTGGAAAGATGAAATTTGGCCACCATGGCGCCAATCATCCGGTAGAAGATATCGCCAACAAAACAGTAATGATCACCAGCCAAAACCACGGTTTTGCCGTTGAGGAAGAGGGGTTGCCAAGTTGTTTAAAAGCAACTCATCGCTCGCTGTTTGATGGTTCTCTGCAAGGTATCCACCGCACAGATAAACCTGCATTTAGTTTTCAGGGGCACCCTGAAGCAAGCCCTGGTCCCCATGATGCGGCACCATTATTTGATCACTTTATAGAATTGATGGAGGCTAGACGTTAAGCGTCTGGACTGAGTAGCGACCCTATGCCAAAAAGAACAGATATTAAAAGCGTATTAATTCTTGGAGCAGGCCCGATTGTGATTGGTCAGGCTTGTGAGTTCGATTATTCCGGTGCTCAAGCCTGTAAGGCTTTAAGAGAAGAAGGCTACAGAGTTATATTGGTTAACTCTAATCCAGCCACCATTATGACCGATCCAGCAATGGCCGATGCTACATATATTGAGCCGGTTGAATGGGGTACTGTCGCTAAAATTATCGAAAAAGAAAGACCAGATGCTTTACTACCAACTATGGGTGGCCAAACAGCGCTTAACTGTGCCTTGGATCTTGCTAAGCATGGTGTTTTAGAAAAATTCAATGTTGAAATGATTGGTGCCAATGCGGACGCCATTGATAAGGCAGAAGACCGCGAGCGCTTTGACAAAGCCATGAAAGCTATTGGTTTAGATACCCCAAACTCTGGCATTGCTCACAGCCTTGAAGAAGCCTATCAGGTTGCCGATCGTTTTGGTTTTCCCTGTATTATTCGTCCCTCATTTACTATGGGTGGATCAGGGGGTGGTATCGCCTATAACCGCGAAGAATTCGAGCAGATCTGTCGACGTGGCCTCGATCTCTCGCCGACCAATGAATTGTTAATTGATGAATCGCTGATTGGTTGGAAAGAATTTGAAATGGAGGTGGTTAGAGACCGCAATGATAACTGCATTATTATCTGTTCTATTGAAAATCTCGACCCTATGGGTATTCACACCGGCGACTCAATTACTGTTGCACCTGCTCAAACCTTAACTGATAAAGAATATCAGATCATGCGTAATGCTTCAGTCTGTGTATTACGCGAGATTGGTGTAGAGACTGGTGGTTCCAATGTGCAGTTTGCGGTAAACCCTGAAGATGGCCGTCTTATTGTTATTGAAATGAACCCTCGAGTTTCACGTTCATCGGCACTAGCCTCAAAGGCTACTGGCTTCCCTATTGCCAAGGTCGCTGCCAAGTTAGCCGTAGGCTATACCCTAGATGAACTACAAAATGAAATTACCGGCGGCGCTACACCAGCCTCTTTTGAGCCAAGTATCGATTATGTGGTTACCAAGGTGCCACGTTTTGCCTTTGAGAAGTTTAACCAAGCAAGCCCAAAACTAACCACACAGATGAAATCTGTAGGTGAGGTAATGGCTATAGGGCGAACATTCCAAGAATCTATGCAAAAAGCACTGCGTGGTTTAGAAGTAGGTGTTTCTGGTTTTGATCCAGTGCTCGATCAGGCAGATGATTCATCATCCAGTATTTTGAATAATCAGCTAGCTGAAGCTGGCCCTGATCGTATCTGGTATGTTGCCGACGGTTTCCGTTCAGGAATGAGTCTTGATGAGATGTTTAATATCACCAAAATTGATCCATGGTTTTTGGTGCAAATTGAAGATCTAATTAAAGACGAGCAACAATTACAGGGTGCGGAGCTTTCGGCGCTCGATAAAAACAGATTGTTTAGACTGAAGCGCAAAGGTTTCTCCGATAAGCGTTTAGCTGACATTCTAGGTTGTGGCGAGAAGGCGATGCGAGCGCATCGACATCAGTTAGAGATTCATCCGGTCTACAAGCGGGTTGATACCTGTGCCGCTGAGTTCTCTACAGATACGGCTTATATGTATTCAACCTATGAAGAAGAATGCGAAGCGCAACCTAGTGATCGTGAAAAAATCTTGGTTCTAGGTGGCGGGCCCAACAGAATTGGTCAGGGTATTGAATTTGATTACTGCTGTGTTCATGCGGCCTTAGCTATGCGTGATGATGGCTATGAAACCATTATGGTTAACTGTAACCCTGAGACTGTATCTACGGATTATGATACCTCCGATCGACTGTTTTTTGAGCCAGTGACTCTCGAAGATGTACTGGAAATTGTTCGTCTAGAAAAACCTAAAGGTGTTATTGTTCAGTTTGGTGGTCAAACGCCATTGAAATTGGCTCGTGCCCTTGAAGCTGAAGGCGTGCCTATTGTTGGTACTACCCCCGACGCCATCGACCGCGCCGAAGATCGCGAAAGATTCCAGCAGATGATTGAAAAGCTCGACCTTTTACAGCCATCAAACGCCACAGCACGAAGCGCTGAAGATGCGGTTCTGCTAGCGGAAAAAATTGGCTACCCATTGGTTGTTCGTCCATCCTATGTTCTAGGCGGTCGCGCCATGGAGATTGTTTATAAAGAAGATGAATTGCGACACTATATGCGAACCGCTGTAGAAGTATCAGAGGATTCGCCAGTATTGCTAGACTTCTTCTTGCCGAATGCTATAGAAGTGGATGTGGATGCGGTTAGCGATGGCGAGCAAGTGGTAATCGGTGCCATTATGCAACATATCGAGCAAGCGGGAATTCACTCTGGTGATTCGGCCTGCTCTCTTCCACCGTATAGTCTTAGTGAAGATGTGCAAAATGAGATGCGTGAAGTGTGCAAAAAAATGGCGCGCGAACTAGGCGTCCGCGGTCTGATGAATGTCCAGCTGGCACTTCAGGATGAAAAAATCTATGTGATTGAAGTCAATCCTCGAGCTTCTAGAACAGTGCCTTTTGTTTCCAAATGTATTGGTACATCGCTGGCTAAAATAGCCGCACGCTGTATGGTTGGACAAACCCTAGAATCTCAGGGGTTCACCAAAGAAATCGTGCCGCCTTATTACAGTGTTAAAGAAGCAGTTTTCCCGTTTAATAAGTTCCCAGGAATTGATCCAATTCTAGGGCCAGAAATGAAGTCGACCGGTGAAGTGATGGGTGTTGGTGAAACTTTCGCCGAAGCCTACGGTAAAGCTGAGCTGGGTGCCAGTGATGAAATACCCTCAAAGGGAACAGCGTTTATCAGTGTTCGAGATAGAGATAAGGGTCAACTGCCTGCCTTGGCAAAAGACTTATTATCTATGGGCTTTAAGCTAGTTGCTTCAAAGGGAACAGCTAAGGTAATCTCTGAGGCTGGTTTTGATGTTGAGCTGGTTAATAAGGTTCAAGAAGGCAGGCCGCATATTGTAGATATGATTAAAAGTGATAAGATTCACTTAATTATCAACACTACTGAAGGTCGCAAGGCAATCTCCGACTCCAGCGCTATTCGTTCTAGTGCAGAGCAGCATCAAGTTTACTATACTACAACGATGGCGGGCGGGAGAGCAGTATGTGAGGCTCTAATGTTTGCTGGTGATATACAGGTTCGTGACTTACAAACGCTTCATAAGGCAATTAGTTAAATGCAAAAAATTCCAATGACAGTCGAGGGTGAGGCAGCGCTTCGAATTGAGCTTGAAAAGCTTAAGAAAGAAGATCGCCCAACGGTTATTCAGGCTATTGCTGAAGCTCGTGAGCATGGCGACCTAAAAGAGAATGCTGAATACCATGCTGCTAGAGAACAGCAGGGCTTTATTGAGGGGCGTATTCAAGATATAGAATCAAAGCTTTCTCTTTGTCAGATAGTGGACATCTCACAAATGCCCGAGGGCGATCGAGTTATCTTTGGCTCTACTGTGACTATTATCAATACAGAAACCGATGAAAAGTTAACCTACAGAATTGTCGGTGATGATGAGGCAGATGTAAAAGCGGGCATGATTTCCTATCAATCGCCGATCGCTCGCGCACTCATCAGCAAAGAAATTGGCGATGTGGTTAATGTTCATACACCGGGTGGTGAGGTTGAATATGAAATTGACGATGTATCCTACTCTGGCTAATGGTTTGTATTAGCCAGTGCCAAAAATTACTGGTTTAGTAAAAATAACATCAATGCTTTTTGCGCATGCAAACGATTTTCCGCTTCATCCCAAACTACAGAAATAGATTTATCTTCTAATAATTCAGCGGAAACTTCCTCGCCTCTATGTGCAGGTAAGCAATGCATAAATAAAGCATTATCTGCGGCCTTAGCTATTAGCTTATGGTTTACCTGAAAGCCTGCAAAGTTCTCTAACCTTGTTGCTTGTTCGGATTCTTGGCCCATAGAGGCAAATACATCAGTAGTGACAAGATCGGCACCAGAGACAGCCTGGCTAGGATCCATGGTCACCAATACTCGGTCACCGGCACTTTTAACAATATCAGGGTCTGGCTCATAGCCTAGAGGGCAAGCTACCTGCAACTTAAAATCAAACTGCATGGCGGCATTGATCCACGAGTGGCACATATTGTTGCCATCGCCAATCCAAGCCACCGTTTTTCCTTGGATAGAGCCGCGATGTTCAACATAAGTTTGTACATCGGCAAGCAACTGACAGGGGTGAAAGCTATCAGTTAAGGCATTGATCACTGGTACATTAGAATGCTTGGCAAATGTCTCAATTTTTTCATGACCAAAGGTTCTAATCATAATAATATCGGTCATTCTTGAAATCACTCTGGCAGAATCTTCAATCGGCTCACCTCGGCCCAATTGGGTATCTGTAGGCGATAGGAAAAGTGCGCTGCCGCCAAGCTGAGCCATGCCAGCTTCAAAAGAAACTCTGGTTCTAGTGGATGATTTCTCAAAAATCATCGCCAGCACCTTGCCCGCTAAAACTGGCTGCTGTGTGTTTTCACGATGCGCTTTTTTTAAAGCAATCGCTGAATCAATCACCTGATTTAGTTCACTAGGTGAAAGGTCATGTAGAGTGAGAAAATGTCTAACAGCCATCGTTTTGACTCCTATTGGAAGTCTCTAATTAGGGGCGCCAAAATGCTCACAACTTGTTGAGCTTCTTGATCGGTCATAATCATAGGTGGTAACAGTCTAACCACTGAGTCAGCAGTTACATTAATAATTAAGCCATGTTTAAGTGCTTCGGTATACAGTGATTTACAGGGCATGGTGAGTTCAATCCCGATCATACAGCCACAGCCCCTAATATCTTTTACATGCTCAACATTATTAAGTTCTGAAGCCAGACCTTGCATAATGATATCGCCAATTACTGTAGCTCTCTGATAGATATCACCAGACTCCAGTAACTCAACTACCTTTAGTGCAACAGAGCATGCTAATGGATTGCCGCCAAAGGTGGAGCCGTGATTGCCCGGCTGCATTAGATGGGCAGCATTGCCGGATGCTAAACAAGCGCCAATAGGCATACCATTGCCAAGCCCCTTGGCGGTGGTGACCACATCGGGTGTTACGCCGCTGTGCTGATGGTAAAAATATTTACCGGTTCTACCATTACCTGTTTGAACTTCGTCAAACATTAGCAGCCAGTCGAGTTCGTCACAAAGGTTTCTTAACTGCTGCAAATAATTTGAGTCAGCTAGATTAATACCACCCTCTCCTTGAATAGGCTCAACAAATATAGCGCAGATATCTGGATTATTTTTAGCAATAATTTTGAGGGCCTCAATATCATTGAAGGGCCCACGTGCAAAACCTGTTACGAGTGGCTCAAAGCCCGCTTGAATTTTTCTGCTACCAGAGGCGCTTAAAGTAGCAAGAGTTCTGCCATGAAAGGCATTATCCATAACCAATACTGTCGGTAACTTAATCCCTTTCTTATTACCATGTAAGCGCGCTATTTTAATCGCTGCTTCATTAGCCTCAGCGCCGGAATTACTAAAGAAAATATTAGTCATACCAGAAATCTGGCATAACTTTTCAGCGAGCTGTTGTTGGCTGGGAATAGAGAAAAAGTTTGAACAGTGAATTAATTTTGACGCTTGATCAGAAATAACAGCGCTGAGTTCAGCATGAGAATGGCCCAAACCACAGACGGCAATACCTGATAGCGCATCTAGATATTTGTTACCTTTTTCGTCATATAGCCATGCACCTTCGCCGCCAACTAGTGTCGCAGCTCTTTCGCCATAGGTATTCATTAAGGACTTGTCGCCCATAATTATTCACGCTCTTTTTAAAATCTAATAGAAAAAGGGCAGCGTTGCTGCCCTTGACACCTTGTGATTATAGAAACATTTACTAGTCATCGCAATTTTTGCTTAGCTAGCCTTGTCTGGATAAAATTTTTACAGTAAATCAATACCGTCAAACTCTGAAACAGGTTAAAATGCGTATAATCCAAATTTATCGAAATAGGGCGCTTTTAAATGGATACTATGGAAACAATTCGTGATCAGGTCGAAGGTAACTCAGTATTACTTTATATGAAAGGATCACCCAATCAACCACAATGTGGTTTTTCAGCCCGCACTGTGCAGGCGCTGATGGCATGCGGTCACCGCTTTGCCTATGTAGATGTGCTATCAAATCCAGAAATTAGATCTAATTTACCGCTTTATGGTAACTGGCCAACTTTCCCTCAGCTTTGGGTAGCTGGTGAGCTAATTGGCGGCTGTGATATTGTGACTGAAATGCATGAAAAGGGTGAATTGAAAACCCTTATTGATGAAGTTGTTGGCGATCAAGCTGAAAGCGAATAATTAAATTTATAAAAAAACGCTCGGTGAAATATCATCGAGCGTTTTTTTTTGCTTTTTTAAAAGTTTAGAACAACAACTTTCTAAGCTTCAGATTTAGAGAAATAAAATTTTCGCCACAGTCTTAATCCAAAGCCCAAAGATAGTATCCAGACAAATAGCTCGATCCAGTTAGGGTTGCTGTTATAGCCGACAAAGCCTTTAAGAAAAACACCAATATGTCCCTTATCATGCAACAGGTGAGTGTATTTTTCTTTACCATTAAGGTTGTAAGAATAAAACGCAGGATTATCTGATTCGCTTAATTCAGCTTTTGGTTTAAGGATGCTGTAAGGGCGAGCAATATCCTGTTTTGTTTCAAGGCCAATGATCTGGAGATGATCACCCTTGACTAAAAATTCTTCAATTTCATGGGTGCCATAGGTCATCATGCCTGAAGCAAAAACAACTAATAATAAGCTAGTTGCCCTAAAAAATGACTTAAGCTGAATACGTTTACCCTGAATAACAATGGCATAACCTATAGCAATCGCTATCACCAGGCCGCCAATAAAGCCTGTGTAAGAGAAAGATTCTGTCATAGAAAAGCTGCCCATTAAGAAGATGGCTGTTTCAAAACCTTCTCGGTAGATAGCGAAAAATATAATCAAGAAAATACCCCATCCAGCATTTTCCACAGCTTGATTGGCATCCTCTTTTAATGTGGCAGTTGCACCCACCTGTTTAGATAGCCAAAAAATCACATACCAGATCAAACCAGCAGTGGCGATCATGGCTACTCCCTCAAAGAGAGCCTCAATAGACGCGTTGCCAATGGAGCTTTTTACCTGGACCAATGCATAACCAGTGATAATACTGGCGACAATAGCACTTGCAACGCCTAGCCAAAGTTGACGGATTTCTTTGTGAAGGTCTTGCTTAATAAGAAGGGTATAAATGATTCCAACAATTAAAGAAGCCTCAAGGCCCTCGCGAAACATAATAATAAATTCGTTCATAACAGGTTTGCTCTATATTTGTGCATGGAGAACTGGAAAAAATTTGTAGCAGGATCGCTGAAACAACATTTTCAAAATTCAATTTTACAGAAAAAATCAGCTTAAATGCAAATAATTATCATTTGTAAATAGGACAGCATATTAATAATACTAAGAAACATCGCATTTGGTTCATTGAAAACAAAGTATAGGAGCTGTTCAAAATAATTGTTGCAAATATTAATGATAATCATTATCATTATCAAATAATTTAAATACACACATATATTTTGAAGAGACAATTTTATGAAGCGAGTATTATTTACAGGCGTTACCGTTCTATTTAGCGTCCTTATGTCCATTGATGTTTTGGCTGAAGGTTCAGAAGTTGAGGAGATCCTTGTTAAGGGTAGAGTTTTACAGAGTGATCAAATGAATGCGCTCAAAATACCTACGCCAATTATTAATGTGCCTCAATCTCTTTCTATTATTACAGATGAAGATGTCCGTAAAAAAGGCTTCAAAGAGATAGGCGACATTGTTAAATATACCCCAGGAATTAATACCTCCTTGGGAGAGGGGCATCGAGATGCAGTGGTATTTCGCGGCGTAAGATCAACAGCAGACTTCTTTCAAGATGGCGTAAGGGACGATGTTCAATACTACCGCCCCCTATACAATGTAGAGCAGGTTGAAGTCCTTAGAGGCCCCAACGCGTTATTATTTGGGCGTGGTGGAACTGGCGGTGTTATTAATAGGGTTTCCAAGAAGCCAGTCAATGGAAAAGAATTTAAAACCGTCGACCTTGGTTATGATTCGTTTGGTGCATCCGATATCGCTGTCGATTTAAATACAAACCTTAGTGACTCTGTCGCTTTTCGCTTAAACGTACATAATGATTCTCTTGAAAATCATCGAGATTTTTATAATGGTGAACGATTCGGCATCAACCCTACACTCAGTGTGGCGCTAGATGCAGATACCGACGTAATACTATCTTATGAATATATTGATCATGAGCGATTTATTGATCGCGGTATTCCTACTGCTAATGGTGAACCAGTAAAAGCCTTAAGCGATATTGTATTTGGTGATAAGAACGAAAATCTCAATACAGTTGAAGCTTCTGTATTGCGTGCATCATTGGATCATAAATTTTCAGACTCGAGCAAAGCAAGTCTTTCGGTGATTTCTAGTAGCTTTGAAAAAATGTATCAAAATACTTACGCGAATAGCTACGATCTTGATACCAATGTTGTTGAAATGGATGGTTATCATGACCCCACTAATAGAGATAATCTAATTGTTTCTGGTAATTTAGTTAATGCGCTTAATATCGGTAATATGACTCATACAATTCTTACTGGGTTTGAGACGGTTAAAACCGAAAATAGTAATCTTCGTTATAATATTCTTTGGTCTTCAAATGATTGTTCAGTAAGTAATTATGATAGAGAAACATTTAATGTTACCAACCCAATGGACTTCACTACAAATGCAGGCGGTGTTGCTACGAGCCTCGAATATACCGATTCATGCGCCCTTAAAACGAGCACAGAGACGGATATAAGCGTTAGCTCTTTTTATATTCAAGATCAAATTGATGTCACTGATAATCTAATCGTATTGCTTGGTGGTCGTTATGATAAGTTTGATGTCAAAGTAGACGATGTGAAGAATGCCTCCTCTGCATCAAGAGTGGATACTGAGTTTTCTCCAAGATTTGGTTTGATTTATAAGCCTCAAAACAATGTGTCTGTTTACTATAGTTATAGTGAAAGCTTCTCGCCAAGATCGGGTGAGCAGTATAAGAAGCTTACGGGTGGAGCGCCTGGCACAGGTGAAACGCTAAAGCCAGATTATTATGAAAACTCCGAAATAGGCGTTAAATTTGACCTGAATAAAGACCTAAGTTTTACCTCTGCGTTCTTTGAAAGTGAATCAGAGATTGCAGGATATGATGGATCAAGCTCAGAATATATAACTGAGCGTGGATTGTCGGTCGAAGGGTTTGAGTTAGAGTTAAAAGGGCGTGTTAATGATAATCTTAATGTTGCGTTTAGCTACAGCAATATAGATGGAGAAACTTCGAGCGGCGGAAAGCCAAAAGAAATTCCAGATTCCACCTATTCAATCTGGACAACCTATGATGTAAGTCCTAAATTAGGTTGGGCGCTAGGTGTGGTACATCAGGGTGAATCAGCAGTGAAAGATAACAACCCAACTCTACTTCTACCTGATTACACTAGAGTTGATGCGGCAGTTTATTATGAGCTTTCTAATGATACTAAGCTTCAGCTGAACCTAGAAAACCTTTCGGATGAGGTATATTTCCCTCATTCACACAGCACTCATCAGGTAGCTGTCGGGGAGTCTAGAAATATTAGATTTTCACTTAGAAAAGACTTTTAAATTCGCTGGATTTTAGAGTTAATAATTACAAGGGGCGACATAGTCGCCCCTTTTTTTGTATAAGTAATTTCTCAAAACGTAAAGTCTGTTGTTGATTCGATTTCGTAAACATGTGAAATTCATCTGCATTAGTTTTTGATGTTCTTCGCAGATTTTTCGTTTAGTAATTGAGATGCCAATTAATTGAATTTAAACGATCAATTAGTTGAAAGTTTTCTACCAAGAAACTATGCTCTCGAATGAGCAGTTTTTTAAGTAATTTTTACATTAGGAGTAAGTAATATGTCTGTATTAGTAGGCAAGCCAGCACCGGATTTCACTGCGGCAGCAGTCACTGGCAGCGGCGAGATTATCGATAACTTTAATTTAGCAGAGGCAATCAAAGGCAAAAAGGCTGTAGTATTCTTTTACCCGCTTGATTTTACCTTTGTTTGTCCTTCAGAGCTTATCGCTTTTGATCATCGCTATCAGGAATTTGTTGACCGCGGTGTTGAGGTTATTGGTGTTTCAATTGATTCCCAGTTTTCTCATAATGCGTGGCGAAACACCGACATTAATGATGGTGGTATTGGCGCAGTAAAATATCCTCTTGTTGCTGATGTTAAGCATGAGATTTGTCAGGCCTATGATGTTGAGCATGCTGATGGCGTAGCATTTCGTGGGTCATTCTTAATTGATGAAGACGGCTTGGTAAGGCATCAGGTTGTGAATGATTTGCCATTGGGGCGCAACGTTGATGAAATGTTGCGTATGGTTGATGCATTGGCATTCCATCAGGATCATGGTGAAGTATGCCCAGCAGGCTGGAACAAAGGTGATAGTGGTATGAAGGACACCCCAGATGGTGTGGCTGAGTATCTATCAGAGAACGCTGACAAACTATAATTATTCTACAGTTTGTCATTACGCCCGCGCTGTTTCAGTGCGGGCGTTTGTTTATATGCGATCTATATATTCTTTATTTGCGAGTAATAACATCATGAATGACTGCGAAATTATTATTTTCACGGTCAGATAAATAACGCTTAAGCACAGCTTTTACTACGGGAAATGCTAGTTCATCCCAAGGGATATCATGTTCGCTAAATAGAGCAACTTCAGTTGATTCAGAGCTGGGGCCAAACGCTTTATTGGCTAATTTACCGCGATAGAAAACATACACCTGATTGATATAAGGGATATCATAAAGAGCATACAATTCATTGTCGATAACGCTTGCGTTTGCCTCCTCGTAGCACTCTCTTAATGCACCCTCTAGGGTTGACTCATCATTCTCCAAAAAGCCTGCAGGAAGAGTCCAGCGACCTTTTTGTGGCTCAATGGCGCGCTTACACAACAAAATCTGTTGTTTATATTCGGGCAGGACTCCTACGATAACCAGCGGATTTTCATAGTGAACAGTGTTGCAGTGATCGCAGACAAAGCGTAGCCTGTTATCACCATCGGGTATCTGTTGTGTCACTTTATTGCCACAGTTGGAACAGAACTTCATAAAACCCTCATTGTTATTAATAATAAGTATAAATGATTAATGCTAACAACAATTAAACAACGGTTAAAAAAATACTCACCGCAATCAGATAATTCTGAGTTTTCTGATTTAACACCAAAAGCAGCGGTGTTCCTCTTGTTGCATGGCGATCCAAATGATCCTCAAGTTATTCTTACTCGTCGCGCTAATCACCTGAGTAGCCATGCCGGCGAGGTAGCTTTTCCCGGCGGAATGAAAGATAAGAATGATCATGATCTGTTGGCAACCGCCCTTAGAGAGACACAAGAAGAGATTGGTTTAGCATCTAGTAAAATTAATATATTGGGTAATTTGCCCACAGATTCGCCGCGTCTAAGCAATATACGGGTGACGCCATTTATGGGATGGGTAAATACGCCTTTTATGTTAACTCCAGACTCTTCAGAGATAGCCAGTGTATTTAATTTTCCCCTAAGTTTTTTGTTGGATATAAAACATTATCAATATTTTTTTCTAACACAGGGAAAAATTGAACTACCTTACGTAAAGTATGAGAATTACAAGATTTGGGGCTTCACTCTTAAAGTAATGGTAGATATGCTTAACAATACATTGAATGCCAAAATAAAGCTTCGCTACCCTAGTCAAAAACAACTAAAGCAGTTAGGTTAAAAAGTAATGGAAAAACCCGTTTCACCCTGCATCTCAGTATGCCGCTTAAATGATAGGAATATCTGTGAAGGTTGCTTTCGCACCACGGAAGAAATTAGAAATTGGGTATATCTTGATGATGATCAGCGCCAACAGATTATCGAGGCTTGCTCAGATAGGGCAGAAGAAAGTTAAGTATTCTATTTACCACTGGGCGACTTTAATGGGCGCAGTGTCGTAACCTCGACTTTTTTGACCCGAGTACCATTAATTTCTACCGTCTCAAATTTGAAATTATTGATGGTAAAGCTAACATTGCCATCGGGAATGCTCTGCAATTGTTCAAGCACCAAGCCATTCATTGTTTTCGGGCCATCAAGGGGCAGGGCCCAGCTAGTGGCCTTATTAATATCGCGAATAGTTGCCGTGCCATCAATAAGAAAACTGCCATTACTTTGCGCAATTACTTCCTCAACTCTATCGGCTTCATTGGTGGTAAAGTCGCCGACAATTTCTTCCAGAATATCTTCCAGGGTCACAAGGCCCTGAACTTCACCATACTCATCAACCACAATAGCAAAGCGACTGCGCATTTTTTTAAAATTGAGAAGCTGGGTGGTAAGTTTGGTGCTTTCAGGAATAAAATAAGCTTCATCGGCAAAGCGTTTAATGGCCTTGTGAGTAATGGTGTCTGCGCGGAGTAAATGATTGGCTTTTCTTACGTGGAAAATTCCAATAATATTATTGATATCGCCAGAATAAACAGGCTGTCTGGTGTACTCGCAAGATAAAATCTGTTCCATCAGAACATCTATATTTTCCTCAAGATCAAGTCCGCTAACTTCATTGCGAGGAATCATAATATCCTCAACCGTCATATTATCCAGATCGAGAATAGCGCGTAACATACCCTGATTGCTGTTGGAGATTTTATGCCCAGAAAGATCGACCAAGGATTTTAATTCTTCAGAATCTAGACTGTCATCCCTATCCTTTTTTGGGTCAAAGCCCAAAAGACTAATAAAAGTATTGGTTAATTTGTTAATTGACCACACTAGCGGCGTCATTAGTTGCAGAAGAGGTTTTAGAATATGACTGGCTTTAAAGGCAAACCATTCAGGATTCTGAGCCGCAATAGTTTTCGGTGTAACTTCTGAAAAAACCAGCACTAGAATAGTTAGGGTTGCAGTGGCAACCCAAGGGGCTGCCGCCTCACCAACATAATAAATCGCAAGCATATTGGCAATAATTGCCGCCAGAATATTAACCGCATTGTTACCAATAAGAATCAAGCCAATAAGGCGATCTGGCATGTTGAGTAGTTTTGCCGCACGTCTGGCTCCCGCACTTTTTTTGCGTTGATGTCGGAGTCGATAGGGGTTGAGGGACATCATGCTGGTTTCTGAGCCTGAAAAAAATGCGGACAGAACCAAAAGTGAAAACAGGATGCACCAAAGAATTAGTGGGTGGGAACCTTCCAAAAAATATTAGCCTCTATAACGTAGATAGCTATGTTGAATGAGATTTTTCAATTTAGCAACAAAATTTAATTAGGTTAAAATAAATTCGATTACGAACTTACTACCTAGATAGCCCAGTAGGATTCCCGAAAACCCAACCCAAGTCCAATTAATGGCTCGCTGCCCGCGCCAACCGTAGTGATACCTGCCAAAAATAAGCACCGCATAAACCAGCCAGGCAACAATGCTAAAGGTAACCTTGTGAATTAATTGTTGTGCAAAAAAATCATCATAGACGTAAAAGCCGGTAAGCAATGAAGCGGTAAGTAAAATTTCTCCCACCCAAATAAGCTTAAACAGCAAGTTTTCCATGGTCTCAAGTGCTGGCATGGTTCGCATAAGTGCATTTTGATGTTTGTGTTTAAGCTGCCAGTTTTGATAGCCCACCAAAAGAGCTTGCAGAGCTGCAATAGCCAAAAAGCTATAGGCTATAATTGAGGTGAGAATGTGTGCTTGCAGGCTGTAGGGGATTACATCCGTTGATTTTGTGCTAGCGCTAATCAGTGCAAATACCAGCGTGACCGCTGAAACTGGGAAAAGCGCCAAATAAAGACTGTGAATGGGCTTTTTAATACTACTCAAGAAAACTAAGCCATTAATGACTAGTGCTAACAACGGAAGAATTTTAAGTAGACTAAGATCCAAGCCGCCGTCGTGGAGTATTAAGCCAAAGGTAGCAGAGCCGTGGAGAATAATGGCCAAGCCAGTCAAAGCTTGGATTAAATTAATTTTTATTTGTCCTTTATTGGATAGTTTCAGCACATAGGCTATCCACCCCAAAAGATAGAGTGCAATAGCGCTAGAGCCTAGTATAAAGGTGGTCATATTTTAATCCGCATTCAATAGGCATTAAGTTTGGCATATTAACCGCTATAGGTGAAGTCTGTAGGCGAATTACTGGTATAATAGGGTTTTAAATCCACGATTTGGAAGCTAGATCAATGGCAATGTTTGAAAATCTTAGTGATCGGCTATCCCAGAGTTTAAAAAAGATCTCTGGAAAAGCCAGTCTTAGTGAGAGCAATATTCAAGAAACGCTACGCGAGGTTCGTATAGCTCTTCTTGAGGCGGATGTTGCATTACCTGTGGTCAAGGATTTTATTGAGCTTGTAAAGCAGCGTGCAGTTGGACGCGAGGTAAGTAGCAGCCTTAATCCAGGACAGCAGTTTCTTAAGATAGTCCAAGCTGAATTAGAGTCAGTTATGGGGGAAAAAAATGAATCCCTCAATTTAAATGCGCAACCTCCTGCGGTGATTCTTATGGCAGGTCTTCAGGGTGCGGGCAAGACCACTTCTGTGGCCAAGCTTTCACGGTTTTTAAGTGAGCGTGAAAAGAAAAAAGTTATGGTGGTATCTGCAGATGTATACCGTCCTGCAGCGATTGAGCAATTAAAAACACTGGCTGGCGAAGTAAATGCTGAATTCTTTCCAAGTTCAGAAGATCAGCGTCCAGTAGATATTGTTAATCAGGCAATCGCTGCAGCAAAAACAAAATTTGTCGATGTGTTAATTGTCGATACCGCCGGTCGTTTGGCAGTTGATGAAGAGATGATGGCTGAAATCCAACAGATTCACACAGCAGCAAATCCTGTTGAGACACTGTTTGTGATTGATGCCATGATTGGTCAGGATTCAGTTAATACCGCTAAGGCCTTTAATGAAGCTCTTTCACTGACCGGGGTAATACTGACTAAAGTTGATGGTGATGCCAGAGGTGGTGCGGCGCTTTCTGTTCGTCACGTTACAGGGAAGCCAATTAAATTTTTGGGTGTAGGTGAAAAAACTGATGCTTTAGAGCCATTTCATCCCGAAAGAATTGCATCTCGCATCTTGGGTATGGGTGATGTACTCAGTCTTATCGAAGATGTCGAGCGCAAAGTCGATAAGAAAAAGGCCGAAAAATTTGCCAAAAAGGTCGCTAAGGGAAAGCGGTTTGATCTTGAAGACCTGCGTGAGCAACTGCAGCAAATGAAGCAGTTAGGCGGTATGGAGAGCATGATGGATAAGCTCCCCGGCATGGGTAATATGGCGCAAATGACTCAGCAAAAGGATATGACCGGGCAGTTTAGTAAGATGGAATACATTATTGATTCTATGACTCCAAAAGAGCGCGCTAATCCAGACATTCTCAATGGTTCGAGAAAAAGACGCATTACCCAAGGTTCAGGGACAACCATTCAAGACTTAAATCGCTTGCTCAAACAGCATAAGCAAATGGGTAAAATGATGAAGAAAATGAAAGGCAAAGGCATGCAAAATATGATGCGTGGTCTGGGCGGTGGTATGCCTCCGGGCGGCGGGTTACCTCCCGGTGGGTTCCCAAAATTTTAAGTGGCTATAAAGATACATTTCAAGGCAAAAGATACAGCTTAACAAAGAGGTTTCCTTTCATCTTAATTTCGCGTAATATACCGCGCCTTTCTTAGGCTCATAGCGCATTAGCGTTGTGCGACAAAAAGAGCAGGATTAAATAGATAATTTGGGACGTCAAAAACGTCCAAAAATAGGGTATCAGTAGATGGTAACAATCAGATTGGCACGCGGTGGTTCAAAAAAACGTCCGTTCTTCCACATTACAGTTTCCGATTCACGGAAAGCACGTGATGCTCGCTACATCGAGCGTATTGGGTTCTTTAATCCTATTGCCCGCGGCGGTGAAGAGCGTCTTCGTATTGATTTAGACCGCGCAACATACTGGCAGGGTCAAGGTGCACAAATTAGCGATCGTGTTACAGCGTTGCTTAAAGAGGCCGCTAAACAAGCAGCATAAAGGGAGATTATCCTATGAGCAATAATGAAATTGTTCAAAGGACCCTCGTTGTTGGGCGGATCTCCGCCGTGTTTGGTGTGCGTGGCTGGGTAAAAGTTATGTCTTTTACTGAGCAAGCAAGCAAGATTTTTGACTATCAACCGTGGCTTGTTGATAAAGATGGCAGGCTTCAATCCATTCAAGTTGATGAATGGAAAACCCATAGTGATGGTTTGGTTGCACGACTAAAAGGGATTGATGATCGTGATGTTGCTCGCAGTTGGTGTCTTAAAGATATCCACGTCGATATAGCATTGCTTCCAGAGCTGAGTACTAGTCAGTTTTATTGGCATCAATTAGAAAGTTTAGTGGTTTATAACCACTTCGATGATACGGTAGAGCGGTTGGGCATTGTGTCATCCCTTTTAGAAACTGGAGCCAATGACGTCATTGTGGTTAAAGGTGATGCAGAGAGTATTGACCGTCGTGAACGATTAATACCCTACTCGAAACAGTATGTACTGAATATTGATCTGGGTTCGCAACGCATTGATGTGACTTGGGATCCCGATTTTTAAATAATCGGCATAGGTGATGGAGGTCTGGTTATGAAAATAGCATTGATTACTCTGTTTCCAGAAATGTTTGAAGCATTGACTGATTACGGTGTCAGTGGTCGAGCGGTAAGTCAGGGTTTGCTAGAAGTGTCTAGTTTTAATCCTAGGGATTTTACCGAAGATACGCACTCAACAGTTGATGATCGCCCTTATGGTGGTGGGCCTGGCATGGTTCTTATGGTTGAGCCATTGCGCAAGGCAATCAATGCTGCCAAAGAGTGGGTTGATGGCGAATCATTAGTGGTTTACCTGTCTCCTCAGGGTAGTGTTTTACAGCAAGCTGCTGTGAATAATATGGCAAGAGAGCAGTCTATTATTCTTATAGCAGGGCGTTATGAAGGTATTGATGAGCGATTGATTCAGCTTGAAGTAGATGAGGAATGGTCAATTGGAGACTACGTACTAAGTGGTGGAGAATTGCCCGCGATGGTCCTAGTCGATGCGTTAATACGACAGATTCCAGGTGCTTTGGGTCACAGTGAGTCTGCTAATCAGGATTCCTTTGCTGATGGCCTTTTGGACTGTCCGCACTTTACGCGACCTGATAGTTATGAAGATTTAAAAGTTCCAGATGTACTGTTATCTGGAAATCATGAAAAGATTAGACGGTGGCGATTACAGCAATCTCTACTAAGAACGCAACAAAGAAGACCAGATTTATTGGACAGGTTAGAGCTTAATACTGAGCAACTAGCCTTACTTAAGGAAATGAGTGATGCGCTGGCAGATGATGGCAAAGGATAGAGCCATCCTCTCTGTACAGAGCTCTAAATCAGGTGGCATGCCACCAACCAATGTAAATTGAGGAGCAAAAAAATGTCAAATAAGATGCCTATCATCGCTGCTTTAGAAGCAGAGCAGATGGAGAAAAAAATCCCGGATTTTGGTCCAGGTGATACAGTTTCGGTTAAGGTGAAAGTTAAGGAAGGTAATCGCGAGCGCCTACAGGCTTTTGAAGGCGTGGTGTTAGCCAAGCGCAACCGTCAACTTAATTCAGCTTTTACTGTAAGGAAGATTTCTAATGGTATTGGTGTTGAGCGTACATTCCAAACCTATAGCCCATTAGTCGATAGTATTGAGGTTAAGCGCCGCGGTGCTGTGCGCAGAGCCAAGCTTTACTATCTTCGTGAGCGTTCAGGAAGATCAGCAAGAATTAAAGAAAAGCTGTCTAAATAGCTCTTCAAAAAAGCGATCCAAAGGGTCGCTTTTTTTTGCACTAATTTTCTTATGAAAACCCTAAATATTGCGTCTATTATTAAGTCAGTTACAATAAAAGTGGCGCTAATTATTATCGCGGTATCGGTTTAACTTTGGACAATGACTAAGGGGCAGGGATGCTTTATACTCAATTTAACAATATATTTTATAACGAATTGGAAAGCTTGATTTTACACAGAGGCCTATGTTCTTTTTTAGGTGTGGTGGTTAGATAATGCATATTCTTATAGTAGACGACCATGCTTTTGTCTGTGAAGGCCTGAAGGCTACATTGATCGATAAATTGAAAGATGTAGAGGTAACAACAACAGAGCGAGGAGAAGAAGTTCTTTCTATTCTTGCCGAAAATGATATTGATTTAATAATTCTGGATCTATTTATGCCCGGGGGCTATGGTGGTTTTGGTCTTATTGGGCTTGTGAATGAGCGCTATCCTTGCTTGCCAATCATTGTTTTATCAGCATCTGAAAATTCTGCTCATATTAGAAAGTGTTTGGAGTTGGGGGTGACTTGCTTTGTCACGAAATCAGCTCCCAAAGAGTCATTGTTTGAAGCGATTTCCAAAGCATTAAATGGAGAGCAGTATGTGCCTAAATATCTTATTGAGGCACTGCCAGATGTTGCTCGAGTGATTGATGAAGTGGACTCTGGGGTTAATGTTGAAATTATTGCCGAATTAATCACAGATAGACAATTTGATATTTTAAGTTATATAAGCCGCGGGCATTCAAATAAACAAATAGCTCGAGGTTTGGGGCTGTCCGAGAATACAGTTAAAGTTCATGTGAGCGCTATGTTAAAGTCCCTAGGTTTAACTAATCGAACCCAGGCTGGTATACTTGGTCAGAAACTTGGGTTGGCTGAATCAGTGGATTTAGAATCTGATAATTAAGCATTTTAAAACCACCATAAAACTATAATAACATGCATTTTTTGGCTGTAGAGGGTTTAAATTAATGAAGTCTTCGCGAAATAAAGCATATCTTTTAGCTCTGGCTTCTGGACTTTTTTCAACCTGTGTGCTGGCAGATTATGGGGTTATCACCGAGGATGATTTATTTGCAGAAATTGATTATGTCTCTGGTGTAACTCACCTAAGGCAAGATCTTCAGCAGGTACCTGCTGCAGTGACGATTATTGATCGCAGAACAATAGAGTCATCAACTGCGGTTGATTTGGTGGACTTGTTTCGTCTAGTTCCTGGCTTTCAAGTTTACTTTCATCATGGTAATAAGCCGGGAGTGACCTATCATGCTCATGGCGGTGAGTACTCTCGTCGCTTAGAGGTCAAAATTGATGGGCGCTCTGTTTATGAGCCGTTATTATCCTCTGTAGAGTGGAACACTCTGGGTGTTGAGCTGGATGATATTGAGTATATTGAGGTGGTTCGAGGTTCAAACACGCCAGCCGATGGAAGTAATGCCTTTCTTGCCTCAATTAATATAGTTACTCGTTCGCCATTAGCTAATTTAGATGCTGATTACAGTGTTGATTATAGTGCTCAGGGCCATAAACGCAGCAAAATTTCGTACTCATCTCATATGGGGCAGCTCGCCTCTCGGGCTTCAATAAAAGTCAGCGATAATGATGGATTTGTGGATATTGATGATACGGCAGAAACTGTAACTATGAGATATCAGGGGTTATGGACGCCAACAATACAAGACAGTATTAATTTCCAGTTAGGTTATGGTGATACAGACACAACAATTGGCTCTAAGCACTATCTTGATCGTAAATGGAAAAATAAGTATCAGCATATTGCATGGGAAAGAGTGACCAATAATTGGAGCGATATTGAACTCTCTATTTATCATAATGTAATCAATTTTATGGATGAGGAATTGCCTATAAATGTAGGCGATGTTCTTGGCGAATGGGGTGCTGATGAGAATGGTGAGTCAAATAACGAAGATGTCGTTCTTACACCAGAAACTCAAAATATTTTAGAAAATGAACCCAACCAGAAAAAATATATTGTATATCCCAGTTATTCTCATTATTCCGATCGCTGGGATGCTGACTTAAGAGCCAATATCTATCGCTATGATAACTTGAGGATGAGCCTAGGCTTTGCCTCTAGATATGATAGCCTGAGCAGTGCGTTATTTTTAGGTGGCAATCGCACAGTCTCTGAAAACTCTCATAGGTTGTACGCTAATTTAGAGTGGACGGCAAAGGATAATCTAGTTTTTAACTATGGGCAGGCCATAGAAAAAAGAAGACACAAGGCTGGTACTGATTCATATCGTATTGCAGCAAATTATAAGTTCTCAAATGAACATATTTTTCGTGTTGCCTCCAGCCAAAGTTTCAGACAGCCAAGCCTTTTAGAGGCAAATCAAAGTTCCACCTATTACTATAATGAAATTGTCATGAATATGCCTGTTAGGTCGGATATAGATATTGAAAAAGAGCGTTTGATTAGCCGTGAGATAGGGTATTTGGGTTCTTTTCAAGATAAAAACCTCAGTCTTGATATAAGACTATTTGAAGAACATCTTACCGATCTTATTGGTGAGCGAAGAGAGCCTTTTATCGGTGAGACGCAGGATATAATTAATATTATAGACAATATTGAAGATCTTGATTTGCGTGGGATCGAGTGGCAATTGCAATACAAGCCATCAAATAGCTTAATGATCAATTTTAATCACAGCTATATAAATGCTGAGGGTGATAGTTGGTTTTATTCTATCACCTCAAATGATGATGTGGCGACGCCAGACTTTGATGTTATTTTACCTCTTGAAGATATGCTGCCTAAGCAGATGAGCAATCTATTGGTTACTTATCGAATGCAAAATGGCTTAATGCTCAGTGGTTCTCATCATTATCAATCGGGTTACAAAACCAAAGTAAGTTTATCTGAGCAGCCTTCGGGTAATTCGCGAGTAGACTTAAAGGCATCTAAGCGATTTCAGTACGGCAATAATTGGCTAGAGTTGTCTTTTACTGCGCAGAATGCTGGCAGTGATTATTCAGAGCATCATGCATTTAATATTTTTAAAAGCAAATATATTTTTGGTATAAAAATGGGATCCAATTAGTTCACATAACGAATGTCTTAATTTATTGGTAGGGTATATAGAAATTAATGTTAAGTTTAAAGGTTAAAGGTAGAGCCAAGTTAGGGGCGAGAAATACTCTGTATTTCAGCGCTCGCTGGCTTCTTTTGGTCTTTTTATTTGCTTGCGCCCATGCAAATTCGTATAAATTGGACCGTATTCTCTTTATTCTCAGCAAGAATTCCCCAGAATATCAAGAGATAGTAAATTCTATAACTACTAGCTGGGGTGATAATAAAGCAATCAGCTATGAGATTTTGATTCAAAACGAACAGGCTGGTTTAGATAAAAGCCTTGAAAAATCGGATCTTGTTGTTACCTTAGGTACTGTTGCTGCCGATAGAATTTTGGCTAGAAAAATTTCTCAACCACTGATAACTACCTTAATCACTGAAAGCGCATTTAATTCATTGTCTGAAAAGTACTACGGCAATAGCTCAGAGGCTGTATCCTCGGGAGTGAATCCTATTTTCTTAGATCAGCCATTTGAGCGGCGATTAAAACTTGCCTGTCGATTGGTTGATCAGCTCGATAAGGTAGGTGTTATGGTTGGCCCATCAGTAGTTGCCAATCAAGAATTCTATACTTCTTCTATTTCGGAAAAAAGTTTAAAATCACACATGATTGTCATGGATCCCGATAAAAATCCAATTAGACAGCTAGACCCCGTGTTTAAAACAAGTGATGTCTTTATTCCAATTGCCGATAGTCATTTTATAAATGTAACTACCGCTAAATGGATTCTACAATTAGGTTATAGATACAGAGTACCCGTTATTGGGTATTCAGCAAATTATGTTGATGCCGGTGCATTGGCATCGGTTTATTCTTCTCCAGAGGATGTATCAAAACAAACAGCAGAGCTAATACAATCACTGCTCACTGAAAATCACAAACATCAGATACATACACCTAAATATTGCACTATAAAATTCAATAAATCAGTGGCCTGGCATTTAAATTTAAATATCCCAGATGATTTAGAAAAGCAAAATGGGCGCTGCGATTTATGAAGCAGTTGCTTAGTCGTAATAGTATTTCTTATCGACTATTAATCACTGGATTAATTCCACTGACGCTTCTTAGCATCCTGATGGGTTATTATTTTATCTCTTATCAAAGAGCTGAGATGTTGGGAAACTTGCATGATACAGGTCACATTGCAGTGCGACAGGTTTCTCAAAATACGGCCTTTGCACTCTATTCAGGTGACCGTAAAAGTTTGGACTCTCTAAGCTATGCTACGCTAGAAACACCCTCTGTATCTGGAATTTTTTTTTATAGTTACACGGATGCTAAATCAATAATTATTGGCGATTTTAAATTCGAAGAAATACCAAAAGATTTTATTCGAACTGAGCCTTTCGAGGTTGATGGGTACTGGTATTTTTTCTCTGAAATACTGTCAGATCGGGCGCCAATAATGGACTACGAGAACTCTACTCAATATGAACCTGAAAAAATTGGTTGGGTATTAGTTTCACTGAGTGATCGTTTGATGAGAGAAAAGGAGCTTGGTTTTTTTCTTACAGCGGCAACTGTGGTCTCCTTTAGTCTTCTTTTAGCCTTTTGGTTATCTATTCGAATTGGTAGAACCGTAGCTGATCCCTTAGAGCAATTAACCAATGTTGTTGCTGAGTTGGAGTCCGGGAATCTCGAGGTTATTGCTTCTGAAGATGGCTTGGTCGAATTGTCAGAGTTGTCTCGAGGTATTAATGGCTTAGCGACTAGCGTTCGAGAATCTAATCAATTGATGCAAAGTGAGATTGATCGAGCTACAAGTCAATTAAAAAGGGCATTAGCCGACTTAGAGCAAGCTATGCGAGCTAAGGATCAGTTCTTGGCAAGAATGAGTCATGAGCTAAGAACGCCGTTAACTGCAGTTTTGGGTTTTTCAAATATGTTATTCACAGAGGTGAATGAGTCAAAGCGTGAGGAGCAATTAAGGGTAATACAGCGCTGCTCAACTGTTTTATTGACTATGATTGATGATGTTCTTGATTTTTCTAATGCTGATCTTGGCGGCTTTACTTTAAATAATAGTTTTTTTGCTCTTGATAAATTTATTGAGGATTTAACGGCGCTATTTCGCCTGCAAGCAAATGAAAAGGGGCTAGAGTTTAGTATGTCCCATGAGGGTGAAATTCCTAAAAGTATACACAGCGATCCAGTTCGGCTAGCACAGGTAATAACTAACCTAGTTAATAATGCTATTAAGTTTACCGATTCTGGCTTTGTTTCAGTAAATTTAAAGATGGAAGACTGTCATGATGGTCATGATTATTTGCAGTTTGTTATTAAAGACACGGGTAAGGGTATTGTAGAAGATAAAATACTAACGTTGTTTGAGCCTTTTACCCAGGAGGATACATCGATCAATCGTCATTATGGCGGCAGCGGTTTGGGATTATCAATTGCCAAGCGCTTGGTTGGCGCAATGAATGGCGATATTACAATAAAAAGTAAGGTAAATATTGGCACTGAAGTAACGTTTACTTGTCGCTTGGAAAAGGATAGTAAAAATCTTAAAAATACTGATCAGTCATTACTAACCGAAATTGTTACTCAACAAGATGAAGTTTTGTCAGATATCATTATTCTACTAGCAGAAGACAATGAATTTAATCAGAAATTTATGCTTAGATTATTAGAACGCCATGGCGCGACTTGCTCAATTGCAAAAAATGGTCAAGAGGCTATAGAAATCGCGCGAAATAATAATTTTGATCTAATTTTAATGGACCTGCATATGCCAATTATTAATGGCATAGAGGCTACCAAGGCCATTGTTAAAGAAATTAAAAATAGTCCTCCAATAATTGGGCTGACTGCCGACATAACAGCTACAGAGCAAAATAAATTAATCTCTGCGGGTGCCAAAAGCGTTCAACTTAAGCCAGTTGATGAAGTAGATTTAATAAATACTATTTTAGAATCGATAAATGCTAAAGAAATGCCGCAGACATTTTCTGGGGAAGGAATGCTGGCATCTGTTCTTCCAGTGGCGGACCTAAAGAAAGCAATTGTTGATAATCTTGATAGCCTAGAGAGTTGTTTGCATGCCAATGAGCAAATGCTTATCAGACCGTTAATCCATGATTTATTGGGTTTTTGTGGTTTGTATGGAATGACTGGTCTCAGAGATATAGTGCTTGAGTTGAAAAATTCCTATGCCGTTTTAGATAATTCGAAAAATTTACAACAGGTTAAACGTATCCGCCAATATATGGACGAGTCACCTATTTTTAGCTAGTGCTAATTCAATAAAGGATTTAGCACTTAAGTATTAGTGCGTCAGTGTCATTTTAATTTACTACAACATGATCTAAATTTAACAGTGCAAGATCGACTGTCCAAGCAGGAAGCATTTAAATGGATTTACATTGGTTCGCAAGCATAAACCCATACACCATTGTTAAGTCTCTGTAGTTTCATTCTTCGATCAAATTTGTTCGATGGATGTATTGGGCTGTTGTTTCATGGTAGTCAACATTTACGGCGACAGGGTAGTTGCTATGTACCATAGATGGTACAGGTCGATTTTGTTATTTACTCCCTCTTTAAACCTCGCTCCTGCGAGGTTTTTTTTATATTTAGAAAAAAACAGTACATAAAACTAAAAGTAATTCTTTTCTCTCGATAGTATTAGTCATAGACTGTTTAAAACTTCACAAAGAATCTATATGAAAAAAGAAAAACCCATTATCGATAGCTTTGCAAACCGTGAGGCATCTAAGTATCAAAACCCTATTCCAAGTCGAGAGTTTATTCTTGATTATCTGGAGCATAGTGTAGGCCCATTAACCCACGAGGCGGTCTGTACAGGTCTTAATTTAACCGATCCTGAGCAAGTTGAAGCCATGCGCCGTCGATTAAACGCTATGGAGAGAGATGGGCAGCTGGCTAGAAACCGTCGCGGTGGTTATGGCACGCTGGAAAAACTTAATTTGGTTAAAGGAAGAGTTATAGGTCATTCAGAGGGTTTTGGTTTTGTCTCGCCACTCAGTGGTGAGGGTGACGATATATTTCTTTCTAGCGCACAGATGCGGCGTGTATTTGACGGCGACATTGTATTGGTTAGGGTGGCGGGATGGGATAGGCGAGGTCGTCCTGAGGGCTCATTAGTAGACATAGTAGAGCGAGCTACGCACCAATTGGTCGGTCGTTATTTTCGTGAAAGTGGTATCAATTTTGTAAGACCGGATAATCCAAGAATTAGTCAGGATATTTTAATTTCTGCAGATCGTCCCTGTCCGGCAAGTCCTGGGCAGATAGTGGTAGTAGAAATTTTGGAGCCACCTACACGAAATAGTCTTCCTGTAGGGTTTGTTTCCGAAGTATTAGGCGAGCATTTAGATCCTGGTATTGAAATTGATATGGCGGTTCGCAATTATGGTATCCCCTTTCAATGGAATGACGGAGTTGAGGCGGAAACAGCCGATATCCCATCGGAGATTTCCCATACAGATTCAAGAGTTGATATAAGATCGATACCATTAATAACGATTGATGGCGAAGATGCTCGTGATTTTGATGATGCGGTGTATTGTCGGCCTAAAGCACGAGGCGGGTGGGAGCTTATTGTTGCCATTGCCGATGTTTCTCATTATGTGACTGTGGGTTCTGAATTAGATAAAGAAGCTTTCTCTCGAGGAAATTCTGTATATTTCCCGAATCACGTAGTGCCCATGCTACCGGAAAAGTTATCCAATGGACTCTGTTCACTAAATCCTGCTGAAGATCGTTTTTGCATGGTGTGTGAAATGCAAATTAGTGAGCAGGGTGATATCACTGGTTATCAGTTTTATGAGGGCATCATGCATTCTCATGCTCGTATGACCTATACCCAGGTAGCGCAGATAGTAGCTGATAAAGATCATACTTCTGCAGCAAGGGAGCAGTTTAGCGCGGTACTACCGCAAATTGATGCGTTACAGGACTTGTCCCAGCGATTACAAAAATGTCGTAGTCAGCGTGGTGCTATAGATTTTGATACTCGAGAAACGCGAATACTTTTTGATAGCAAGCGCAAAATAAGTCAGATTATTCCGGTGGATAGAACCGATGCCCACCGTTTAATTGAGGAGTGCATGCTATGCGCTAATCTGTGTGCTGCGGAATTTTTACACAAATCTAAACTGCCGGCACTCTATCGAGTGCATGAGGGGCCAAGCGAAGAAAGATTAATCTCGGTAAGGGATTTCTTAGGTGAATTGGGTATTGGATTGGGTGGGGGTGATGAGCCGCAGCCTATGCATTATCGGCAAGTACTACATGCTGTTAGGCACCGTGATGATGCTCAAATTATCCAATCTGTTCTGCTTCGTTCTATGAGTCAGGCGGTTTATCAGTGTGAAAATTTAGGCCATTTTGGTTTAGCATTTGACGCCTACACTCACTTTACTTCACCTATTCGCCGTTATTCTGATTTATTAGTTCATCGTGCAATACGCAGTTTGATCAAAAGCGGAAAAAAATCCGCCCATATTCGGCGAGAAGGTAAACAGCCTAATGTTGATAAGGCTATTTATTATCCCTATGAGTTATCTTCTCTTGAGGAGGTGGGGCAGCATCTATGTGTAACTGAGCGTCGCGCTGACGAGGCGACACGGGATGTAGTCAACTGGCTAAAGTGTGAATTCCTGTTAGATCGCGTTTCTGAGCAATTTACTGGGGTTGTTAATGCGGTAACAGGCTTTGGTTTATTTGTGATGCTGGACGATTTGATGGTGGAGGGCTTAATTCATGTTACCGGTTTGCCAAAAGATTATTATCACTTTGAAGCATCACAGCATCGAATGGTGGGCGAGCGAACTGGCAGGACATTTAGGCTGGGTCAAAAGGTCAAAGTAAAGGTTGTTCGGGTTAATTTGGAAGAGAGAAAAATTGACTTTGAACTTATAGACAAGGCATCTAATCAGTCTCATGCGACCAAGCCAAGGAATTTTGTTAAAGCGTCAGATGACCGTTCGAAAAAGCCCAGAACTAAAAAACCTGGTGCCAGAACGTCTAGTGGAAAAAAGTCCTCAAGCAGCCGCACTAAAACGAAGACAAAGGCGGGTAGCTTTAATGCAAAAAGAAAGCGTAAATCTAGGCGTTAATTTATAGGGTTAATATGTTTGGGTATTAATTCGCTTAGTAGATCGCCGATGTAATCAATAAAAACTGTACCTATTTCTTTAGTATAGAATTCGGGATCACTGTGCCCAAGGGCTAAAACCCCAAAAGTATTGGTCGCTCTAAGCGGTAATGCTAAAACAGAGCCTATTTCTCCGACTTGATTGCCAAACAGTAGGGAAATTTCTTCATACTTTCTTTTGCCGCAGATAGCTTTTTTCGCGCTTAGAATATGGCCAATAATTGATTTAGCCTCACTTTCAGAAATGAAATTGACCGCGTTTTTAGTCACTGCGGGATCATCATTTATAAGGGTAAGGCTAAAAAATTCTGTGGAAAAATCACTCTTTAAACTAACCGTAAGCGCCTTACCTAAGCTATTTAAATCATTTGCTTGAACCAAGTTTAAGACCAGCCGATTAGTTTTTTCCATAAGCAATGCGTTTTCTTTGGCAGCGGCTTGCATCTGATCTATTTGAGTGATCATTTCGCTATTGCGTTCTCGCATTATGCCAATCTGACGTTCTACCAGTGAGATTGCTTTACCGCTGTCATGAGAGATATTGATGACTTCAAAAATATCTGGGTTTTGTTCGAAAAAATCCGGATTCTTAGTAAGATAATCTCGAACCAACTCCTGTTCAGCTGGTTTTTCCTTTTTAGCGGTCATAGTTTAATCTTTCCGTGAAAAACCGTTTTGGCAGGTCCTGTCATTAGTATGGGCTCACCTTCCCCCAGCCATTCAATACAGAGCTCTCCACCCAGCAATTCAAGATTAACCTTGGAATCTACCAGGTCTTGTTGAATAGCCGCTACAGCCGCTGCGCATGCGCCAGATCCACAGGCTTTGGTTTCACCAACCCCGCGTTCATAAACTCGCAACTTTATATTTTGTCGATCAATAATTTGCATAAATCCTACATTGACGCTTTCCGGAAACTGGTCATGACCTTGAATTAAACGGCCAATATCTTCTACTGCAGTAGTATCTATATCGTCAACCTGTATAACTGCATGAGGATTGCCGATAGATAGCGCTGCAATTTCAAAGTTTTGAGATTCTGCCTCAATTACATAAAGTGTGTCTTGCTGTTGCGAGAAAAACGGTATATCTGCAGGGGTAAAAGTTGGCTCACCCATATTGGCTGTAACCAGATTTTTAGCCTTGGTAGTCACTTCCATTATGCGATTTTTGGTTTGAAGTAGAACGGTTTTTTTGCCAGAAAGTTGCTGGTCTGCAATAAAGCGACCCATACACCGAGCACCATTGCCACATTGCTCTACTTCACTGCCATCACAGTTAAAAATACGATAATTAAAGTCAATATTTTTATTACTGGGAGGCTCTATTAATAGAACTTGATCACAACCAATGCCAAGATTCCGGTCTGCTAATATTTTGATAGCATCCGTGGTCAAATTAATATGTTGTCGCACGGCGTCAATAACTACAAAGTCATTGCCAAGGCCATGCATTTTGGTAAATTTTATCAACATTTCAGTGAGCTCCGTTATTGCTCTTTTATCAGTTGTTCACCTCTAACAAGATCCTCTATGGTCTCGCGCGCTCTAACAAGATGTATTTGATCACCATCAACCATGACCTCAGCCACTCTTGGGCGGCTATTATAATTTGAGCTCATGGTAAAACCGTAGGCTCCAGCTGAGGAAAGATAAAGATAATCTCCCTCTTCAATGCCAAGTGTTCTATCTTTGCCCAGGAAATCACCTGTTTCACATACCGGACCAACCACATCATAGTCTGCTTCTGTTCTATCTGAGATGATTTCAATCGGATTGATATCCATCCAGGCATCATAAAGAGCAGGTCGCAACATATCATTCATGGCGGCATCGACAACGGCGAAATTTTTATCGCCATTTTTCTTAATGACCTGAACTTGAGTTAATAAAATACCAGCGTTAGCAGAAATGGACCTGCCAGGCTCCATGACTAAGGTTTCCGTACGGTCTTTGAGTAGTGGTGCTAGGGCATCCATATAGCTCGTCAAAGATGGTACGGTTTCATTTTGATAGCGCACACCTAGTCCACCGCCAATATCAATATGTTTTAGTTTAATGCCAGAATCAGCCAAACGATCTACTAATAATAATAGGTGCTTCATAGCATCGATAAAGGGCGTTATATCGGTTAACTGTGACCCGATATGACAATCAACACCAACTACGGAAATATTGTCCATTTCAGTAGCTTGCTGATATACCTCGTAGGCTCGGCTGATATCTATACCAAATTTGTTTTCTTTAAGCCCAGTTGAAATATAGGGGTGAGTTTTGGCATCTACATCAGGATTGACACGAATTGAAACTGGTGCCATTTGGTTGGTTTCTGCGGCTGTTTTATTTAAGAGTTCTAGCTCTGATTCTGATTCAACATTAAAGCAATGAATACCCACTTCGAGCGCGCGACGCATTTCAGCGGCAGTTTTGGCTACACCGGAATAAACCACCTTGGCCGGATCACCGCCAGCCAACAGTACGCGTTCGAGTTCACCAACAGAAACAATATCAAAGCCTGCACCTAATTTTGCCAGTGTTTGCAACACAGCTATATTAGAATTGGACTTTACCGCATAACAAATAAGATGATCGCGCGAACTTAGAGCTCGTTGATAGTCTAAAAAGTTTTCACTAATTGCCCGTTTGCTGTAGACATAGCAGGGGCTGCCATACTCCTGAATAATATCCTTTAGAGGGACATCTTCCATTAATCGTTGGTTGCCGTTGGTGGTTACTGAGCTATGCATTTTGGCTAATAGTCCCTATCTTGATGGTTTGTTGTGTCTTCAGGTAAATATAGATCACCGGTATTGCCACAACCAATTAGTCCGCAGAAAAAAAATACAGTTAAAATTAGAGTGAGTCGTTGACGCATATTCTGTTACCTTGTAAAAAACGGTAGTATAGCGGTAGTGGCTGACCACACTCAAACAATTATCACAGCCTTCTACTAACAGGTACCCAAACTATGACAGAAGCCCAGTTTAACCAGATAGTCGATGATCTTATGTTTTCAATTGAAGAAAGTATTGATGATAGCGGTGCAGATCTGGATTATGAAAACACAGCGGGTATGTTGACGATCACCTGTGAAGCCAATGGGTCACAGATTATTTTATCCCGCCAACCAGCGCTGGGTGAAATATGGTTAGCCGCACGCTCTGGAGGCTTTCATTTTAGGTTAGATACGAACTCAACTCAGGGTATTTGGATAAATACTGTGAGCGGTGAGCCGCTCATCAATATGTTGTCAGATGCCTGTTTACAGCAGTCAGGAGAGCAGGTTAATTTTGACTTTTAACCAGTGCTAGCGCTCTGTCTGCGGCGGCGTTAACCTGTTCTGGCGCTGTTCCACCCTGATGATTTCTGGCGGCAACTGATCCTTCAAGAGTAAGAACATCAAATACATCCTGTTCAATTAGGCTTGAGAATTTTTGTAGTTCACCAAGAGTCATCTCAGATAGATCTTTACTATTTTCGATGCCATAGGCAACCGCATTGCCAACAATTTCATGAGAGTCTCTAAAGGCAGTTCCTTTGCCTACCAGATAGTCTGCTAAATCTGTCGCAGTGGAGAAGCCCCTGCGAGCGGCTTCATACATGGATTCACGATTGGCCTGTATGGCTGGAATCATGTCACCAAAGGCTCGCAGACAGTCTTGAACTGTGTCAACGGCATCAAATAGAGGTTCTTTATCCTCTTGATTATCCTTGTTGTAAGCCAGTGGTTGTGACTTCATTAGGGTAAGCAGTGAAATAAGTTGCCCAGTCACTCTGCCGGTCTTACCTCGAACCAATTCTGGTACATCTGGATTTTTCTTTTGCGGCATTATCGACGAGCCAGTACAGAAGCGATCTGGCAGATCAATAAACTGAAATTGTGCCGAAGCCCATAAAATTAATTCTTCAGATATACGTGAAAAATGGGTCATAAGAAGGCTGGCAAAGGCGCAGAATTCAATGGCAAAGTCGCGATCACTTACTGAATCTAATGAGTTTTCTGAGGCTTTGCTAAAGCCGAGTTCTGAGGCGGTAAAATCACGATCAATAGGGTAGCTAGTACCGGCGAGTGCGGCCGACCCCAAAGGGCTTTGGTTAAGCCTTTTCCTGCAGTCACATAGGCGCTCATAGTCTCTTTGTATCATCTCATTCCAAGCTAGGAGGTGATGGCCTAAGGTCACTGGCTGAGCAGTTTGCAAATGTGTAAAGCCGGGCATTATGGTCGATGCCTCTTTCTTAGCCAAGGCAATAATGTTTTGTTGTAACTGACTTATTTGCGGTTTGATGCTATCAATTTGATCGCGCAACCACAGGCGAATATCTGTAGCGACCTGATCATTTCTAGAGCGTCCAGTATGTAGTTTTTTACCCACTATACCTATGCGTGAAGTTAATGCCGCTTCTATATTCATATGAACATCTTCTAGGGTCTGGGACCATGCAAATTTTCCAGCATTAATTTCTTCGCCGATTTCCCCTAGACCTTGAATAATTTTCTCAAGCTCATCTGCGGTGAGAATCCCAACCTTAGCTAACATTTTTGCGTGGGCGATGGAGCCCTGAATATCCTGTTGCGCAAGCCGTTGATCAAAATCAACAGATGCCGTAAAGCGCGCTACAAAAGCGTCTACAGGTTCATTAAAGCGACCGCCCCACGAGGCATTGGTTACAGAATTATTCAGTTGTTCAGTTTTGTTTTTGTTAGATTTAGTCATTGACGATATTGCCCAATCGGTAAAAATTGAGACGATTATAGCTAATCCTGATGGTTAGGGGGTAGAAGTTAGTATCAGAGCTGCGATTATTTTAATAAACAGCGCTTTTAATACGGATTACTCTGACAAATAGCGATAAATTGATGATAATAGGCACTGATAATTTATCTCAGGTTAAAACCGTGACAAATATATTGCGAATAGCAACCAGAAAAAGCCCTCTTGCTCTGTGGCAGGCGGAATACGTTAAACATCAATTAATGCTGCATCATCCTGATTTGCAGGTTGAATTAGTTGCAATGAGTACTCGTGGCGATAAATTACTCGATGCCCCGCTTGCCAAAGTTGGCGGTAAGGGCTTATTTGTAAAAGAGCTTGAAGTTGCAATGCTCGAAGGAAGGGCGGATATTGCTGTGCACTCAATGAAAGATGTGCCGATGGAATTTCCCGAAGGTTTGGCTTTATCGGTGATTTGTCAACGAGAAGATCCCACTGATGCCTTTGTATCCAATAAATATTCTGACTTAAGTCAGTTGCCAGACAATGCGGTTGTGGGCTCCTCAAGTCTGCGACGCCAATCACAAATACGTGCAAAATTTCCACATTTAACCATCAAAGATCTGCGCGGTAACGTCAATACCCGATTAGATAAACTCGATAAGGGTGAGTACGATGCACTAATTCTTGCCAGTGCCGGCCTTATTCGTTTGGATATGGCCGATAGAATTGCTGCGAGACTGGATATTGATCTATGTTTGCCGGCGGGTGGGCAGGGTGCAGTAGGTATTGAATGCCGCACTAATGATATTGAGGTTTTAGCGCTTTTAGCGCCATTGCATGATGCAGATACGGCCTGTCGCGTTATTGCTGAGAGAGCAGTTAACCGCCGTTTACAAGGTGGCTGTCAGGTACCTATCGCCTGCTTTGCTGAAATGGATTCAGATAATCAATCAATTTATCTTCGTGGACTGGTGGGTAGTGTCGATGGTCAAACATTGCTTGAGGCCTCTATAGATGGACCGGCAGATAAAGCTGAACAATTAGGTGAAGCTCTGGCGGATAAGTTACTTTCTATGGGTGCGGGGGAGATACTTTCAGTCGTTATGGGCAATAATTACAATGCCTGATAAGCCGATTTTAGTGGTTAGGCCTTTGCGCGGCGAGGATGCTTTTCTGAGGCTTTTAGATAAATCCTCCATTGCCTTTAAATATATTCCTATTATGCAAATACAGCCGCTAAATGAGGTTGATAAAGACTTTAAGTTAATAACAAGCTGTATTGATCGCTTATCCCAGTTTGATCACGTTATTTTTATTAGTGCTAATTCCGCTGAAATTGGCTTGAGAATAATAGCTCAGCGCTGGTCTGTATTGCCTAAAAATATTAAATTTTTAGCAGTGGGTCAGCAGACTGCTGATATATTTGCTGAATTTAATTACCCAGTAAGATTCCCGCAGAAACAGCCCAATACTGAGGGGCTGCTTGCTGAGTTACCTCAGTTGCAAAACTTAAAGGGTAAAAAAGTGCTTATTTTGCGAGGTGGCCAAGGTCGGCAAACATTGGGTGAGAAACTTGCTCAACGCGGCGCAACGGTCGAGTACTGCGAGCTATACCAGCGTCAGATTCATTCGCAAAATTTATTACAGGCAAAAAACTTTATGCCCAGCGCTAGTTGCCTTGTAGTTCACAGCGGTGAATTACTGCACGCTATGGATATTCCACAGGATAAGCATATACCCTTGGTAGTGCCCAGTGATAGAATTGCACAAATGGCAAAGAGTATGGGTTACCTAACAGTAGTAGTTGCAGAAAATGCCCTGCCTAAATCAATGTACAGGGCTGTAAAAAAGTCCTTGGCTATTAATTAGCCAACCTAGATAAACAATACCTTTAAATATTAGTTATCCCTGATGTTTTATGCAGGGTTTTTAGATAAAAAGTGAAAATAGCCCTATGAAATCATCGATTTTGGCAAAGTTGGATAATCTTAATGAGCGCTACCAGGAGGTGGCTGCTCTTTTGAGTGATGCCGAAATAATTACTGATCAAAATAAATTTAGAGATCTGTCCAAGGAATATGCCGAATTAGAGCCAGTGGTTAAAGCTTATTTGAGCTATCAAGAGGTTCTTAATAATTTAGATGAAGCCAAGCTACTACTTAAGGATTCCGACCCAGATATGCGTGCAATGGCCCAAGAGGAATTTGCCGAAGCGGAATCGCAACTAGAGCCATTGGAGCTGGATCTGCAGAAACAATTGCTACCCAAAGATCCCAACGATCACAAGAATGTTTATTTGGAGATTCGTGCCGGAACCGGCGGTGATGAAGCCGCTATTTTTTCAGGCGACCTCTTTAGAATGTACAGTCGCTTCGCTGAGGGTAAGCGCTGGAAGGTGGAGGTCATCAGTATGAATGAAGGTGATCACGGTGGTTATAAAGAAATTATCACCCGAATTGTCGGCCAAGGCGTTTACTCTATGCTGAAATTTGAATCTGGTGCCCACCGTGTTCAACGGGTCCCTGAAACTGAATCTCAGGGTCGAATTCATACTTCTGCCTGTACGGTGGCTGTGATGCCAGAGGCTGATGAGCAGGATACTATTGAAATTAATAAAGGCGATTTACGAGTAGATACATTTCGCGCTTCAGGCTCTGGTGGGCAGCACGTCAACAAAACTGATTCAGCTATTCGGCTAACGCATTTGCCAACGGGTATTGTTGTCGAATGCCAGGATGAGCGATCACAGCATAAAAACCGTGCCAAAGCTATGTCAGTTTTGCAGGCGCGTTTGAATAATGCGCAAACTGATGCAGCGGCCAAGGAACAATCAGAGCAGCGTAAAAATTTGGTGGGTAGTGGTGACCGTTCAGAGCGTATTCGAACCTATAATTTCCCACAGGGTAGAGTCACCGATCATAGAATAAATCTTACTCTGTACAAGCTAGCAGAGGTTATGGAGGGAAGTCTGGGTGAGGTGGTGCAGCCATTAATCAATGAATTTCAAGCTGAACAGCTTGCCTCGCTGTCAGAATAATGGCTTTTTAGTATGGCCAGTGTTTCTGAGTTACTTAATTTATCAGCTAAATTACAATTAAACAGTGACTCGCCGAAATTAGATTGTGAGCTGCTTTTATGCCATGCGCTTGAGGTAGATCGCACCTGGTTGCGAACCTGGCCAAAGAATCAAGTTTCTGCAGGCCAACAAATCCTTTTTGAATCTCTTTTAGACCAGCGTATTAATGGTACTCCTATTGCCTACCTTATCGGTTCTCGCGGTTTTTGGTCTATGGATTTAAATGTTTCTTCGGATACGCTTATACCTCGCCCAGAAACTGAACTGTTGGTAGAGATCGCATTGAGTCTTAATATACCAAGTAAGGCCTATGGTTTAGATTTGGGTACAGGCTCTGGCGCTATTGCTCTCGCCTTAGCTTCTGAGCGATTAGATATGCAGTGGATTGCTGTGGATTCACAGCAGGGAGCAGTTGAGCTGGCGCAAAGTAATTGCGATCAACAACAGCTTACCAATGTAAGTATTTTTCAAAGCAGTTGGTTTGACGCAATAAAAGCGCCAAATAATAAATTTGATTTAATTGTCAGCAACCCACCCTATATTGCTGCAGATGACCCCCATCTTTATCAGGGAGATGTTCGCTTTGAGCCTTTAACGGCATTAGTTTCTGGCATTGATGGGTTGGACGATATTAAAATTATCGTTCGCCAAAGCTCGAATTATTTAAATACCAGTGGCTGGCTTATTTTGGAGCATGGCTATAATCAGGGGCAGTCGGTTAGAGAGCTAATGTTAGCTGCAGGGTTTTCTCAGGTTGTGACCAAGCAAGATTATAATAATTTAGACCGTGTTACTCTTGGGCAGTGGCAATAATTTCTAATCTTCAGCACCCATCATTTTGCTAGATAATAGGGCTAAAAGAGTCTAAGTATTTATTATATAAGCGAATAAAACCTAATTCTGCTATAGTTGTTGCCAGAGTGATACCGTGGTGATTGCTAAAGAGCTCTCATCTTAATTAAAAACTAAAAAAAGCATATAGCCCTTTGACTAAAACTCCCGAACAATCTGTTAATGCAGAGGCGTCAGCGCCCTCGAATCAATCTAATTCTAAAAAGCCTATTAGAGCGTCAAAAAATCGACGTAAAAAGAACCAAAAGTGGGATATTTCTCAATTTGTGGTTGATCCTCGTGAAGATAAAGCTAGGTTCCATGACTTTGAGCTTCCAAACGAGTTGATGCACGGTATTCATGATGCAGGTTTTCAATACTGCACTCCGATTCAGGCCGCTTCATTGCCGCATACCTTGCACGGTTATGATCTTGTAGGCAAGGCTCAAACTGGGACGGGTAAAACAGCTGCATTTTTGTTGAGTATTATTGCTGATTTAATTAAGCATCCGGTTGAGGGTGAGCGCTACTTAGGAGAGGCAAGAGCCATGATTATGGCGCCAACGCGCGAGTTGGCGATTCAAATTGCTGATGATGCGGCTAATTTGGTGAAGCATGCTGATATAGGTGTGCACTGTTTAGTTGGCGGTATGGACTATGGTAAACAGTTATCTAAACTTCAGCGAAGACATTGTGATATTTTGGTGGGAACACCAGGTCGCCTTTTGGATTTTGCTAATAACCGAGATATTTACCTAGATCAGGTTGAAGTTTTAGTGATTGATGAAGCAGATCGTATGCTAGATATGGGTTTTATTCCTCAAGTTAGACGGTTGGTTCAATTAACTCCCAAAAAAGAAGATCGCCAAACGCTTTTATATTCAGCCACATTTACCCCTGAAATTATGCGACTGACTCAATCTTGGACTTTTGAGCCAGTAACTGTTGAGATTGATGCAGAAAAAATTGCTACCGATACCGTCGAGCAGAAAATTTATATTGCCTCTACAGAAGAAAAGATAATCTTATTGCAAAATATTCTTACATCCGATGAGGTGGATTCGGTAATGGTGTTTGCAAATCGTCGCGATATTTGCCGAACACTTTATGAAAAGCTGAAAAAGCAAGGATTTAAAGTAGGTATTCTATCGGGTGATGTGCCGCAGAACCGTCGAATGAAGGCGCTGGAATCCTTTAAATCTGGTGCATTAAAAGTCATGGTGGCGACTGATGTTGCTGGACGAGGGATCCATGTTGACGGTGTCAGTCATGTAATCAATTACACCTTGCCTGAGGAGCCAGAAGACTATATTCACCGCATCGGAAGGACGGGACGCGCCGGTAAAACAGGAACTTCGATCAGCTTTGCCTGTGAAGATGACGCATTTCGTCTAGAGCCAATTGAAAAGCTATTGGAGAAAAAGTTGAATTGTGTGATGCCTGAAGAAAGTTTGTTGCAGGGCGTTAACGCTAAATAATACAGATTAGGAATGGCGCATGAGTCGTTGTTTTTGACGACTCCAATCTCTATCTTTTGAGTCCATACGTTTATCGTAGGCAACTTTACCCTTAGCGAGGGCAACTTCGCACTTAACCAAGTGACCTTTCCAATAAAGCGCAGTGCAAATACAGGTGCGACCCTTTTGCTTTATTGCATCATCTATTTTTTTTAGTTCACGGTAATTGAGTAGAAGTTTTCTTGATCGCGTTGGCTCGGTCACATAATGGGTAGAAGCTGTTTTAAGTGGCGATATATTAGTGTTTAACAGCCAAGCTTCGTTATCTTTGACCATGACATAGGTATCGGTAAGGTTAACCTGACCTTCCCGCAGGCTTTTTACTTCCCAACCCTGAAGTGAAATCCCAGCCTCAAATTTTTCTTCGATAAAATAGTCATGCCTCATTTTGCGATTGAGGGCAATGGTATTGGAGGACTGTTTAGGTTTCTTTTTGCTCATAGTAAATGATTATACGTCGACCATTAGTTTTGTCATAAGATTATTGTCAAGATGCCAATATTTAGGTGTTTTTTTAATGACAATACATTAATCGGTTACCGCTCTAGGTAAGATCAAAAATTATGGTTACAATTCAGCAATAAATATTGGGGATTTGTTATGGCACTTCAGCAAAAGGGAATGCATGGCGCATGGGTTAGTCGATGGACTTTTATAATGGCCGCTACTGGGTCTGCGGTTGGCTTGGGGAATATGTGGAAATTTCCCTATGTTGCTGGCAGTAATGGTGGTGGTGCATTTGTTTTAGTTTATCTAGCCTGTATTCTTTTTATTGGTGTTCCAGTGATGATGGCAGAAGTTATGCTGGGCCGCCATGGCCGCAAAAGTCCAATTAATGCCATGCGAGATATCGTCTCAGAAAGCGGAGTCGATCGGCGCTGGTCGCATATAGGCTGGCTTGGCGTTATCGCGGCTATTTTAATTCTAAGTTTTTATGCGGTGATTGCTGGTTGGGCTCTGAGCTACATTATTGAAATGGGTTCAGGCGTTTTAAAAGGCGCCGATGGTGAAACTGCTGCCGCTGCCTTTACTCAGTTACTTAATAACCCCGCTAAATTAATTTTTTGGCAAACGGTATTTTTAACCCTGTGTGTGGCCGTGGTTATGGGTGGGGTTAAAAAAGGCTTGGGGGTTGCGGTTGAAACTCTAATGCCAATTCTATTTTTTATACTTTTGGGGCTATTGGTTTTTAGTTTTTTTAAAGGTAATTTTGCAGCTGCGGCAAACTTCTTATTTTCTTTTAACCTCGACCAATTAACGTCGCGATCGGTTTTAGAAGCAATGGGGCAGGCATTTTTTACTCTTAGCATAGGTATGGGTGCCATAATGGCTTATGGTGCTTATATGCCACAAACAGCCAGTATTGGTAAAACTATTCTTATAGTGGCTTTTTTTGATAGCGCTGTGGCTATTATTTCAGGCTTGGTCATTTTCTCAATCGTATTTGCAACCCAGGGTATTGAGCCTGGTGCTGGTCCGGGGTTAATGTTTATTAGTTTACCTGTTGCATTTGGCAGTATGCCAGGCGGTTTATTGATTGGTGCTATTTTCTTTATTTTAGTTTCTATTGCTGCTTGGAGTTCGGCTATATCTCTGCTGGAGCCCTGTGTAGCATGGCTAGTCGAGGCTAAGAATATGGATCGTTTTCAAGCCAATTTGATCTTTGCAGTAATAGCTTGGACTTTAGGCTTAGGCACAGTGTTTTCATTTAATATTTGGTCTGGGTATCAATTGTTTGGTTTTACATTCTTTGATTTCTTGGATTTCTTAACTGCTAATATAATGCTACCTATTTCAGGTCTATTGATTGCGTTATTTGTCGGCTATGTAGTTGATAAAAAGATCGTTACCGCTGAAATGAAGGGTATGCATCCCAAAATACAGGTATTATGGCAATTTACTCTGCGCTATCTAGCTCCTTTTTCTATTGGTGCCGTATTTATTATGGGTCTGTATGACAAACTTATTTAGGTGTTCGCTTGGCAACAGTTAATCGCTCAGCAATTGTTCCTTATTCCGCCCATAAAATGTATTGCTTGGTCAATGATGTGGCAAGCTACCCACAATTTATGGATGGATGCTCTTCGGTTGAGCTTATTGAGCATACAGATCAATTGATGCGGGCTACTTTGTGTTTAAAAAAAGCGGGTATGGAAGTTAATTTCACCACCTGTAATCAATTGGTAGCAGACACCAGTATTGAAATGCGCTTGCAGGACGGTCCATTTAAAACATTTTATGGTTTGTGGCAGTTTAAACCTTTGTCTAAAAGCGCTTGCAAGATTACACTAGATTTAGAATTTGAATTTAATAGCTGGGCATTGGCTAAGGTAGCCACAGGTATGTTTTCAGGGGTATCTAATAATCTTGTGGATGCGCTTTGTAAGCGTGCGAACGAAATATATAAAAAGGCAATCTAATGACGGAAAGTAATTCTGAAATCACTGTTGAGGTGGCTTATGCGCTGCCCGATAAGCAGCTACTTAAAGTGTTAAACGTTCCTCAAGGCACCACGGCTCTTGATGCTGTAAAACAGTCTGGCGTGTTGCAAATGTTTCCGGAAATAGATTTGGAAAATATACAAATGGGTATTTTTTCTCAAGTGCTTGGCACCAAGGGGCTTGCGGAGCCAGCTAGCTATGAGCTTCAGGCAAAAGATAGGGTTGAGTTATATAGACCATTGATTGCTGATCCAAAAGAAGTTCGCCGCCGTCGAGCAGAAGAAGCTAAAGCGCAAAAAACCAGTTAAACAGCGACTTGTCTACAGGTCTTCTGTATTTAAAGAAAAATCACCTTGTAGACTAACAAGGCTGTTGTCTTGGTCAAAAATTAAGCTGAGTTCCTGTTCGGTTTTGTTATTTTTGGAATCGACCCTAGTATAATAATAATCCCAGCGAGATGGATCAAAAGTATCGATTACAAGGGGTGTACCCAAAATATACTGCACCTGTGTTTTAGTCATGCCAACCTGTATTTTATCTACCATATCTTGGGTAACTATATTACCCTGCTGAACAGTTACCTTGTGTATGCTTGGGAATTGAATCCAGCTACATCCAGCGAATAAAAATACACAAAGTATGACCAAAATTGAATATAATCGCATGTACAGTATCCTAATTGGTGTGTTAGATAAATGGTTGATGGATCATAACATAGAGAAGGGAAGATTATGTCTACAGAAGATATTGAATTAAAAAAAGTGGGCTTAAAAGTCACGCTGCCTAGAATTAAGATTTTACAAATCCTTGAAAATACAGTCGAAAGACATATGACGGCGGAGGATATTTATCAGTCGCTTCGGGATGCCGATGAAGATGTTGGAATTGCCACGGTATATCGAGTACTCACTCAATTTGAGACGGCGGGGCTGGTTGAGAGGCATAATTTTGATTCAGGGCCTGCGGTATATGAGTTAGATCGCGGTGAACATCACGATCATATGGTCTGTACTGAAACTGGAAAGGTGATCGAATTTCATAATGACGAAATTGAAGCCTTACAGGAAAAAATTGCAGAACAAAATGGCTATCAGCTGGTAGGACATAGCTTGGTGCTATACGTTAAGCCCAAGTAATTAAATTTTATTACACAGGGTTTTAGCGCACGGCTAAAACCCGTGTTTAGCCTCGGGAAATGCCCCGCTTAATACCTCATTTCTGTAATTGATAAGTGCATCCTGAATATTGGATGAATGCTCTAAATAATTCTTGGAAAACTTTGGCGCGCTATCAGAAATCCCCAACATATCCTGAAGCACCAAGACCTGCCCATCTGTATCTGCCCCTGCACCAATCCCTATGACCGGAATATCAAGAGCGGAGGAAAGCCCTTTACCTAAGGCAGAGGGTACGCATTCAACTACCAATAAATCGGCACCTGCTTGTTCAAGCATTTTTGCGTCAGCTAAGATCTTGTCAGCAGCGTTTGTATCTTTGCCCTGAACCTTGAAGCCACTTAATTTATGCACTGACTGCGGGGTAAGTCCAAGATGACCACAGACCGGAATACCTCTTTCCGTTAGGGCAAAAACAGCTTCTGTTAACCACTCTCCACCTTCTAACTTGACCATTTGTGCTCCTGCCTGCATTAATATTGCTGCGTTCTCTAAAGCTTGAGGTACGGTAGAATAGGACATAAATGGCATATCTGAAAGGATTAAAGAGGACTGAATGCCGCGCTTCACATTTGTAGTGTGGTATGCCATTTCATCAATGGTTACAGGGATAGTTGTTTGTTGTCCTTGAATCACATTACCTAGGGAGTCACCTACTAAGGTAACCTCAATCCCAGCGTTATCAATTTGCCTTGCAAAGCTATAATCATAGGCCGTAATAGCGGCAAATTTCTTGCCGCTTGCTTTGATTGATCCCAGTTTGTCAATTGATATAGTCGTCATACAGGTTCCCAAACTATTTAGCCGCAAAATTTCTATTATTTACCAACATATTGTAGCATTTTATTTGCTCGTAGGATTTATTGGATAGGGTGAGGATTATAGTAGTGCCTACCGGGCTGCCCGCGGAGAATATATTTTACTAAATTGAAGTAGTCAGAATTGCCCTGAGCTAAATTTATTTCGCTAGTATTGACGATAAGTAGGGGGCTGTCCTCATAATGATGAAAAAACTGAGTATAGGCGTCATTAAGTGTTTGGATGTAAGTTAAATCAATACCACGCTCAATACTATTACCCCGGCGCTGTAATCGATCAAACAGTGTTGTAGTAGGTGCCTGTAAACAAACTACAAGATCAGGTTTTGGTAATTCTTCTATTACCTTGTCATACAGTGTTTGATAAAGACGGTACTCATCATCATCCAGTGTTATTCTGGCAAATAGAGGATCTTTCTCGATCAAAAAATCTGAGACTCGACCCTGATGAAATAGTTCGCCCTGTTTGATTGTTTGAAGTTTTTGAATTCGCTGAAACAAGAAAGATAGCTGAGTAGGAAGAGCATTGGCACGACGGTTTTGATAAAAACGCTCTAGAAATGGGTTTTCTTCGGCCTCTTCAAGGATTGTTTCACAGCTGAAGGTTTCTGCAAGTCGCTTGGCTAGTGTAGTTTTACCAACACCGATTGGGCCTTCAACGGCAATATAGCTAGGTACCTTGAGGGACGCTACATTAGTGTCTAAACCAAGTGTATTTAGAAGCTCTGCTTCCACTAATATCTCCAGTAATCATGCCATTGGCGCAGCGTTAATTGGTAATTCTTACAATACCTTGCATTGAACAATTTGCCAATAGATCAATAACTTTTCCGTGACTTGGGATAGTTAAATCGGCATTTAAATCTGCCAGAGGGGCTAATACAAAGGCTCTTTCATGAGCATATGGATGTGGAAGGGTAAGTCTTTGGGTATTTTCGATTAACTGGTCGTAAATTATTAGGTCCAAATCTAAGGTTCTTGCACCCCAGCGCTGCTTGCGAATGCGTCCCTGTTGATTTTCAATCGATTGAAGGGCATCGAGTAATTCGTATGCCCCTAAATCGGCCTCAATTTTGGCTGCAGCATTAATATAATCTGGCTGATTTCCAGGGCCAATGGCTGGAGTTTGATATAGGCTGGAAACCTTTATGATATTAATTTTCTTGTGCGCACCTATTTTTTCTATCGCGCATTCTATTTGCATTTCTGGGGTTTTATGCAGGCCATCAGATTCGCCGCCTAAGTTGCTGCCAAGTCCAATAAAAGCCTCAGGCATTAGTGGGACCTTTGGTTTTTCGTCGAGGTCTGCGGTTTCGAGGTCGATGAGAGCTGAGCTGTTGAACCATCGTTTGACGCTCATCTTCATTAGCCTCTTGATATGTGGTCCACCAGTCACCAAGACCCTCCAGGCACTCACCTGTTTGTTCTCTCAACAGAATAAAGTCGTAGGCAGCCCGGAAGCGCGGGTTTTCCATAGAGCGATTAGCTCTATTACCTCCGCGTTTCACCAGGGTTAACTGCATAGACCAAATTTCACGCATAGCCATGGTGAAGCGTTTTGGAATTGCTGTAATTGGGATTTGATTGCTTATTACTTCATTGGCTGCCTTGTTTATAGCGCTAGCAGCTGGATGTCCTTGTTTTTCATATTCTGCAGCTGTTTTTTGTACCGACGGCCACAATAGTGCAGCATAAATAAAAGCCGGAGTTACTCGCTTGTTGCTGCGAATTCTTAAATCAGTGTTAACTAAAGCCTGCTCTACCATTTTTTTGGCAGTTGGGTGTCCTTGATCGATTAGGCGATTTGTCTGGGGCACGAGATGTGCGAAGAGTCGGGATTCAAATAGCTGTTGAAATACTGCAAGGCCATAGCCACCCATAAATAATTTGAGTGTTTCATCAAACATTCTAGGTGCCGATACATGCTGTAAGCTATTTGCCATTTTAATAATGGGCTTTAACGTCTTACTCTCTATCTGGAAGCCTAGCTTTGCTGCAAAACGGGCTACTCTTAAAAGTCTAACCGGGTCTTCGCTGTATCTAGTTGCAGGATTGCCGATGATACGGATTTTGCGCTTGGCAAGATCCTCAAGGCCATCGCAGAAGTCATGAAGTGTATTTTTTTCTGTATCGTAATACAGGGCATTAATACTCAGGTCACGCCGGCTGGCATCATCCTGCATAGAGCCAAACATATTATCTCTTGTAAGCAGTCCGCTCTCAGCTTTTTGTACCTTTCCATTTATATCTGTGTTGTTTGATCTGAAGGTAGTGACCTCGATGAGCTCTCTACCAAATTGAACATGAACAATTTGAAATCTTCGGCCAACAATTCTTGAGCGGCGAAAAAGTCTTTTTACCTGCTGGGGTGTTGCATTGGTAGCTATATCAAAGTCTTTCGGGTTGAGGTCAAGAAGTAGATCCCGTACACAGCCTCCAACCACAAAGGCTTCAAAATTATTTTTTTGTAGCACCCGAACAACTTCGCAGGCATGCTTGGATATTTTTTTCGAGTTGAGATTGTGTTGCTGAGCATGAAGCACAGTACTAATGCCATCTTTATGAGATGACATGCGTTCAAAAAATTTTCCGAGACGTTTTATCACATTGATTGCCGTTGATGTGTAATGGGATAGTTTAACAGAGCAAAACCAGCACTGTTAGCATTATATATTGACTAAGGTATATGGGGGGATAATGGAAAAAATAGACCGGCAATAAAAAAGGGTTGCCTTTCGGCAGCCCCCCGTAACCGTTCTTCAGTCTATGCTGTTTGAACGCTTTGCAATCCATCCGTTTATTATTTTTGTTTATTTTTATTATTTATAGTCAAAGCATGCTTCGACAGGTCTATATAATCAAAATTCTTAGGGAGTCACAACCTCAGTAGTGCAAGAAATAGGCTAAAAGGGTGGGAAAATGCGTTAAATGTCGTATTTGGCAGCTTTTAATGCGATAAAACTTTATATTTTTAGGTTTTTTTCGCTATTTTTGCGATCCAAAAGCTAAATGAGATAGTTTAAAAATTTTCGGGTACAGCAATACCATCAGAAACTTTTGGTATTTTATTTATATCCCAATGACTTATTCCCCAGTTGATAATATCGTTTACGCAAGAATCACGAAGTTCCTGTGGGGGACTCTGTTGTAACCAGTCTAGTGCCAGCCAAAGTTGCTTATGCCTATTGCTTTGAGGTAGTTGTTTAGCATGATGTTGTTTACTGAGCTTCTGCCCGAGATTGTTCTTGGCAACAGGGATGTGACCATAGGTCGGTGTCTTATATCCTAAACATTGTTGCAGTAAAATTTGTCTAGGTGTTGATTCGATAAGATCGGCGCCACGAATAATTTCTGTAATACCCTGTAGGTGGTCATCAATAACTACTGCAAGTTGGTACGAAATAAGACCGTCTCGGCGACGCAAAACAAAGTCACCTACGTCTTGAGTAAGTGATTGAAAGTAACTTCCCATAATGTCATCGCAAAAATTGATTTTGTCATTTTTCATGCCTATGGTGCTTAGGCTATCTTCAATTGAAAGGCGTACGGAGGTATTTTTATCGGTGAGATGTAGTTTGTGACATTTTGCATCATAGATGCCATTGAGCAGATTTAAGCGATGCCTCGTACACTCACAATGGTAGGTCAATTTCTGTGTTTTTAAATCCGCAAGCACTTCAAAATAATGCGTTATCTGGTTGCTTTGATAAATAACATTGTCGTCCCAATGAAGCCCGTGTTGTTCTAATTGCTGAAGAATGGTATCACTTGCGCCAGGGACTTCTCTCGGAGGGTCAATATCTTCTATTCTGACCAGCCACTTTCCACCCTGATGTTTAGCCTGCATAAAGCTGGCAACTGCAGCCAGAAGGGAACCAAAGTGGAGCGGGCCGCTAGGAGAGGGTGCAAACCGGCCAATACTTAATGTTGGGGACATTGTGTATTGACCGTGGATTAAGCATTCATTCTGGTGGCTTGATTAGCCGCCAGTGATTTGCTTTTCCTTGATTTCATCCAGGGTTTTACAATCGATGCAGAGATCTGCAGTAGGTCTAGCTTCTAGTCTTCGAATACCAATTTCTACACCACATTGGTCACAGAATCCATAATCATCATCTTCAACACGTATGAGAGTTTTATCAATTTTCTTGATGAGTTTTCTTTCTCGATCTCTAGTGCGTAGTTCAAGACTAAACTCTTCTTCCTGAGTTGCACGATCCGCGGGATCTGGAAAATTCGCCGCTTCATCTTTCATATGCGTAACAGTGCGATCAACTTCTTCCATTAGCTCTTTTCGCCAAGCGTTTAAGATAAGTTTAAAATGATCTCGCTGATGTTCGTTCATATACTCTTCTTTGGCTTTTTCCTGATAAGGGGCTATACCATGAAGGGTTACAGAGTTTTTAGCTCCTGGAGCAGAGTTCGCTGATATTTTTTTCTTTGCTGTTGCCATGCTTTAAGTCCGAATTTGAAATAAGCTCAAAGGTTTAGACAGGGGTTTATAGAGAGTTTATAACAATTTATCAAGAAAAATTTTTGCATTTAAGCAGTTTTAGAAACATTACAGTGTTAGATTGTGGAACTTAATAAATAATAGCACATATTCTATACTGAATATTTTTTACTGGCAGGTCAGTTTCAGCAAAGGAATTTAATAAATGAAATTATCACCGAGCTTTCTTTTGGGAAAATTTCAGAGGCGATATAAACGGTTTTTTAGTGATGTAATAAGCATCGATGGTCAACCGTTAACAATACATTGCCCAAATACTGGTTCTATGAAAAATTGTTTAGTTGAAAATTCTGAGTGTTGGTATTCATTATCCGACAATCCAAAACGAAAACTTCCGGGAACATTAGAATTAGTTACCAATGAATATGGCAATTTGGCTGGAATCAATACTATTAGAGCTAACAAGCTGGTTAGAGAAGCGATAGAGTCCAATCTTATTCCACAGCTATGTGGATATGAACAGCTTCGGTCAGAGATAAGGTATGGTGAGGAAAATAGTCGTATAGATTTACTGCTGAAGGATTCAGTAAAAGGGCATTGTTATATTGAGGTTAAAAGTGTCACTCTAGAGGTGTCGAAAGGTTTGGTTATGTTTCCTGATGCTGTGACCAGTCGCGGCGCCAAGCACCTAAGAGAACTTATTAATGTGGTACAGCAGGGTCATAGGGCAGTGTTATTTTTCTGCGTTCAGGTGAATGGGGCGCAAAGGATGGAGGTGGCTGAGGCAATAGATCCTCAATATACTAAAATCCTTGTCCAAGCACTAAATGAGGGTATTGAGGTAATTGCCTGGCGTGCCAAAATTAGTGCCAGTGAAATTGTTTTAGAGACTGCTATTCCTTGTCTTCAAGATCTGCAAGAGCCTGAGACCGGAGGTTAACAGGTGCTGGAGGCATCTTTTGATTTGCCGCCACATAGTAAAAATGATCTTCGCATCTAAGCTCAACAGGCTGAAGGCTATCACCACTGCAGGGGCCTGCAATACATAGACCGGAATCAATTTCAAATAATGCACCGTGGAGTGCGCACTGAATAAGTTGATTTTCAGTATCTAAAAATTGGTTGGGGACCCAGTTAAGCGGACTATTTCTGTGTGGGCAGAGATTCCAATAAGCAAAAATAGAATTACCCTGTCGGACTGCGAATAATTGTCGCTCCTCGATAGTTAATTCCATAGCGCAATGATCTTCTAGATCGTCTAATTTGCAGAGTGGAACTTCTTCTTGAAGATAGGTTTCATTGCTCATAACGGAACTCATATATTTAAAGTAGCTTTTTAAAGGTGGAAGAATTGATCTATATATATTTGAGAATATTGCGTTTTGATAAAAAAAAGTCAATGTTTGTTTAAATTGTCTGGGGGATTTTTTTGCTTATTATTGTTGGTGAGGGTATAAGATGAGTTATGACTAATCAAATTATCACAGGCTCAACCGATACTCATCTTATTAGGCTAGGTGAGGATCAGGCTGATACTGAAAATCAGTTTATTCACAAGCAGGTATTGCAGCCTTTGATCGATCTTCAATTGGCGGGGCGAGAGGCTGGTTTTGATATAAAAATATGTAGTGCCTTTAGGTCTTTCGAGCGTCAATTGTTTATTTGGAATGGAAAAGCTTCAGGTATGAGGCCGGTTATGGATCCCTTTGGCAAGGCAATCAATATTCAAGAGTTGAGTTCATGGCAGAAAATTCAAGCTATACTTCGTTGGTCTGCGCTGCCAGGAGCTTCAAGGCATCACTGGGGTACTGATTTTGATATTTTTGACGCTAATGCAATGCCGGAGAATTATCAAATACAGTTGACGCCGGAAGAAGTGCAGGGCGATGGTCTATTTGCGCCTATGCATGACTGGCTCGATGATTATTTAAAATCTGAAAAAACTAATTTTTATCGTCCCTATGCATTGGATAAGGGAGGTATAGCGCCTGAGCGATGGCATCTTAGCTATAGGCCACTTGCTGATCAATATGCGCAAATGCTGAATATCGATGTTCTTTCTAGCAGGCTTAAAGATTCCAATTTAATATTGTTAGATGTGGTTTTAGAATATTTGGATGATATCTTTCAACGCTATATTATAGTTGACTAAACATTTAGGGATTTAGGGAAAATTTATGAATTCAACGGACCCTATATGGGAATTTATTCAACAAGAGGCCCAACAATTAGCTTCTGAAGAACCGCTTTTAGCCGGATTTTTTCAGCGATCTGTGCTTCAGCACTCAAGTCTAGAGGCGGTTGTTGGGTATGTTTTATCCGAAACATTTGTCAGCACTTCAATAGGTGCTGAAGATATTCGTAAGGTAATTACTCAAGCTTTTGAAAGTGACACTAAGATAGGTATTAGTATTCGGCGTGATATAGAGGCAGCATTTGAGAGAGATGCTGCATGCCAGCATTATTTAACACCGCTAATTTACTTCAAAGGTTTTCAAGCACTTCAGTTATACCGAATTTCTCATTGGTTGTGGAACAATCAACGCTACTCTTTTGCCTTATTTTTACAGAATAATATTTCTGAGCGATTTGCGGTAGATATTCATCCCGCGGCCCAGTTGGGAGAGGGCATAATGATTGATCATGCTACAGGTTTGGTTATTGGTGAAACCGCCATCGTTGGCAATGATGTCTCGATACTGCACTCAGTAACCCTTGGCGGCAGTGGTTGTCAGCAAGGTGACCGTCACCCTAGGATTGGCAATGGGGTGTTGCTGGCTGCTGGCGCTAAGGTTTTAGGCAATATCACGGTAGGTGAGGGGGTAAAAGTGGGTGCTGGAAGCCTAGTATTGGAATCAATTCCAGAGCATGTCACAGTTGCCGGTGTGCCGGCAAAAATCGTTGGCACACCAGCCGAAGACAACCCTGCGCTGGAAATGGACCACTATATCGAATAACAGAGGCTATTTTGATGCTGAAAAATTTTTTAGCCTTGATGTATCGCCGCTACATTGTGGCAGGTAGACACTCGTCGAAAGGGCTTAAAGATGCTTTTCTTAAGGAAGAGGCTTTTCGCGTTCAGGTCTCACTTGGTGTATTTTTAATACCCTTAGCCTGCTTTATTGCAAATAGCTACCAGCAATTATTATTACTCCTTTTAGTGTTTTTTTTAGTGATGATAGTGGAGTTATTAAATACCTGCATTGAGTTAGTTGTCGATCGAATTGGACCTGAATTGCATGAGCTTTCCGGTAGAGCTAAAGACATTGGCTCTGCTGCAGTAGCGCTTTCAATGTTTCTTTTTTTATTAGTCTGGGGTCTGATCTCAGCCACCAACTTTGGTCTTATTTAGTCTTAATCAAGACAAATACGAATTAAGTACTCCAATTGCTTGTGCAGTAATTGACGTCTGTTTTCTGAGAATCCCTCCAAGATAAACTGGTGGTTTTCATAGCGTTGGAAGCGTGCAATTGACGATAATTCATCAATATCAAACTGATCGCAGCTTAATAGAATTAAGCCTTCTTGTAAGTTACTGGCTATTTCTAAATTATTCTTTTTTAGCCTTAACAGTGACTGTTCATGCCAAAATTTTGGGGATATTTCTATATCGTCGCTGTTTATAACCCAATTAATTTCAAGGTCAATGCCAATTTTTTTTGATAACTGTTCGATTAATTGTTGCAGGGTATAAACCGCCATAAGGCAAACCAGCAAATGCTGTTTTGAACACTGAGTTGAGCGAATAGTAAAACAAAAACTATCTTCCATTCCTTCCACTCGATCACCGCCATATAGTTGCAGTGTTCGCAGAATAGAGTAATCTAATTTTTCAAATAATTGATCTAAATTATCCTTATTTAACTGCTGTAAAAGGCGTTGATGATTTTTTATATTAGCACTTATAAGTGAGTAGAAATAACGATTATTTGGCGTATAAGTTGATTCTCCAGAGGTTGAAAGTAGTGGCTGTATTTTAGTCTCTAGAGCCGAAATCTCATCAACTAGGGGTTCAGTTTTTCCTGGAAGTCGGTCATTGATCCGCACAATGCGAGAAATAATCTGATCGACAAATCGATAGCTAATATAGGTGCTTAACAGGGTGAATGACAGCCATAAAAATAGCCAATTTATAAAAATTCGATGGTATTTTTGGTAGATTGGTCGGCTATTAATTGCGATTGAAATAACGCCAGCTTGAGTGTTTTGAAACTCAATATTTTCTGAGAAATTTTCTACAGAGACTCCTTGTGAATCAGCGTTAATACTCTGGGCTAAAAGCTCGCCATCAATGCCGTTGAGACTGGCACTTATTATGCGTGGGTCTTCAGTTATTCTCTGTAAAGCAACTTGCTGGCTAATGGTGTCGTTTCTCAATAGTGGCGAAAGTATTGATTCATGCAATTGATTGAGAGCTGAGTCAGCCATGTCAGCAACCGCCTCTTTCGCCAATCTATCTGCCTGTGCAAACAGTAATGGCCAGCTAATTAGACCAAAAAGTAGGCATATACATAGTACGGTTGCAGAAGTTTTTTTTGGCATCGATAGTTGGCGACGCATGTTTTGCCTTTTTTTTGCAGTTATTTTCAAACATATTCTATCCTATTCTCACAGCTTTTATATAATGCATGTCTTAGAAACTAGATTTGGGCGTAATTTGTGAAAGATATACTTCTAATCAATGTGTTTGGTGAGGATAAACCTGGTGTTACCAGTGCAGTAACAAATGTTCTGTCATTTTATGATGCAACTGTATTGGATATAGGGCAAGCGGTTATTCATCAACAGTTAAATTTGGGTCTATTAACATTAGTTCCCAGTGAGGCTGACATGGAAGCTTTGGTTTCCCAAGTCCAATCATGTGCTGCGAATTTACACATGCGGGTCAAATTTTTACCTATTTCAGAGCAAGACTATCAGCAGTGGGTTGATCAGCAAGGTAAGTCGCGACATATAGTGACTCTTCTCGCAAGAAAGATTGAGGCTAAGCACTTGGCCGCACTCACGGCAGTTGTGTCTCAATATCAGCTTAATATAGATAAAATTATCCGCCTTTCAGGCCGAATTAATCTCCATGAAAGTGATCAATTAGGTCGAGCATGTGTTGAATTCTCGGTTCGCGGTGAAGCCTCTGACCCCCATGCTTTCAAAAAATCTTTGCTTGAGCTAGCTCATCAGTACGATATAGATATTGCTTTCCAAGAGGACAATATTTTTAGACGAAATCGAAGATTAGTTGTATTTGATATGGATTCAACACTCATTGATGCAGAGGTTATCGATGAATTGGCTATTGAGGCCGGAGTAGGGCAGCAAGTCGCTGAAATTACTGAGGCAGCAATGCAGGGTAAACTCGATTTTAAGCAGAGTTTTGAACAAAGATTGGCGCTGCTTAAAGGTTTAGATGCTTCAGTGCTACCAAAGATAGCTCAGCGCTTACGACTTAATGAGGGTGCAGAACACCTAATAGCTACCCTGAAAAAATTAGGTTTTAAGACGGCAATTGTGTCTGGTGGATTTAGTTTTTTTGGTGAATATCTTCAGCAAATTCTTAGTGTCGACTATGTTTATGCCAATCAACTTGATATTGATAATGGCAGAGTAACGGGTCGTGTAAGGGGAGAAATTATTGACGGCCAGCGCAAAGCGGATTTATTGAAAGAACTGGCCGATCGCGAGGGTTTAATGCTTGAGCAGGTAATAGCCGTAGGTGATGGAGCTAATGACCTGCCAATGCTTGATATAGCGGGTTTAGGTATTGCCTTTAGAGCTAAACCTCTGGTTGAGGCGTCGGCTAAACAGGCTATTTCCAGCTTAGGATTAGACGGCATTCTCTATTTGCTAGGCTATTCAGATAAGGATACGGGTGTTCTAGGTTAAAAGTTAGATCAATACTCAAGCTTTTAGTTGCTAGCTAGTTAAAACTAAGGCTTTATCAGGTATCATATGATTTTAGTAATTATTAAGAGCAAATAAACATGGGCAACTATTCCACCAATGAATTTCGATCCGGTCTAAAAGTTATGCTAGACGGCGACCCCTGTTCGATTTTAGAAAATGAATTTGTAAAGCCAGGCAAAGGGCAAGCATTTAATCGGGTAAAGCTTCGGAATTTGAAATCTGGCCGTGTGCTAGAAAAAACTTTTAAATCTGGAGAGTCTATTGAGGGTGCAGACGTCTTAGATATGGATATGCAGTATCTCTATGAAGATGGTGATTTTTGGTATTTTATGGAGCCTAATACCTATGAGCAGCACCAGGCTACTGAAACTGCTTTGGGTGAAGCTAAGCTTTGGCTTAAAGAGCAAGACACCTGCGTTGTGACGCTTTACAACGGATCTCCTTTATCAGTAACTCCCCCCATTCATGTTGAGTTAGAGATTGCCGAAACAGATCCCGGACTGCGAGGCGATACTGCGCAGGGTGGTAGTAAGCCGGCAAGATTAGTCACTGGCGCCACTGTAAAGGTGCCACTGTTTTTAGATCAGGGAGAAGTGATCAAGGTAGATACTCGAACGGGCGAATACCAGGGTCGCGTCAAGGACTGATCTCTGTAGGAGATTACACAGAGGTAGAAACATAGATACTTGGCAGCCAAGCGCAAAACCAGAGATATTAGAGATCAGGGCAAAATTATTTGCTCTGTTGCGGGCGTTCTTTGCTGAACGCTCGGTATTAGAGGTAGATCCACCATTACTCGCAACTACCTCAGTAACAGATCTTCATATTGAAACTATCAACGCCACAATGGGTGGTAAAGCCAGTTATCTACAAACCTCGCCGGAATTTTTTATGAAGCGTATGCTGGCCTCCGGTGTTGGGGATATTTATGCTCTGGGCAAAGCTTTTCGAGACGAGGAGCAGGGCTCGCGTCACAACCCTGAATTTACGCTATTGGAATGGTACCGAGTGGGTTGGGACGAATATCAGTTAATAACTGAAGTTGAAGCGTTAATTTCTGAAGTATTTGAAATGTTAAATAATTCAAAAATGACGATTGAACGCATAAGTTATAGCGATTGCTTTGAGCGGGCACTGCAGTTTGACCCTCACACAGCCTCTCTAGAATTACTCCAAGCCACAGTGTTAGATCAGGGTTATACAGATTGGGCCAATGAAACTCGAGCTAATTGTTTGGATCTTCTATTTAGTGAAATTATTGAACCCAACTTACCCAGTGGATTGGTGTCTATATACGACTATCCAGCCTGTCAGGCGGCTCTTGCTCAAACCTATAAAGATAAGATAGGTAGATTGGTCAGTCGCAGATTTGAAGTCTTTTTAAACTGTGTAGAGCTAGCTAATGGGTATTTTGAATTAACCGATGCGCAGCAGCAGAAAGAGCGTTTTAGCAAAGATATTAAGCATAGAAAGCACGCTAATAAGCCAGTAGTAACTCTAGATGAAAAGCTTGATCAGGCAATGCAGGCGGGGTTGCCAAGCTGTAGTGGCGTTGCCTTAGGCGTGGATCGGTTACTAATGCAACTGTGCCAAGTAAGGAGTATAGATGATGTTTTGGCTTTTCCTTGGAGCAGGTGCTAGCAAGGCTTAAAGTAGTGATTCATCACTTTTGATGGCTCATGAACATCTGCCTGGCCAACCACTTCTGCAGGCACGCCCGCTACAATTGAGTGAGAGGGAACAGACTTTAGTACCACACTTGAAGCAGCGACCATGGAGCCCTCGCCAATCTCGATATTGCCTAAAATTTTGGCACCAGGCCCGAGCAGTACCCCTTTTCTTATTTTTGGGTGACGATCGCCACTTTCCTTTCCAGTTCCTCCTAGGGTAACTGACTGCATAATCGAAACGCAGTCTTCAATCACGGCTGTTTCACCAATCACTAAGCCAGTGGCATGATCAATCAAAATACCGCAACCAATTTTAGCCGCAGGGTGTATATCGACGGCAAAGTGGGTTGAGATACTGTGTTGTAACATCAGGGCGAGTGATCGACTACCTTGATGCCACAGGGAATGGGTTACTCTATATGCTTGAAGTGCCAGAAAGCCCTTAAAATATAGAAAAGGCGTACTATATACCGAGCATGCAGAATCCCTATCTACCGTAGCCTGAATATCTCGCGCTGTCGCATAGAGTATGTGCTCATTATTGAAAACTTTTTGCATAAGAGGCAGCAAAATATCCAGCGGCAAAGTGGTATTGGTCAGTTTATTGGCTAGGTGATAACTCAGTGATTTATCTAAAGAGCTATGATCTAAAACGGTTGATTGCAAAAATTGCTGCAGAATTGGCTCCTGCTTAAATGCGATAGTGGTTTCGTCGACAATTTTTTGCCAAATGAGATCGATGGATTGTGGTTTATTCACCCGAGCACCAATTTAATCATATTAGTTAAGTGTTATATTTTGATCGAGCCTGATTAATTTTGCCAGCTTGTTTTTGCAATACACCATAAATCCACCGATTTAGCACCAGCATTTAGCAGAGATGCGGTTGCTGCACTGGCGGTAGACCCAGTTGTAACTACATCATCCACTAAGGCGAGAGTCCTACCCTATATTTCTGATTGATTATATACATTAAAGGTTGTTGGTAAGATCTTTAAGCGTTGAATTCTCGTGCCTAATCGCTGGGCTTGGGAAAAATGCTTTCGAATACAGATATTATTTTTGACCTCAGTGTACGCTAGCTTGGCAGATAAAAATTGCGCAATAAGAAGGCTTTGATTAAATCCTCGTAACAGCATTTTAAGGGGGTGAAGTGGCATAGGAATGATTATTTCTGGAAAATCATTAGCCCGATAAATAGTTTGTAGTTGTTGAGCAAACAGAAAGCTGAGTTGTTTTGTTTCTGGGGCAAAAGGTTTTTTTTTCATACTTTTAATAGCTAAAGAAATCGGGTGGCTGTAGATACACAGCGTATGACAAAGCCTATAATTTGGGGGGCTTTTTTGACAGGTTGGACATATACCATTGCTAACTAAGGGTTCTGCACATTTAAGGCAACAATCATTGTTATAGGGAAGATCATCAATGCACCCTGAGCACAGTGTTTGCTGTTTTGAATTCAATGCTTCTAGGCACAGGCTGCATGATCTTGGGAAAAGTGTTTGCTGTAATTTAAGTAGTTGTTCAGCAAGTTCCATTTTGCTAGGTAACAAATAAGACCTCCTGTCTTTTTGCGCTCATACTGTATTAATTAAATCACCTTACTGGTTGGATCATCCTCATCATCACTCTCTGTGATTTCAGAATTGACCACATCTGGTTGGGCTTTACCTTCTTCATTTTCAGCAAAACCATAGTCTTCACTGAGAATGCCACCGGGAACCTTTGGTGCATAGTCTCGAGGTGGCTGGACATCTTCAGCATTGATCAATGGCTTTCCATCTTCATCAGTAAGATTGAGATCTGAGCCGCCCGATTTTAGTAGCTGCCGGCCAATTTCAGGGCTAGCTAATCGGATAGCGCTAGTGGCAAGATGCTCGTGGATCTGGCGGTAGCTCTGCGACATGCTAGTTGTTAGGTGTGATACTTTTAAAAAATGTTCAGTCACTTCTTGCTGGTAACGTTTAAGCTGGCGCTCGGATTGTGCTAATTTCTTTTCTAAGTCTCGAACGGATTGATCGCCCGATTGATTTTGACGGGCAAATAGATGCCCTAGTCCAGCACCAATAAGAAAAAATGTTGCCGCTGTAATAATAATTGTTAACGTGCTCATACTTCCCTCTGAAAAATTAACTAATTGCCGTATAGATTAATAGCATTATTGTACCCCAATATAGAGATTTATACTGCATTATGCCATTTCAAAGTATTCCACAGGCCATTATATGAGTGCAAATAATGATGCTATGGGTTGTTTTGGCGACAATGGATAGGTAGAGTGCACTCTGCCGAAATTCATTATGCAGATTAATGACCACTCCAAAACAGCGTTACCTAGACGATTTAAATCGCCAGGGCTTTGTTGCAGACAATGCTCAAGAACAGGCTGTGGAGCTTCTGGAAAGCCTCTACCAGCGTTTGGTGACAGATAACTCCAAAGTTGAAGAAAGTACTTTAGTTGCTCGATTTAAACGGTTTATTAAAACACCTGATAAAACACCTGAGCGGGGTCTTTATTTATGGGGTGGTGTCGGTCGTGGAAAAACCTATTTAATGGATTGTTTTTTTGAGGTGCTGCCCTTCGATAAAAAACTACGTGTTCATTTTCATCGATTTATGCGCAGAGTTCACAGTGATTTAAGCTTCTTTAAGGGATATGTAAATCCATTGGAAAGGGTGGCGGATAAAATTGCTAATGAAACAGAGGTTATTTGCTTTGATGAATTTTTTGTTAGTGATATTACTGATGCAATGATTTTGGGTACATTATTTGAGGCACTGTTTGCCCGGGGAGTGTGTTTGGTAGCCACTTCAAATATTGAACCTACAAAGCTTTACCAAAATGGTTTGCAGCGGCAACGTTTTCTCCCAGCAATTGCGTTATTAGAGAAGCATTGCCAGGTGGTGAATGTAGATGGCGGTTCAGATTATCGCCTTAGAGCGCTGACTAATACTTCGCTTTATCATTCGCCTTTAAATGATAAGACGCAGAGTGCTATCTCAGATATTTTTGAAACCCTAGTCGCCAATGATAAAAATATTATCCGCGACGCTAGTTTAACGGTAAATGATAGAGCTATAACGGCAAAAGCCATGACATCAGATGTTATTTGGTTTGATTTTACGGCTATTTGCGACGGACCACGAAGCCAAAATGATTATATTGATATAGCCTGTGAGTTTCATGCTGTAGTGTTAAGTAATGTGCCCTTGCTCAATGCAGAAACAGAAGACAGTGCAAGACGATTTATAAATCTTGTTGATGAATTTTATGATCGCAATGTTAAGCTGGCAATTTCGGCGCAACAGCCATTAGAAAATCTTTATCAGGGTAATAAGTTAATTTTTGAGTTTGAGCGAACACAGAGTCGCTTAATAGAAATGCAGAGCTTAGAATTTTTATCACGACCTCATCAAGTCGATTAATATTTTTTGGTGATTTTTTCACTAAAACCATTGATTAGTGGCTGTTTTTGCAAAATATTTGCCGCCATAGGAAAAAAAGTTGGTTTTTACATCAATCAGCTCTTGTAATGGATCAATATGCTCTTTACAATTCGCCCCCTTTTTTGGGATAGCCCAAGCTTAGGCAGGAACTAATGAAAACTTATAGTGCAAAAGCAGAATCAGTAGAACGCGATTGGTATGTTGTAGATGCGGCCGGTAAAACACTGGGTCGATTGGCAACAGAGGTTGCGTCGCGCTTGCGTGGAAAACACAAGCCAGAATACACCCCTCACGTTGATACCGGTGATTATATCGTTGTTGTTAACGCTGAGAAAATCACTGTGACTGGCAATAAAGCCAAGAACAAAATTTATTATTCTCACACTGAATATCCAGGTGGTATCAAGGATATCAGTTTTGAAAAGTTATTGGATAAAGCCCCAGAGCGCGTTATTCAATCGGCTGTCAAAGGCATGTTGCCAAAAGGTCCTCTTGGACGTGAAATGTTCAGAAAGCTTAAAATATATATCGGCTCCGAGCATCCTCATACGGCACAACAGCCTCAGACCCTAGAACTTTAACGGAATTTAATCATGGCAGACACTCAATATTACGGCACTGGCCGGCGTAAAACATCAGCGGCTCGCGTGTTTTTAAAAAGCGGTAAAGGCGATATCTCAGTTAATAATCGCCCCCTAGAAACCTATTTCGGTCGCGAAGTTGCTCGAATGATTGTTCTGCAAGCATTCGACACGGTTGAGCTTAAAGATAAATTCGATGCGAAAATATCTGTAGCTGGTGGTGGTAGCTTTGGACAAGCTGGTGCTATCCGTCACGGTATTGCACGTGCACTTGTTGAGTATGATGAGAATCTGCGTCCGCCTCTTAGAAAGGCAGGTTTTCTTACTCGTGATGCGCGTCAAGTTGAGCGTAAAAAGGTTGGTTTGCACAAAGCAAGAAAACGTCCTCAGTTCTCCAAGCGTTAATATACAGCGTTTCAAAAAAGCCCGACAAATTTGTTGGGCTTTTTTTTGTCTAAAAATCAACGGTTTAGCTAATTCATACCCCTAGACAGTATTGCTAAAAAAACTGTTTTAAACTATAATGCCGCCACCTAAAAATTCATGCTTTCTGGCATGAACTACATTCCAATTTTTTTGTAAGGGAGAGCGTCATGAGCAATGACGGTGTCAACCAAAGTCGTCGTAAATTTTTGCTGGGGGCCACAGGTGTTATCGGTGGAGCCGGCATAGTCGGGGCAGCAGTGCCCTTTGTTGCCTCATGGCAGCCAAGTGCAAAAGCAAAAGCAGCCGGAGCTCCGGTTAGAGTTAATATTTCCAGCTTAGAAGCAGGTGGAAGATTAGTTGTAGAGTGGCGCGGAAAGCCTGTTTACATCGTACGTCGCACCCAAGAATCTCTTGAAGCTATTGGTAATATTGAAGCTGCTTCTTTGAAAGATGCAAATTCTGAAAGTGCTAATCAGCCCGCATACATTGGCGGCAGTTCTAGATCCCTTCAGGGCAAAGAAGAAGTTCTTGTTCTGGTTGGTCTTTGTACTCACCTTGGTTGCGCACCTATTTATAGACCGGACGTTGGCGCTGCTGATCTTGGCGGGGATTCTTGGTTAGGCGGTTTTTTCTGCCCCTGTCATGGTTCGACATTTGATATGTCTGGGCGTGTTTTTGTTAACGTCCCAGCACCGACAAATTTAGAAATTCCGCCGCATATGTATGAGTCGGATGATGTATTGGTGATTGGTATAGACTCGGAGGTGGCGTAATGAGTAAAGAAAATGGATTTGCAGCATGGCTTGATTCACGCATGCCCACGCTTAAGCGTGAGTGGAACCGTCATATGGCGGAATACTATGCACCTAAAAACTTTAACTTTTGGTATCTCTTCGGCATTTTTTCTCTTGTAGTTTTAGTTTTACAGTTAGTAACAGGCATTTGGTTGCTGATGAGCTACCAAGGCTCTGCAGAACAAGCTTTTGCTTCTGTTGAATATATTATGCGAGATGTCGAGTTGGGCTGGATAATTCGCTATGCGCACTCCACTGGGGCATCAGCCTTCTTTATTGTGGTATATCTGCATATGTTCCGCGGTCTTATCTATGGCTCATACAAGGCCCCGCGAGAACTAGTGTGGATCTTTGGTATGACCATTTATGTCGCACTGATGGCGGAAGCTTTCCTAGGCTATGTGTTGCCTTGGGGTCAGATGTCTTACTGGGGCGCTCAGGTCATTATCTCTCTATTTGGCGCCATACCGGTTGTTGGTGAGGATATTGTTCAATGGATTCGTGGTGACTACCTAATTTCTGGTATTACACTTAACCGCTTTATGTCGCTTCATGTTGTCGCTATGCCAATTATTCTTTTGGCCCTGGTAGTGATGCATATTATTGCACTTCACGATGTTGGCTCTAACAACCCAGATGGTGTTAGCATCAAAAAATATAAAGACAAACAGGGTAACCCTATTGATGGCTTGCCATTTTATCCTTATTTTGTAGTGACTAAGATAGCGCCGCTGGTGGTTTTTATCTTTGTCTTCTGTGCGATTTTGTTCTTTATGCCAGAGATGGGTGGTTATTTCTTAGAACATGCAAACTTTGAAATTGCTAATTCATTAAAAACTCCTGAGCATATTGCCCCGGTATGGTACTTCACACCATTCTATTCAATGTTGCGTGCGGTTCCTGATAAGCTGGGTGGCTTTATCACTATGGCGGCAGCCATAGCAGTTCTTTTTGTTCTGCCTTGGCTTGATCGAAGCCCAGTGCGTTCAATCCGCTACAAGGGAATTATCAGTCGTATTGCTATTCTAGTGTTTGTTGCATGCTTTGTTATCCTTGGATATCTTGGGGTAAAAGCACCTACACCTGGCCGTACATTACTAGCGCAAATTTGTACTATTTTGTATTTTGGTTATTTTGTTGGTATCTATTTCTGGACTCGCTATGAGACCACTAAGCCTGAACCGGATAGGATTACTATGGATGGAGGAATGGGTTTCTGGAAATCCATGGGCGCACTTCTTGTGGTTATTCTCTTGGTTGTATTGCCTATCAAGGCAGTCGGTGCTGAAAGTGGCAAATCATGTGGGGCTATAGACTGTGAACCTTTTACGGCAGAGTTAACTGATTATGCCTCTATGCAGCGCGGGGCAAATGTGGCAGTTAACTATTGTATGGGTTGTCATTCATTTAAGTATTCAAGATGGGAGCGCGTTGCTGACGATCTAAATATTCCCCATAATTTAATGATGGATAATCTGGTTTTTAGTGGTCAGAAAATTGGCGATTTAATGGAGATTTCCATGCCAGCAGATAGCGCCAAAGATTGGTTTGGTGCGGTTCCACCGGATTTAACGTTGGTTGCTCGATCTCGCTCACCAGAGTGGCTATACACTTACCTTAAGAATTTTTATGTTGACCCATCAAGACCGCTAGGGGTTAACAATAGAGTATTTAAAGATGTTGGTATGCCTCATGCGCTTCTTGATCTACAAGGTTTGCAGGAATGTGCGCCGGGACCGGTTATCGCCGATAATGGTGGTATCAAGCGCGACCTTCTTACTGGAGAAGATATGCTTGAGGATCCATGCGGCAATTTTACCCTTATTAAAAAAGGCACACTTAGTGAAGTAGAATATGATCAGGCGGTTTATGATCTTACTAACTTCCTAACCTATATTGCCGAGCCAATGGCTGAACAGCGCAAGCATATTGGACGTTGGGTGCTTTTGTTCTTATTATTGCTTTTGGTTCCAGCTACATTGTTAGCTCGAGAATATTCAAAGGTGATGCACTAAATAGGGTATTTTTTCGTCGCTACAGGCGAAAATAACTTAAAATAAAAAGACGTATAGCGTCAACACTATAAATGAGAGGCAATTTTGCGACGATCATCAATGACATTATTTTCCGATCCTTGTTCACAATACAGCCACAGGGTTCGCATTGTATTGGCTGAAAAAGGAGTGACTGTTGATATCGAAGATATCGATTCTAACAATGTTACAGAAGAAATTTTAGAAGCCAATCCATACGGTACTTTACCAACACTGGTTGATCGCGATTTGGCTCTGTATGAGTCAAAAGTTGTAATGGAATACCTAGATGAACGTTTTCCTCATCCGCCATTGCTTCCAGTTTATCCGGTTGCGCGAGCGCAAAGTCGTCTGTGGATTCATCGAATAGAAAAAGATTGGTGTACCCTAATTAATAGTATTATAGCTAATCCAGAAGCTAAGAAAACAGATGCTATTAGAAAAGAATTTAAGGAATCGCTGATTTCTATCTCTGATATTTTTATTGAAATGCCTTACTTTATGAGTGAAGAATTTACTTTGGTTGATTGCTGTCTAGCGCCCATGCTTTGGAGACTTCCAGAGCTTGGTATTGAGATACCAAGCACTCGCCAAACTAAGCCGCTTTTGGATTACATTGATCGTTTATTTGAAAGACCATCGTTCCAAGAGAGTCTTACAGATCTTGAGCGTGAAATTCGCGCCTAAGCTGCGAAGATGACTATGAAGTCCAATCGTCCTTATCTACTCAAAGCTTTTTACGAGTGGATTGTGGATAGTGACTGCACACCCTATATGGCGGTGGATGCCCATTATTCAGGTGTAGAGGTTCCTCAGGAATTTGTCACTGATGGGCAAATTGTTTTGAATGTAGCACCTCGCGCAGTAACCAATTTTGATATGAATCTCCAATCAGTATCTTTCAGTACAAGGTTTGGCGGTATACCCATAGATATTGTGGTCCCAGTGGCAGCTGTTGTTGGGATCTATGCCCATGAAAATGGACAGGGTATGGTATTTGAAGTCGAAGATAATCCTGATAATGAGCCGCCACCGGTCAAAGGCCCAACTGTGGTAACATCAAGCAATAAGACCAAAAAGTCGTCAAAGTCTAAACCTAAGCCTTCGCTTCGGGTAGTCAAATAGTATCTTAATGCGAAGGCAATGATGGAGTGATCTATGCCTGAGTCAATTGCAATATTATCTGCAAAACGCACCCCAATTGGAGGGATGCTTGGTGATCTTTCTTCTGTTACTAGTCCTGATTTAGCTGCCGCTGCAATAGCGGCTGCTGTATCCTCTGCAGGTTTAACATCCCAGCAAATTGATGAAGTGATTATGGGCTGTGTTCTTAGCGCAGGTTTAGGGCAAGCTCCTGCTAGACAGGCTGCTTTGGCTGCAGGATTAGACCAAAGTACTTCCTGTACTTCGGTAAATAAAGTCTGTGGCTCCGGTATGAATGCAGTGACTACTGCCTGTAATACATTGCAGGCAGGTCAGGCTGAGATAATTGTTGCTGGTGGCATGGAAAATATGAGTCAAGCGCCTTATTTAATGCCTCAGGCGCGAATGGGTTATCGCTTTGGTGAACGGCCACTGTTAGATCATATGCAAGTTGATGGCTTACAGGATGCCTTTAAAGGCCAGTCGATGGGACAGTTTGCTGAACTCTGCGCTTCTAAATATAATTTTACTCGATCGGATCAAGATGCTTTTGCCTTGGAGTCACTAAGACGGGCGAAGTATGCGATTGAACAGGGTTTTTTCAAACAAGAAATTGTCCCAGTTACGGTAACTAGCAAAAAGCAATCGCACACCATAGAGTATGACCAGCAACCACTTTCTGCAAACCCTGAAAAAATTTCAAAACTACCACCAGCATTCGACAAGCAGGGGACCATTACAGCGGCAAATGCTAGTTCCATTTCTGATGGTGCTGCAGCCTTAATATTGACGTCTACCATTAATGCTCAAATTTTAGGCCTCAAGCCAATAGCGTTAATTCATGGCTATGATCAAGCGGCTAATGAACCCGAATGGTTCACCACAGCTCCAGTAACTGCCATCCAAAAAACTTTGCAAAGAGTTAATTGGACTGTAAGGGATGTTGATTTATGGGAGATTAATGAGGCCTTTGCCGTAGTTCCAATGGCGGTAATGCATGATTTAGATATCGCACATAAAAAGGTAAATATCAATGGCGGCGCCTGTGCCCTCGGACATCCAATTGGGGCCAGTGGTGCGCGTATTATTGTGTCTTTAATCCATGCTTTACAGCAAACTGATGGTAAAAAAGGCATAGCAAGCTTATGCATTGGTGGCGGAGAGGCCACCGCAGTGGCCCTAGAGCTTCTGTAATAAGCTTAGTCTACGTATTCAAAAACTTTAACGACCTTTCTCACGCCGCTATTGCTGCTGGCTATGTTAGCCGCTAAGTCTCCGTTAGCTTTTGTGGTAATACCCATTAAAAAGACAACACCATCTTCAGCAAGAACCGTGATTTGAGATGATGTAACCTGTTCTTCAAAAATTAATTTAGATTTAATCTGCGCCGCGAGAATTTTATCATTGGTGCGTGAAACCAAAGAGGTATTTCCTCGAACTTGAAGTTCATTGTGTACCTTGCGAACCCCGGTAAAATTACGCGCTACTCTGCCAGCCAAAAGTTTTACTTTATTGCTGGGCACTTCACCGGCCAAAAGAACTACAGAATTAACAGTGGTGACATTAATATGAGCATTTTTAAGCTGTGGCGCAGCTTTTTTGAGGTTCACACCAATATAAGTACTCATTTTTTTATCATTTAAAGCTGAAATGATACCCAGTTTAGTTGGATCTGGTTCAAATGGTTTCTCGGTAAAGGTATTTACTACACTGGTGCAGCCAATAAGAAAAAATGCACTGATTGTTAGCATGAATAATTGTCGCATTTAATTTTCTCCAAAAATCTTGTTGTCAATCAATGTACATAGACATTGAATAATTAAAAAATTCATTGCTGATAATGATTGATTGCCAAAATCCGCACAGCTTATTTCTATATCTTGTTCAGCTAGTCCTTGGCTAAGTAAGTCATCGTCTATTGCTGATATAAGTAATACCCATATACCCTTTTGTACTGCGGCATCAATAGCATTCTTTAACAATGGATTATTATTGCCTGTACTAAAAACAACTAGTATATCGCCATTTTCACCATGAATGTGTAGAGAATCAGATAAACTTTGATCACCCTGATTTATGGTGGTTAAACAGCCAAGATCTATGGCTGGAAATCCTGGCCTTTCGATTTGGTAACCTGAGGTTAAGTAATGAACAAATAGCTGCGATAGCGGAGCGGTTTCTGCAATTCCACAGCTATAAATAGATTGACCAGAAAGCAGTGCGTGAGTTAACTTTTCTGCAGCCTCAGCAATTTTTATGGCGCAATTTTCACCCATTATCATAGTGGTTTCAATATGATTTTGTAGATGCTGAAATACCAAATGATCCATAGTTTTTGTTCCGCTGAAAAGTTACGCTAGGATATTCTTTATCCAGTTGATAGTACAGTGAAAATCGGGCGCTTTCGCCCGGCTAATAGTCACAGCATCAAATCTTGCTTCAGTATTATTGCCCGCAGCTTTAGTTTGCAAATAATTTTCAGCAGTCACTTTTAGTCGCTTACACTTTTTTGCAGTAATGGCATCTGCCGCACTGCCATAAAAGCTATTTTTTCTGTATTTTACCTCAACGAATACAAGGCAATTGCGGTCTTTCATAATTAGGTCAATTTCACCATATCGACTGCGAAAGTTACGAGCTTGAAAATTTAAGCCATGTTTAACTAGCCAATCACAGGCTAACTGTTCAGCCCAATCTCCCACTGCTTTGGTATTGTTGGCCGCTGTTGGAAATTGATAGTTAATAGTCTTTGTGAATAACTTGCTAAACAATTATCCCCTCCATGGGTTTTGTTAGTAGGTTAATATATTTCTATAGCCTTCCCGCGCACAAATTTAGCCCATTTTTGTTCCCGAGTAATAGTCCCATTTTTGAGTGAAAGCAAACCCGTTGAACCGAATATAGGTAGGGATTGAGTTTCTTCGATGGTATTTAGGTTTCGGGCGATTAAAAAGCTATCATGTCCCAGAGAGAAAAGCTGCCTATAGGCTGTATGCAACGTAATTTCAGGTTCTAAGTCCACAGGTAATTGGACGCTTAAAGCCCAGGGCATGGACGAAAATTCAACGCCAGATAAGTCGCGATCCAAAGCGATTTGCTCTATTCCATTATAAATATGCGAAGTACCAATAACAGGGATATTTGAGGCATATAGAAAGTCCAATGCAGGTTTTATTTGCCGAACTTTTATCGGATAGCCTAGCATTACAACCAGATCAATATCCTGCCTTCTCCTCGCTGTATAGTTAACCTGACTATTGATAAACCGCTTAATAGCCAGGCCACGCTTTTCACTCAGGTCTATATGCAGTGGTTTTTTTAAGAATTTGGTAAAATCATTAACTGATAGTGGATAAAGTACATTCTCAGTTAGACTACCACCCTTGTTAGTCCAATATTGATTAAAAAATTCTGATGATCGTTTGCCCCAACTATTTTCAGGTGCAATCATTAAAATATTTTTATAGCCCTTTTCCCACGCGCGATCTGCTATCTGAGTTAACTCATCCACTGTCGATAAGCCAAATTGGAATAGATTCTTTATTTGACTTGATTCAATAGTATCGATTCGGTTGAGTGTTAGGGTTGGTACGGGCAGGTCACCACTTGCAATTAAAGTCTTAACTTCAGACTGTCGCATGGGGCCAATAACCATTTCCATGCCGTCATCAACTGCCTGCTTATATACCTCCAAAATGGGCATGTTTGAAGTGTCATAAATACGCAATTCAGGCAGGTTAAGAGACTTCTTGCTGTCTAGATTCATAGTTTCATAGTAGGCACCCATAAAACCTTGAATTAGGCTTTGACTAGGCGTGTAGTAATCATCTTGTAGCGGAACTAATAATGCAATTTGGTCAGGATTGCTGTTCCAAAATGCGTTGCCGCCAAAAAAAGTAGGTGGCACTTTCGCTGCAGGGTGACTTTTCCAATTGCGCCGCCATTGGCTGAGGATATAGCTCTGCTCATCGGGGTGATTTAGATAGCGACGACTTTTAGATGCTAGATCTAACCAGCCAGACAAGACAAAGTCTTTGACCTTTTTTTGATCGAGTTGTTTAAAGGGCATGCGAGAAGTAATAGCCCAAATACGGTCATGAAGTTCTCTTATCTGGTTTTTTCGCTTTGATAGTCGTCCTAATTTTATCAAGTCTTGTAATCCTTGATAATAAGCACCATTAGCAAGAGCAACATCAGCCTGTACGTTAAGAATACGTTGCTTGGTGTCTCTGTTTTGTC
>CBFIHQ010000002.1:0-126442 GCA_965662525.1 uncultured Porticoccaceae bacterium
TATGTAACCGACGCTGATGCGCGCGGTTGTGCGGCCTTTATCTGCGCGGCAGGTATGGCGGCTCACTTAGCGGGTGCAGTTTCTGCAACTACCCTTAAGCCGGTAATCGGTGTGCCAATTAATGGTTCATTGGACGGTCTTGATGCGTTGCTTTCAACGGTTCAAATGCCGGGCGGTATTCCTGTAGCCACTGTTGCTATCGGCAAAGCCGGCGCTAAAAATGCAGCTTACTTGGCGGCACAAATTATTGGTGTTGGCGATGCTGAGATGCATAAGAAGCTTGTTGCTGAACGTGCGGCCAATGCTGAAGCAATTATTGCTAAAGACGCTGCATTGCAGGAACGTCTAAAAAATAGCTGAGACAATTTGTGATCAACTGGAGCGGGCATACTAAGACTAGCCTTGCGGTGCACCAGTTGCATTTACAGGGGGTGATAGCCTACCCGACCGAGGCGGTCTGGGGTTTGGGTTGTGACCCCTTCAGCTACACAGCTGTAGCCAAAATCCTCAACTTAAAAAGTCGCCCTGAACATAAAGGGGTGATTCTTATCGCCTGCGATTGGCAACAGTTTGCGCCCTTTACTAATGGCCTAACAAACTCTCAGCTAGATCAGTTGCAACAGCCCAATAGCAAGCCGACTACTTGGTTAATCCCACACAATGGCACTGCACCTGAATGGATTGTTGGTGAGCATGATACACTGGCCGTTAGAGTGACGGCGCACCCATTGGCGGCGAGCCTATGTCGATTATTTGGCGGCCCTATTGTCTCTACGTCGGCAAACCCTCAGGGGTTAACCGAGGCGACCAATGCGCTCAAGGTTAGAACTTATTTTGGTTGCCAACTGGATGCCATTACCTCCGGTACTATTGGTTCTGCCACTGCGCCGAGTGAAATTCGCCACTTACTCAGTGGTAAAATCATCCGTAAAGGATAATATGCAAACAATTAATAAACAGTTGGTTAAGGATTATCTTCTAGGTCTGCAAGATAGCATCTGCGATGCATTGCAGCAGGAAGACGGCAGTGCTTGGCGCGAAGATAACTGGACTCGCCCCGAGGGCGGGGGTGGTCGCAGTCGCGTGATTGCCGATGGCGCTGTAATTGAAAAAGGCGGGGTAAACTTTTCCCATGTCTCTGGTGACCGGCTGCCAGCATCGGCAACCCAGAGCAGGCCCGAATTGGCCGGCCGCAGCTTTGAGGCTATGGGTGTCTCTCTGGTGATTCATCCGCACAATCCCTATGTGCCCACATCCCATGCCAATGTGCGTTTCTTTATTGCTGAAAAAGACGGCGAAGATCCGGTGTGGTGGTTTGGCGGTGGCTATGATCTCACGCCTTATTATGGCAGTGAAGAGGATTGTCAGCACTGGCATCGCACGGCAAAAAACGCCTGTGATCCTTTTGGCGAAGATATGTATCCGCGCCTTAAACAGCAGTGCGATAAATATTTCTACTTGCGCCACCGCAATGAACCCCGGGGTGTTGGCGGCGTGTTTTTTGATGATTTTAACCAGCTTGGCTTTGAGCAAAGTTTTGCCTTTATGCAGGCTATTGGCAGCAGCTATATAGATGCTTATTTGCCAATTATGCAGCGCCGTCGTGACCATGATTTTGGTGAGCGTGAGCGCAGTTTTCAGTTATATCGCCGCGGTCGCTATGTGGAGTTTAATCTAGTGTATGATCGCGGTACATTATTTGGCTTGCAAACCGGTGGGCGTACAGAATCTATATTGATGTCTATGCCGCCGATGGTACGCTGGGAATATAATTTTCATCCCGAGGCTGGCAGTGCAGAAGATGAACTTTATACAGAGTATTTGACGGATCGGGACTGGATTTAATGACAGATAAGTATGCGGTATTTGGCAACCCTATTGCGCATAGTAAGTCGCCAGACATTCATCGGCAGTTTGCTGAGCAAACCGGTCAAGCCTTGAGTTATGAAAAGCAATTGGTTGACCCCCAGGGTTTTGAAGCGGCCGCCGATGCTTTCTTTGCGGGTGGTGGCAAGGGCTTAAATATTACCGTGCCGTTTAAGCAGGACGCCTATGCCTATGTGGCTCGCACGACGCCCAGAGCGCGTCGCGCCGGCGCGGTGAATACTCTTACCCTTGAAGCGGATGGCACAATTTTAGGCGATACCACTGACGGTATTGGCTTGGTGGGCGATATTGTGCACAACCTTGGCTGGGAAATTCGCCATAAGAAAGTATTAATTTTAGGTGCGGGTGGCGCAGTTCGCGGAGTTTTAGAGCCGTTGTTAGAGCAACAGCCTCAACACGTTGTGATTGCCAATCGTACGGTAGATAAAGCTTTGCAGTTAGCCAAGGGTTTTGCCGAGTTAGGTTATTTGCTGGGTTGTGGTTTTGATATGCTCGGCGAGCAGCAGTTCGATTTAGTGATTAACGGCACTAGCGCTAGCTTACAGGGTGATTTGCCGCCACTACCGGATAGTCTTATAAATCCAGATGCGGTAACCGTTTGTTACGATATGCTCTACGGCGCTGAGCCTACGCCGTTTATGCAATGGGCCGCCGAACGCGGCGCACTAGTTAGCGATGGTTTGGGCATGTTGGTAGGTCAGGCGGCTGAATCCTTTGCCCTATGGCGCGGAGTTCGCCCTGAAACCGCACCGGTGATAGCCGATATAAGAGCCAAACTTGCAGGTTAAGCCTGTTCTGACAAATACTGATCTTTCAGTTTGATATAGCTGGCCGCAGAGTAACTAAAAAACTGCTTTTCTTCTTCGCTTAAAGGTCGCAACTGTTTGCATGGGTTGCCTACATATATATAACCGCTTTTTAAAATCTTGCGCGGCGGCACCATACAGCCGGCACCAACAATCACGCCATCCTCTACTAAAGCTCCATCATTGATTACTGCGCCATTGCCGACTAGTATCTGGTTGCCTAGGGTGCAGCCATGCAAAATAGCGCGATGGCCGATAATGACTTCTTCGCCTATTACTAACGGATAACCTTTTGGGTTGAACTCTGAGGTGTGAGTGACATGAAGCACGGCATTGTCTTGTACATTGCACCTTGCGCCTACTTTTATGCTGTGCATGTCGCCGCGAATAACTGCCCCCGGCCATACCGAAACATCATCGCCAAGGCAGACATCACCGATTACTGTTGACTGAGGGTCGACGTAAACACGTTGCCCAAGATTGGGTAAAATCCCTTTAAAAGGTCGAATAGAGTGATCCATAAAGCTGTTCCGCGGTTATAATACAATGCCCATTGTGATGAGTTTGTGATGACGTTTTCAACTAAAAAACAATTTATTGCCGGTGTAGTGTGCCCTAAATGTTCAAAAATGGACAAAATAGTGGCCTACAGCAAGGATGGCATAAATTACCGCGAATGTGTTAGTTGTGGTTTTTTGGATGAGATACGTATAGCTTCAGCGCCAAAGGAGCTTACTACCCGAGTAACACATAGTGTTGATGCGCTTTTAGAACCCGCACAAAAGGTAAAATTAGTCGATCCCAGCGAGCCGAATCAATAAATTCAAGAAAAAAAGACTTCTGCCTAACCCATTGTTGAGATTTTTAAATTACAGCCGCAAGAATTGTTTGCGGATAAACCTTGGCGTATGCAATTGATAGGTAAAAAATGGTGGCAGTTTGGCTAGAGAAATGCACATTTATTTGGTACAATGCCGCGCCTCAATTGGTCCCTCATATTTTATTGCGGGTCGCCATCACGAAGCAAAGTAGTAAATTTCCACAGTTACCACGGAGAAATAAGCGATGTTGAAAAGAGCGCAAGCGCTTTTCTTGAGCTCCCTCGGCGCAATCTTGGCCTTGGTTTTTGTTGGCAATGCAAATGCAGAATCTGCATCTAGCCAACTTAATATGCCTCAAGGAGTCACAGAAGTTAGTCAGGTTGCCTACGATATTCACATGATTATGATGTGGATTTGTACCGTGATCGGCATAGCCGTATTTGGTTTTATGTTCTACGTTATGTATGCCCACCGCAAATCACGCGGCGCTGTAGCAGAGAACTTCCATGAAAATTTATTGGTTGAATTACTTTGGACCATAGTCCCGGCAATTATTTTGATTGTTATGGCTATTCCTGCAACCACCGCCCTACTTAAAGTTTATGATACTGAAAATGCAGATATCGATATTAAGGTAACGGGTTATCAGTGGAAGTGGCAGTACGAATATCTCGGTGAAGATGTTAAGTACATGAGTGAGTTGCGCACACCACAAGATGAAATTTATGGCAGAGAGCCTAAGGGTGAGCACTATCTTCGTGAAGTGACTGAGCCGTTGGTGCTTCCTGCAGGTAAAAAAGTACGCTTTTTGATCACTGGCAATGACGTAATCCACAGCTGGTGGGTTCCGGACTTTGGTGTTAAGCGTGATGCTGTTCCGGGCCTTTTCACTTCGGCTTGGGCTAAAACTGACAAGCCAGGCACCTATGTTGGTGAATGTACTGAGCTATGTGGCTCGGGGCACGCCTTTATGCCGGTTGTCGTCGAGGTTAAAGAGCAGGCTGAATATGATCAATGGTTAGCGGATAAGAAGTCAGCAGCGGCAGAATATGCTTCTACTATCGGTAAGCAGTGGACTTTTGACGAGTTAATGGTCAAGGGTGAAGAGGTTTACAATCGCTCTTGCGCTGGCTGTCATGCGGTCAATGGTGAAGGCATTCCGGGCGTATTCCCAGCACTGAAAAACAGTGTTATTGCCTTGGGCCCAGTTGTTGAGCACTTGCGCGTAGTGGTTGACGGCATTCCTGGTTCTGCGATGCAATCTTTTGCCGATCAGCTTTCAGAGGTTGATATCGCCGCAGTTATTCATTACGAGCGTAACGCTTGGGGCAACGATGTGGGTGATATTACTCAGCCAGTTGATGTTCTTAATTACAAACAAGCTAAATAGGGAGTTTTCGATATGGCACATGGTCCCGCAACATTAGCTGACGGTTGGTCAAAATACATAAGCCGTTGGATATTTACTACTAACCACAAAGATATTGGCACGTTATACCTTTGGTTTAGCTTTGCTATGTTTATTTTGGGTGGTTCGTTCGCGATGATTATTCGCGCTGAGCTATTCCAGCCAGGTATGCAATTAATTAAACCAGAATTCTTTAATCAGATGACGACTATGCACGGTCTGGTGATGGTATTTGGCGCGATTATGCCGGCCTTCGTTGGCTTGGCAAATTGGTTGATTCCGATGATGATCGGTGCGCCAGATATGGCACTTCCGCGCATGAATAACCTAAGTTTCTGGATTCTACCTTTTGCGTTCGCAATTCTTGTTGCTACATTGTTTATGGAAGGTGGCGGCCCTAACTTCGGCTGGACTTTCTACGCACCACTATCAACCACCTATGCCCCAGATACAGTGAACTACTTTATCTTTGGTGTGCATATTATGGGTGCATCATCGATTATGGGCTCAATTAACATTATTGCTACTGTTATGAACATGCGCGCACCAGGCATGACTTACATGAAAATGCCTATGTTTGTATGGACTTGGTTGATCACTGCGTTCTTGCTGGTTGCTGTAATGCCAGTATTGGCAGGCGCTGTAACTATGATGTTGATGGATATCAACTTTGGCACTAGCTTTTTTGATGCTGCGGGTGGTGGTGATCCAGTGTTGTTCCAGCATATATTCTGGTTCTTTGGACACCCTGAGGTCTATATTATTATTCTGCCAGCCTTCGGTGTGGTATCGCAGATTATTCCTACCTTTAGTCGCAAGCCATTATTTGGCTACTCGTCAATGGTATATGCGACGGCGTCAATTGCCTTTATGTCGTTTATTGTATGGGCACACCATATGTTTACTGTAGGTATGCCAATCGCCGGTGAGCTGTACTTTATGTATGCCACTATGTTGATTGCGGTTCCTACTGGGGTGAAGGTATTTAACTGGATCACTACGATGTACAAGGGTTCATTAACATTTGAAACCCCCATGCTGTTTAGTGTTGCCTTTGTTATTCTATTTACCTTTGGCGGCTTTACCGGCTTGATGCTGTCGATTGCTGCGGCTGATATTCAGTATCATGATACCTACTTTGTTGTCGCTCACTTCCACTATGTAATGGTGGCAGGTGCGGTATTTAGTGGTACAGCGGCGGTTTATTACTGGTTGCCTAAGTGGTGCGGGAAAATGTACGACGAGACCATGGGTAAGGTACAGTTTTGGATTGCCTTTATCGGCTTTAATATTACCTTTATGCCTCAGCATTTCTTGGGCTTAGCAGGTATGCCAAGACGATATGCTGACTATGGGCTACAGTTTGCCGATTGGAATATGGTGTCGAGTATTGGTGCCTTTATGTATGGCGCTGCTCAGATTTTATTCCTATTTAACGTGGTTCGTACTATTACTCACGGCAAGCCAGTGGATAAGCCAGAAGTTTGGGAAGGTGCAGAAGGTTTGGAATGGACAGTTCCAACCCCAGCGCCTTATCACACCTTTGAGAAACCACCGCAGGTTAAATAGCCTTGGTTATGAAAGCAAGCCATCGCCCCCTATTAGCCAAGTTATTGGCAATGGCGGTGGCCATGTTTTTATTTGCTGTTTTTGTCCTGCCGCCGTTATACGATTTGTTTTGTGAGATTACTGGCATTGGCGGTAGAACAGATGGAAAATATGAAGCTGTTAATGTGCGGGTTGATACCTCGCGGCAGGTGGAAGTACAGTTTGTTGCAGCCAATAACGCAGAGATGCCATGGGAATTTTACCCAATGGAATACAGCGTTGTCGTTCATCCTGGCGAGTCCAGGGCGGTGAACTTTTTTGCGCACAACACCACGGGTGAGGATATGATTGCTCAGGCGATACCAAATGTGTTGCCAAATAATGCAGCAGACTATTTTCACAAAACTGCATGTTTTTGTTTTGATAACCAGCCGCTGGCAGCAGGCGAGCAGGCTGAGTTGGGGCTAGTATTTATACTAGACCCAGATTTACCGGATAGTGTTAATACTGTAACGCTATCTTATACATTATTTGATATAACAGATCGTTCACAAGTATCGATCTCACAAGTACAGTGACCTTGCTTGCTTTAATAGGCGATAGGTCCAGAAACGGAGAACACTGATGTCAACAGAAAGTAATTATTACGTACCAGAGCAAAGTAAGCTGCCAATTTTTGCCGCCACAGGCATGGGCGTTCTAGCTTTTGGTGCGGCTAGCTGGGTAATCGAAGGTGGATCGCCAACGATTTTCTTAATCGGATTGCTCATTTTGTCACTGGTTATGTACAAGTGGTGGAGCATTGTTATCGATGAAAATATGCGAGGCCTAGCCAATGATCAGTTAAAAAAATCCTATGTGCTGGGTATGCTGTGGTTTATTTTCTCTGAGGTTATGTTCTTTGCCGCGTTCTTTGGCGCTCTTTTCTACGTTAGAGTGTTTGCCAACTCTTGGTTAGGTGGTGAAGCGGCAGTAGGTTTATTTGATGATACGCCAACCGATGCTGCTGCAGCTAACAACGACATTCTGTGGCCTGGGTATCAGGCTGAGTGGCCGGTAATGGTAACTCCAGATCAAGCAGCTAATGGTGATGCAGCCCGGTTTAAGGGGCCTGAGCAAAATATGAATTTCCCTGGTTGGAGTAATCTATTAAGTTGGTTGCCGCTGTGGAATACCATTGTTCTAATGACCTCAAGTGTGACTGTGCATATTGCTCACACGGCGCTTAAAAATGATAACCGTAAGAAATTTAACACATGGTTAGGTATTACGGTCGCCCTTGGTATCTTCTTCTTGTTTTTGCAAGCTGAAGAATATATTCATGCTTACCAGCATATGGGCCTTACCCTTGAAACGGGTATTTACGGCACCACCTTCTTCCTTCTTACAGGGTTCCACGGAGCTCACGTAACCCTTGGTACTTGCATGCTGTTAGTTCAGTGGTTGCGAGGGCTAAAGGGACACTTTAACCATGAAGATCAGTTTGGTTTTGAGGCTTCATCTTGGTACTGGCACTTTGTAGATGTAGTTTGGGTTGGTCTATTCTTGTTTGTTTACGTCTTGGCCTAGACAGCCTTGGCTTGACAAGAACGGCCGGGCAATTGCCTGGCCGTTTTTGGTTTCACTAATTAGTTTTTTGCTGGGGCTGCGAAGGTGCGACATTTTCGGGGTGCAATTGACGATCCCAGGGGGCGGTGCTATTTAATTGACCGCTGTAAGTGCCATAGATAACACAGGCAATAAGTAAACTGGCAAGACCAATTCTTATGCCTAGCGCGTAAAGTACACGTTTGTTGTTGTTTCCCATGTCTTTGACAAGAAAGTTAAGTCCGCCAAACAAGCTAGCGACGACGCCAATAAATAAAATGACAATAATTACTTTTAATAGCATGATTAAACCCATTGTTGAGATAGGAACATTTAACCACAGATGACTGGTTCGGCTCAAAAAACAAACACATTTAAATGGCAGCCCAATGCAAAGTTACTGGTGTTTTCTTTGCTAATGTTGCCTTTATTGCTATGTTTGGGGGTATGGCAGCTTGATCGTGCTGCTGAAAAGCAGCAAATAGTTGATCATCATGCAATCAATCAGCAATTGCCGTCAGTAACAAGTGCTGAAGAATTAGTAGCTGACCGCGACCATCAATATCGTCTTGCCTGGCTTCGCGCTACAGTGGATAACCAGCGGGTTATTATTCTCGATAACAGAGTTAAAAATGGACGTCCCGGTTACGAGATTTTACAGGCGGTTACCGTCTTAGGTTTAACCGAAAAAGTACTGATTAATAGAGGCTGGATTGAGGCTTCACTGGATCGCAATATATTACCGTCAATTTCACCAATAGAGGGTGAGGTTCAACTGCGCGGCTATTTATATCGCGCTTTAAAAGGCGGTTATCGTTTGGATGATGGGATTGGTCGAGTGCAGGACTGGCCTAGCCGAGTAGGCTGGATAAATGTAGAGCGTGCTGAAGAGCTATTTGGCGAGTCCTTTTTGGCCTATCAGCTGCGTCTAGATCAAGATTCAATCGGAGCGTTAAAAACCGGCTGGACAACGGTGGCAGTGAAGCCAGAAAAACATGTAGGTTATGCGGTGCAGTGGTTTGCTATGGCGATCACCTTGCTCATAATGACGATTATTGCTAACTCGCATGTAGTGAGTTGGCTTAAAAGACCCTAAATAATATACTCGAATAAGTTTATAGGAATAAATTATGTCAGATCAGAAGTCACTCAACGCGAAACAAAAAAGCTTTAGATACCAAATTTGGTTAATGTTGGTTATTGTTTTTGGTGTGATCGCTTTTGGTTTCCTTATGGTGCCAAAATCTGAAGAGCAGCGACAAAAAATGATCGAATTATTTGGCACTACTAATCAGGGTCAACTGGTCAAGCCAGCAACCGATTTCAGCGCCTTAATGACCGAGATTCCCGCAACTGAAAAGCCAAAATGGCAAATAGTAATAGCTGGCGGTAGTACCTGTGGTCAGAAATGTGAGGATATTCTGTTAAATACCCGTCAGATCCATATGTTGCTGGGTAAATATACCGGCCGTGTGCAGCGAATATTCCTTCAGGCGCCAGGCCAAATGCTTGACACAGAATGGTTAAAGCAAGAGCACCCTTTTTTACAGCTAGCCTCTCTAGACAGTGGTTTGTTGAAGCAATTATTACTCAATAATTCCGCAGATTGGGATATGTTAGACGCTAGATATTTTGTGGTAACCCCAGATAATAAGGCAATTCTGTACTTCACTGCAGAGAATGATGCGAATGGACTGCTTGATGACCTTAAACATCTGTTAAAATACTCCCCTGATCGTTAATTTTAGCGATCTTAATCATTTATTTGGAGAAGGTGTTGGAGTCAAAAACAGATAATCAAACCGCAATCAGCTGGCGAGACTATTTAGAATTATGCAAACCCAATGTGGTTGCACTGATGCTTCTTACGTCACTGATTGGCATGCTCTTAGCGACGCCTGACGCCGTGCCCTTAGATATTTTAATCTTTGGTAATCTTGGAATTGCGCTATGTGCTGGTGCAGCGGCGGCTGTCAATCATGTGGTAGATCGACATATTGATGAAAAGATGGCGCGCACCGCTAACCGCCCCATTGCTAAGGGCCGGCTTAGCCCCAATCAGGCTGTAATGTTTGCGTTGCTAATAGGGCTTCTCGGAATTGTTATATTGGTGCTGTTTACCAATGTATTGACGGCGTGGCTAACGCTTGCATCCTTAATCGGCTATGCATTTATTTACACTATGTATTTAAAACGAGCTACGCCGCAGAATATTGTTATTGGTGGCTTAGCCGGAGCGGCCCCTCCTCTATTGGGTTGGGTTGCAGTGACGGGAGTAGTCCATTACAACGCGCTTTTGCTGGTTCTAATTATCTTTGCTTGGACCCCGCCCCACTTTTGGGCGTTGGCACTTCACCGCAAAGAAGAATATGCCAAGGCGGATATTCCTATGCTGCCGGTCACTCATGGTGAAAAATACACCAAAATCAATATTGTGCTGTATACCCTAATGCTTATTGTGGTAACAGTGATGCCTTATTTGACCGGGCTATTCGGATGGTTATATTTGGCAAGTTGCTTGATTTTAGGTGCTGGGTTTTTATTCTATGCAGCCTTAATGTGGCTTAACAAAGACTCAGGCATGAGAACCTTTAAGTATTCTATCGTTTATTTGATGGTGCTGTTTGCCATTATGCTCCTCGACCACTATTTAGTGCAGTCGGTAGCCATTTAATTAATACTCCCATCCCTAAGGCTTAATTAATATGCAACAAAAAAATAGAATTAGAATGACTATTGCGATTCTAATCGCTTTAATATTGTTAGTGGTTTACGGCTTCTCTTGGCGTATGAACCAGCCGGTTATTATGTCCAAAGAGCAATTGCAAATTAATGGTGCAATTGTATTGGACAAGCCACGAATCTTTAGCGATTTTGAGCTAGAAGACCACCGCGGTGAGGTATTTAATCTAGATCGCATGAAAGGTATTTGGACCATTGTATTCTTTGGCTTCACTCACTGCCCAGATATCTGTCCTACCACCTTAGCCATGCTTAATGAAACATACAGTAAACTCAAGCCTAGCGAAAAAGAGCTTCTTCAGGTGGTGATGATCTCCTTAGACCCTGAGCGAGACACAGTGGAAAAGCTGGCGGAATATGTGCCCTACTTTAATCCAGAGTTTACTGGGGTTACAGGCAATAAACATTTGATACGCCGTCTAACAGCCGAGCTTAATGTGGCCTATAACCAAGTGCCCTTAAACGGCGATGACTATACGGTAGATCATAGCACTCAGCTAATCTTGGTTAATCCTATGGGCCATTATCATGGCTTCTTTAAAGCTCCGCACACAGAAATAACCATGCGAAGTACATGGCGCTCTATTAATGGGACTAGTAAGTTTTAAGTCTTTGTGACTATATAGGGGGTTAGGCAGCGAAGGGTTTTTTCAATAGCGCCCTGATTACTTTGCACCATCTTAAATGCCTCTTTGCCATGCAGTTTAGCCTGTTCAGGCGAGTTGGCATAAGTAGCTAATTGATCAAATAGAGCATCGGAGTCGTCGACTTCGGTGCAGGCATTTTTAGCTATAAGCTGGGGAAAGATATGCTTAAAATTATAGTAGCTGGGACCGGTAATCACCGGTATTGCCAAGGCTGCTGCTTCCAACGGATTATGGCCGCCCCTATCAATTAAGCTGCCGCCAATAAAAGCGCAGTGAGCGGCACCAAAAAAGGTCAGCATTTCTCCCATGGTGTCGGCTAGTAAAACAGGCTGATCGATAAAATCTTTTGCACTCCATCGGCCAAAGGCAATTTTTTCATCGCACAATAAATTAGCGACTTTATCGAACTGCTCAGGGTGACGTGGCGCAATGATTAATAAGCTTTTTTTATGGCTGCTACACAGTAATTTATGAGCTGCAATGATTTGCTGATGTTCCAACGGGTGCGTGGAGCCGGCTACCCAGACAAAGTCATAGTTATTGAGAGTTTGTTTTAACTGTTGCGCGCTATCTCTTACTTGATCGGACAGCTGAATATCAAATTTAATCGATCCGACGACGCTACACTGTGAATCCTTTAGCCCTAAACGCTTGAAACGATCAACATCCAATTGGTTATGTCCGGCTAGCACGGTGATCGACTGCATCAATTGACGGCTCAGTGGCGCGATTCGCAGGTAGCCTTTGACAGATTTTTCCGATAGTCGTGCATTAAGCACTAGTACCGGTATATTTCGACTCTTGGATTGAATAATCAGGTTAGGCCATAGCTCGGTTTCAAGGATAATGATTGCCGCAGGCTGAAGCTTATTTAGAAAGCGTTTTACACTGCCGTGAAAATCAAGAGGCAAATACAGCTGTTGCACAGAACTACCAAAGAGTTTAACAATTTGCTCAGAACCAGTTGGCGTATTGCAGGTGATGGTAATCTGTTGCGCGGGGTACTCATACATCAGCTGCTGGATTAATGGGCTGGCAGCCATAATTTCACCAACCGAAGCACAGTGGATAACCAGGGTATCGGGTTGAAGCTTCTTATTATAAATTCCAAGTCGCTCAGGCCAACGTTTTCTGTAGGCGCTAGCTTTTCGCCCTCTTAGCCATAAATGCAAAAAGATAGCAGGGCTTACAGCATATAAAAAAAACGAGTATACAGCTCGTATCATTTAATATTCCCATCCAATATGGTGCATCTTATCATCTAGCCCGTCTGTTTAGATAGAAAATACTGCGAAGTATATAGACGCAAAGGCCGCATCTACGCCCCCTAGGCTTGGCTAGGGGCGTGGTCTTGTGGCTTGCCAAATGGCAGAATGGTGGACATGAGTTAAATGTTTATTCTCACGACAAATGATTATGATAGTCGTTTATAAATTAATTGAATGTACCCACTTTTTTTTAAGTATAGGTGTACAATAAGCTATCTTCCATTTTTATAATTGAAGCAGATAATATGATTTCTAAAGAGATTAAGAACAGTTATTTAGACAGTTTAGAGCGCCATAAAAAAGCCTTTGAGCAAATGAATTTATACCATACTCAAGCTTTGGTTCTTGCAGAAAAATGCTATGCCGCGCTTCAAGCTGGCGGCAAAATAATATGGATGGGTAACGGAGGCAGTGCCGCGGATGCGCAGCATTTGGCGGCTGAATTTATGGTTCGCTATAAAAACGAGCGCGGCCCACTAGCCTCGATGGCACTGACCACAGATACGTCTATTTTGACCGCTCATTCTAATGACTACCACTTTGATTCAGTGTTTGAGCGTCAAATTAAAGGGCTGTGTAAGCCAGAAGATATGGTCATAGGTCTCACCACATCAGGCACAAGCCCAAATATAAATTTAGCCCTCACCGCGGCTAATACTATTGGCGCCTATACGGTGGCACTGACTGGTCGCGATGGCGGAATAGTTAAAGATATTGCCGCTCTGCCTATTATTATTGCCAATGACGAAACAGCACGAATTCAGGAGGCCCATATGTTTATTGGCCATTGGCTGTGTGAAGCTATAGATGCGCTAGTCGCGGGAAATAGCTAATGGATCTATCGTATTTTCAAAAACTCAATAATATCAAAATACTGGTAGTCGGCGATGTAATGTTAGATCGCTATTGGCATGGTGATACGGCGCGTATTTCGCCTGAGGCCCCTGTGCCCGTGGTGAAGGTATCCGATTTTGAAGATAAGGCTGGTGGCGCGGCAAATGTGGCAAAGAATATTGTTCACCTCGGGGCTAATGCCAGTTTGCTGGGTATTGTTGGCGATGATGACAATGGTCAAAGCTTAAAAGCTTCTTTGGAAAAAGAAGGCATTAGTTCGCTATTGGTAAAACAGAATCAGGCGCCAACAATTACTAAAATTCGCATTTTAAGTCGTAGCCAGCAGGTGGTTCGCCTGGATATTGAGCAATCATTTTCACAGCAGCATGCGGATTTATTAAGCGCTGAATTTGAGGCGTTAATTGATCAGTTTGAGATGATATTATTTTCAGACTACAACAAAGGCTCGTTGGCGAATATTGGCAGCATGATTAAGCTTGCGAAGAAAGCGGGTAAAACGGTTTTGGTAGATCCCAAATCCAAAGATCTTGCCGACTATGCGGGCGCCGATTTTGTAACCCCAAATTTAACTGAATACCATGCGGCAGGAGGTATATCGGGTGATGAAGAGCAAATAGCTCAATGCGCGAAAAAGATCATTTCTGAGTGCAATATTGGCGCTATGCTACTGACCCGATCTGAGCAGGGTATGTCGCTTATAACTCCGACAGAAAAGCACGATTATCCCGCACAAACACTTGAGGTGGCAGATGTTACCGGGGCTGGCGATACAGTTATTGCAACCCTAGCGGTAATGCTTGGCACACAAATGCCGGCATCACAAGCGGTAGAAATTGCCAATATTGCTGCGGGTATAACCGTGACTCGCTTAGGTGCTGCAACTTTATCCCCTGAGGAGCTGTCTTCTTCTCTGACAGATTATTTAGAGAAAACAGGTGAAAGCTATCAACCACTAGCGGGTGAAGTGTTTGAGCGCATAGAGCAGGCTCGTCGACGTGGGGATAAAATTGTATTTACTAATGGCTGTTTCGATATTTTGCATGCAGGGCATGTAAGATATTTGGCTCAGGCGAAAACTCGCGGCGATAAATTAGTAGTTGGTTTAAATAATGATGATTCCATATCTCGCTTGAAAGGTGCCGACCGACCTATTAATACCCTCGAGGAGCGCACAACCGTTCTTACAGCACTGGCGGCTGTAGATTGGGTAATTCCTTTTGGCTCAGTAGAGCAGAATGACACGCCAACACAGCTCATACAGCAGCTTAAGCCCGACGTTTTAGTTAAAGGTGGCGATTATAAAATTGATGAAATTGCCGGTGCTGATTCTGTTTTGGCCAATGGTGGCAGTGTTGAGGTACTAGAGTTCGTAAACAACTGCTCTACTTCAAATGTTATCAGTAAAATAAAAGCAACCTAGCTATAATTTGCTCTGGTAGGCGTTGAAAAGTTGCTGCCATTGTTCTGAATCCCAAAAAAAGCCGCTATTGCGTCGCTTTTCTTTTATAAAAGACCTGTTTAGTCGCTGTATATTGGCCTTTAAGGATGGATCTAAAGGCCTAATTAAGCGGCCTCGATCAAAATCTATAAGATAAACCTTACCGCTATTGTCCAACATAATATTGTTAATATTTAGATCGGCGTGAAATACGCCCTGTTGATGAAATTCAGCAATGGTGCGGCCAATATCTGTAATTTCATCAACTGATAGCGGCCTCTGCTTTAATATCTCAAGTAAGCTTTCGGCGCCAGCTATGGATTTAGTTATAAGGTCGCCGCGATAAACAGCTTTATTGACAGTAATTCTGGCTGCTAGTGGCACAGCAACCCTAAGCCCTCTCTGATGTAACTCAATCAGTAATTGGTATTCTTTGTAGGTTCTGGTGTTTTTTAGCCCAGTGTAGAGATATTGGTCGCTTAATAGCTTGCCAATTAGGCCGCCGCGCCAATAATGACGCAACACCCCTACTCCATTGGAGTAATCGAAAAACCAGGTGGTAGAGCGACCTTTTTTTTCCGCTATAATGGCACCCTTGCGCTGCCAATATTCCGGCGAAAACCAATCCTGAGTAATATTTAAGGGATTGTTGACGGCGGTAAGAAGCGTATGATGACCACAATGAATTGTATTGAGCATAGGGGATTTACCGTGATTTTTGGCAGTATAACAAGCTTGATCTGTCAGATACACAGGAGTAATGGACCATTGTGCATTGGTTATTATTTGTGGCTATTAATTTACTCTACTAATTAAGGCGCGCTGTGGCTTTATCCGAGCAACCTAACGATATATGTATTCTCAGATTGTCAGCAATTGGCGATGTGTGCCATGCAGTGTCTGCGGTGCAGGCCATTCAAAAGCACTATCCAAAGGCTAGTGTTACCTGGGTAATTGGTAAGGTAGAAGCGGCATTATTAGACGGTTTACCAGGGGTAAAATTTGTTATTTTTGATAAAAAACAGGGTAAAGCCGCGTATCAAAAATTAAAAAAAACCTTCAAACACAAGCAGTTTGATGTTTTATTGCATATGCAGGTTGCTTTTAGGGCTAATCTAGCCGCTAGCTGTATTCCGGCAAAAGTCAAAGTGGGGTTTGATTGGTCCAGAGCCAAAGAGGCCCATTCACTTTTTATAAATCAGCCCATTGAAAAGCAACAGCAAGCCCATGTGCTGCAAGGTTTTATGGGGTTTGCTCAAGAAATAGGCGTGCCTGCTGCGGCGCCAAAGTGGCAAATGCCGGTTTCTGATGCTGACAGAGTCACTGCTGTAAAGCATTTACAGGGCTTGGGGAAAACTGTTGTTATAGCCCCTGCCGCCAGTGGGCCGGAACGCAACTGGTTGCCACAGCGGTATGCGCAGGTTGCACGCTATGCTCACAATCGAGGTTTTGCCATTGTACTCACGGGCGGTCCAACAGAATTAGAACAGCGATTATCCGCTGAAATTATGCAATATGTCGATTTTCCGGTAGTAAATTTAGTCGGTAAAACCTCACTAAAAGAGTTACTCTGCGTACTTGAGCAAGCGTCTTTAGTGATTGCTCCAGATACCGGCCCTGCGCATATGGCGGTGACTGTAGCAACGCCAGTGATTGGACTTTATGCCCATTCTAATCCAGCGCGAACTGGGCCCTACCTCTATCAAGACTATGTAGTTGAGGTATATCATCAAAATTTACAGCAACAATATGCAAAGACAGCAAAGCAGCTGCCTTGGGGTCGTCGGGTCAAGGGCACAGAGTTAATGCAACAAATAACCACAGAGGCTGTTATAGCAATGTTTGACAGGGTGGTTGAGGAGCAAAAATTGATATGACTAACAAAGCGGTTTTTTTAGATAGAGACGGCGTGATTAATATTGACCATTCCTACGTTTATAAGGTGGAAGATTTTGATTTTATGGAAGGTATTTTTGAATTTTGCCGGCATGCCAAAAAATTAGGCTATAAGTTAGTTGTAGTAACCAATCAGTCAGGTATTGGTCGTGGCTATTTTTCAGAGGATGATTTTTCTAATCTAACACACTGGATGAAGCAGCAGTTCGCAGCTAATCAATGTGAAATTGATGCAGTATATTTTTGTCCCTACCACCCTGAAAAGGCCCTACCGCGGTATTTAAAGGACAGTGACTGGCGCAAGCCAGCTCCAGGCATGTTACTTCAAGCCATGCAAGAGTTTGATCTTGATCCCGGTGAATCTATGATGATTGGCGATAGAGAGACAGATATGCAGGCTGCTGAGGCCGCAGGCATTGGCAGAAAGATTCTACTTAACACTAAGGTCAGTGCGGCATCAGGTATCGCTAATGAGGTATGGCAAAGCCTTAAAGAGGGAATCGAACGTTTGTAGTGCTAACTTAACTAGCCTTTTTGTTTAAAGCTAAGGGATAGGCAAAACAGTAATGTTGCACTAATAACAATCGATGGGCCTGCCGGAGTATCTGCATACCAGGAAGCCGCTAGACCAGAAACCACAGAAATCATAGCGACCAAACTGGCAATAAACGCCATAGACTCAGGGGTGGCACTTATTCTGCGAGCCGTAGCAGCCGGGACAATTAATAGGGCGGTGATTAATAAAACCCCGACAATTTTCATCGCAATAGCAATCACTAAGGCAGTAATCACCATCAAAGCGGTTCTAACGCGAGCCACATTAATGCCTTCAACAGCAGCAAGTTCAGGTTCTACTGTAATGCTGATAAGAGATTTCCAAAGGCTTGCCAGCAAAATAATGGCGACACTAGCCCCGGCATAAATAACCCACAGATCAGCGGCGGTTACAGAAAGTAAGTCGCCAAATAATAATGACATTAGATCTACCCGAATGTTAGACATCAATGAAATGACCACTAAACCTGCAGCTAGGGCGGAATGAGATAGAATCCCCAGCAGAGTATCAAGTGCTAATACACCCTGCTGTTCCAGCGCTACCAGCCCTAGAGCCATCGATAGGCAAACTAGAGTAACAGCTATGCCGAGGTCGATATTTAACAATACTCCAAGAGCAATGCCTAACAGCGCGCTATGGGCTAAAGTGTCGCCAAAATATGCCATTCTGCGCCATACCACAAAACAGCCGAGCGGCCCTGCTACTGCGGCAACGCCAAGGCCGGCAAGCAATGCATAAATCAGAAAATCAATCATGTTGGCACCCTTCCCCATGCTGATGTTTGCCATCAGCATCAACTACCTTGCCCTTTAAATTATGCTGGTGATTATGTTGGTGATTATAAAGCGCTGTTTCACCAAAAATATCCAAATAGGCAGGATCCTGAGTAACCTGCTCGGGCTTTCCTTGACAGCAAATATGATGATTTAGGCAAATAACATGATCGGTTGCGGACATAACCAGATGTAAATCATGTGATACCATCACAATGCCGCAATTTAGCGAAGATCTAAGCTCGCCGATCAGTCCATATAGTTCATTTTGACCATTAAAGTCTACGCCTTGAACAGGCTCATCTAAAACCAATAGGTTTGGCTGGCGCAAAATCGCCCTAGCTAAAAGAGCGCGCTGCATTTCACCACCGGATAGTTTATGGAACGGGGTGTTCTTAACCTCGGGGATGCCCACAAGATCAAGCGCCTTATGGCAGGCATCATGTGAAGTATTGGCTAGTTGCAAGAATCTGCAGGTGGAAATTGGCAGTGTTGGGTCTATATGTATTTTTTGCGGCATATAGCCAATCACAAGATCATCAGATCTATCTATTGTGCCATTATCTGGGGTAATTAGGTCCAAAATAAGCCTTACTAAAGTGGACTTGCCGGCACCATTAGGGCCAATGATGGTGGTAATCTCGCCTCTATTTACTGTCATAGAGATATTTTGCAAAATAGCTTTGTCCGAAAATGTTTTACTGACTGACTGCAAGTTGATTAATGGTTTACTCATCATTCACTCCGGACTTACAGTTGGGGCAGCAACCGAATATTTCGATGATTTGGCTTTCATGCTTGAAGTTGACCATGTCGCAAAGACTTTCTAGTAAACTATTAACCCTATTATCCGCCATTTCGGCTACAGTTTTACATTCTTGGCAAATTAAAAAGATATTGCTGTGGTCACTGTTGGGAAAAGGGCAGCCAATAAACGCATTTAATGACGGAATACGATGAACTAGACCTAAATCTATTAGGAATTCTATGGCTCTATAGATTGTGGGGGGCGCTACAGGCTTGTCAGTGACTTTGGAAAGCTGTTGTTGCAGCTGATAAGCCCCCAATGGTTGATGGCTTTGCCATAACAGCTTTAATATAGCTTCTCTGGTAGCGGTTAAGCGCGCATTTGACTTGGCGCAAATCTCATGGGCGCGACTTATGGCCGCATTCATAGACCGAACATGATCGTGGGGCTGATGTACTAGTCGCGCATTAGTGAGCATAAATTACCCAAGTCATTTAAAGCTATGTTATAATATAACATATATTTTAGGCTAAAAAATAGCGAAAAAAGGGTTTTTTTATTTAAATATAGGGTGAAAATTACATAATGAAACAATATAACATTACATTTACGGCATTTTGCTTATTCATATTTATTGCCCTAACTGCCTTTATTCCAACAGTTTCAGCTCAAGATGGTGACAAGCCATTAGTTGTTACTAGTATTAAGCCTCTGGCAATTATTGTTAAATCGGCCTTTCAAGACAGCGTTAAGGTTGACTATTTAATGCCTGCGGCACAGTCGCCCCATGATGTTGTGTTAAAGCTTTCGGACATTCGTACTTTAACTGCTGCAGATTTTGTTTTCTGGATTGGGCCGGATTTTGAAACCAGTGCGTCAAAGCAGTTTGCTGGGGTAACAGCTTCAAATCTTATAACAGCAATGGCACTGTTAGGCTCACAGCATATGCTATCAACGGAAAATGATCATCACAAGGATGATCATCACAAGGTTGACCATCATGATCATGACTTTGATCCACATATCTGGCTGTCGCCAACATTGGCCAAACAATTAGTGACAGTCTTATCTACACGACTTAATATCCCAGCACAGGACATATTTAGTCCGTTAGCGGAAAAAAAGGTAAAGGATTTATTAGATGAGGCGAAAAATGGAAATTATATCGTCCATCATCAGGCATTTGACTATTTTATTAACGAATTTAAATTACAGCCAGGATTGCCAATTCGAGATATGTTGGGAAAGCAGCAGGGCGCTAAGACGCAATATAATTTGCGTCTAGAAGGAGAAAAGCTAGGTGTTAGTTGCGTATTGATTGAGCCACAACATGGCCATAAGGATGCAGTGGCCGTGGCAAATGACTTAGCAGTGCCAACAAAAACCATCGATATACTGGCGGTAACTTATGAATCTGAGCTACCGAGTTATGAATCTTATATCTATGGTTTAGCTCAGCAATTTAGCGCTTGTTTTAAATAAATGATGTATTATTTAAATACACAAATCGCCAATAAAATAGATAATTATGACTGATAAAGCCCCGCTTATTCTTGTTGATGGCTCTTCGTATTTATACCGAGCATTTCATGCATTACCCCCCTTAACTAATAGTAAGGGGCTACCAACTGGAGCGGTGAAGGGTGTTGTCAATATGATGCGGCGCCTGCAAAAAGACTATCCCGATAGCACTACAGCGGTAATTTTTGATGCTAAGGGCAAAACCTTTCGCGATGACATTTACAGTGAATATAAGGCTAATCGCCCGCCCATGCCAGATGAGCTTCGCTCACAGATTGAGCCTATACATACTATTATTAGAGCCATGGGAATGCCGCTGGTCAGCATTGAGGGTGTTGAGGCAGATGATGTTATTGGCACCTATGCATTGCAGGCAACCAAAAACCAGCAACCTGTGATTATATCTACTGGTGACAAGGATATAGCTCAGTTAGTCAATGAGCATATCAGTTTGGTAAACACCATGACTGATGTTCACTTAGATAGAGAAGGGGTAATAGCGAAGTTTGGCATACCGCCAGAACTTATTATCGATTACCTCGCACTATTAGGTGACAAATCGGACAATATTCCTGGTGTGCCAGGCGTTGGAGAGAAAACTGCATTAGGCTTATTGCAGGGGCTAGGAGGGTTGGATGCTATTTATCAGCGACTCGACGAGGTTGCCGAGCTGAATTTTCGTGGCGCTAAAACTATGGCGGCTAAACTAGAAGAGCATAAAGAGCTTGCCTATCTTTCCTACACATTAGCGACTATAAAAACGGATGTTGAAGTTGACTTGAATGTTGATCAGTTGGTAAATCAAGAGCCTGATCAAGGTGAATTGCTTAAACAGTTCCAATCGATGGAATTTAAAACTTGGATTAATGAGCTCAGCGGTTCGCAAAGCCAAGATAAACCGACGAAGGCTGATGACACAACAGTTACTGCGCAAAAGATTGAGCCCAATGAGCCACTAGCAATTAATTATGAAACAATTTTGGACTCTCAGCAGTTCAATAATTGGCTAGAAACACTTAAAAATAGCTCTTTAATTGCGGTAGACACGGAAACCACCAGTTTAGATTATATGGTGGCAGATTTGGTTGGCATTAGCGTTGCTGTCGAGCCTGGAAATGCTGCCTATATTCCCTTTGGGCACGATTATCTAGATGTGCCAGAGCAATTATCAAAAGATACTGTACTCAATGGGATAAAGCCTATTCTTGAAAATCCTCAAGTTAAAAAAGTCGGTCAGAATTTAAAATATGATATGAGCGTGCTGGCCCAACATGGGATTTATCTTCAAGGGCTAGCTTTTGACACCATGCTGGAATCCTATGTTTTAGATAGTGTAGCCACACGACATGATATGGATAGCTTGGCGCTGCATTATCTGGATAAAAAAACCATTAGTTTTACTGAGATTGCTGGTAAAGGCGCATCACAGCTTGCTTTTAATCAAATCGCTTTGGATCAAGCTGGGCCTTACGCAGCTGAAGATGCAGATATTACCTTGCGATTACATCAGGCATTGTGGCCGCAGGTTGAAGCACAATTGCCGCTTAAAACCTTATTTCAAGAAATTGAACTTCCTCTAGTAAAAGTTCTTTCTAGAATCGAGCGCACCGGCGCACTGGTTGACGATACATTATTATTTCAACAGAGTCAGGAGCTGGCAGAGCGCCTTGCCGAATTAGAAACTCAGGCATGGGCCCTAGCAGGTCAGGAGTTTAATTTAGCCTCTCCAAAACAGTTGGCTGAAATCTTATTCGAAAAATTAGAAATACCTGTGGTTAAAAAGACGGCAAAGGGAGCGCCATCAACCAAAGAGGAGGTGCTTCAAGAACTGGCGCTGGACTATCCGCTGCCCAAGGTGCTTTTAGAGCATCGTGGTTTAGCAAAGCTAAAATCTACCTACACCGATAAGCTGCCGACTATGATAAATCCTGTCACTAAGAGAATTCATACCTCTTATCATCAGGCGGGAACTGCAACTGGAAGACTATCGTCCTCTGACCCTAATTTACAGAATATCCCTATTCGAACTGCCGAGGGTCGTCGAGTACGACAGGCATTTATAGCCCCTGCCGGACATCGCTTAATTGCTGCGGATTATTCGCAAATTGAATTGCGAATAATGGCGCATTTATCCGGTGATCAGAATTTATTAAAGGCATTTCAGCAGAGTCAGGATGTTCATAGCGCCACAGCGGCCGAGGTTTTTGGTGTCAATCTTGCTCAGGTAACCACAGATCAGCGTCGTAGTGCTAAAGCGATTAACTTTGGTCTAATTTATGGCATGTCAGCCTTTGGGTTGGCTCGACAGTTAAATATTAGCCGCAAGCAAGCAGCGGAATATATTGAGCTATATTTTGAGCGTTATCCTGGTGTTCAGAATTACATGAATCAAGTGCGGCATGCGGCAGCAGAAAATGGCTATGTAGAAACACACTTTGGCAGACGTTTGTATTTGCCAGAAATCAACAGTAGTAATGGTATGCGCCGTCAGGCTGCAGAGCGAACGGCAATCAACGCGCCAATGCAGGGAACTGCGGCAGATATCATAAAGTTGGCAATGATCAATGTCGATAATTGGCTGCAAAGCCACCAGCTAAAAAGTCGAATGATTATGCAGGTGCATGATGAGCTGGTGCTCGAGGTGCCAGAAGATGAATATCAAAAGGTTGCGACTGGAATCAAAGAATGTATGGAATCAGCCGCCAACTTACAGGTTAGATTAGTGGTAGATGTAGGGAGTGGAGACAATTGGGATGAGGCACATTAAAAATTAACTTTTTTTAAATAATTAGGGAACTTAATTCAAAAGCGCTGTCTAAATCTATGCAAGCAGCAAAAAATGTGAATTCTCTTCCCCTAGTGAGAATGGCGCGTAATCTCTCCGTTTAATAACAGGCCCTGAATCAATTTGATCAGGGCCTTTTTTTTGCATTAATCCTCTAGCCAGCTATTCAGTTTTTGTTCTAGCTCAGGTAGTCCAGTTTTTTTCAATGATGAAAAAATTTGGGCACTTAAAAGGGTAAAACCCGGATCCATATCACGGAGTAATTTTTCAACGCCTAACAAAGAGCTCATGGCTGGCCCGCGTTTGAGCTTGTCTGCTTTAGTCAGCAAAATATGTACCGGCAAACCTGCTTGAGCTGCCCAATTTAACATTTGTTGATCGTAATCTTGCAGTGGGTGTCTAATATCCATCAAAAGCACTAAGCCCGAAAGGCTGTTGCGATTTTGTAGATATTCAGCTAGGTTTCTATCCCATTTTGCCTTTATAGCTTTTGGGACCTTGGCATAACCGTAGCCCGGAAGGTCAACCAGTCGCTTTTCAGGTTCAATTTCAAAATGATTAATTAGCTGAGTACGACCCGGAGTTTTACTAATTCGCGCCAGACCTTTATTTCTAGTTAAGGTGTTTATCGCGCTAGACTTACCAGCATTAGAGCGACCTGCAAAGGCAACTTCGCGGCCGCTATCACTTGGACATTGCTGCAGCGTTTGAGCGCTAATTAAGAATTCGACTGTATTAAAGTTCACTTTTTTAAAATCCGTAAAAAGACATTGTAATTTGGTTTAAGAAAAACAGCTTATTGGTATATAATGCGCGCGCTAAAGCTCTTTGAGCTAACTACCTTTTACAGGTTCGCGCGTATAGCATATTAAATACGCCCAACCATTCTAACGTATAGTGAGATTTGGAATAACCATGAAGAGAATCTTTTTTGTTTACGGCCTTATAGCTTTGTTTTTAACTACACCTGTTTGGGCCAGCGGAGATGCGGCTGCGGGCAAGCTGAAAACCGCAAGCTGTGCGGGCTGTCACGGTCAAGAAGGCAATAGCGCTATTGCCTCTTTCCCAAAATTGGCAGGCCTCGGAGAGAAATACCTAACTGCCCAATTGCGTCATATTAAAGCCGGCGAGCGTGTAATTGTTGAAATGACAGGCTTACTAGATTATATGACTGACCAAGATTTGCAGGATATGGCGGCCTATTACAATAGTAAAAATATCCAAATTTCGGGCGCTAAAGAAATAACCCTAATTGGTATGAATGATCCGCAGAAAGTTCTAGAGTTGGGTGAAAATCTATATCGCGCTGGCAATCTTAAAACAGGCGTTGCCGCTTGTGTCGCATGTCATTCGCCATCAGGCAAGGGTAATGGACCTGCGGGATACCCAGCATTGGGTGGCCAATATGCAGAATATACGGAAAAGCAATTGTTGGCTTATCGAAGTGGTGAGCGCAATTCAGGTGCTAATGCAAAAATTATGCAGGGAGTTGCTAAGGCGTTAAGCGACAAAGAAATTAAAGCACTTGCTAATTATATTTCTGGATTGAACTAATATATATATATTGAAACAAATTTTGTCAGGAGACAAATGATGGTTTGGATAAAGCGAATCGTTTTTACGCTAGCCTTGTTGCCGTTGGCAATGTGCCAGGCGGCAGATGAAGCATTTAAAGCGGGTGAACATTACGATATTCTTCCCCAGGCTGTGCGAACGGCTAATTCAGACAAAATTGAAGTCAATGAAGTATTTGCCTATACCTGTGGTCATTGCTTTAATTTCCAGGCTGAACTGCACCCGTGGGTCGAAAAGTTGCCTGCCGATGTTGATTTCCAGAGTACACCGGCAATATGGCAGCCTAAAATGGAAGCCTATGCTCGCGCTTACTATGCGGCGAAAATTTTAAATGTGCTGGATCAGGTGCATACGCCAATTTTTGAGGCCATCCATTTAAAAAAACAATCCGTTAAAAATGAAGCGGATTTTGCTGAAATCTTTAGCGCCAATGGTGTTGATAGCAAAAAGTTTGTCAATGCATTCAACTCTTTTGGCACAAATAGCATGGTAGCTCAGGCTAAATCGCGAGTTCGTGCATATAAGGTACGCGGTACACCAGAGATGATTATTAATGGTAAATATCGCATAAGCACAACTAAAGCGGGCGGTTTTTCAGGCATGCTAAAAGTAGCTGAATTTTTGATTGAAAAAGAGCGCACCCTAGCTGCCAAATAATTCAATTTTCCAGAAGGAAATTTCTGATTTAATCGATTACTAAATTAAACTATGGTCCTTTAATTATTGCGGGATCCAAGGGTATTAACAAAATTAAAATGATGAAACCAACGACTAAACCTAACAATCCAAATTTTTCTTCAGGCCCTTGCTCAAAAAGGCCTGGCTACAGTGTTGAAAATCTTCAGCTAGATACGCTTGGACGATCTCATCGTTCATCTCTTGGCAAGCAGGCGCTAGGCAGAGCCTGTGAGCAGACTGCCGAAATTCTCGGGTTGCCAGAAGGTTATCGTGTCGGCGTGGTACCAGCATCTGATACTGGCGCCGTAGAAATGATTATGTGGTCTGTTTTGGGTGCGCGCCCAGTGGATATTTTTGCTTGGGAATCCTTTGGTCGTGGTTGGTTAACTGATGCGGTAAAGCAACTAAAGCTGGATGACTTAAACAGTTACACAGCTGACTATGGATTACTGCCTGACTTATCTCAGGCTAACCCTGACCATGATTGTATCTTTACTTGGAATGGCACTACATCGGGGGTAAAAGTTCCCAATGCCGATTGGATTAGCGATGATCGAAAAGGGCTAACTATCTGTGACGCTACGTCTGCCGTTTTTGCTATGGATATGCCATGGGAAAAGCTTGATGTTGTCACCTACAGTTGGCAAAAAGTACTTGGTGGTGAAGGTGCTCATGGTATGCTGATTCTTAGCCCTAGAGCGGTTGAACGGCTTGAAAGCTATACTCCGCCATGGCCATTACCTAAAATTTTCCGCATGACTAAAGCCGGTAAATTAATTGAGGGCATCTTCCGCGGCGCCACTATTAATACCCCGTCTATGCTCTGCGTTGCCGATTATTTAGACGCCCTAGACTGGGTTGAATCCATTGGTGGACTGTCGGCAGCTATTGCTAAATCTGAATCAAACCTAGCAACGATTAAGCAATTTGTTGATTCGCGTTCTTGGATTGATTTTCTAGCGCAACAGCCTGAGCAAGTTTCAAATACCAGTGTTTGTCTAAGCCTAGACCTAGAGGCCGATCAGGTGAAACAAATGGTTTCACTGCTTGCACAAGAGTCAGTTGCCTTTGATATAGGCGCCTATCGCGATGCCCCAGCTGGCTTGCGAATTTGGTGTGGCGCCACCGTGGAACAAACAGATGTAGAAGCTTTGCTACCATGGCTAGAATGGGCCTATAACCAAGTAGCTCATTAATTGAAAAGAACTAATTAGAGAATTTACTATGCATAAACTTCGTACCTATAACGCTATTTCCTCAAAAGGCCTAAGCCGTTTTTCAGCTGAAAAATATGAAGTTAGCAGCGACGTGTCAAACCCTCAAGGCTTTATTTTACGAAGCCAAAAGCTGCATGAGGAGAATGTTCCGGAGAGTCTTTTGGCGGTAGCCAGAGCAGGTGCAGGGGTTAATAACGTTCCTGTGGCTGATTACACTGATCAGGGTATTGTTGTTTTCAACACCCCCGGGGCAAACGCCAATGCAGTTAAAGAATTAATTGTTGCTGGTCTTCTTCTAGCTTCGCGTGATATCTATGGCGGTATGAACTACGTTCAAGAGTTGACCCATATGGATGATGGCGGTGAGATGGGCAAGCTGCTTGAAAAAGAAAAAAAGCGTTTTGCAGGTTCTGAAATTATGGGCAAAACACTAGGCGTGGTTGGCTTGGGTGCTATCGGATCGATAATTGCTAACCTTGCGTTAGATCTTGGTATGGATGTGGTAGGCTATGACCCAGCTATTTCAGTTGAGGCTGCATGGCAGCTATCAAGCCAGGTCGAGCGAATGGATAGTCTTGAAGCATTGCTAGCAAAGTCTGACTTTGTGACGCTTCATGTCCCAGCTATTCCGGCGACAAAGCATCTGATCAACAGTGAAACTCTAAGCGTGATGAAAAGCACTGCTAAGATTCTAAACTTCGCACGTGAAGAAATTGTTAGTACTGAAGATATGGTTAAGGCTCTAGAGAGCGGTGTAATCGCTGGCTATATCTGTGATTTCCCAACGCCGGAATTTTTGGGGAACCCAAAAATAATTGCTATGCCGCATATCGGTGCTAGTACCGCTGAAGCAGAAGAAAACTGTGCAGTAATGGCAGCTAATCAGCTAATGGACTATATCGAAAATGGCAATATCCATAATTCGGTAAATTTCCCGCCGACCAAGTTGGCGCGCAATGGTGGCGGTCGCCTAACCTTTGCCAACAAAAATGTGCCTAAGGTTCTTGGTAATGTGCTTTCAATACTGGCTGACTTCGATCTTAATGTTGTCGATATGGTGAATAAGAGTCGCAATGAAGTCGCCTACAATATTATCGATGTTGAAGGTGATATTTCTAATGAAATACTGCAAAAAGTTGGTCAGGTTGAGGGCGTAATTCGCGTTAGAGCTGTTTAGGCTTCAATCTTAGTTAAATAATTTTGCTCTAACTGTTTGGCGGTACGCCTTAGGCGTATCGCCAGACCATTGCCTAAACCGCGACGAAAACCAAGTCGCATCTTTAAAGCCGCTAAATCCAGCGACTTCCAAAATCGACAAATCAGTATTCTTCAATAAATCACAGGCGAAAGTCATTCGCACATGGGTTATATAATCAACCGGCGTTTGCCCTGTAGCCGCTTTAAAGCGCCGATTAAAGGTCCTTGTTGTCATGCCAAACTGATTGGCTAAATTAGGCACGCTAAGTAATTTAGCCAGATTATCCTGAATCCAAATTTGTGCCTGTGCTATTGCTTCATCGCCATGCTTGTTTTGACGCTGTCCCTCGTGGTTTGCCGATTCTGTTAGATTGCGAATTTCATGGAAAAAATTTCTCTGAGCCTGACGTGCAATGATGCGCCCAAAAATACGCTCTACCTGATGCATAATAAGTTCTGCCATGGCATTGACACTGGCCGCGCAGTAAATATTTCCCGCTTGGGTGGTAAACTGCTCTCGCTCTAACTGTATCCTTGGATAGCGGCGTTGTAATTGATCAAAATAGTGCCAGTGTGTTGTAGCTGGTTTGTCATCTAGCAGACCCGCCTCAGCGAGAAAACAAACGCCGGTACCTACCGCAGTAAAATTGGCATTTTTTTTATGTTGCTCCTGAAGCCATGGAATATAGGCTTGGTATTTATCAACAACCGGCCGAGGGTTTCGCCACATCGCAGGAATATGTACCAAATCACTCTCAAAAAGATCGCCAAGAGAGTGAGTGGGATGCAACTCGAAGCCGGCAGAGGTTTTAACCGCTTTGCCATCGGGGCTAAGCCAGCGAATATTGATTTCTTTGGTGTTTTCGCGATTAGCGCGAGCAGCCGTCTGCGCAAAATTAAAAATCTCAGCCGCCAAGGTGGTGCTCGAGACCAGCATATTATCGCAAAGCAAAAGAGTTAAATTAAAAATCATGGCTAAAATATAGCACAAAAGTCTTAATACTTAACTAATATGGCTATATTATTAAATAAATATCCCAAAAATCCGATTAAACTGATACAAAGCACATGAAATAATTTAGGGAGAAGGGATGTCAGTTTCACTACCACTTATTGTTGGTTATGGCGGCTATAATGCCGCTGGTCGCAGCTCATCCGATCAGGCGTTTAGGCGTATGATTCTAGAGTCGCTACCACAAAATCAGCAACAGCAAACTATTGTCAGCCTTGCTTGTCTTATGGGTCTAGTAAAGCCCGCCGATCAGGGTTTTGAGACAGCAGATGCACAGATTATTGATGCCTCTGAAGTAGATAAGCAGTTTCGCAGTACGGTTATAAGTGGCACCCTAGTTAGAAAAATTTCTTCTTTTGATCCCAATGCCGTATCTGGCAATAAAAAAGTAAGTCTAAGTGCAAGCGCTGAGTCCCAACCAGTATTTACGATTGCTAAGCGTGATTTGCCTACAGTGACCCCCAAGCATTGGCAGCTAAGAGATCTAAAAGACGGCACCTTTGAAGTTAAGCTCAGCCAAGATAGCGATCTCTTAGTTGGCTCAGACTATGAGCTAGCGGCTAAGGCTGCGGGTGAATTACCTCAAGGATTCGATCCAGCGGATCATTACAATGCGCGCTTTCATCCGCGCACCTTGCAAATGGCACTGATGGGGGCAAGCGATGCACTTCATTCGGTAGGTGTTGAATGGCAAACCATTGCCGATGCCGTTAAACCTGACCAGATAGGTGTCTACTCATCCAGTGGCTTTAGCCAAATGAGTGAAGAGGGTTTTGGCGGACTATATCAGGCGCGCTTAAAAGGTGGGCGAACCACCGCCAAGCAAGTGCCTATGGGGCTTAATTCCATGCCTGCCGATTTTATTAATGCCTATGTGCTCGGCAGTGTGGGTCATACCGAAGCTATTACAGGTGCCTGTGCTACCTTCCTTTATTGTTTGCAGGCCGCGGTTAGAGATATTCGCAGCGGTGTACGTCGGGTTGCTATTGTTGGCAATGCAGAATCAGTCATAATGCCTGAGGTTTCAGAGGGATTCTCTAATATGAGTGCTCTGGGCAGCGATGATAATTTAGCCAAATTAGACGGTACAGATAAGCCAGACTGGCGCCGTGCTAGCCGTCCTTTTGGTGAAAACTGTGGCTTTACCCTCGCTGAAGGCACGCAATATGTTGTTTTGATGGACGATGCGTTAACCGTCGAGTTAGGTGCAGATATTCATGGCGCCATACCCGAAATCTTTATTAATGCCGATGGGGTTAAAAAGTCCATTTCTGCGCCGGGGGTTGGCAATACCATTTCGTTTGCTAAGGCCGTGGCCTCTGCCGTGAGTATTGTCGGTAAAGAAATCGTGCAAAATAATAGTTTTGTCCACGCCCATGGTTCCAGTACGCCGGCAAATCGCACCACCGAATCAAATTTAATTAACCGCGTAGCCGAAGCCTTTGATATTAATGATTGGCCGGTGACTGCAGTTAAATCCTATGTTGGCCATACTATCTCAACCGCCAGTGGTGATCAGCTAATGTCAGCATTGGGAACCTTTAAGTATCAGATTATTCCCGGCATCAAAACCATTAGTAAAGTGGCAGATGATGTTAATCAGCAACATACCCTATTTCCACTGCAAGATATGGATATGAGCGACAAAAATATGCATGTCGCCTTTATTAACTCCAAGGGCTTTGGCGGCAACAATGCCACGGCAATGGTGTTATCTCCCCAGCAAGCAGAAAAAATGATGGCGGCACGTTATGGTGATCAGCTCGAGGCTTACTTTGCCCGGCGAGAGACCACAAGAAATAACGCTGAAGCCTATGCCGATCGTGCCGATGCGGCACAATTAGATGTTGTTTATCGCTTCGGTGAAACCTTAGTCGACGAAGATAAGGTTGTGATCACGAAAGAGGGCATTAGTATTCCTGGTTATGCTCAAAAGGTCGCTTTTGATTTGGAAAACCCTTATTCAGATATGTAGGGCTGTTCTGAGATTAGTTGGCGAGTAGGTTATTTAATAAGCTGTGTGTTAACTAATTAATGCGCTTAGCCTGCCCGATCCATTGAGTATTTTCTTCGCCATTCTTTGCTGTTTGAACAGCGAATCTTCCGCCATGCACCGCGATAATATCGCCACTTGTGCTATCCACTATAGGGCTCCCAGAGCTACCTTCTTGGACAGAGCAGTTATGAAGTAATAACTGATCGTTTTTAAGGTGGGGGTGGTTAATTTTTTGGCATTGTGTCTGCTTAAAGTTGCCTGCGTAGGGGCTAATCAAAGAAAACTCTACTATTGAACTAGAAATTTTTTCCGCTAGCCTAAGTGTGGGCTGATGGGCTCTGTTTTTTAATTGGATAAAAACAAGGTCGCTTTCGGCTTGAGCAATTTTGTCCTTATTGTTTACCGAGTAGCTGTGAGTGGATATTGTTTTAAAGCCAAGGCCACTTAGTCGTTTATTTTGCGGTCGGTAATCGCACTGGTTAAAAAGTTGGTCGGTTTGTGGGTCGTAAATAACATGGGCGGCAGTCACAATAACCGATTGATTGGGGTCAAAACCCTGGGGCGGTTGAATATGAGTGGCAATTCCGCGAGTGCCGCCATCGCAGTAAATTGTGCCCACTGCTTGGGTATAATCTTTGGCTTGTGTTGGTAGTGAGCAAAGCATAAATAGGGCAGTGACTAGTATTAGCAAGCTAGCATTTATTCTGCCGAGTTTGTATTTCACTACCCCATATCTCCCCACAGCGATTGCAGAATAGATATTGCAGCTAGGGGTGCGGTTTCCGTTCGCAATACTCTTGGTCCTAAAGCTAGCGAGGAAAAATCTAAGGATATTGCCTGTTCAATTTCACGTTCGCTAAGACCCCCTTCAGGGCCAATTAATAGTGCAATTTCTGCGCTTGGTGCAAGCATATCGCCAAGGCTTTTTTCGGTTCGATGATGAAGAACGAGTTTAAGGGAGGCCTCACAATCTTGTTGCCACTGTTCCAGCTTAATGGGCGTATTTACTGAGGGGATTCTATTGCGCTGACTTTGCTCACAGGCACTAATAGCCACCTGTTGCCAGTGTCCCACTTTTTTATCCAGTCTATCACCGCTAAGCTTTACTTCACAGCGCTCAGTAAAAAGGGGAGTGATTTCACTTACACCAAGCTCAGTGGCTTTTTGCACAATCCAATCCATGCGTTCCCCGCGGGAAATACCAATAGCTAGGTGAATGGATAATGATGACTCGCGATCGACTTGGTTAAAGCTGTTAATAGTAACTGTAGCCTTGCCCTTTTTGGCCTCCACTAGCTCGGCAGTATATTCGCCGCCTGTACCGTTAAACAGGGTCACTAACTGACCAGAGTTCATGCGTAGCGCCGAGGTCAAATGGCGTGCCGCACCGGCTTCAAGCTCAATGCGGTCGCCAATGGCCATAGTTTGCGGCGAATAAACTCTGGGAGTTCGCATGGCTTAGTTGGAGTTATCCAAGCCTAGATTTTGACATAGGCTATCGGAAATCTGCCATTGATTCATGGTGTAAAAGTGTAGGCCTGGCGCGCCACGTGCAAGTAGCGTTTGACAAAGATTACTGACAATCTCTATACCGTAGTTAACTAAATCTTCCTGTTTATCCTTGCGCTGTTTTAATTGCCATTGCAACCAACGCGGAATTTCGGCACCACAGTTTTCTGAAAATCGTAAAAGATTCTGGAAATTAGTTAAGGGCATAATGCCCGGCACTATGGGCTTGTCGATACCCACTCTTTGGCAGTTTTCGACAAATTGGAAATACGCATCAGGGTTGTAAAAATACTGCGTAATCGCGCGGTTAGCCCCCGCCTTAAATTTTTCGCCTAACCAGTAGATGTCCTTACTATAGCTTTCGGCTTCAGGGTGAATTTCTGGGTAGGCTGCGACATTGATATCAAAGTGATCGCCAGTTTTTTCCCGAATCAGTGCGACTAATTCATTGGCATGCACTAGCTGTGTGGTGCCACCAATACCTGAGGGCAGATCGCCGCGCAGGGCGACAAGGTTTGATATGCCAGCTTGCTTATATTCATTAATTAATCCAAGCACAGTCTCTTCGTTATCACCACCAAATGAGAGGTGAGGTGCGGCCTGGTAGTCCTGTTGCTGCAGATCTAATACCAGCTGTTTTGTGGTGTCGCGTGTAGATCCGCCCGCACCATAGGTTACCGAGAAAAACTCTGGATTATAGCGATTGAGTTTTTCACAGGTGAGTTGCAACTTTTGCCGCCCCTGCTCAGTTTTGGCGGCAAAAAACTCAAAGCTTATATGTGGATGATTATCCATAAAAAAATCCGTTTTATTTAGTATTTGTAGCTATCATTTTTGAATGGCCCATCAACGGTAACATTGATGTAATCGGCCTGCGCCTGAGTAAGCTTGGTGATTACGCCGCCAAAACCGCTAACCATATGGGCGGCAACTTCTTCATCAAGTTGTTTTGGCAACACCTCAACGCCCAGCAATTCAGCCTGAGTAGCCTTATCTTGGTTGGCAAAGCCGCGGCCGTAAAGTTCGATTTGCGCTAACACCTGATTGGCAAATGAACCATCCATAATACGACTTGGATGACCGGTTGCATTGCCAAGATTAACCAAGCGACCTTCAGCCAATAACAGTAGATGATCGTTGCTTTCTTGGTCACGGTAAACCTTATGCACCTGAGGCTTAATTTCTTCCCAGTGCCAGGTTTCTCGCATATAAGCAGTATCGATTTCATTGTCAAAGTGGCCGATATTACATACCACACAACCGCTTTTAATCGCACCTAGTACGCTTGAATCACACACGTTGTAGTTACCCGTTGTGGTCACCAAAAGATCGGTAGTAGCGAGTAAATCTGTGTTCACGCCTTGATTGAAATCGCCATTATTGTAGGTTGAAACTACTTCAAAGCCGTCCATACAGGCCTGCATGGCACAGATTGGGTCCACTTCAGTCACCTTAACAATCATGCCTTCTTGGCGCAGCGATTGAGCAGAGCCCTTACCTACATCACCATAGCCAATAACTAGAGCTTTTTTGCCAGACAAAAGATGGTCTGTGGCGCGCTTGATGGCATCATTCAGGCTATGACGACAGCCGTATTTATTGTCATTTTTCGACTTAGTTACGGAGTCATTAACATTGATAGCAGGTACTTTTAGTTCACCGGCTTCAAGCATTTCATACAAGCGATGAACACCCGTAGTAGTCTCTTCAGTTACACCATGCACGTGCTCTAATACTTGAGGATATTTCTGATGTAAAAGCGAAGTCAGGTCGCCTCCATCGTCAAGAATCATATTGGCATTCCAAGGCTCACCATCTTTTAATACTTGCTGCTCCAAGCACCAATCATATTCTTCTTCAGTTTCACCTTTCCAAGCAAAAACCGGTGTGCCATTGGCTGCAATAGCGGCTGCGGCATGATCCTGCGTTGAGAAAATATTACATGAAGTCCAGCGCACTTCTGCGCCTAGTGACTCTAATGTCTCAATAAGCACTGCAGTTTGAATGGTCATATGGATACAGCCCAAAATTCTTGCGCCAGCCAGTGGTTGCTCACCGTTATATTTACTGCGAAGCGCCATCAGCGCAGGCATTTCTGATTCAGCAATGGAGATTTCTTTTCTACCCCACTCGGCTAAGTTGATATCCGCCACTTTATAATCAGTGAATGGCGCGTTATTTTTTACGGACTTTAATACGGTCATATTGGTTACCTTTAATATGTCTATTTGCTACAGTGCTTTTTTAAGCGCTGCTGCTCGATCAGTTTTTTCCCATGTGAAGCTTGATTCAGTGCGGCCAAAATGCCCATAAGAGGCAGTTTTACGATAGATTGGCTTGCGAAGATCGAGCATCTCGATTAATCCTCTAGGACGCAGATCAAATTGCTCGCGAACTAGTTCTACAATTTTTTCATCAGAGAGTTTTCCCGTACCAAAGGTATTGATACTGATAGAAGTTGGCTCTGACACACCAATGGCATAGGAGATTTGAATTTCACAGCGATCGGCTAGGCCGGCGGCAACAATATTTTTGGCTACATAGCGTCCGGCGTATGCTGCCGAGCGATCCACTTTGGTGGGGTCTTTGCCAGAAAAAGCACCACCACCATGATGCGCCATACCGCCATAGGTATCGACAATAATTTTTCGTCCGGTAAGGCCACAGTCACCCATTGGTCCACCAATTTCAAAGTTGCCGGTTGGGTTAATATGGTACTGGGTACCCTTGTGTAGCCATTCAGCAGGCAAAACATGGTCGACTATTTCACTGCGTACGGCAGCCTGTAATTCTTTTTGTGAAATATCCGGCGAGTGCTGAGTGGATAACACCACTGCGTCTACCGCAACCGGAACACCATTATCATATCTTAGGGTGACTTGGCTTTTGGCATCGGGGCGCAACCATGGCAGGGCGCCACTCTTTCTTAATTGCGCCTGACGCTCGACTAAACGGTGCGAGTAAAAAATAGGTGCGGGCATAAGCACCTCGGTTTCGTTGCTGGCATAACCAAACATAAGTCCCTGATCACCGGCGCCTATATCTTTATCTTCAGCCTCATCAACCCCCTGGGCAATATCAGAAGACTGCTTGCCGATGGCGTTAATAACAGCGCAAGAATTGCCGTCGAAGACTTTTTCTGAGTGGTCATAGCCAATATCAGTAATCACATCGCGAACAATTTGCTCCAAATCCACATAGGTTTTAGTGCGCACTTCGCCGGCAATAATTGCCATGCCGGTTTTGACCATAGTTTCTACCGCTACCCGTGAGTGAGGATCGTCGGCAATAATGGCATCCAAAACAGCATCAGAAATTTGATCGGCCATTTTGTCCGGATGGCCCTCAGATACTGATTCAGAGGTAAAAAGATTATAGGTTGACATAAGGTTCCCTTAATTTATCGTCGCGGCTTTCTTAAACTGCCGAAGCTGTATGCGAAATCCATTGCGTTGTGTAAGAAATAAACTATTGCCCTCTGTGAGCCCAGCATTTTCTGCCCAGTCAGTGATCTCACTTGGATCGAAGCCAAGCCATAGGTCGCCACAAGCTTGTTTTACCCAGTCTTGGTCATGGGCACAAAGATCGGTGATAAGTAAAATGCCATTGAGGGTTAAAAGGTCGGCACAGTGTTTAATAATATCTCCAGGAATAGGGTTGTGATGTAAAACCATATTCAGTGAAACAAAATCAGCACATATATTTTTATCGATCGCCGAAAAGGTGTCCCCATTGAGAAAGCTTATATTGTTAAGCCCGTGTTTTTTGACCCGCTGGGCACATTGATCAAGCATCTCGGCGCTATTATCTAAGGCCACCACCTGGTCGAATGTGGCGCTCAATTTTTTCAGAAACTGGCCATAACCTGGGCCAATTTCAAGGGCTTGTGAGGTTGCGCCTAACGAGCTATCTAACAGGCTTTCAACACTATCGCCATAGTCTGACCAGCTAGCAATAAGATCCTGATTCTCTTCAAACAGAGACACATTTCGGTTAAAAAACTCCACTGAAGCACTGGCGCGTTCTCGATTGATATCTGCAAGTCGCTCGGCAACATCTGAGTCGACCATTGCTTTGTCAATTGCTTGAAATAGAGCTTTTTGCATAGTTTGCAAATCAATATCCGGATTTAGCGGATTGCGACGATAAAAAATAGTTGTTCCTTCGCGCCTTGACGAAACTAGTCCAGCATTGGACAAAATCTTGAGGTGATGACTCATCGCTGATTGTCGAATATCAAATATTTGGCAGAGCTCTAATACACCATAGGCATTTTGCTGAAGAACCTTAAGAATTTGAATGCGTAAAGGGTCCCCCGCAGCCTTGCATAGGATGCCGATGGCGCCGACTGCTTGTGGAGCAGTTTGGTCAAAAGTGCTAGTAGCACGGGTTTCTGATGACATAAGTTCGATTTTAGCACAGTCAATTTATTCCATCAAAATATTTTTATATAAAAATATTTTGATGGGCTTTAAAAGCTTTAATTTATTTGCAATTTCATCGGCTTAAATAGGTAATTCTGGTTTACTGATGAGGTCTTCTAAGCGACAATACCCTCATTAATTTTTCCGTTTTAGGAGTGAAATTTCATGGCCTCACGTCGAGACCTCGCTAATGCTATTCGCGCCCTTAGTATGGACGCTGTCCAACAGGCTAACAGTGGTCATCCCGGTGCTCCAATGGGTATGGCAGATATTGCCGAAGTATTGTGGAGAGACTATTTAAAACACAATCCAGCAGACCCAACATGGGCTAATAGAGATCGCTTTGTGCTTTCAAATGGCCATGGCTCTATGTTGCTTTATTCACTCCTTCACCTTTCGGGCTATGATTTGCCGATTGAAGAAATTAAGAATTTCCGACAACTACACTCAAAAACCCCTGGTCATCCTGAATATGGTTATGCCCCGGGAGTTGAAACAACGACTGGGCCATTGGGTCAGGGTATTAGTAATGCAGTTGGTATGGCATTAGCTGAAAAAGTTCTAGCGGCGCAGTTTAACAAGCCTGGACATAATCTTGTCGATCATCACACCTATACCTTTCTAGGTGATGGTTGCTTGATGGAGGGTATTTCTCATGAGGTTTGCTCGCTTGCAGGTACCCTCAAATTAAGCAAGCTAATTGCATTCTATGATGATAATGGCATCTCGATTGACGGTGATGTAGCTGGTGTCGATGGTGATGGCGGTTGGTTCACCGATGACACCCCTGCGCGCTTCGAATCCTACGGTTGGCATGTGATTCCTGCGGTTGATGGGCATGATTCAGATGCAATCGATGCCGCTATTAAACAGGCTCAAGCTTCCGAAAAGCCCACTCTAATCTGTTGTAAAACAGTTATTGGCTTCGGCTCGCCTAACAAGCAGGGCAAAGAGGACTGTCATGGCGCTCCACTAGGCGCAGATGAAATTGCCCTTACCCGTGAGCAATTAGGCTGGGAATATGCAGCTTTTGAAATTCCCGAAGACTATTATTCTGCATGGAATGGTGTTGAAAAAGGTCAGACGCAACAAGCTGATTGGAATAAACAGTTTGCTGATTACCAGTCTGAGTTCCCAGAGTTAGCGGCTGAATTTGAGCGCCGTGCCAATGGTGATCTTCCGGCAGACTTTAGCGATAAAGCCGATGCCTATATTCGTGAATGCCAAGACAAAATGGAAAAAGTAGCATCGCGTAAGGCCTCTCAAAATTGCCTTAATGCGTTTGGTCCATTACTTCCTGAGCTACTGGGCGGATCTGCAGATTTGGCTGGCTCCAACCTCACAATTTGGTCAGGCTGCAAAGATATCAGCGGAGATAATGCAGACGGTAACTATCTCTATTACGGCGTTCGTGAATTTGGTATGAGTGCCATTATGAATGGTATCGCCCTTCACGGTGGCTTTATCAATTATGGCGCTACATTCCTAATGTTTATGGAATATGCGCGCAATGCCGTACGTATGGCAGCCCTAATGAAGCAACAAAGTATTTTTGTCTACACCCATGATTCTATTGGTTTGGGTGAAGATGGTCCCACCCACCAACCGGTAGAACAGTTAAGCGCCCTTCGCGCAACGCCTAATCTACATACTTGGCGCCCTTGCGATACCGTTGAATCCGCAGTCAGCTGGAAAACTGCTATCGAACGCAGTGATGGTCCAAGTGCCTTGGTATTTAGCCGTCAGGGCTTAGCGCCAATGGAGCGCTCTGATGAGCAATTAAGTAATGTCAGTCGAGGTGGCTATATTTTACGTAAAGCTAATGATGCACAGGCTATTATTATTGCTACCGGCTCGGAAGTTGAGCTCGCTACCACAGCCGCAGACCAGCTGGCAGAAAAAGGCATAGCCGTCAATGTAGTATCTATGCCCTGTGCAGAAATATTTTGTGAGCAAGATAAAGCTTATCAAGCATCTGTATTGCCGCAGTCAATTAGAGCGCGAGTGGCAGTAGAGGCCTTACATGCAGATTACTGGCATAAATTTGTTGGCCTAGATGGTCGTGTTGTTGGCATGACTAGTTTTGGCGAGTCGGCACCAGGGAATGTATTAATGAAAGAATTTGGTTTTACCGTAGAAAATGTAGTGACTAAGGTTTTGGAGACCCTAGGCTAATGATTCGCGTAGCCGTTAATGGCTATGGACGTATAGGCCGTTGTGTTTTAAGAGCGGTCTATGAATCTAAGCTACAAGACCAGATAAAAATTGTGGCAATAAATGAGCCTGCTGATAATAAAACCATTGCGCACCTAACTCGCTACGATTCTACCCATGGTCGATTTTTGGGTGAAGTAAACTGTGACGAGAATACACTCACTGTCTGTGGCGATTCAATTGCTATAGTGCACGAAGATAATCTAGATCAACTGCCTTGGTCTGACCTAAACATTGATGTGGTTTTAGAATGTAGCGGTAGCTTTAGTGATCGCAAAACTGCTGAAAAGCACATACAAAGCGGTGCCAACCGGGTGTTGTTTTCTCAGCCGGCGGAATCAGATGTTGACGCCACTATCGTCTATGGTTACAACCACCATCAGTTAACTGGCAAAGAACGGATAATTTCCAGCGCCTCCTGCTCTACCAACTGTGTTGTCCCAGTGATTGAAGTGCTAGACCAGAATTTTTCGGTTGAGGGCGGTGTTATTACCACTATTCACTCAGCGATGAATGATCAGCCTGTATTGGATGCCTACCATCATACCGATTTGCGTAAAACACGTGCGGCAATGAATTCTATTATACCGGTTGATACTGGACTTGCACTTGGAATTGACCGTTTGATGCCCAATTTAGCTGGGCGTTTTCAGGCGCAGGCGATGCGTGTCCCCACATTGAATGTGTCAGCTATCGATTTATCGGTATTAGTTAATAAGCCCGTTGATATACAGAGTGTTAATCAAGTGCTGGCAAATGCAACGGAAGGTTCGCTAAACAATATATTGGGTTATACCGAAGAGCCGCTGGCCTCCTGCGATTTTAATCACGATCCGAGAAGTGGCATTGTTGATGCCAGTCAAACGAGAGTCAGTCAGCAAAAACTTATCAAAGTACTTGTTTGGTTTGATAACGAATGGGGCTATGCCAATAGAATGTTGGATGTATTGAAAAGCTGGTAACCAGCTGATGAAGATACAATCCGCTTAAATTGAATAAGGGAAAATAATGACTATCAAATTAATGACTGATTTAGATCTCAGTCAAAAACATGTATTGATTCGAGAAGATCTAAACGTACCGGTTAAAAATGGTGTGGTCACTAGTGATGCCAGAATTAATGCGGCACTGCCAACTATTAAGCAAGCCTTAGATCAGGGTGCTGTGGTTATTTTGATGTCGCATCTGGGTCGCCCAACTGAGGGACAGTTTGAAGACCAGTTCAGCCTGCAGCCTGTGGCTGATAGCCTCAGTCAAAAATTAGGTACACAGGTGCAATTAATTACCGACTGGACTGATGGTGTTGAAGTGCCTGCAGGGCAGGTGGCACTGCTTGAAAATGTGCGATTTAATGTCGGCGAAAAAGCCAATGATGACGCCCTATCTCAGGCTTATGCCAAACTCTGCGATATCTTTGTTATGGATGCCTTTGGTACCGCACACCGTGCCCAAGCTTCAACCCATGGTGTGGCTAAATTTGCCCCAGTTGCTTGCGCTGGACCGCTATTGGCCAATGAGTTAAACGCCCTTGAAAAAGCTATAGCTACTCCTAAAGCACCCGTAGGTGCCATCGTTGGTGGATCAAAGGTGTCGACAAAATTAATGGTTTTGGAAACTCTAGCGGATAAAGTGGATCAGTTAATTGTCGGCGGCGGTATTGCCAATACATTCTTAGCTGCGGCAGGGCATCCCGTAGGTAAATCCTTGTATGAGCCAGATTTAATTCCCGCGGCCAAAGCACTGATGGAAAAGGTTGAGATTCCAATGCCTACCGATGTGGTTGTGGGCAAGGAATTTTCTGAAACTGCCGAAGCGCGAGTGGTTGCAGTAGAAGATGTCGAGGCTGACGATATGATTTTTGATATAGGCCCTGAATCAGCTGGTCAATTAGCTGAGATTATCAAAACCCTAGGCACCATTATCTGGAATGGCCCTGTGGGTGTTTTTGAATTTGATCAGTTTGCCGAGGGTACCAAAGCATTGTCATATGCAATCGCTGAAAGTGATGGATTCTCAATTGCTGGCGGTGGCGACACCCTCGCGGCAGTTGATAAATATGAAATTGCCGAGCAGGTGTCCTATATTTCTACAGGTGGGGGTGCATTTTTAGAGTATGTAGAAGGTAAGGAATTACCCGCCGTTGCCCTCTTAAAAGCGCGAGCGGCCAGCGACTAGTGAATTTATGGTGGCAGGTTGCAAGGAATGCAATTAACTAACAAAGCTTACAAGGAAAGAAGCGATGCCACTTATTTCAATGAGACAAATGCTGGATCACGCCGCAGAAAATAACTACGGGGTTCCAGCATTTAATGTTAATAATTTAGAACAGATGCGAGCGATTATGCTCGCCGCCGATCAGACTCAAAGTCCAGTCATAGTTCAGGCCTCAGCCGGCGCACGCAAATATGCTGGTGCGCCATTTCTTCGTCATTTAAGTCACGCGGCAATCGAAGAATGGCCGCATATTCCAGTATGCATGCATCAGGATCACGGCACTAGTCCAGCCGTTTGTCAGCGCTCCATTCAGCTTGGCTTTAGCTCGGTAATGATGGATGGATCACTACGAGAAGACGGCAAAACTCCCTCTAGCTACCAATATAATGTAGAGGTTACTCGCCAAGTTGTGGCCATGGCTCACGCCTGTGGTGTATCAGTTGAAGGGGAGTTGGGTTGTTTGGGCTCGCTTGAAACCGGACAGGCAGGTGAAGAAGATGGTGTTGGCGCAGACTGTGTGCTCAGTCAGGAACAAATGTTAACCGATCCCAAAGAGGCCGCAGATTTTGTTAGCAAAACAGGGGTGGACGCATTGGCTATTGCCTGCGGTACATCCCATGGTGCCTACAAATTTAGTCGCCCACCCACGGGGGATATTCTGGCCATTGATCGCATAAAGCAAATCCATCAAAAAATACCCAATACCCATTTAGTAATGCACGGTTCTTCCTCGGTGCCCCAAGAGTGGTTGACAATTATTAATCAGCACGGTGGTGAAATTCCTGAAACCTATGGTGTACCAGTCGAGCAGATCTGCGAGGGAATAAAACACGGGGTGCGCAAGGTCAATATAGACACAGATTTACGTTTGGCATCTACAGGGACTATTCGCCAATTTTTAGCGATGAATCCAGCAGTATTTGATCCTCGTGCCTATTTGAAAGAGACAATAACAGCCATGAAAGATATTGCAGTGGCGCGCTATGAAGCTTTTGGTGCAGCGGGTAATGCACCGAAAATAGTGCCTTTGGGATTGGAGGCAATGACCTATGGCTACGTCAGAGGTGAATTGGGTTCAAAGATCAATTCATTTGCCAATCTAACCACAGGGCTGGATATACATCCCAATGGAGTATGAGTTTTTATGCTTTGTATGGCAGTGACGAACGCTGATATAGAAAATTGTTTTGATGTCATTAATGAGTTGCGATCGCATTTGGCAAAAGACCAATTTGTGGAAACTGTGCGCAGTATGGAAAAGCAGGGCTTCACTATTACAAGTTATCACTTTTCTCAAGCGTTGAGATAAGAGGCTTATTTATATGTCAACGATTACGGCGCGAGAAAGTTAGTTTAAAGAAATGCCTAAAGGTTAAAGATCTCTAAAGAAAAACACCCTTAAAGAAAAAGAAGAACAGGATAGAAAGTGCTGCGCCTGCCGGTAGCGTGACTACCCAAGATAAGAAGATAGAGCCCACCATGCGTAGGTTAAGCGCGCCAATACCTCGCGCGAGTCCGACGCCCAGTACTGCACCCACCAATGTGTGTGTGGTAGAGATTGGAAGACCAGTACCGGATGCGAACACAACAGTAGCAGCTGCACCTAGTTCCGCAGCAAAACCTCGGCTTGGCGTTAGCTCAGTAATTTTTCGGCCAATGGTCCCCATTACTTTAAAGCCATAGGTGGCCAAGCCAACCACAATACCGGCACCACCCAATAACAGTATCCAGCTAGGCATAATACTCTTGGCGGCAATATCGCCGCCAGAGTTAACCACGCTGACAACAGCAGCTAAAGGACCCACTGCGTTGGCTACGTCATTAGAACCATGAGCAAACGCCATGCTACAGGCAGTAAAGATCATTAATACAGCAAATACTCGCTCAACATTTGCAAAGCGATCATTTTCTTCCAGTAATTTATGGCGCTTAACTTTTGATAATAGGTAGGTGCCAAGAGCAGCAACTAAAAGGCCAAATAAGGCCGCAAGCATTGCAGTTTCAAGAAAGCTAAATTTAATGCCTACATCCTTAAATACATGTTTAAGACCTTTGAGCATGGTTACCATTGCCATTAACCAGCCTACGGCGAACATATAGTAGGGGACATATTTTTTGGCGCGTTCAAAAGGGTTGTCATGAATTAAGATAAGCCGCTGTACGCTTCGAAATAGAGCAAAAGATATAGTACCTGCAAGTACAGGTGATACCACCCAGCTTGCGACGATAGTACTGACTTTACTCCAGTTAACCGCATCAACAGAAACTCCAACGGCGGCAAAACCTACAATAGCACCGACAATTGAGTGGGTCGTTGATACCGGCCAGCCCATAATACTGGCAATCATTAGCCAAGTGCCTGCCGCCAATAGTGCTGACAGCATGCCAAATACTAGATAATCGGGTTGTTCAGCAAAAATAGCGGAGTCCACAATGCCTTTACGTATGGTGGAGGTCACTTCACCCCCTGCCAAGTAGGCGCCGGCAAATTCAAACACCATAGCGATCAGGATAGCTTGTTTAATAGTTAATGCCTTGGACCCTACAGAGGTGCCCATAGCATTGGCTACGTCGTTTGCACCAACACCCCAAGCCATAAAGAAGCCAAAGATTCCTGCTAGGATAATTAATAAGGTGCCGTACTCAGTAAATAATTCCATGATAATTAATTCCGAAAATTATTTTGCAATAAGAAGTTCAAGGCGGTTGCCAACTGATTCTGCGGTGTCAGCGATTTTGCCAATATTGTCGATGACGTTATAGAGGAACATCACATTAATAGGGGGTAGGTCGCCTTCTAACTTGAATAAGTGATGGCGAAGTTTGCGTTCTTTTTTATCAACTTTTTGCTCTTTTGCATCCAGCTCTTTAATCAGTTTCTTTACAAATTTGACTTCTTGCCCAACAAAGCCGGTTTCCAGTAGCTCGTCGAGCTCATTAATAGCTTTTAGTGCTTGTTCTGCCGCTTCTATGGTGCTTTTGATGAAGCCCATAAAATCAGTTTGCAGTGATTTTGGGATTTCCATCTGTCGCCCCAAAACTATTCCACATATATCTTTTGCTAGATTAGCAATACGATCTTGATAAGCCAGTATGCCAAGAAGATCCGATCGCGAAACGGGCATAAAAAGATTTTTTGGCATATTCAGGCGGAATTGTTTTTTTAGCTCATCTGCGTGATTTTCATCCACACTGATGCTTTCAAAAACATCAGAGGCAGCATCCCACTGATCATCAATAACCGCGCTAAAAAATGACTCAAGCTGTGTCGAGCACCTGTAAGCAATGGTCATATGCTCTTGAAGAGGCTTTATTGGAGATTTGCCAAATAAATCTGAAATTGGATTACTAAATACCATAGTGTATTTCCTACTCTATTTGTTGCGGATTATAAATAGCTTTATTAATAAAGTTATGCTTTTTTAATTTTTGGCTTTCTAATGAAATTCTCAAGCTTGAGCATACTGTTGGTTAATCCCTAGCCATCGGTCTATTAATGGGTCCACTGCTTTAGGGTGCTGTTTGATTAAACTCTCTGAGGCTTGTTTTATCTGGGGTAGCAAATGTGCATCACGTTGCAGATCGGCAATTTGCAACTGCATATCCCCAGTTTGACGTGTGCCCAGAAGTTCGCCGGGACCCCTTAATTCAAGGTCTTTTTCAGCAATTACAAAACCATCGCTGGTTTCGCGCATGGTTTTCAGACGCGAACTGCCATTAGCGGAAATAGGGGAGCTATAGAGTAAGACACAATGACTTTTTGCCGAACCCCTTCCCACTCTGCCTCTTAGTTGATGTAGTTGAGATAACCCAAGGCGTTCAGCATTTTCAATAATCATTAAACTGGCATTGGGTACATCAACCCCTACCTCAATGACTGTTGTTGCTACTAATAAATGTATTTCACCCGCCTTAAAAGCATTCATAACTTCCAATTTTTCCCGAGGTTTAAGGCGGCCATGCACTAAGCCAATAGATAGCTCAGGCAGCAAAAGCTGTAGTTCGCCTGCAGTGACTTCAGCGGCCTGAGCTTCGAGCACATCGGACTCCTCAATAAGCGTACACACCCAGTAGGCTTGACGACCCTCAAGACAGGATGCACGTACCCGTTCAATAATATCATTGCGCCTAAGATTACTTAATACAGCAGTTTCAACGGGTGTTCGCCCGGGAGGCAATTCATCAATGACCGAACAATCAAGATCAGCATAGGCACTCATAGCCAGAGTTCTAGGTATAGGCGTTGCAGTCATAATTAATTGATGGGGCGCTAAACTATGCTCGTTGGGTTGATTGTCGCCAAACCCCTTATTGCGCAGTGCCAGACGCTGATGAACACCAAATCGATGTTGTTCATCAATAATGGTTATTCCTAGATCATTAAATTCCACGCTTTCTTGAAATAGTGCGTGGGTTCCTATCACCATTTGCGCACTGCCGTCGGCGATGCGTTTTAGCTGGACTTCTCTTGCCTTGCCTTTTACCTTGCCGGTTAACCAAGCAACACTGATCTTCATATTTTTGAACCACTGTTCAAAATTTATTCTGTGTTGCTCAGCCAAAATTTCTGTGGGTGCCATTAGTGCGGCCTGCTTGCCATTGGCAATCGCCTGTAAGGCTGCAATTGCCGCCACTACAGTTTTACCGGAGCCAACATCTCCTTGAACCAGTCGCAACATTGGGAAAGAGTTACTAATATCTACAGTTATTTCACTAATTACCCTTTTTTGTGCGCCAGTAAGTGCAAAAGGCAGTTGTTCTAAAAAATTTGTGAGTACAGCTTTGTTTTCAGAAAGTGGCGGCGCATTTTGTTGCTGCACTTTTTGCCGCATTTTAAGCAAGCTTAAATTATGGGCAATAAGTTCTTCAGCAGCTAACCGCTGTTGAGCTGGGTGCTCTCCAGAAGCAAGCCTGTGCATTTCAATGCCCGGCGGTGGCGAGTGAATAAGCTTTAGTGCATCAACAAGCGAGAAAGATAAAAGGCCATCTAGCTGTTGCTTTAGGGTATCGGGCAATAATTCCTCTATGCCGTATTTTTCCAGGCGCTCTAAGGCTTGACGGCATAGATCTCTAATACGTATTTGAGTGATACCCTCAGTCAAAGGATACACTGGAGTTAATGTAGCCTCTAATTGTGGTGGATTATTACTGTCTAAATACTGATATTCAGGATGATATAGCTCTAAGCCAAATTTGCCCTGCCTAACTTCGCCAAAGCAGCGTAATTTTGCACCGGGCTTTAGCCGATTTTGCTGAGCTCGACTAAAGTGGAAGAACCTTAAAACTGTGGTGCCAGTATCATCTTGAAGTTTACATACCAAGCTGCGCCGGCGACCAAAAACCACATCACAGGCACGAATTTTCCCTTCTAGAACCACGTCCGTTAGCGGCTGTAAGCTACCAATGGGTGTTATTTTGGTTCTATCGATATAGCGCAGAGGTAAATGAAATAATAAGTCCTGCAGATTATTAAGGCCTAACTTGCTCAGTTTTTGCGATAGCTGGGGACCTATGCCTCTAAGCTCTTTAATAGCTAATATATCGAGGCTAGTACTGGGCATTAGTCAATAGCCAATTCAGGAATCTTATGGTTGTTACCAATGATGCCATAGCTTGAAAAAATTGCATTGCTGACGGCATCGATTGCCAGATGTCTTGGAAAGCTTGAGCGCCAAGCCAAAGCAACGGTGCGCTTAGCGTTTGTACCACATAATGGAACCGCTGCTAAATCAGTCGCAATAAAGCTCAATCCCTTCACCGCTGATAGCGGCAAAACAGTAATACCAAATCCTAAAGATATCATAGTACAAAGGGTCTCTAGAGTATTAGCCCCTGAATCGGCACCTGAGGGAGCGGTTATGTTGTGGTGCTTGTTGATGTCGGGAATTGCCGATATTACTTGATCTCTAAAACAATGCCCCTCGCCTAGAAGTATAACATGCTCTTGTTTTAAGTCTTCTGACATCAATGTGGAATGCTTCGCTAGGCGGTGATTGATCGGTAATACAACCATAAATGGCTCATCAAATAGTGGCTGAACAACCACGTCGGGCTCTACAAATGGAAGAGCAACCATGATCACATCAACTTCTCCCTTGCGAAGCCGGTTTTTGAGCGTATGAGTATACCCCTCTTCAATAATTAATGGCATATCTGGTGCGCTTTGTTGCAAAGGCGTAACGAAGTTAGGAAAAAGATAGGGGCCAATGGTAAAAATAGCGCCAACATGAAGGGGGCACTTAGTTTTTGATTTGCGATGGAAGCAATATCTTTAATAACCGCGGCTTCATTAAGCACCTTGTGAGCTTGAGCTATAATTAAGCCGCCAACTGTTGTGAGAAAAATTTGATTACTGGCTCTCTCAAAAATCTGCACCCCAAGCTCAGATTCAAGCTTTTTTATTGCTATACTAAGCGTTGGTTGGCTGATGTTGCATTCTTCCGCAGCGCGACCAAAGTGTTGGGTGGTGGCCAGAGCAGTCGCATAGTGAAGTTCAGTTAATGTCATATTGTTCCTCCCTTAAGCAATATTGATTATCATTTTTATTATTTGATCATAGATAAATATACTAAAAATATATAGGAATAAAATTTGAAAATACTTTTTATTGGATGTGGTGATATAGCTCAACGAGCCGCAGGCCTGGTTAAGGGAGACCACCAATGCTTTGGGCTAAGACGAAGTCCTAAAGGCATGCCGTCGTATATAACGACAATTGCAGCAGATGCATCAGAATTCGAGAGTCTTCACTCAGTGGCTTCAGAAGGTTTCGATATATGGGTTGTAACCATGACGCCTGCAGAATTTTCTCAGCAGGCATATGAAGATGCATATTTAGCTGTAGCCCAAGCAATCCGAGACGTTGTTGATACTTTACCTAATCCTCCTAAGTTAATTATTTGGGTATCCAGTACCAGTGTGTATGGCGATTGTTCTGGCGGCTGGGTCGACGAGACTACAAAAGCCAATCCGGTCACATTCTCTGGTGAGATACTGCTTCAAGCGGAGCACGTTATTAAAGATTTACCCTGCCGGAACACAATAGTTAGGTTTTCAGGTATTTATGGACCGGATCGGACTAGGCTTATCGATCAGGTTAGGTCTGGTAAGGGGCGACCAGAAGCCCCACAACAATGGAGTAATCGTATTCATGCTGATGACTGCGGAGCTGTTTTGGCACATTTAATTAACTTATTTGAGTCTGGCAAGCCTATTGAACAGGTATATCTGGCTTCCGATTGTCAGCCTGTAACTCAGCATGAAATTCGCCAATGGCTTGCTGAGCGCTTATCAGTTGATCTTGTGGAGGAGTCTGTTGCTATAGGGCTAGTAAGACGGTGTAGCAATCGCCTTCTTTTAAAATCTGGATTTAATTTTAAATACCCTTCTTTTAGAGAGGGGTATGCAGCACTGATAGAGAATCATGAAAGTAGTTAATTAGGTAATTACAATGCCGTCCATTTCAATTTCTGCGCCCTTAGGTAATTCTTTAACGCCAATCGCTGCTCGCGCTGGATAGGGCCGCTCAAATAATTCTGCCATAACTTCATTAACAGCGGCGAAGTTGCTTAAGTCAGTCAGAAAAATATTGAGCTTTACAATGCCGCTCAGATCCGTACCAGAGGCTTCACAAACTGCATTTAAATTGGCGAATACCTGTCGTGCCTGTATCTTTATGTCGCCGCTGACTAATTCCATAGTTTCAGGGATTAAAGGAATTTGACCTGATAGGTAAACAGTATTATTTACTTTGACGGCTTGGCTGTAGGGTCCAATAGCGGCTGGTGCTTTTTCGGTGAAGATATGTGCTTTGTTAGACATAATATTAGTCCTTATATAATTACTTATTTTTGACTCGATATACTCGACGAACCGGAGTTAAGCTTCTTACTCGACGAATAATATCAGCCAAGTGAACCCGATTTCGTACTGTCATAACTACATCGACAACACTAGTAAATGCATCTTTTTCGGTAGCGCTTATATTCTCTATAGTAGCATCTTCATCGGTTATTCTTGAGGCAAGTGCAGCTATAAAGCCCCGCTCTGGGGTAATTTCTACCTTAACCTCAACAGGAAACTCCCCTTCGACCACTTTTGACCAGCTGAGCGGCATACATTTTTCTGGATGGTTGCGAATTTCTTTTAGGTTGTGACAGGATTCTAGGTGAATAACTAAACCCTTACCTGGTGATACATGACCTAGAATGGGGTCGCCAGGTATTGGATGGCAGCATCGGGCATAATGAAGAATTAAGCTCTCTGATGTATCCACAACCACTGGCAATGATGGCTTGCGCTTATCCTCAGGAATATTTCGCTTAGAAGGTGGCACTAAAATATTTGCCACAGCAAAAGGCACCTGATTGCCTAGACCAATTTGCTGTAGAACATATTCAAAGGTGGGCGCAGAGGTTTCTTTAAGCAATCGCTTAATCTGTGATTTTCGCAGCTTATTATAAGCAGTGCCATAATTTGCCAACGTTTTATCAAGCAGTCGTTTGCCTAAATTAACTGATTCGTCATGCTGCTGATTTTTCAAGAAGTGACGTATAGCACTTCGCGCCTTTGCAGTAACCACAAAGTTAAGCCAGTTGGGGTTTGGTTGGGCGCCTTGGGTACTGATGATTTCAATTTTCTGTCCGCTCTGGAGCTGTTCGGATAGGGGTGTTAATTCGCGATCAACTCGACAGGCAATACAGCTGTTACCCAGATCGGTGTGTACCGAGTAAGCAAAGTCAACGGCGGTTGCTCCAGAGGGCAGTTCAATAATTCGCCCCTTGGGTGTAAAGACATAGATTTCATCTGGGAATAGATCAGTCTTAACATGCTCCAAAAATTCTAAAGAATCACCCGCCTGTTTTTGCATTTCAAGCAGTCCTTGAACCCATTGCGTGGCTCGACGCTGGCTAGCATCAACATTTCCTGCTGAGACTTTGTATTCCCAGTGAGCAGCGATACCATAGTTGGCCATGGTTTCCATTTCTTTGGTACGAATCTGCACCTCAATAAAAACGCCATGCATACCGACCAAAACCGTGTGGAGTGACTGGTAGCCATTGGCTTTTGGTATGGCGATATAATCCTTAAATTCACCAGGGACAGGCTTAAAGATATTGTGCATTACTCCAAGTGTGCGATAGCAATCATCAACTGAGTCGACAATCAGTCTAAAGGCAAATACATCCATAATATCGCGAAAGGACTTATGCTTGTTGCGCATTTTTTTGTAGATGCTCCACACATGCTTCTCTCTGCCCTTAACAATTGCGGGAAAAGATTCTTTTTCTAGGCGAACTTCGATTGCTTGATGAATTTCAGAAACAATTGCTTTGCGGTTTTTACTGGCTGCTTTTAATGCTTCTTGCAAACGCCTATGGCGTAAGGGGTACATGGTGGAAAAGCCGAGATCTTCAAATTCGATTCGCACATCATTTATGCCAAGACGCTGAGCAATTGGCGCATAAATATCTAGAGTTTCTCGGGCGATGCGCCGCCGCTTTTCCGGTGGTAGTACACCAAGGGTGCGCATATTGTGAAGTCGGTCAGCAAGTTTAACTAGAACCACGCGAATGTCTTTCGACATGGCCAAAGTCATTTTTTGAAAACTTTCGGCTTGTAGTTGAGCCTTGGTTTCGAATTCAATTTCGCTTAATTTACTAACGCCATCGACCAGATCGGCCACAGTGCGACCAAAGCGCCGACTAATTTGTCCTTTGGTAACGCCGGTATCTTCAATAACATCATGGAGTAAGGCTGCCATTAGACTTTCGTGGTCTAAGCGCATATCGGCCAAGATATTGGCAACCGCTAACGGGTGAGTGATATAGGGATCTCCACTCTGACGCAGTTGGCCAGAGTGACACTGTTCGGCGTACCTGTAGGCACGCTCGATTTTTTTAACCTCTTTTTGTTCGAGGTAATGGGAAAGCTTTTCTGTTAGTACTGAAAGCACCTGTGATTAGCCCCCTGCCTCGCTAAAAGCGCTGCTTTAAACGGCTTCTTGCGGAGTATCTTCTGAAGCTTCTTCAGCATCGACAATTTCATAGTCACGTTCGACTTCCTGCAGAAATTCTGGCGTGATCAGACCCCGCTCAATTTCGCGAAGAGCGATAACTGTGGGCTTATCATTTTCTGCATCAATAAGCGGTGCGCGGCCGTCGACAGCGATTTGACGAGCTCGCTTAGAGCCAACCATCACTAGTTCAAAACGGTTATCAACAAAATTCAAACAATCTTCTACTGTAATACGAGCCATATTTAATCCATTGGGGAAAATTAATTGGATCTAGCGGCGTTTAGCCACCGAGAACCTGTGATTTTACCTAATCTGAGCGCCTACGACAATAAATCAATTAATAGTTTTTCATGTCCTTGGCTGTTTATCTCGCATCGGGTTGCTTGAACAATATACTGCAGTTGCCTACAGGCGAATTCAAATTGGTCATTTATGACCAAATAATCGGCTTCATTGTAGTGGCTCATCTCTTCTTTTGCCGCGGCGATACGCTGCTGTATAACAGTATCTGTATCCTGTCCGCGCCCTTTCAGTCTTTCAAGTAACGCCTGCTTACTCGGCGGTAAAATAAAAATGCTTTTACTGCTGGGGAATTTTTTTCGAACCTGTTCAGCTCCCTGCCAATCTATTTCTAGAATAACGTCAACACCCTTGTTGAGTGTATTTTGAACCCATTTTTCTGATGTACCATAGTAATTGCTGTGCACCTTGGCATGCTCAACGAATTGCTGTTGGGTTACCATGGTTTCGAATTGTTGATGAGAAACAAAATGATAATCTATGCCATCGCTTTCTCCAGAGCGGCTGGGTCGAGTGGTATGGGAAATAGAAACCTGAATATTGTCGAGGCGATTAAGTAGCTCAGCCACTAAGCTGGTTTTGCCGGCTCCAGATGGAGCTGAAATAATAAATAAAGTGCCCAAAGTCATAATAAAACTAAATATCCAGTTAACAATAGCGCGTTTAAGCGAGTTAGATTAGCAGAAAATAAATCTATGATCGATAATCTAGTAAATCTTATTCAATATTTTGAATTTGTTCGCGCATCTGTTCAATCAGCACTTTTAGCTCAACAGAGGCTTGAGTGGTAATATTAGAGATAGATTTAGACCCCAATGTATTGGCTTCTCGATTGAGTTCCTGCATTAAAAAATCCAATCTTCGGCCTATCGAGGCTTGATCGCCCAGCACTCTGCGAATTTCAATAACATGGGCTTCCAGGCGATCTAGCTCCTCATCAACATCAGCGCGGTTGCTGATAATAACCATTTCCTGCTCGAGTCGCTGTTCATCCAGCTGATCTTTTAGTTCGGCAAGTTTTTCATGCAGACGATTGCGCTGTTGTTTAAGAATTTCTGGCAAATTTTTGCGCACTAGAGCTATTTGGGTCTCAATACCAGAGAGCCTTTGTTCAATCATATTGGCCAGTTTCTCGCCTTCCCGGGCGCGACCTTCAAGCATTTGGTCAAGAGCTAAGTCAAAGGCGTTGATGCCTGCTTTGCTTAACTGTTTGGTATCTATACTGGAATCTTTGAGTACACCAGGTAATTTCATGATATCTATAGCGGAAATAGTCCCAGGTTGAGTTATCTCGGCGGAGATAGATTCAACAATTTTAATATGCTCGCGTGCCGTTTCAAGATCTAGCTCTGAAGAAGCATCTGAGTGATTAAAAGTAATCTGAACAGAGCAATCGATTTTGCCGCGTCCTAGTTTTTTTCGCGCCATATCTCGCAGTATGGTCTCAGCCTCTCGCAGGGGTTCGGGCATTCTAAAGCCGACCTCTAAAAATCGATGGTTAACCGATTTGAGCTCACAGCTAATTGATCCCCAGCTGTGTTCTTCAGTAATTCTGGCATAGGCGGTCATGCTGCGTGGCATAGTAACTCCATAAAAAATTTTATTTAACTGTATTCTAACAAAGGCAGTTAAAGAGGGGTAAGATTTGTTACAATTGGTGCTTCAAACATAAGAATCTGTAATAAGGCATCAATCATGACAAGACCAAGTGGGCGTCGCCCAGAGCAGTTGCGCCAAGTTAAAATTACCAGAAACTACACACAGCATGCTGAGGGCTCAGTTCTCGTCGAGTTTGGCAATACCAAGGTTATCTGTAATGCCAGTGTTGAAAATAGCGTGCCGCGATTTTTACGCGGTAAGGGGCAGGGTTGGGTAACAGCTGAATATGGCATGCTTCCTCGTTCAACCAATAGTCGTATGGGGCGCGAAGCTGCACGAGGAAAACAGTCTGGACGCACCCAAGAAATACAGAGGCTTATTGGTCGCTCATTGCGCGCAGCGGTAGATTTAAAAAAATTGGGTGAAAATACCATATATATTGATTGTGATGTTATTCAAGCTGACGGCGGAACGAGAACAGCGGCAATTTCTGGAGGCTGTGTGGCTCTGGTTGATGCTATTCGTCATTTGCAGCGAGAAAAACTAATTAAAACTGATCCTTTATTGCATATGATTGCGGCTGTTTCTGTAGGTGTATATAAGGGAACACCGGTACTAGATTTGGATTATCCAGAAGACTCTAATGCAGAAACCGATATGAATGTTGTTATGGATGCCAATGGCGGCTATATCGAAATTCAGGGTACAGCTGAAGAAGCGCCATTTTCCGGCAAGGCTTTAACCGAAATGTTGCAACTGGCCAATCAAGGTATTGCTGATCTCGTTAGGGTGCAGAATATGGCGTTGGCGCAATAAGACTGAAACTGATCTATTCTTAAATAAATGGAAAAAAGATTAATAGCAAATGAAAACATATAAAGTAGAATTTATTGATAATGCAATCAACAGCGGCGCGTTAAAATTTGGTCAATTTGAGCTTAAGTCTGGTCGTACCTCGCCGCATTTCTTTAATGCCGGTGAATTTTATACAGGCAGTGCTCTTGCGGCACTGGGGCGTTGCTATGCCTCATCAATTGTGGAATCTGGCATAGAGTTTGATGTTCTTTTTGGCCCAGCTTACAAAGGCATCACCTTGGCGGCGGCGACCTCTGTTGCGCTGGCAGAACATCATGGTATTGATGTTCCCTACTGTTTTAATCGCAAAGAAGCAAAAGTCCATGGTGAGGGGGGTACTCTGGTGGGCGCTCCGCTTGAAGGCAAAGTGTTAATTATCGATGATGTGATTACCGCTGGTACAGCTATCAGAGAGGTTATGTCTATAGTTGAGCAAGTGGGGGCTAAAGCCGCGGGTGTGGTGATCGGTTTGGATCGCAAGGAGCGTGGAAAAACAGAAAAATCTGCTATTCAAGAGGTCGAGCAGGAATTTAAAATTCCAGTGGCGAGTATTATTGATATTGATGATATTTTGCAGTACTTAAAGGCTAAGCCTGAGCATAATGACTTGGTTGCTGAAATAGATAAATACCGACAGGACTATGGTGTTTAGTTATATTGCTAGGCTAGGCTGGGTCAAACAGTTGTTTAGCCACTAATGGCCACTGCTCTTGCCAGAATTGCGTTGGACGCTGTTTAAATTCACTGCGAACAAACTGACTAATTTTCCCTTCAAGTAAATTAATCATTAAATCAACTGCTATTGCCGGCGTTGGATTGATAGCAAGGCCTTGATTAAGCTCCGCTTCTCTAAGAATCTGTTTAAGCTGAGACTCTAGTCGGCTAAAAAACTGCGCGATTCGCTTGTGCAGTCGCTCAGTTTCTCCCGTTAGAGCATCGCCATGAAGCAGTCGACTTATCCCGGCATTTTTTTCCGCAAATGTAAGGGTTAAGCTTAGGATTCTAAAACACTGATTGACCGCATCTGGTTCGTCATTAATGATATTTGTTACTCGCGCAAATATGGTTTCTTCAATAAAGTCGATTAGTCCCTCATACATTTTAGTCTTGCTTGGGAAGTGTCGATACAGGGCAGCTTCAGAGCAGCCTAACTCAGAGGCAAGGGCTGCTGTAGTGATGCGCCCACCGCGAGACGACTCCAGCATAAGTGCTAAAGCCTGAAGAATATCTTGAGCTTTAGAGCCGCGTTTAGCTACCATCAGTAGTCTCCGCTTACTTCTGGTTGGTAATTAAAGTGCCTACACCTTCATCGGTAAATAGTTCAAGCATAACAGCATGATCTACCCGGCCATCAATAATATGAGAGGCAGCAACGCCGGAATTAACCGCATCAAGCGCGCATTGAATTTTAGGCAGCATGCCGCCGTAAATGGTGCCATCTTCAATTAATTCATCCACAAGATTTACCGTTAGCCCGGTTAGAATTTCACCCTGCTTATCCTGTAAGCCGGCTACATTGGTTAAAAGCATTAGTTTTTCGGCATTTAAAACTGAAGCCACCTTGCCAGCAACTAAATCGGCATTAATGTTGTATGAGGCGCCATCAGATCCTACGCCAATTGGTGCAATCACTGGGATGTAGTCACTTTTTAGCAGCATATCGATAACGCTTTTGTCGATTGATTCAACATCACCTACATGGCCAATATCAATAATTTCAGGCACGGACATCTCGGGAGTCTTTTGTGACACCACAAGTTTTTTGGCTTTGATTAAACGTCCATCTTTGCCGGTAACGCCAAAGGCTCTGCCGCCAGCACTGCTAATAAGATTTACAATTTCTTTATTAATGGTGCCGCCTAGTACCATTTCTACGGCATCCATAGTCTTGCTGTCAGTGACTCTCATACCGTTAACAAACTTAGTTTCAATAGAAAGCTGATCGAGTAATTGACCAATTTGAGGGCCTCCACCATGCACTACCACAGGGTTAATCCCCACCGCTTTCATTAAAACGATATCGCGGGCAAAACTTTGTTTTAGTCGGTCGTCCACCATGGCATTGCCGCCATATTTTATAACCACAGTTTTGCCGGCAAAGCGCTGTATATAGGGCAATGCTCTAGAGATGACTTTGGCTGTATTTTCTGCTTCTTCTCGATTTAATGACATAGTTACAAATACTGGTCCACTTGGTTAATAAAAGGCGCTAGCTCGTCGCCAAACAGCTTTTTAATATGCGCCAATTGGACTTGATTATCGGCTTCAAAGCGCATTGTTAGGTTTGCTGAGGTGTTTGATGCTCTAATTAAGCCCCAGCCGTAAGGGTATTCTACCCTTAGTCCGTCAATAGTGTTAATTATTGCGTCTTTAAAGTCGAAATTAGAGGTTATTTTTTCCATTAGAGCAAATTTTTCTGATTCAGCGACTGGAATCAATATTTCTGGGGTATAAGTGCTTGGTTTAAATTCAGCAATCATTTTTTCCAGCGCTTGCTTCGGTGCCAAATCACTGTTGGCCAGTATTTCTAGCAGCCTAACACTGGCATAGAGGCCGTCATCAAAGCCATGCCAGCGATCATTAAAGAAAATATGACCGCTAAATTCACCGCCGATAAGAGCACCCGTTTGATGAACTGTGCTTCTAACATGGGAGTGCCCTGTTTTACACATTATTGGATTTCCCGATAACTCAGTCACAAGTTCTTGCAGGCGAAAGCTACTTTTAACATCGAATACAATCTCTGTATTTGGCTTTGTCTTTAAAATATCACGCGCAAAGATCATCATTAGCTGATCTGGCCATACAATTTTGCCGTTACCGGAAATAACCACTAGCCTATCCCCATCGCCGTCAAAAGCTAGACCAAGATCCGCTTTATTCGATAAAACCGCAACTTGAAGAGCCTGTAAGTTATTTTCATCGGATGGATTTGGGTCGTGATTTGGGAAGTTGCCATTCGGCTGGCAAAATAATGGGATTACTTCATATTTGAGCTGTTCAAAAAGGCTTAATGCTAGTGGTCCGACAACACTATTGCCGCAATCAACCACAATTTTAGACGCTTTTTTTGGGCTGCAGGAAGCAGTGATTGCTTTTAGGTAATTAGATGCAATATCGCAATAACTAATTTCACCAGATTGACAATGACTAGTTATATCGGAAAGCATTAGTTGCTTAACTGTTTGTAGCATTTCTCCAGCAATTACCTGGTCGCGTACGACAATTTTAAAGCCATTATATTCTTTAGCGTTATGGCTTGCAGTCACCATAATTCCACAGTCTGCTTTGCCATCACAGTGCACGGCATAATTTAGTACAGGGGTGCTAACCTCGCCAATATCGATAACATTCATACCCCACAGGGCAAGGCCCTCACTTAGCGATTTTGCTAATTCGGGCGAGCTAAGCCGAGCATCCCGACCCAGATAAATGCTCGAATGTTGCTGCTTGAGCATGGTTGTCAGGGCGGCGCCAAGTTTGTAGGCAAATTTAGGGGTAATTTGAGAGCCGGCAAAGCCGCGAATATCATAGTTGCGAAATACTTCTTCAGGCAATTCATCGACCGTATAAGAAATATTAAAATGTATGGCATCTGCATTTTTCAATATAGGTTGCTCTCAATTTGCACAGGTTGTTGCTAATGCTAGCTTTCAATCTTATCAGCAATTAAGACAGCAATTTCTCTGGCAAGTTGAGTCTTGCTCTTTTTGCCTAGTAACTTACAGCTGTCTGAATCAATCCATAAGGCCTCATTATCATCAGAGTCAAAGCCAATATCGCTACGAGAAACATCATTGGCAATAATTGCATCCAGTTTTTTTCTGTTAAGCTTTTCCCGAGCATGGGTTTCTACATGATCGGTTTCTGCGGCAAATCCAACAACAAACATTTTAGGATTATTTTCTGACAATATAGATACAATATCCGGTGTTTTCGACAAATTTAACGACATTTCTTCGGAGTTTTTCTTTATTTTTTGTGTTGCTGCTTCAGTTGCGCAATAGTCTGCAACTGCTGCTGCCGATATAAAAATATCAGCTTTTTTTACTGCATTTGAAGCTGCATCGAGCATATCCTTGGCAGATATGACCTTTATCAGCTCGCATCGATCTGGGCTTTTAAGTGACACTGGCCCTGAGATAAGAGTTACTGATGCCCCAGCATCAAGCATAGCGCTGGCAATAGCGTATCCCATTTTTCCTGAACTGTGATTGCTAATATAGCGCACTGGGTCAATAGCCTCTCTTGTGGGGCCGGCGGTAATAACAACCTGTTTTCCAGTGAGTGCATTTGAGTCAAAAATTTTGCCAAATTGATCGACTATTGCCTCTGGCTGCTGAAGTCTACCGGGGCCAATATCACCACAGGCCTGAATACCATCATCTGGCTCAAAGATGTAAATGCCGTGTTGTTTTAGACATGAAATATTCTTTTGAGTTGTTGATTGAGACCACATTGCTTGGTTCATGGCGGGAGCAACAGCAATCTTGCCGCTGGCGGCTAGACAAACCGTAGTGAGTAGGTCATTGGCGATGCCTTGGCTTAATGCAGCTATACAGTTTGCAGTTGCTGGTGCAATTAATATGGCATCAGCCCAGCGAGCCAGCTCAATGTGCCCCATGGCCGCCTCGGCTTTTGGGTCGAGCAAATCAGTATGAACAGCCTTGCCTGTTAGAGCTTGAAGTGTAAGTGGGCGTATAAATTCTTGTGCAGAATTTGTCATTATAACCCGCACTTCAGCGCCCTGATCTTGCAGGCGTCTTGCAATTTCAGCGCTCTTGTAAGCGGCAATGCCGCCAGTAATGCCAAGAATGATTCGTTTTTGTGACAGACTACTCATTAATTTCTCAATAACACTTTTCCAAGCGCCTAAGATAACACTTCAGAGCGGAATTCTATAGTGATAAATAAGGATTGATCATGTCTATAAATCAATGGCCAATGGATGATAGGCCAAGAGAAAAGCTACTGGTAAAAGGCCCTAAAGCGCTCACAGACGCGGAGTTGCTAGCGATTTTTCTTAGTGTTGGACGCAAGGGAGTAAATGCCAAGAAAATGGCGCAGGAGTTGATCGATTGCTTTGGGGGTTTGGCCCCCCTTTTAAAGGCTAGTCAAGAAGAGTTTTGCAATGCTAAAGGGTTGGGTAAGGCTAAATTTTGTCAATTACAGGCTACGCTTGAGCTCACCCGTCGCTATTTAGACGAGCAGCTTCGCGATAAGGATATATTTACTAGCCCAGAACAGGTAAGGGATTATCTGGCGATACAGATGCGTGATAACCACCGTGAAGTATTTGCTGTTATGCTTTTGGATACTCGCCATCGACTGATTGAATTGCTGGAATTATTTTTTGGTACGGTTAACTCAGCAAGTGTCTATCCGCGGGAGGTAGTAAAAGTCGCATTAGAAAAAAATGCATCATCCGTTATTGTGGCGCATAACCATCCAAGTGGTAATGCCGAGCCTAGTAGAGCTGACATTCAAATTACCAAAAGATTAAAAGCTGCACTAGAAATTATCGATATAAAACTTCTGGATCATTTTATTATTGGCAAAGGTGAGATTGTTTCTTTAGCAGGAATAGGAAAGCTTTAGTTAGGTAAGTAATATTTTTAAGGTAGCTTTAACTGCAAATTTTGCTAAAACCACAACAATGAAAAAAAACTAGGGTTTTAGGGGTAAATTATCGGTTTTTGTTTGCTTCAAGATAGCGATTCTGGTATAAAACGCGCCTCCTTGAAAGATGGCCTTGATAGAAGGTTGCCGGGGAAACAAAATTCAGTAGGCTATGGGTCGTTGCCCAAAGCGAAAATTGCAAACAAGAGGCAGCAATAATGTCTAAAGTATGTCAGGTCACGGGTAAGCGCCCAATGGCTGGAAACAATGTATCTCATGCGAAGAATAGAACTCGTCGTCGCTTTGAGCCAAATCTTCACACTCACCGTTTTTGGATTGAGTCTGAAAAACGCTTTGTAAAATTGCGTGTTTCTACCAAAGGAATGCGAATTATTGATAAAAATGGTATTGAAAACGTTCTTGCTAGCCTTCGTGCTAATGGCGAGAAAATCTAGAGGATTAAAAAATGGCTAAGTCAGCTCGAGAAAAAATCCGTTTAGTGTCTAGCGCAGGAACAGGACACTTCTATACTACGGACAAAAATAAGCGCAACATGCCCGAAAAGATGGAGATCAAAAAATATGATCCTACCATCCGTAAGCACGTTATCTATAAAGAAGCCAAAATTAAGTAGTAATCCTACTACCGAATCAACTCTCTGTAGCTAATTCTTCTGCAAAAAAAGGCCCTGACAAAATGCCAGGGCCTTTCAAGAACTTTTGTCACCACCCTAGGGCAGTCAAATAACCTTAGTCGGCTACTACATTCTCTGCTTGAAGGCCCTTTTGGCTCTCAGCAACTTCCATAGTTACCGCCTGACCTTCTTTTAAAGATTTAAAGCCATCAGCTTGAATCGCACTGTGGTGAACAAAAACATCACTTCCACCTTCCTGCTCAATAAAACCAAAACCTTTACTATCGTTGAACCACTTTACAGTGCCAGCAACTCTTTCGCCTGACATAACAACCTCACTTAAATACAACTACGCCCAAAAAAGGGCACTTTAAACACCAGCCTCTATTGAGGCTGAATTAACACTTTAACCAAAACAACAAATAAGACTAAAGATCCCCACTGAAACATATGCCAAACGGCTAATTAATGTTTCATGTGGGTGCAGTGTATTGTTTTTTTTTGGTTTTGGCTAATTTTCAGTGAATTTTAGTTAAAATTAATTAGCTTTTTATGAGTTTTATACGCTTTTAGTGCCTTTAAGCTCAAAGTTTCCCTGCATCACAACATACAAAAAAATTACAAATTGATAGCTAATTACTTAAAAAACCCGTCTTTTTTGAGGGGTGTGTTAAGGTTGCATTCATCTAATAATGGTGGGTTGTTGAATCATGAAATTAGTTCAAACACGTACACTTAGTCGAAATGCATTGAATGGTGAACATATTGCAAGGCATATACAAACATTTTAAAGGTAGCAGGTATCAAGTGATTGGCGTGGCAAAGCATAGTGAGGGCGAGCCTGAAATGGTAGTTTACCGCCCTCTTTATGGTGATCGCGGTTTGTGGGTGCGCCCCTTATCTATGTTTTTGGAGATGGTTGAAATCAATGATCAGCTGGTTCCTCGTTTTGAATTGATAGATCAGAGTGCTGAATGATTTTTATCTCTCAATCAATTTCGTTGCCTTTGGAAGAAGTTGAGTTTACAGCTATAAGGGCTAGCGGTCCGGGCGGACAAAATGTCAATAAAGTCTCCTCCGCGGTGCATTTAAGATTTAATATTGATCAATCGTCTCTGCCAGAATTTTATCAGCAGCGTTTGATGGCACTTAGTGATCAGCGAATTACTAAAGAAGGCGTTATTATAATTAAGGCTCAACAATTTCGGAGCTGGGACAAAAATCGCACTGATGCTATTCAGCGGTTAAAATCATTACTGCAATCGGTAGCAGTCCTGCCAAAGGCTCGCAAGGCAACTAGGCCTTCTAGAAGCTCACAAAGAAAACGCTTGGACAAAAAGAATCAACATGGGCAAAAGAAGGCCATGCGATCCAAGCGAATTTTCGATTAATTGGTATGGGTAAATTAAATGACAGAATCTGAAGCTCAAACTTTTGAGCTGCTAACGCCGGATATGATCATGGATGCAGTAGAAAGCTGCGGCTATATCAGTGATGGCAGATTGTTAGCATTAAATAGCTATGAAAATCGTGTGTATCAGGTTGGGATTGAAGATGCTCAGCCATTAATTGCTAAATTTTACCGACCTGATCGCTGGAGCCGTGATCAAATAAACGAGGAACACCAGTTTTGCTTTCAGCTTAAAGAGCAGGAGCTGCCAGTTGTTTGCCCGCTAGTAAGCGAGCTCGGGCATTCTCTTCGTAGCTACTGTGGATTCCAGTTTTCGCTTTACCCTCGTCGCGGAGGGCATGCACCAGAATTGGATAACCTAGATAATCTTTTTATTCTTGGGCGCCTTTTAGGTCGATTCCATGCGGTGGGTTCGGTCAATAATTTTAAATCGCGGCCAAAATTAGACATAGAAACGTTTGGCTGGAAAGCTTATCGTTATGTAAGTGAGCACTTTATTCCCGCCGAATTAAGTCCAGCTTACGATAGCCTGTTGCCTGACATTCTCAATAAGTGTCAAAGTATTTTAGATGATTTTGGCGAGATTGATTGGATAAGAGTCCATGGCGACTGTCATTCTGGCAATATTCTTTGGCGAGACGATAACCCCCACTTTGTCGATTTTGATGATGCGCGAATGGCTCCAGCAGTACAGGATTTGTGGATGTTACTGTCTGGCGATCGCTATGAACAAAAATCTCAAATAGCCGAGCTGGTTGAGGGTTACAATGAATTCAATGATTTTAATCCGCGGGAGCTGGTATTAATTGAGGTGCTTCGTACCCTTCGTATTATTCATCACAGCGCTTGGATTGGTCGCAGATGGAGTGACCCTGCTTTCCCGCGTGCTTTTCCTTGGTTCGATTCGCCGCGCTATTGGAGTGACCAGATATTAACTCTACGAGAACAATTTTCGGCTCTTGATGAACCTCCACTGGAAATTATGCCGTAAATTGTCTAGTTTTCTATACATATGTGAAGTTATTGGTTGTTGGATGAAAATAACTTTAACTTTGCTTACATTGAACAGTAAAATACACGCTTACTGTAAATAAATTTTAAAGTCTAAATAGAGGTGCGGTGTGAGTGATTTTCCCACAGAATTAAAGTATGCAAATAGCCATGAATGGGCAAGATTAGATAGTGACGGGATCGTTGTTGTTGGCATAACCGACCACGCTCAAGATGCTTTAGGTGATATCGTTTTTATCGAGCTTCCAGAGTCGGGAGCTGAAGTTGATGCTGGCGCTGAAATAGCTGTTGTAGAGTCGGTTAAGGCGGCATCTGATATATATTCGCCTGTTGCTGGAGAAGTTGTTGAGGTAAATTCGGCGCTTGAGGATGAGCCAGAACTAGTCAACGCTAGTCCCTATGAGGATGGGTGGTTATTTACTGTTAAACTTAGTGCAGGTGAGGATTTGAGCAATTTGCTTGATGTCGACGCCTATCAGGCTTTGGTTGAAGCTGAGTAAGTCCCAACTAATTTCTTAAGGAAATTATTTTCCAGCTTCTTGATTCAGCCTCCTTGCGGAGAGCTGAATCGGGGTCTACTGCAATTGGATATGCAACTTCCATAAGCATTGGCATGTCGTTGATCGAGTCAGAGTAGAAATAACTTCCGTCACCGCTTTCTTTTTGTTGCCTTAGCCACTCTCTAAAGCGCTCAACCTTTCCCTCTTTAAAAGTGGGGGTGCCTTTTACTTTACCCGTGTATTTATCATCAACAATCTCTAGATCAGTGGCTATAATTTCATCAATGTCGAGTGATTTGCAGATAGGCTCAACAATAAAGCGGTTGGTTGATGTAATGACTAACAGGCGATCCCCTGCTTGACGATGACGATAAATTAAATCTTTAGCTTGATCGAGTTTCATTGGGTCGATAACTTCGCGCATAAACTGTTGATGCAGTGCCTGTAACTTAATGAGGGGCAATTTGGTCAGCGGCTCTAGCGAAAATTCAAGATAAGCAAAGATATCTAAACAACCCGATTCATAATCGGCATAGAATTTATCATTCATCTTTTTGTAATATTGGCGGTCGACTATATTTTGATCGACTAAAAATTCTCCCCAGCTATGATCGCTATCTCCGGCGATTAGGGTGTTGTCCAAGTCAAAGATGGCTAGTGCCATAAGGAAATTCCAGTCAAATAAGTTAGAGTCTGTTTGGTTGTTAAGGATAGCGGTGATGTCAAAATGGCTCAAGAGAAAATTGCCGAGTACACGCTACTGTGGAACAATGGGGTTCTTTAATCTATAAATTTTATTGGGATCTTTAAATTGGTTGATCAGGATGGATATCGTTCTAACGTAGCTATGGTGATTAGCAATGGTCATGGACAGGTTTTTTGGGCTAAAAGAATGGGTCAAAAAGCTTGGCAGTTTCCTCAGGGAGGAATTGATCAGGGTGAAACAGCAGAACAGGCACTATATCGTGAACTGTATGAAGAAGTAGGCTTAGAGCCTGGGGATGTAAAAATCATTCAGCAAACTAAGCGCTGGCTTCGATACAATATTCCAGAAAAAATGCAGCGCAAGCATTCGAAGCCACGCTGTATTGGTCAAAAGCAGCGATGGTTTTTTTTGCAGTTGGTCGGTGATCAAAAAAAGATTACCTTTGACGCAACAGGGCATCCTGAGTTTGATGCTTGGGAGTGGGTGAGTTATTGGCACCCGATTAATCAGGTGGTTTCATTTAAGCAAAATGTTTACCGTCAGGCATTAGTTGAGTTTGCTCAGACTAATATGCTATTGCAGAAGCGGAAAAAGCGAAGATAAATGAATATTCTCGACTCCCTAAGAACAATATTTCAAGAAGTTAATACTGCCCGCAGCCTGCCAGAAGTATTGACCATTATTGTTACAGAAGTTCATGCTGCAATGGGGGCGGAAGTTTGTTCGGTCTATTTGTTCGATGAAACTGATCAACATTATGTATTGATGGCAACCAAGGGGTTGCGCCAACAAAGTATTGGCAAGGTGCGCTTGGCTATGGGTCAAGGGCTGGTTGGTTTGGTTGCAGCAAAAGAAGAGCCGCTCAATTTGCAGGATGCCGACAAGCATCCTAATTTTGCCTACTTTGAGGAGATTGGAGAGGAAATTTATCACTCTTTTTTGGGCGTCCCAATTATTCATCACCGTAAAGTTCTTGGCGTATTGGTGCTTCAGCAACAGGCAGAGCGACGTTTCGCGACCGAAGAAGAGGCCTTTATGGTTACCGTCTGCGCGCAGCTGTCAGGTGCTATTGCCCACGCTGAGGCGACAGGTGCTCTAAGTAAACTAGCATCGGCAGGTCGCGGCAAAAGCAAAGAAGCAATATTTCATGGTATTGCCAGTTCTCCGGGAGTTGGTATCGGGCGTGTTGTGTTGGCACAGCAAACTATGGATCTGGCATCAGTTCCGGAGCGACATACATCTAATCCAGATGCTGAATTAAAGATATTCCGTCAGGCTTTAAAGTCAGTAAAACAGGATATGCGCAATCTCGGTGTCGGTCTTGAAGGCAAGCTGAGTTCAGAAGAGTTAGCCTTATTTAATGTTTACATCAGCATGTTAGATGATGATTCTCTGGGTGGTGAGGTTGTTGAAACAATTAACGCGGGCCAAACCGCCCAGAGCGCATGGAGCTCTGTTATTTTAAAGCATGTGCGGACTTTTCGGCATATGGAAGACCCCTATCTACGAGAGCGAGCATCAGATGTTGAGGGTTTAGGTAAGAGAGTACTTGGCTACTTACAACAACGAGGTGAGCAGCAAAAACCATTGCCAAGACGCATTGTTTTGGTCGGTGAAAATCTCTCTGCAACTGAGTTAGCGGACATTCCGGTAGATCGCTTGGTGGGTATAGTCTCGCTTAAGGGTGCTAGCAATTCGCATATGGCCATTGTGGGGAGAGCATTAGGCATCCCAACGGTAATGGGTGCGCTGGATATGCCCTGTGCAGAGCTTGAGGGTGAGGAGCTGATTGTCGACGGGTTTACGGGAGATGTTGTAAGTCATGCGACTAGAACCCTAAAGCGCGCCTATGTTCAAAGGCAGAGAGAAGAGCAGATATTAATTAAAGATCTGCAAAAACTTCGGGATGTCCCCTGTCAAACCACTGATGGCTTCGATTTTTCTTTGTGGGTTAACACTGGACTAAGGCATGACAATATTCCATCGCTACGCAGTGGTGCCGATGCGGTGGGTTTATTTCGAACTGAAATTCCTTTCCTTTTGCGTTCTAGTTTCCCAACTGAGGACGAGCAAGTCGAGGTATATCGCGAGCATCTAGAAACCTTTGCGCCTCGTCCGGTAACAATGAGAACTTTGGACATAGGAGGTGATAAGGATCTTCCTTACTTTCCAATTGAAGAGGAGAATCCGTTTTTGGGCTGGCGAGGAATTAGAATTTCTCTCGATCACCCAGAAATTTTTCTGGTACAGATTAGAGCCTTGCTTCGGGCCAGTGAGGGCCTAAATAATCTGCGTATTATGCTGCCTATGATTAGTAATCTAGCAGAACTTGATAGTGGATTGGCATTAATCAGGCGGGCCTATAAAGAGTTAACGGAGGAAGAGGGTTTTCAATTGCAGATGCCTGCACTGGGCGCGATGATCGAGGTTCCTGCAGCGGTTTATCAGGTTAAAGAAATTGGTCGACGAGTCGACTTTATGTCTGTAGGCACCAATGACTTAACGCAATACCTTCTTGCTGTAGATCGCAATAATCCAAGAGTTGCAGATCTTTATGATGCGCTACACCCCAGTGTGCTTAGGGCGCTAAAAAGTATTTATGATCAGGCTAAAACAGTCAATTGTCAGTTGAGTGTTTGCGGTGAGATGGCGGGTGACCCTATTAGTGCAGTGGTTCTTTTAGGGCTCGGTTATGAGAATTTCTCCATGAGTGCTAGTTCGCTATTAAGGGTGAAGTCGCTTATGCTAAAAATTAGTCGTGAAATGGCTGATGATTTAGCCAAACAGGTGCTATGCTTATCAGATGGTGCTGAGGTTGTAGACTATATGTCTAAAGCATTAGAGTCCTACAGATACAAAAACAAAAAGTCCCTGTCAGGGTAACTCAAGGGCTTTGAAATATTTCAACTCTCTAGCATAGAACAGGCCGGCATAAACCGCTATGATCTGCGCTGAATTTAAATTTAGGTTGTCGACATGATATTGCATCCAGATATAGACCCTGTAGCGTTAAGCCTCGGGCCTCTGAATATTTACTGGTATAGCCTGATGTATATTCTTGCCTTTGCTTGTGCTTGGGTAATAGCTATGCGGGCCTGTCGGCGACCCTGGTCACCCATAAAGCATCATCAGGTGGAAGATTTAATTGTTTATGGTGCTTGGGGAGTTATTCTGGGTGGACGTCTGGGCTATATGTTCTTTTATAGCTTTGATAATTGGGTTGAGGACCCGTCCATGGTTATTAGGTTGTGGGAGGGCGGAATGTCATTCCATGGCGGCCTTATTGGTGTGATTATGGCAATCTATTTATATGCACGTAAACACCAAATACCTTTTCTTGCGGTTGGTGACTTTGTTGCGCCAATGGTTCCAACGGGGTTATTTTTTGGGCGTATGGGGAACTTTATTGGACAGGAACTCTATGGCCGCGCAACAGACGGCCCATGGGCAATGCTTTTCCCTGCGGACCCACTGCAGCTTGGGCGTCATCCCTCGCAGCTGTATGAAGCCCTGCTGGAGGGCATAGTATTATTTGGCATTATTTACTGGTTTGCCCGAAAGCCGAGGTTATTTGGTCAGGTAGGCGGCCTGTTTTTAATTGGCTACGGGGTATTTCGCTTTATTGTTGAGTTTGTGCGTGAGCCGGATTCACAGTTTGCCGGGCAAGCAGCGGTTTTTGAGATATTTAACTGGATGACCCGCGGGCAAACACTGTGTGTGCCAATGATCCTATTGGGCCTTTGGTTGATGAGAAAGTCACTTCCATGTGTGAAAACAAATGTTAAATAATGGATTGAAGAATTAATTACCCTCTGAGATAAAATAACAATGAAACAATACTTAGATTTAATTAGACATATTAAGGCTCACGGGGTCTATAAAGGCGATCGAACCGGCACTGGAACGCTCAGTGTATTTGGTTACCAAATGCGCTTTGATTTGCAGCAAGGATTCCCGCTGGTCACTACAAAAAAAGTGCATCTCAAATCTATCCTGCATGAGTTGCTATGGTTTGTGAAAGGCGATACTAATATTCGCTATCTTGTAAACAATGGCGTAGGTATATGGAATGAGTGGCCCTATCAGAGCTGGTTGCGACAAACCGGTGCGGATAAAAATCATGAAATGCACTCCCCCGAATGGAAAGTTGGGCTCAAGGCATTTGTTGAGCGCATAAAAAGCGACGATGATTTTGCTCAGAAGTATGGTGATTTGGGTCCGGTTTATGGCCGTCAATGGCGCAACTTTGAGGGTGTGGACCAATTGGCTGGTGTGATAAATGACATTAAGTCGAATCCAGATTCAAGGCGCTTGATTGTGTCTGCTTGGAATCCCAAGGATATCCCGGTAATGGCAAAATCTGGGCTTCCTCCCTGTCATAGCTTATTTCAGTTTTATGTGTCCGAAGGCAAGCTTTCTTGTCAGCTTTATCAGCGTAGCGCAGATGTCTTTTTGGGGGTGCCATTTAATATTGCATCCTATGCAGCTTTGACAATGATGGTTGCGCAGGTAACCGGTTTGGAATTAGGTGATTTTGTGCATAGTTTTGGTGATGCCCATTTATATACCAATCATATGCAGCAAATTGAGGAGCAGCTCGGTAGAGAGACATTGCCTCTACCTAGATTGAGGATCAACCCAGAAATAACTAATATTTTCGATTTTGTGTATGACGATTTTGAGCTTCAGGGGTACGAATCTCATAGTGCTATTTCAGCGCCTGTGGCAGTTTAGGAGGGTTTAATGAAAGTTGCACTTATCGTAGCGGTCAGTCAAAACAATGTTATTGGGCGCGATAATCAGTTGCCTTGGCACTTGCCAGAAGATTTGCAATATTTTAAGTCCGTAACTATGGGTAAGCCCATTTTAATGGGCAGAAAAACCTATGACTCTATAGGCAGGCCACTTCCTGGGCGCACCAATATTGTGATTACTCGAGATCCTAGCTGGGCGGCTGAGGGTGTGGTGGTTGTAAATAGTTTAGAGGACGCTATCTCAGCAGGCGCTGAGGCGTGTGAAGCAGCTGATAGTGATGAAGTAATGGTTATAGGGGGCGCGCAAATCTACCGTGACTGCTTACCTATTGCCGAAAAACTTTATCTGACCAAGGTTGAGGCTGAAGTTGATGGCGATGCTTTTTTCCCAAAAATTGACTTGGATCAATGGCATAAAATATCTGAAAAAGAACCAAAAGCAGTCGACAAGCACCCTTATCGCTTTTTAATTCTTGAGCGCATTTAAAATTTAGCATGAAAAAGACTCAAAATTCGCTACATAGTTGTGATAGTATTGCTCGAATATTATGACTTTGAGTATTAGTACTAAAGTTATATTGATTTTTGGCGGTGAGCTGACGTTAGTCACCTCCAGAAAATATAAAGTGCTTATCAGATCGTCTGATCATTGATAAGGTAGAAATAAGTAACCAATCTGATAGACCCAAATTGAGGGAACTATGAAAAAGCAATCACTGAAAGCATTGGCCTTAATTGCCATTTTTGCTAGCCCTGTGACTGTTGCGGCTGAAGAGTCAGCAGTGGACGAGCGTACGGCAGAAGTTAGCGAAGTTTTAAATGCTGGAGCTGAAAAGGTTCAGGCTGCCAAAAAATCTCAAATTAAAGTTGATAGAATTGCAGATCAAACTGACGGTTTGCTGCAGGAATTCAAGCAAGTTAATAAACAAATTGAATCGCTGAGAGTATTTAACTCACAGTTGGAGCGTCAAATCGTCAGTCAGAAAAGAATGATGGTTGAGCTTGAGGAATCTATTGAAAATGCAACAGTGATCGAGCGAGGCATTTCACCGCTAATGGCTAATATGCTCAATGCGCTTGAAGACTTTGTAAATCTTGATATGCCATTTAAGAAAGAGCGCCGCCAACAAGCTGTTGCCGATCTTTATGTAAATCTAGATAGTGCTAAATTCTCGGCTGCGGAAAAATTCCGTCAGGTTCTAGAGGTCTATGATATTGAGTCCGATTACAGTCTTTCTATGGAGTCCTATACCGATCAGATTGATGTTGAGGGAGACGGTTCTTTTGTAGAAGTTCAAATACTTAGAATTGGTCGTGTTGCATTGGCTTATCAAAGCAAAGACAAATCTAAGGTTGGCGTTTGGGATAAAACCACTAATAGCTGGCAGCCGCTGGATTCTGGCTATCGCCGTGCAGTGGATCAAGCGATCCGTATTGCTGTGAAGCTGGCGCCACAAGATGTTATTGAAATTCCGATTACAGCTCCGGAGACAGCACAATGAAAATTAAAATGATGAATATTTTTGTAGCATTTTTTGCTGTAATCGCTATGTCTAGCCCTGTAGTGGCGAGCGAAGCAAAAAGTCTTGTTGAACTGCTGGATATGATCGAATCAGCAAAAATCTCAGAAACTGAAGAATACCGTCAGCGTGAAGCTGACTTTCTCAAGGATCAGCGCAAGCAATCTCAGCTTTTAAAAGGCGCTAAGAATACCAAGGCGGCTGAAGAGCGTCGTTCGGATCGCCTTGAGCAAATCATTCGCGATAACGATATCAAGCTTGCGGCACTGCGTGAACAACGTGACAAGCGTTTGGGCTCTCTTAAGGAGTTATTTGGTCATTTAACTGGTACAGCGGGTGATTTAAGAGCTAAGATCGATCAGTCGATTGTTAGTACTCAAATTCCTGGGCGTACAGAATTCCTTGATGATCTAATTGATAAGATGAGTAGTGATACAAAGCTACCTTCAATCGAAGATATTGAAAAACTATGGTACGAGCAACAGCGTGAAATGGTTGAAAGCGGTCGTGTAGTTAAGTTTAGCCGCACAGTTATTTTAGCAAATGGCGAGCCCGCTGAGATGGAAGTTGTTCGCGTTGGTTCATACAATCTTCTTGCTGATGGGATGTATCTTGAGTACAACCCAGAATCTGGCCTAGTATCTGAGCTGACTCGTCAGCCTTCAGGCTTTAGTGGTGGCGCAGAAGATTTGCAAGAAGCTACTTCTGGCTTTACCAAGGTTGGCCTAGATCCAACAGGTCCTTTCGGTGGTGGTCTTTTAGCGGCACTGATTAATGCGCCTACATTAGTAGAGCGCTGGCACTTTGGTGGCATTGTTGGCTATGTAATTACTGCCGTGTTTATATTTGCTATTTTCTTGGCGGGGTGGAGATTTGTGGTTTTATTCGGCATGTCAGCTGCGGTTAAAAGTCAGCTGAGTTCGAAAGCAGCAGATACCGAAAACCCATTGGGCCGTGTATTAAAAATTGCTGGTGATAACCCAGGTTTAGATGCTGAGTCGTTGGAGCTTAAACTTCACGAAGCTGTATTGAAAGAAAGACCAGGCATTGAGTCTGGTTTGAACCTGCTAAAAATTATTGCCATGGTGGCGCCGCTATTGGGTCTTTTGGGAACGGTAACCGGTATGATTATTACCTTCCAGATGATTACCCTGTTTGGCGCTGGAGATCCTAAAGCTATGGCCGGCGGTATCTCTCAGGCCTTGATAACCACAGTATTGGGTCTAGTAGTTGCTATCCCAACAGTACTTTTACATACTTTGGTTAACGGCAAAGCACAGGGCATTCTGCACATTCTTGAAGAGCAGAGCGCAGGTATTGTTGCAGGTTCTCTAGAGGACAAATAAGCATGTTTTTTGTTGATACCTGGGCAGAACTCGGAAAATTTATGGATTCAGGCGGCATGGTCCTTTGGGCTATTGTCGTCCTGCTATTCGTGATGTGGACGCTTATCTTTGAGCGACTGTGGTATCTGCGATCTATGGTTGGCAACGATGTACAGGCTGCCCTTGATGAATGGGAATCAAGAGCCGAGCGAAAATCTAAAACAGCTCGTCAAATCAGGGAGAAGCTTATCTCTGAGGTAAGCGTCAAGATTGACGACAATATCATGATGATTAAAACCTTAGTTGCCATAGCCCCTTTATTTGGTTTGTTGGGGACTGTAACGGGGATGATCGTGGTATTTGACGTTATGGCTTTCACTGGCGGCGGTGATGCAAAGGCAATGGCCGGTGGCGTATCTCAAGCCACAGTGCCAACAATGTCTGGCATGGTAGCGGCTCTGTCTGGTGTTTTCGGTTTGACCTATGTTGAGCGAGAAGCAGACCGAGAAAAGCATTTGCTGGAAGATCATCTGACAATGGATCACTAGTTGGGTTTGAGTGCCACTGGCCTCACCCTATGAGAGTTATTTATGCGCGATAGAACAAGTAAACCACAAGAGCAAGGGCAAGCAATTGATTTGACCCCAATGCTTGATGTGGTATTTATTATGTTGATTTTCTTTATTGTCACCGCTTCGTTTATTAAATTACCTGGCGTTGAGGTCAATAAAGTAGATACCGTAACATCTGATCCCTATAAAAAAGTGGGTATCCTTGTTGCTGTAAGCGACAATAATGAGTTTTGGATTGATAAAAAAAGGGTCGAAATAACTGCGCTTAAAATCAATCTGACGCGATTATTTAATGAGAACCCAAAGGGCGGCATGGTTATCCAAGCCGATAATGATTCTGATATTGAAACAGTAGCAAAAATAGCTGATATAGCGCGTGAGATAGGTATTTCTCCTGTGGCTGTTTCTGTAGAAAACGACTGAGTTTATGTATGACTGGTTATAGAGTAGGGGTTTCAGCAATTTTAGGGGTACTTGTTACCCTATCGTTAGTATTTGTGATGTTTAAGCTGATCGACTCAGGAAATAAGGATATGGATGAGCAGCCTGCTTATAAAATTCCTGATTTTCTGCATGTTGAGCGCGATCGAACTGAAAACGCTAAGATGACAGAGGTGGATAAGCCGGATGAGCCGGAAGAAATGCCGGATATCCCCGAAGAGCAAATTGAATTTGAAGCGCCAGAAAATGTGGTTAATATGGCCGCACCAAAAGCGGGTGGTGGTCTAAGTATTGGCAACTCTGGTTTTGCCCGAGACTCAGATTACATCCCTGTATATGTTCCGCAGCCTCAGTATCCTCGAAGAGCTCAAACTCGTGGCAAAGAAGGCTATGCCGTAGTTCAAGTAATAATCACCACTGTAGGCGGTGTTCGAGATCCAGTTATGGTTGAAGAATACCCAGAGGGTTGGGGCTTTGGTCGCTCAGCAGTCAAAGCGGCTAAAAAGCTCAAATATAATCCTAGAGTTGTGGATGGTGTCGCTGAAGAAGTGCCTAATGTACTATACAAATTTACCTTCCAGATGGCCAAGTAAGGGGGTATCTGATGTTAAAATATATAACAACAATCACCCTGTTTAGCGCTGTTTTTCTGATGCCTGTAATGGTGTCGACGGTGGCGCCCTATTCTGATCTCGGCGCTTCAGCATTTGCTGAAGAAAAAGAGAAAGAAGAGCCTAAATTCAAGAATGTTAAAACCCGCAAGCGTCAATCTGTCGGTGCAAAATGCGGTAAAGCACTAGAAAAGGTTCAGGTGGTTCTTGAAGAAGAAGATTGGCCTAAATCTATGGAGATGCTTGAGGGCATCGAAGCTAGCAGCAAAACCTGTAAGTCGCCTTATGAGCAAACACAGGTATGGAAATTTAAAGGCTACGTTTACTACTCTCTAGATGACTTCCCTGGCGCTATTCGTTCTTATAAGCAAGTCATTAATGGTGAAGGTACGCCTGAAGATCTTAGATTAGACACAAGATATACCCTAGCGCAGCTGTTCACTGCAGAGGAGCGTTATGCCGATGCTGCTGAACAACTAGAGATATGGATACAGGAGTCGACCATCGTGAGTAATGCGGCTCGAGGTCTGTTGGCGCAAATATATTATCAGCTAGATCGTAAAGAAGAAGCGTTGACCATGCTGGAGTTGGCGATTGATGACGTTGAAGCTAAGGGCAAGTTACCGAAAGAACGGTGGTGGTCATTACAGCGAGTTCTCTACTATGAAAAGAATGATTACAACCGTGTTATTGAGATTTTAGAGAAGCTGGTTAAGCACTATCCAAAATGGACATTTTGGAAGCAGCTTGGCGGCATGTATGGCGCACAGGAGCGACCCCTGGATCAACTAGTGGCCTCAGAGGTTGTTTACCTTAATGGTAAGTATGATAAAGAAAGTCAGGTGATGGGTGTGGGTTATATGTATTTAGCCGCTGAAGTACCCTTTAAAGCTGCTCAGATTATTAGTAAAGGCATCGATGATAAGATTATTGAGAGCAACGCCAAAAACCTCGAAGTTCTTGGTACAGCTTGGTACCAAGCGAAAGAGTTAAAACGCGCATTAAAGGCTTTGGATAGAGCGTCACAGTACAGTGACTCTGGCGATATACAATCTCGTATGGCGGGCATTTACCTAGATTTGGGTAATGACAGAGAAGCCTACAAAGCTTCGTTAAAAGCCGCTGACAAAGGTAATGTTAAACGCCCTAGCTCAAACTATTTAATTATGGGTAATGCCTTGGTCAATATGCACTGTTATAAGGACGCGATTGGCGCTTTCCAAAAAGCACTGAAAGTGTCTGAAACCAAGAAAGAAAAGAAATTTCCAACTCAATGGATTCGTTATGCTGATGTTGAAGGAACCCGTTTGGACAAGCTTCGGGATCTTGGTGCTGAAGTACCAAGTTGTCGAAAATAAGTTATTTGAGATGTAAAAAAGCCCGGTATTAACCGGGCTTTTTTGTACTTGGGGATAATTTTACTTGAGGGCAGTTAAAGTTGGGATAAATCCCTTACCGCACCCTTATCCGCACTGGTCGCTAGTTTAGCGTAGGCTTTAAGCGCAGCGGAAACCTTTCTAGGTCGCGCCTCTTTGGGTGTCCAGCCTATCTGATCCTGCTCTGCGCGACGCTGGCCTAGCTCTTCGTCTGAAACCAGTACATCAATGGTTCTATTGGGAATATCAATTCGAATCATATCCCCCTGCTTTACTAAACCGATGGTACCACCGGCGCCAGCTTCAGGGGAAACATGACCAATAGATAAGCCAGAGGTGCCGCCAGAAAAACGCCCGTCAGTAATTAAGGCACAGGCCTTGCCAAGATTTTTTGATTTGATATAGCTTGTAGGATAGAGCATTTCTTGCATGCCCGGTCCGCCACGCGGGCCCTCATAGCGCACAATAACCACATCGCCTGCCTTAACTTCATCGTTTAGGATACAAGCCACTGCCTCATCCTGACTTTCAGTAATAAAAGCTGGGCCTTCAAACACTAAAATTGATTCATCAACGCCGGAGGTTTTAACCACACAGCCATCTTCGGCAAGGTTACCGGTAAGAACAGCCAACCCACCTTCGGTGCTAAAGGCATTTTCTAGATTACGAATACAGCCATTGGCTCTATCGGCATCTAGTGATGGCCAACGAGTTGATTGGCTAAATGCGGTTTGAGTGGGGATCCCTGCAGGGCCTGCTTTAAAGAAACTCTTTACTTCTTCGCTTACGTGACCACTAACAATATCCCATTTGCTTAAAGCCTCACCTAGTGTCGCTGAATGTACTGTGGGCAACTCGCTGTGGATAAGCCCAGCGCGATCTAGCTCTGCCAGAATACCCATAATGCCGCCGGCTCTGTGGACATCCTCAATATGATATTCAGGTGTATTGGGAGCCACTTTACACAGTTGGGGTACAACCCGAGATAAAGCGTCGATATTGGACATATCAAAGTCAATCCCTGCCTCTTGGACTGCAGCCAAAAGGTGAAGAATGGTATTGGTTGAGCCACCCATACAGATATCTAGGGTCATGGCATTTTCAAACGCCTTAAAGTTGGCAATTGATCGCGGAAGAACAGACTCATCGTCTTCGTCATAATATCGTTTTGCCAGCGACACAATAGTTCGTCCGGCTTCTTCAAACAACGCTTTGCGGTCAGAATGTGTTGCCAGAGTGGTGCCATTGCCCGGTAGCGACAAGCCTAAAGCTTCAGTTAAGCAATTCATAGAATTTGCGGTAAACATACCCGAGCAAGAGCCGCAGGTTGGGCAAGCAGAGCGCTCATACTCTGCTACTTTCTCATCACTGGCCGTCTCGTCAGCCGCAATTACCATCGCATCAACCAAATCCAGATTATGATCAGCTAGTTTGGTTTTTCCTGCCTCCATTGGGCCCCCAGAAACAAAGATAACTGGAATATTAAGCCGCATAGCCGCCATTAGCATTCCGGGGGTGATCTTGTCACAGTTAGAAATGCACACCAGGGCATCAGCACAGTGAGCATTCACCATATATTCAACCGAGTCGGCAATCACATCGCGCGAGGGCAATGAATAAAGCATGCCATCATGACCCATAGCAATACCATCATCTACTGCAATAGTATGGAATTCTCGTGCAATACCGCCGGCCTTTGCAATTTCACCCGCCACAAGATCACCCATATCTTTAAGATGCACATGACCTGGCACAAACTGAGTGTAGGAGTTGGCGATGGCAATCATCGGCTTATTAAAGTCGTCGTCTTTCATGCCGGTAGCGCGCCATAGCGCCCTGGCACCGGCCATATTGCGACCCTGAGTAGTAGTATGTGAGCGATACTTAGGCATTATTTATCTCTTGTTTAGTGTGTGAGCATATCGAATAATTTAATTTTACTACAGGTAAACAATGTAACTCTAAAGAATTTTACTAAAAATCCGCGAATTGCGTTGATAGTTATACAGAGGCTGTTTTTGTTCGGGTAAATCGCTTAGTGCAACCTCAACAAAGCCTTTTTCTATAAACCAATGGGCAGTTTGCGTGGTAAGCACAAACAACGTTTTAATACCCATTTGTGCAGCATCAGCTTCAAGGCGCTGTAACAGCCTAGTTGCTATTCCCTGCCCCAAAAATTCTGGATCAGTCGCCATACAGGCTATCTCGCCCTCATCGCTATCCGTAATAGGATACAAAGCGGCACAGCCCAGCAGGTTACCCTCGGGGTGCACTACCAAGGTAAATTGTGAAATTTCGGTTTCCAATAACTCACGAGAGCGTTTGACCAAAATCTGCTGCTCTTCTAAGGGTGCTATTAAATCCAAAATCCCGCCCACATCGTCAATTTTCGCGGGCCTAATTACTTCGGAATGATCTTGCATAACCAGAGTACCACTGCCGTCTCGAGTAAATAACTCGGTCAGAAGCGCGCCATCTTCAGCACAGCTGACCAGATGAACCCGATTAACACCCTCACTGCAGGCTGAGCAGGCAGTTTCCAGCAATTTATTTTGCGCAGTATCCTTGCTGGTTTTTTTCAAGCTTTTAGCTTCAGGCACAGACAGGCTTCTAATAAGATTTTTATCTTTCAATATGCCCGTTACATTAGTTACTAAAATAAGCTTTTCAGCATTAATCGCAATGGCTGTTTTAGCCGCAACCTCCTGGTAGCTTAAATTAAACACTTCACCTGTGGGTGAAAAGCCAATGGGAGAAAGTAGAACCAAGCCGCCAAGTTCTAGCTGTTTTTGAATAGACTCCGCATCAATTCCTCGCACCTCGCCGGTATGCTGATAATCCACACCATCGACAATGCCAATAGGTTTAGCCGTAACAAAATTACCGCCAACAGCTTTAATTTGTGCGCCGTGCATAGGTGAATTTGGCAGTCCAGTGGATAGCTCAGCTTCGATTTGCCATCTCGTGCTACCCAGCGCCTCTTTAACCAATCGCATCGCGCTACTATCAGTAATTCTTAACTGATTGTGAAACTGACTTTTTTCTCCCGCTTGAGCGATACGCTGATCAATTTGTGGGCGTCCGCCATGCACTAGCACAATGCGAATACCCAAGCTTTGCAAAAGCGCAATATCATGAATAGTGCGATGAAAATTGGTATGCGCAACCGTATCGCCATCAATGGCGATAACAAAGGTTTTGCCCCTGTGTTTGTGGATATAGGGCGATGTTTGACGAAAGAAATCCACGTAGGTATCTGATTTCATGCGGCGATTATAGGTGTTTTGGCCTCTAAGCAACAGTGGTGCTGTGATGGAAGGCCTATAAACCTATCTATCATTGGAATTTACTGGGCAAAACCATAAAGAATTAAAGGTATTTTGCATGCTATGATAGTGATTAAGTCTGAACCGCCAAATTGATTGCGCAATGATTAATGTTTCCATACAGCAGTCCTTTGAAACCAAGTTAAATCTCTATTTTGATAGGGATCAGGACTCTGCATGGTTAAAAAAATACTTGGAAGACTTTCAGTTTCATCAGCAACTTGAGCTTACATGGGGTTGTAGCGATTTTGCCGCTGATCAGGCGATCAGTGATCCCTGTGGTTTTCGCCAGTTGATAGAAAGTGGCGATCTTGATAGATCTTATTCCCCCGACGACTTATTGCAATCGCTTAGACTACGCGTTCAAGAGACTACATCCGTTAATGATGAGCCAGAACTAAGCAGGCAATTAAGACTATTTCGTCGACGTGAAATGCAGCGCATTATCTGGCGCGATCTCAACCGTCTATCAGATTTAATCGAAACTACTCGAGATGTCACCCTGTTGGCTGAAGCCTGTATTCAGGTGGCTTTGGATTATCTCCATCCCATTGTTGCCGATCATTTTGGCAGACCTATAGATAGTCGTGGTAATGAGCAAAAATTGCTTGTCATTGCCATGGGTAAAATGGGTGGTGGTGAACTCAACCTTTCTTCAGATATTGATCTTATTTTTGCCTATCCAGAGGCGGGCGAAACTCAGGGTGTAAATCGCTCAGTCTCCAATCAGCAATTTTTTGAGCGCTTAGGCCAAAAGTTGATTGCCTCACTCGATGCGCAAACGATTGATGGTTTTGTGTTTCGAGTTGATATGCGTTTACGGCCCTATGGACAGAGCGGCTCGTTGGTACAAAATTTTTCCGCCCTAGAAGATTATTACACCACTCAGGGTCGCGGCTGGGAGCGTTTTGCCATGGTCAAGGCAAGGGTAGTGACAGGTGATCAAGCAAGTGCGGAGGTGCTTCAAGAAATATTAAATCCCTTTGTGTACCGTCGCTATCTCGATTATGGCGCGATTGAGGCATTGCGCGATCTTAAACGAAAAATAAATCTTGAAGTCGTCCGCAAAGGCATGCAAAGCAACATCAAACTTGGACAGGGGGGGATCAGAGAACTCGAGTTTATTGTGCAGAGTTTTCAACTTATTCGCGGCGGCCGCATTCAACGCTTACAGGTGCAATCATTTAAACAGGCCCTTGATCAAATTACTAAGGAAGGGTTGTTAGAAGAAGCGATAAAAACTCAGCTTTGGCAGGCCTATCAATTTTTGCGCAACACAGAGCATGTATTACAAGCTATAGACGACAAGCAGACACAGCAGTTGCCAATGGATGAGTTATCCAAGCAGCGTGTAGCCCAAGTGATGGGAGCCTCTAATTGGGATACGTTCTTAGAGCAGTTAGAGACTCACAGAGAGAATGCTCATCGTTGTTTTGCCAATATGATTGCCGATGAGGAAGAGGCTTCTACCGAGCAACAAGGCTCTCAGCCTGATTGGCAATCCGAGATGAACGCAGATGAAAGCACGGCTCTGCTTCAAGCGCTAAATTATCAGCAACCAGCCGCCATTATTGAAACGCTTAAACAGTTTTATGCCAGTCGCGCGGTGGTCTCGCTAGCCGCGGTGCCAAGAACGCGTTTAGATGCTTTAATGCCGGAGGTATTACGTGTTTGTGCGGCTCAAGAGGAAAGTGATCGCACCTTTGGCTTGGTTTTTAATCTTATTCAGGCGGTTATTCGCCGAAGTGTTTATTTAACATTGTTGATAGAAAATACACAGGCACTCGAGCAGTTGGCGCTATTGTGTCAAAGAAGCCAATGGATTGCCGATCAGCTCACCGCTTTTCCAGACTTGTTGGATGAATTGCTAGATCCTAGAAATTTGTATGCCACTCAGAGCAAAGTTGATCTACAGGATCAGCTTCGCCAGCAGACGCTGCGTCTTGATGCGAATGATCAGGAACAACAGATGGAGGTTATTCGGTACTTTGTACGCGCTTGTAATTTGCGTATTGCTGCCAGTGAAATTACTGGCCGTCTTTCTTTAATGGAAGCAAGCGACCAGCTGACATGGACTGCTGAAGTGGTGGTAGAACATGTGGCTAATGTCGCCTGGCACCAAATGGCCGCTAAATATGGCACGCCGGTACCGGCAATGGATAAGACTTATGATGGTGCAACTCCCGGTTTTATTGTGGTCGCCTATGGCAAGGTAGGTGGTTTAGAGATGGGCTATAAGTCTGATTTAGATCTGGTGTTTTTACATGATAATTTAGTTGGCGAAACGATCGGCGGCCCTAATTCAGTTGATAGTTCGACTTTTTTTGCCCGTCTGGGTCAGCGAATAATCCACCTTTTGTCGACATCAACCCATGCCGGCATGGCCTATGAGATAGATATGCGCCTTCGGCCCTCGGGTAATTCGGGTATGTTAGTTTCCAGTCTAAGCTCGTTTGAAAAGTATCAACAACAGAGCGCATGGACTTGGGAGCATCAGGCACTGGTTCGCTCTCGTGTTATTGCCGGTGATACAATTACAGCTCAGGAATTCAATGCCATTCGAATTAAACAGTTGCGCAAAACAAGAAATATTGAAAAATTGCGCAATGATGTAGCTGAAATGCGTATTAAAATGCGCAAACATCTCGATAAAAGCACAAAAGATGGTAAATACTGCTTAAAGCAGGCATCTGGAGGTATCGTAGATATTGAATTTATGGTTCAATTTGCGGTCTTGGCTTGGTCGCATAAATCTGAGCAGTTAGTTCAGTGGACAGATACCGTTCGATTGTTAGAAACCATGTCGAATGCAGCAGTCATTAGCGAGCATCAAGCTCAGCAATTGATTCAAGCCTATAAGATATTTCGTTCAGCAGCGCATGATTTGCAATTGCAAAATCAACCTGCTGAGGTATTGTTGTCAGAATTTACTGAGCAGCGACAAGCTGTTCAGCTATGCTGGCAGAGTTTTTTAAGTAATCACAAGAAAGAGGATTAGGTCGATGGCATTTTCAGACCGAGACGGTTTTATTTGGATGGATGGCAAGCTGGTGGACTGGCGCGATGCGCAGACACATTTTTTGACATCATCACTGCACTACGGAACGGGTGTTTTTGAGGGTATTCGTGCCTATGAAACAGATAATGGCACCTGTATTTTTCGCCTTGAAGACCATGTGCGACGCCTATTCAATTCTGCCAAAATCCTACATTTAGAAATACCCTACACCGAAGAAGAAGTCAGTGCGGCAATCTGTGAAGTGGTTCGAGAGAATAACCTTAAAGAAGCCTATATTCGCCCGTTAGTATTCTTGGGTTCAGAAGGTATGGGGCTTAGAGCTGAAGGGCTAAAGGTTCATTTAGGTATTGCCGCATGGGAGTGGCCATCTTATACCTCGCCAGAGACCCTAGAGTCAGGGCTAAAAGTACGAACATCTTCCTATACTAGACACCATGTGAATATCACTATGGTTAAAGCTAAGGCCAGCGGTAACTATATCAACTCAATGCTAGCGCTGCGTGAAGCGCTTGATTCGGGTTGCGATGAAGCAATTATGCTTGATCCTGAGGGCTATGTTGCCGAGGGCAGTGCAGAGAACTTCTTTATTGTTCGCAAGGGTGCAATTTATACGCCAGACCTTACATCCTGTCTGGACGGCATCACCCGTGATACCGTATTCACACTGGCTAAAGATCAGGGGATAGAGGTTCATGAAAAGCGTATCTCGCGTGATGAAGTCTATATCAGTGATGAGGCATTCTTTAGCGGAACTGCTGCCGAAATTGTGCCTATTCGAGAATATGATAGTCGTATTATTGGAAGTGGTGCGCGCGGATCCCTAACCGGTTCGCTACAGTCGGCTTACTTTGATTTGGTGCGAGGCAAAAGCACGAGGCACAAGGAGTGGTTAACACCTGTAACTAAATAGTCCCGAAGCTGCAGAGGGTGGGTTTTGAGTTTATTGCCCGATATTGATCGCTGCGATTATTGCAAATACGCGCAACTCAATTGCTTAACACTTGGTTAAAAAGCATTAAATGGCAATTTCTATTCAATTATTATTTTAGAAGAGAGCCAGCTATTAATCTCAAAAACATCCTCTGGCGATAATTGCCCAGCCACCTGCTTTAAGCGCATTATCGATAGAATATAATCATATCTCGCATTAGAATAATTGCGCTTGGCCTGAAACAAGGTCCGCTGTGCCACTAGTACATCCACAATATTACGTGTTCCGACATCATAGCCGGCTTGAGTCGCCTTCAGTGCACTTTCAGCTGATGTGATAGCCTGTTTTCGCGCCTTAACTCTAGCGGTATTAGTGATGGTGAGCTGATAATTAGAGCGAGCGGCTTGTATGGTATTGCGTTTAGCGGCTATATATTTCTGTTCTGCGGCCTGCGCTTGGTAAGAGGATTGGCGTGCCTGAGAGCTTGTGAGTCCGCCAGAAAAAATAGGCATTGTTAGATTTAAGTTAATAGCGGTTTGCTCTGTCAATAAGGCACTAGCAGATGCGCTTGCTTGAGTGTCGCGCTTGGTATAGTCAGCAGAAATGGAGATTTTTGGTAAGTGTTGAGACTTGGCTGCTTTAGCTGTTTCATTCGCTGCTTGCAGAGTAAGTTCACTGGCTATTAGGTCTAAATTATTGGCCAAGGCAAATTCAACCCAAGATTCTGCTGAAGTTGGAATAGGTGCTTCAGCTTTAAAGCCATCCTTTAAGCCAGTTAACTGGCTATGACTTTTTCCGCTTAGAACCTGTAACTGATCGAAGGCTATATCAAGTGCGCCATTGGCTTCTAAGCTATTGACGCTGGCATCATCAAAAATAGCTCGAATTTCATGTACATCAGTTATGGGCAATAAGCCCACTTCAAAGCGCTCTGTGACTTGTTCTAACTGGCGCTGAATGGCTAGCTCTTCAGCTTTGCGAGTTTGTTTATTGTCATAGGCGCGTAGAACATTAAAGTAAGATTCACTCACTCTAATAATAAGTGATTGCTGTTGGGCTGCGAAATTAGCTTCAGCCACTTGGTCCATATTTTTAGCGCTGCGAAATTGGAACCAAGCGGGAACGTTAAACAGTGATTGGCTTAGGCTTGCCCTATAAGTCGTTTTTATAGGATCAATATTATCATCGGAGGATGGTTCCACTTTGCTTGCAGAGGCAGTTAATTGCGGCAACAATACAGCTCTACCTTGATTTAAAGTTTCTTTGTTGGCCTTGTAAGTAGCCTTGGCTGCTCCGGCAATAGGATCATTTTTTACCGCCGACCGATAGATATCCTCAAGAGTTTCTGCTCTAGCAGTTGTGCTTAATAGCGCTATCAAGGCGATTATTGAAACGACTTTATTGATTGATAGCATATTTTCTCCATGCATTATTAGCGGTCTAATTGACCCAGTTTTTGGGAATATTATAAGTTATTACTGTTCTATCATAATCTTTAACTTAGTAATTAAACAATGACCAAGCCTTGCGGATAGACCAAACAGTAAAAAACAGAAAACAGAAAACAGAAAACAGAAAACAGAAAACAGAAAACATTTAACTTACGTGATGTGAGCTTTTTGTGATCAGTTATAAGTAATTACAGCGTAACTACAAGTGTAGGCGGATCATAGCCTAAACCTGCCATTGATAATGGAAAAAGTTGCCAAAATCAGGTATATTTTTTAATTACTTTTACAGCCCCAAATTAACTATGCAAAGACAAAATTTTAGTCTGGCTTGCTTGCACCGAGAATGCGAGCTGAACTACAGTAGATTTGCGCGCCTTATAGAAGATGACCTCTATTTGGGCAGTAGCTTTCAAGTCGAAAATGCCTATCAATCAAAAATAAACTTTGAGGTTATTGATCTCGCAAAATTTACCACTACCCTTTTAGTAAATATTCAATCTAACAGTCCCAAATGGCTGCCAAGTATTGAGCTTAAGGCGCGAATTTATCGCGATGCCAAAATGGCTGAGGTAATAGAGTGGTGCTCAGATAGAACAATTCCTTGGGCTCTTGTAGAGCGCAAAGGGCCGCAATCAAGAGATGAAAAGTGGCAGTGGAATATTTTCTTGGGCGAACTACTTTATCAAGCTTTACGTCATCGACGAATTTCCCAAGTGCAAAGCAGTTAATTCAGTGACGGTCTTAAGGTTAACGCAAATAACTGATTTACATCTAGGGCCTACACAAGATTTTAGCTGTAGAAACCTAAAAACATATAAAACGCTTAAGTCTGTACTCGCAGCTATTCAGCGAGATGGGCGAGGTGATGATAGGTTGTTGCTAACTGGCGATATTGCGAGCGATGCTCAATTTGAAGCTTATCAGCTAGTAGACCAACTATTATTATCCGAAGGAAAAAAAGCGCTGTGGCTTCCCGGCAATCATGATCGCAAGGACCTAATGCAGAAAAATTTAATAAATTTCCCATTTATGCCGGTTTTTAAGGCTAATAACTGGGCAATAATCATGCTAGATAGTTCAATGCCAGAGCAGCCTGGGGGCATAATTTCTAAAGTTGAGTTACAGCGCTTAGAGCAGTATCTTTCTGATATGGCAGATAAAAATATTTTAGTTGCCATGCATCATAGTCCGGTCGAGGTTGGCAGCTATTGGGTTGACCAACACCGTATCAGTAATTATCAGCAGTTATATCAACGACTAGTGTCTCACGGTAAAGTGAAGGCGGTGATTAATGGCCATATACATCAGCAAAATGAAGCTTATTGGGGTGACATACCTGTTTATGCAACGCCCTCTACCTGCTTTCAATTTGAACCAAAAGCCGCTGAGTTTACTCTAGGCGACCAGCCCCCCGCCTATCGCTGGATTGAGTTGCATGACGACGGGTATGTAAACACAGGGGTGAGATTTTTAACGTCATTTTGTGACAATTCAAAGGCTTAAGTAATGGCAATGCTACTTTACTTGCACGGATTTAATAGTTCTCCACAGTCAAGAAAAGCGATTGAGACTGAGCAGTGGATGCAACTCAATGCGCCGCAAATACAGTTTTTTTGTCCCCAGTTGTCGCCCTATGCCTCTGAGGTTATGGCTACGCTAAAACCATTGGTAGAGGCTTATATTCCAGAGCCAATGTATTTGCTAGGTAGTTCAATGGGCGGATTTTTTGCCACCTGCCTTGCAGAGCAATATAACTTGCCCGCAGTGCTGATAAACCCTGCCGTCAACCCAAGTTCTGGGTTACACTCTTGGCTGGGAGAAAATAGCAATTTTATGACTGGTGAGCGTTGGATTTTTAAGCCGAAACATATTGAACAATATAGCGACTTGGATCCAAAATATATTAAGCGCCAACAAAATTATAAATTACTCTTGCAAACCGGTGATGAGGTATTGGATTATCGTCATGCGCAGAAAAGATATGAAGGATGTGCTGTTGAGACTGAGGTTGGAGGGGATCATAGTTTTGTTGATTACCAGCGACATATACCCGCCATTTTAAAGTTTTTAACCCATGTGAAAACATGCTAATAACAGAAAAGTAGCCAAAAAATAATGAGCAACTACAACGCAGAAGATATTGAAGTCCTAACTGGATTAGACCCAGTTAAAAAGCGTCCCGGTATGTATACCGATACCAGTCGTCCGAATCATTTGGCGCAGGAGGTAATCGATAACAGTGTGGATGAGGCATTGGCCGGTCATGCTCGACGAGTCGATGTCACACTTCACAAAGATGGATCACTATCGGTTTGTGATGATGGTCGAGGTATGCCCGTCGATATACATCCTGAACAGGGCTTGCCCGGGGTTGAGGTTATCCTCTCTACACTTCACGCTGGCGGTAAATTCTCCAATAATAACTATCAATTTTCGGGAGGGTTACATGGTGTAGGTGTATCCGTAGTTAATGCCCTTTCAGATCGACTAGATGTCACTGTTAAACGCGGCGGTCAGATTCATCAAATACTGTTTTCCAATGGTGATAAAACCTCGGATTTAAAAGTTATAGATACCTGTGGTCAGCGCAATACCGGCACTATTTTACGTTTCTGGCCCAATCCTGAATATTTTGATTCAGTGAAATTTAGCGTTTCAAGATTGCGCCATGTGTTAAGAGCCAAAGCAGTGTTGTGTAGCGGCCTAACCATGAGTTTTTACGATGAAAACACCAGTGAAAGCTTAGAATGGTTCTACGAAGATGGTTTAAGAGACTATATTGCCGACGCTTTGCATGGCTGGGAAGTGCTACCGGTAGAGCCATTTATTGGTGCTTTCGCTGCAGAAAATGAAGCGGTAGATTGGGCTGTGCAGTGGCTACCCGAAGGCGGTGAGCTGGTTCAAGAAAGCTATGTTAATTTAATTCCAACGCCTCAAGGCGGCACCCATGTTAATGGTCTGCGTACAGGGCTTTTAGAGGCCATGCGTGAATTTTGTGAATTCCGTAATCTGTTGCCTCGAGGGGTAAAGCTTACCCCAGATGATATTTGGGATCGTTGTAGTTTTGTACTCTCATCAAAAATGGCTGATCCGCAATTTTCTGGCCAAACCAAAGATCGTTTATCTTCAAGAGAAGTAGCGGCATTTATCTCTGGGGTGGTTAAAGATGCCTTTAGTCTTTGGCTTAACCAGCATACCGAAGAGTCGGAAAAGCTTGCCGAGCTATGTATTCTCCATGCTCAGCGACGTATGCGTGCCAGTAAAAAAGTAGTACGTAAGAAGATCACACAGGGGCCGGCACTTCCGGGCAAATTGGCGGATTGCTCCAGCGATGAGCCTGAGCAGTGCGAAATATTTTTGGTAGAGGGTGACTCTGCGGGTGGTTCTGCCAAGCAGGCGCGCAATCGAGAAAATCAGGCCATTATGCCGTTGCGCGGTAAGATTCTAAATACCTGGGAGGTTGAATCTCAGGAGATTCTTGGTTCTCAAGAGGTGCATGATATCTCTGTCGCTTTGGGGGTGGATCCCGGTCTAGAGTCTGTCGATGATTTGCGTTATCACAAGGTATGTATTCTTGCCGATGCCGATTCTGATGGACTGCATATTGCCACCCTACTCTGCGCACTATTTGTTCGCCACTTCCGCCCGTTGGTTGCCAGTGGCCATGTTTATGTAGCGATGCCACCGCTATTTAGAATCGATGTGGGCAAAGATGTTTATTATGCTCTTGATGATGCTGAGAGGCAGGGTATTCTTGACCGCATTGAGGCTGAGGGCAAGCGCGGCAAGGTCAATGTTCAACGCTTTAAGGGTCTCGGTGAAATGAACCCGCCACAACTGCGTGAAACCACAATGGACCCAGATACCAGGCGCCTAGTTCAGCTAACCTTAGAGCCGGGAGATGACACCAATTCGGTACTCGATATGCTGCTGGCTAAGAAGCGCTCGCCAGATAGACGTCAATGGTTAGAAACTAAAGGCAATTTAGCCGATACCGGTAATCTGTAAATAAAATAAGACAAGGGAAGGGAAGGGTAATGAACGATACAGTAACCTTTAATGATCAGGGTCTTGAAAGTCGATCACTAAGCAGCTACACCGAGCAGGCATATCTTGATTATTCAATGTATGTAATTCTCGATCGCGCCCTACCGCATATTGGTGACGGCCTAAAGCCAGTTCAGCGACGCATTGTCTATGCCATGAGCGAGCTGGGACTAAAGGCGACTGCTAAATATAAAAAATCAGCCAGAACCGTGGGTGATGTAATTGGTAAATTCCACCCCCATGGCGATAGCGCCGCCTATGAAGCCATGGTATTAATGGCGCAGCCTTTTTCTTACCGCTATCCACTGGTTGATGGACAAGGTAACTGGGGCTCTCAGGACGATCCAAAGTCTTTCGCCGCCATGCGATATACTGAATCTAAGTTATCAAAATATGCAGAATTATTACTTGCCGAATTAGGTCAAGGAACGAGTAACTGGCGCCCTAATTTTGATGCATCCCTGGAGGAGCCTGAAATATTGCCCGCTCGAGTACCGAGCATTTTACTCAATGGCACCACCGGTATTGCTGTGGGCATGGCAACGGATATCCCACCGCACAATCTTAATGAAGTAGTCAGTGCTACCTTGCATTTGCTGGATAATCCAAAGGCGGATATCCCCGAATTAATGAACTTTATTAAGGCGCCAGATTTCCCTACAGATGCCGAAATAATAACCCCAAAAGCTGATATTCAAGCAGCCTACGAAACCGGCCGTGGCTCGGTAAAAATGCGCGCGGTATGGGATAAAGAAGATGGCGATGTCATTGTTACTGCTTTGCCATTTCAATCATCAGGCTCTAAGATTTTAGAACAGATTGCTACCCAGATGCGCAATAAAAAATTGCCCATGGTGGCTGACCTTCGCGATGAATCAGACCATGAAAGCCCAACACGCTTGGTAATTACGCCAAAATCCAATCGTGTGGATATAGATATTTTAATGGATCATCTATTTGCCACCACCGATCTTGAGCGTAGTTACAGAATCAATCTCAATATTATTGGGGTAGATGGTAAACCGGCGGTTATGAATCTAAGGCGCATTCTAAAAGAATGGTTAAGTTTTAGAATTGATGTCACTCGTCGACGCTTGGATTATCGATTGCAAAAAGTCGAAAAGCGTCTGCACCTATTAGATGGTTTATTGATCGCCTTTTTAAATATTGATGAAGTGATTCATATTATTCGAACTGAGGATCACCCCAAACCCGCGTTAATGCAAAAGTATGGGCTGTCTGATCTGCAAGCGGACTATATTCTCGATACTAAATTACGTCAGTTGGCGCGACTTGAAGAAGTTAAAATTCGTGCTGAGCAAGAAGAGCTGGCGAAAGAAAAAGCCGAGTTAGAATTACTGCTGAGCTCTGATGCGCGACTTAAAACACTGGTTAAAAAAGAGCTAAAAGCCAGCGCTGAAGAATATGGTGATGAGCGTCGCTCAGCGCTTAAAGAGCGCACTGAAGCTCAAGCCTTTAGTGAAAAAGATTTAGTTACTGCAGAGCCGGTGACGGTCGTCCTGTCGGATAAAGGCTGGCTTAGAGCCGCCAAGGGCCATGATATTGACCCCACTAGTCTAAATTATAAAGCCGGAGATAAGTTTTTATCCTCAGCCCTAGGGCGCAGTAATCAGAATGTCTTTCTTCAAGATACGACGGGCAGATTCTATGCGCTATCTGCTCATACATTGCCCTCGGCGCGAGGTCAGGGTGAGCCGGCTACGGGTAGGCTAAATCCTCCTGCAGGCTCGCTATTTACCCATTTGATTATGGGTGATGATTCGCAGAAGATTCTACTGGGTACCGATGCTGGTTATGGTTTTGTGGCTAAAATTGGCGATCTGTTTACTAAAAATAAAGCCGGTAAAGCGGTGGTATCGATTCCTAAAGGCGCGAAAATACTAAGTCCTAAATTAGTTTCCGAGGAAAACCTTCTGATTGCCGCAGTGAGTAATGAGGGTAGGCTACTGGCCTTTCCGCTGAGTGATTTGCCCGAGTTATCTAGAGGTAAGGGCAACAAGATTATTAATATACCTAGTTCACGCATACAGTCTCGAGAAGAATTTGTAATCGACTTTGCGGTGATTCCAGAGGGTGGTTCGCTAGTAGTTCACTCCGGTAAGCGATACTTAGTGATGAAGTCAAAAGACTTAGAGCATTATCGCGGAGAGCGCGGACGCCGCGGGCATAAACTACCTAGAGGCTTCCAGAAGGTTGATAGGTTGGAAGCAGGGTAATCTTAGGTTTGCTTTAGGCTAAGAATTGCCTGAGTGATCTGGGGGTCGTTAGTGCCAGTTTTCGGCTCAGTCGCTTCAATTATAATATCCGGCTCAATTCCATACCCATGAATAAATCGCCCACTAGGCGTCAAATAGTGGGCAGTGGTTAGCTTTATGGCTCGACCATCTCCCAGTGGGATAATCGATTGAACCGAGCCTTTGCCAAAACTCTGTGTGCCAATAATAGTTGCTCGCTCTTGATCCTGTAACGCACCAGCTACAATTTCTGAAGCTGATGCACTGCCACCATTAATAAGAACCGCAATGGGTGCACCATTGGTGAGATCGCCATAGGTTGCATAGTACTGTTTATTGGCGTCCGGTAAGCGACCTTCGGTGTATAACAGCAGCCCCTGATCAATTAAAGTATCTGCCACTTCAACCGATATGGGCATTAATCCACCTGGATTATTCCTAAGATCCAATACCAAGCCTTGAAGAGGTCCGTCGGCTTGCAGTTGATTGATTGCAGACTTAAATTCTTCGCTGGTCTCTTGTTGAAAGATCGCTATGCGGATATAGCCAATACCCTGCTCAAGCATTTGGTTGCGCACCGAGCTTTTGGGTGCGATTTCACGCTCTAAGGTGAACTCAATTCTTTCAGACTGACCGGGTCTTGCGATACCTAAAATAATTTCAGAACCCTGCTTTCCCCGCAATTCCGCAGTTACTTGCTTATGATCCATGCCTTCAATGGTTTGGTAATTTATATCTATGATTTGATCGCCTGATCGAATTCCCGCTTGCCTTGCAGGGCTATTATCAAGGGTTGTAACCACCTGAATGGCTTTTTTATTGATACTGATATCAATACCTAACCCACCGGCATTGCCTGCGGTTTTGCCCTGAAGCTGTTTGTACTCATCTTTATCGAGATAGGTTGAATGGGGGTCGAGATTATCTAATAGGCCTTCAATAGATACTTCTTGGAGTTGGTTGTCCGAAGGAACATCAACATAGCTTGTTCGAACTTTTTCTAAAACCTGAGAAAAGAGTTGCGATTCAGCGTCTTTTTTTTGGCTGTTACTTTCAGTACCAAAGCTAAGTGCGCTGGCCAAAATCAAACTGGCGGTAAGGGTAATCTTATACATACTGTGAAGCCTAATTGTTTATTTATATACGTTTCAAAAATACTTAGCGTTTACTCAACCAAGGTTTTGGATTAACGGGTATTCCTTTTTCCCGTATTTCAAAGTATAGGGCAGTATCGACTATACCACCGGTATTTCCCGTTCGGGCAATAATCTCACCGCTCTGTATCCAGTCACCGGTGGTACTTATTAATTCTTTATTATGGGCATAAAGCGACATATAGCCAGCGCCATGATCAATAATCACCAGCAAGCCAAATCCCCTGAGATAGTTTGAAAAGACTACACGACCGTGATGGACGGCTTTTATGGCAGTGCCGCTAGGGGCACTGATCAGCCAGCCCTTCCAATAAAGATCCCCGCCGCGTGGGGTGCCGAATCGCTTGCTTAATTTGCCTTTTAGTGGCCACTGAAGTTTACCCTTTTTGGAGGTAAATGCTGGGTAGTTTTTGGCTGGAGCTATTTGTTTGGCGGCTTGCTTAACACTTTTAATTAGGTTTTCAAGTTGCTTACGTTGTTTTTGGTACTCAGTTAATTTGCTATTATTGGCGACAAGTGATTTATTCAGTACGGTTAGTATTTTTTCACGTTGTATCACTTTATTGGCAAGTTTATTTCGATCGACTTCTAGTAGTTTTTTTGAATTAGCTAGATCAGCTGTTGTCGTTTTTATATCTGCAACGGTTACATCAAGCTGAAGGATGTCGGCATTAAACTGAGTAACTTTTTGACTGCGTGCCTGCAGAAGATAATCATAATATTTTAATGTGCGAGCAAGCTTTTGTGGGTCCTGCTGATTGAGTAGTAACTTTAAAGGCTCTTCGTTGCCGGTTTTGTAAGCGGATCTGATATGTTGTGCAATGGCCTGACGCTGGTTGGTGATACGCTGTTCCAAGCTATCTTTTTCAGCGGAAAGTTTTTCAAGCTTGTGACTAGCAGAGGTTATTTTAGTTTGAAGGTTGCGAATATTTTGACTGAGCTGGTTTGAATCAATTTCAATGAGCTCTATTTGTGTTTGAAGCTGACTCTTTTCCTGGCGTTGAGTCTGTAGTTTCTTCTCAAGTGCTGAGATAGTTCTTTTAAGTTGTTTTAATTCAGATTTTTGAGAATCATTTTCTGCAAACCCATTAATGCAGAAGCTAAAGCAAAAAAGGCCTATTAAAGGCAATGCCAATAAAGACCTTAGCTTTAGCTTAACCATTATCGAATTAGTGAGCGACCCGACATCTCGGCAGGTTTATCAAGTCCCATCATATCCAGGATAGTTGGTGCTATATCCGCCAGAGAGCCACCAGAATCAAGAGAAATTTGTCGTGGCCCTGCATAAACTAGCGGGACAGGCAATGTAGTATGCTGAGTATGAGGTTGATTGCTGGCCTCATCGAACATTTCTTCTACATTGCCATGGTCCGCAGTAATTAATACCTCGCCCTGCTGTGCGGCGGCGGCGTCTAATACGAGCTTTAAGCAACTATCGACTGCTTCAACAGCTTTGACAGAGGCATCAAAATCACCAGTATGACCAACCTGGTCACAGTTGGCGTAATTACAAATAATAGTATCAAAGCGTCCAGAATTAATAGCGTCTACTAATTTTTCAGTTACCTCAAAAGCACTCATTTCTGGTTTTTGGTCGTAGGTTTCTACATCGGGCGAGGCGATAAGAGTTCGCTCTTCGCCGTTATAAAGGGCTTCGCGTCCACCGCTAAAGAAAAAAGTCACATGGGCATATTTTTCAGTTTCAGCAATACGTAACTGTTGCTTACCCTGATTGGCAAGATATTCGCCTAGTGAGTTCACTAAATTTTCTGGGGGGTAAGCGCAGGGCAAATTGAGAGTTGCCTCGTATTCAGTAGCCATTACAAAGCTTGATAGGCTGGGTACTCTTTGACGATTAAAGTCATCAAATTGCTCATCAACGAGTGCGTGAGTAATTTCCCGGGCACGATCGGGACGAAAGTTCATTGAAATAATCGCGTCGCCATCCTCGATTGTAACCGCCGATTCGCCCTCTGTAATAATAGCCGTTGCCTGAACAAATTCATCATTTTCATTGCGGCTATAAGCAGCTTCTAAGCCTTCTATCGCAGATTTAGCCGTATGGGCAGCATGGCCCTCAGTCATAAGGTGATAGGCTTGCTCTACACGGTCCCAGCGGTTGTCACGGTCCATAGAGAAAAAGCGGCCGATAATAGAGGCAATTTTTCCGATGCCCAATTTATCGCATAGGGCCTGGGTTTTTTCTAGCGAGGGTTTAGCGCTGCGAGGCGGGCAGTCGCGACCATCTAATGAGGCGTGAATGTAGACTTTTTTGGCGCCGCGTTGAACAGCCATTTCAAGCATGGCATTGATATGGTCTTCATGGCTATGAACGCCGCCTGGAGATAGTAAGCCAACAATATGTACGGCTTTGTTATTTTTAACTGCGCCATCAATAGCCTCACAAAATACTGGATTGCTAAAAAATTCACCGTCGGCAATGGCTTTATTGATACGGGTAAAGTTTTGATATACCACGCGACCTGCGCCTAGAGTCATATGGCCAACTTCTGAGTTGCCCATCTGGCCTTCGGGCAGACCTACTGCCATTCCGGAGGTGCTAATTAATGTTTTGGGGTTATTTTGCCACAGGTTTTGCCAGCAAGGGGCATTGGCCGCTGAGATTGCGTTGTACTTGCCGCTATCGCTGAAGCCAAAGCCATCGACAATAATTAATACCTTGGGTGATTTTTTCGAACTCATAATGTTAATACGCACTCAATGAATATAGAGGTGATTTTAAAGAGTTGCCGCAGTTTTCGCTATGCCGATTGTGAAAATATTACTGATTTTCTAGAATTTCCCAGCGTTCATAACACTGACTCAGCATATTTTGTAGCTGAAGTAGCCGCTTTTCTGTTTTTTGAACCTGCTCGCGCGCACTCTTGAAAAAGTCTGGTTCACTCATCTGCTGGGATATTTTGTCAATTTCTGTTTCCAATTTTTCAATTTGGCCGGGCAATTCATTCAGTTCGCGTTGATCCTTATAGGATAGTTTTACGGTCTTTTTCTTAATTCTGGTATCGGTCTTTTTCGGCTTGCTGGTTTGATTTAATTGTTTGGTGCGCTGGCGCAACCAATCGTTGTAGCCGCCAACATAATGATTAAATGCTCCCTGCCCCTCGAAAGCTAGAGTGCTGGTCACGACATTATTAATAAATGCACGATCATGACTGACTAAAATAATAGTACCTTTATAGTCAATAAGCAGTTCCTCTAAAAGGTCTAGGGTATCAATATCTAGGTCATTGGTCGGCTCATCAAGGATTAGCATATTAGATGGCTGGGTGAACAGCTTAGCTAAAAGCAATCGGTTGCGCTCTCCTCCAGACAGTACTTTAACCGGCTGCCGACAGCGCTCTGGCGCAAAAAGAAAATCCCGTAAATAGCTGACAACGTGTCGCGATTTTCCGCCAATATCTAGCATATCGCGCCCGCCAGACACATTATCCTGAACGGTTTTTTCTTCGTCTAAAGCGCTTCGGTACTGGTCAAAATAAGCAATATTCAGATTAGTACCTATTTTAATGTTTCCAGTACTAGGCTCAAGTTCGCCTTGAAGTAACTTAATTAGGGTGGTTTTTCCTGAGCCATTACCGCCAATAAGACCAATTTTATCACCGCGCTGAATTAGCGTGGAAAAGTCTTTTATTATGGATTTTTGCTCTGGGTCGCCAGTAAATACAAAGTTAACATCTCGTGCTTCAACAACAATTTTGCCTGATTTTTCTGCCTGTTGAACGTTGAGTTTAGCTTTACCTTGATGCTTGCGGCGTTCTGCAAACTCAACCCGCATGGCCTCTAGAGCGCGCACGCGACCTTCATTGCGAGTACGGCGCGCCTTAATACCCTCTCGAATCCAAGCTTCTTCCTGAGAAAGCCTTTTATCAAATAACGCATTATGCTTGTCTTCAGTTTCAAGCATGTCTTTTTTACGCTTAAGGTAGGTGTTGTAATTACAGTCAAACTCCATCACCTTGCCGCGATCTATTTCAATAAATCGGGTGGCTAGATTATCCATGAACTGACGATCATGGCTAATAAACAGTAGCGCAGCTTCCCACTTCTTTAAAAAAGACTCTAGCCACTGTATGGCCTCGATATCCAAATGGTTGGTGGGCTCATCAAGAATCAGTAAATCTGGATCGCTTACAAGTGCGCGAGCTAAGAGTACTCGACGCTTATAACCTCCTGAGAGATCAGCAATATCAGTATTGGCATTAAGGTTCATTTTAGTAATGATGGCATCCACTCGAGAGTTAACATCCCAGCCATCTACCAGATCCAGCTCGGCCTGACAGGCCTCTAGTTCGGCCATATTTTTGTTGTTTGGGTTGTTTGCTACCTCAGCGCTTAAACGATAGTAGCTTTGAGCTAATTCGCCTTCCTTGCCTAGACCTTGGGCGATAACCTCATAGACACTACCCTGAGTATCTGTTGGCACTGCCTGTTCCAGCTGAGCTAGTTTGACGCCGTCAGTGTACTTAACCACACCATCGTCGGGAATTATTTTTCCGGTGAGTATATTAAGTAAAGTGGATTTTCCAGCGCCATTGCGACCGATTAGGCAAACCCTTTCTCCACGTTCTATGGATAGGTTAATACCATCAATTAGTGCGGGTTGCCCGTAGCTTAAATAAATATCTTGCAAGGTAACTAATGCCATAACTTGTTGTCGATTATTTTCCGAGTGGTTTTATCATAATAATTAGTTTCGGCAACAGCGTCATTGAGCCTAGTAGCGCAGCAATCATTGCTGAACCCGTTAAAAGGCCGAAATAGATTGAGGGAATAAAATTAGATAAAGCTAAAATTGAAAAGCCAATAATAATAGTGATAGCGGTGTAAAACAGTGCCTGTCCAATACTATTATGTGCTCGATGCATGCTGGCTATGTAGTTGCCATCTTTGACAAACTCTCGTTTAAAACGAGTGATGTAATGAATACTATGATCTACGCCTATGCCCACAGTAATGGCGGCAATAGTAATAGTCATCATATCTAAAGGTATCTTAAAGATTCCCATACCGCCAAGTACCGTGCCGGCAGCCAAAAAATTGGGAATAATTGCTATTAATGACAGCTTTAAAGATCGAAATAGAATCAAAAACATTAGCAGGATGCCGACAAATACCGCGCCAAGGGTCATTATTTGAGATTTAAATAGGCTTTGCAGCATATTATTGTAGAGGACCAGTAATCCAGTAAAGCGTATATCGTCCTCGGCAATGCCCATTTCTTGTGTGGCAAATTGCTCGATTTTAGCGAGTAATTGCTTGCGTTTTAAACCGGCGGTTTCCATAGCTCGCAATTGAATACGGGCCTCATCTCTGTCTTCAATAAGATAAGGTGCTACAAGCTGCTGATAAATATCATCACTTAGGCTTTGACGCATAAAAGCAATTTCGAAATCATTGAGTTTATGACCTATTAAATCAGAGGCAACTTGATCGAGTTGCACTAGAGAGCTGACTTTGCCAATTTCTGGTTGAGCTTGTAAAAAATCAGTCAATTCTGAGAGAGTCTCTAAGCCCGCTGATGAAAACCAATAACTATCTTTTAGTGACGCGGTTTCATTTTCAATATCACCGTATTCGTCAAATTCGTCAAATTCGTCAAATTCGTCAAATTCGTCAAATTCGTCAAATTCGTCAAATTCGCCATATTCATCATCCAAGTCATACTCATCGCCACTGGCTGCTTGATTATCAGAAATCGCAAGCGGCGATTCAAAAGTGGGAGCTTGCAGAATAATATCTACAGGCGTAGTGCCGCCTAGGGAGGTGTCAATAACCTCCATGCCGCGATAGATTTCGGTGTCACTTTTGAAGTAATCGATAAAGCGATTTTCTACTTCTAGGCGAGATATTCCATAACCCGACAATAGGGTAAGGATTAAAGCTAAAAATATTACAAAGCTGCCTCTGCGCTCGGTAAAGCTCGCAAAAACTGTAGTTATAGCACTACTTCGATCCTTTTTAGCAGTTGCTTTATCACTATTAAGTATCATCATGCCAGCAGGCATTACAGTAAATGAAACTATAAAGGCGACAATAATGCCGATGGTCATCATCCAGCCAAAATCTATAACAGGGCGAATATTGCTAACCACCAAGGAGCTAAAGGCAACAATAGTTGTTAAAACAGTATAAAGGCAGGGTTTAGCCATTGACTCAATAGTGTCTATAACAAGCTGGCGCTGTGCTGTTTTAGGTTTAGCTGCATGAAGTTCGCGGTAACGCACAATCAGATGCATGGTCAATGCAAGAGTGATAATTAGTAATAGAGCTACAAAATTAGAAGAAATAACCGTTAAACGCCAGTCGATCCAGCTTAAAAACCCTAACACCAAGGTTAGACAAATAGCACAGGTAACCAAAGGCAGGATAACCCAGCGAGCAGATCGAAAAATAAAGACTAGGGTGACCACCATAAACAACAAAATACCAATACCAAAAATAACTAGGTCACTTTTAATAAAGTCGATCATATCCGCTGTAATCATATCGGGACCGCCGAGATATATGGTAGCGCGATCGCGATATTGATCCATAAGCCTACGCACTTTGGCTACTCGCAGGTGATCTTCAGTAGTTTTTTCGGTGCGATACCTAAGAAACTCAGCACTGATCGCTTCTAATTCATGATTCTGCTGCAAGCTTAACCCTTGGGTATCTCGCAATAGTCTAAGATTGTCCCGCTCAGTTACCAGTGACAGGTATTGTTGGTCTAAACTTAAAGTAGCAACAATACCGGTAGTTTTGCCATCGGCGCTAAGCAACATATTTTTGTAGATTGGGCTGGTTAAAAATTCTTGCTTGGCAAGCTGCTTGTCCACGCCATCCGAAAGGACGGTGTTTAGCGGCTGATTTAAATCGCTGATACTTATCTTGGGGCTATAAAGCAAAGGAGCGTCGAGCATGGAAATAGTAGCTTCTACACCACTGACAGCTTTTAATTGATTGCTTATTGAGCCTAATGTTTCGAGGTTATTTTGATCAAAAATATCGCCATATTTAGGCGAGAATGTGATTATTAAGAAGTTATCACTACCGTAGCGCTTGGAAACCTCGCGGAAATAATTTAGATCTTCATCGTATTCTAGCGTCAAGGAATCAGCAGAGGCATCTAACTTAAAATTGGGCAATCCAAGGCTCATCAATAGGGTTGCAGCCAAAACAAGAACTATAGCTCGCCATGGGTGGTCTATGATTATTCGTTGGTACAGCGCTAAGAAAGCGTTGGGCATGCTATTGATTTTCCTAATACCAGAACTAAGGCCTACATTATGCTTTTATACTGGCTTCGGGGGAAGCCCTAAGGCACATCTGTGATTAACAGGCTACGATTAGAGTATAGGCAACCAAGCAAATGAGGATATATGAAAAAAAATGCATTTTATGCTCAATCTGGTGGTGTTACTGCGGTAATTAATGCATCAGCTAGTGGTGTGATTGAGGCCTGTCGTAAGTACAGCGATAAAATAGGCACGCTCTATGCTGGGCAAAATGGGATTATTGGAGCTCTTGAGGAAAATTTAATTGATACCAGTTTAGAGTCAGATAATGCTGTGGCTGCATTGCGGCATATTCCCGGGGGCGCATTTGGCTCCTGCCGCTATAAAATGCAAAATATAGCGGATGATAACAGCGAATATCAGCGTCTAATAGAAGTCTTTAAAGCCCATAATATAGGTTATTTCTTTTATAATGGCGGCGGTGACTCGGCGGATACCTGCTTAAAGGTTTCTCAAATATCTGAGGCTTTGGGTTATCCGATTCAGGCCATTCATATCCCTAAAACCATCGATAATGATCTGCCTCTGACCGATTGCTCGCCAGGGTTTGGCTCGGTGGCTAAGTATGTGGCGGTATCTACCAAAGAGGCTGGTTTGGATATAGCTTCGATGTCAGCGTCTTCAACCAAAGTGTTTATTTTAGAGGTAATGGGGCATCATGCTGGATGGATTGCTGCAGCTTCCGGGCTTGTTGCAGATGATCCAAGGCAGCCACCGCATATTATTTTATTTCCAGAGGTGGCTTTTGATCGGGAGGCATTTATTGCTAAGGTCAAAAAAACTGTCGCAAACTTTGGCTACTGTGTAGTGGTGGCTTCCGAGGGAGTGACCTATGCTGATGGTGGGCTGCTATCAGGCTCTTTGACGGAAGATGCTTTTGGTCATAAGCAGTTGGGCGGTGTAGCGCCAGCACTCTGTAGTATGATCAAGCATTCACTAGGTTATAAATACCATTATGCGGTGGCTGATTATTTACAGCGTTCAGCTCGGCATATCGCATCTAAAGCGGATGTTGAACAGGCCTATGCGGTGGGTGAAGTTGCTGTAGAAAAAGCACTAGAGGGCAAAAATGCCATAATGATTAGTATTCAGCGAGATATTGGCAAATCCTATGGCTGGTCTATGGCTGAGGCGCCATTAGCTGAAGTTGCCAATGGGGAGAAAAAGATGCCAAATGCATTTATTAGATCAGATGGCTTTGGCATTACCTCGAAAGCGAGAGACTATTTATTGCCGCTGATTGCTGGCGAGGACTATCCGCCCTATAAAAATGGGCTACCTTGGTATCCGCAGTTAAAAAATACATTAATCACTAAGCGCTGTAAGCAATGGACACTATGCTAGCGATTGATTTATTGTTCTAATAGTCACTTAATTAATTAGGACAGTTTATGCATCTGCATTTTTTAGGGATCTGCGGCACATTTATGGGAAGCTTGGCTCAGTTAGCTAAGTCCGCTGGCCATCGGGTGTCTGGTTGTGATGCCAATGTATATCCCCCTATGAGTGCCCAGCTTCAGCAGGCGGGTATTGAGCTAATTGAGGGGTTTGATTCTGCGCAATTAAATCCTGCACCAGACTTGATTGTGGTGGGTAATGCGTTATCTCGCGGCAATCCCTGCGTCGAATATATGCTCGACCATAAACTGCCCTATACCTCCGGCCCCCAGTGGTTGGGAGATAATTTGTTAAAGCATAAGCATGTTCTTGCGGTGTCGGGCACCCATGGTAAAACATCTACCAGTAGTATGTTGGCAAAAATTCTGGATACTGCGGACTATCATCCGGGGTATTTAATTGGCGGCGTGCCGCAAGATTTTGGGATATCTGCTCGTATTGGCGGAACGGCACCCGATGGCAACAACTACTTTGTGATTGAAGCGGATGAATATGATACGGCTTTTTTCGATAAGCGCTCTAAATTTATTCATTACAATAGCAATAGCCTGATTATTAATAATCTCGAGTATGATCATGCGGATATTTTTGATGATTTGGCCGCTATTCAGCGGCAGTTTCATCACTGTGTGCGCACAGTGCCAAGTAGTGGTTCAGTAATTTATCCTGCCGATGATAAGGCTGTGCTTGAAGTTATTGATCAGGGCTGTTGGAGCCAACAGCGCAGTTTTTCCATGACCAAAGCCAACTGGAGTTATGAGTTGTTAGTTGATGATGGCTCTCAATTTACAATTACTCACCATGACTCTGGCCAGCAGGCAGTGGTCAATTGGCAGCATTCAGGAATACATAATGTAAAAAATGCTATGGCTGCTGTAGCGGCCGCATTTGAGATTGGGATAAATGTTCAACAAGCCTGTGATGCCCTAAGCTTATTTGTGGGCATTAAGCGCCGTATGGAGACAATCTATAGCGAACAAAATTTAACTATTTATGATGATTTTGCCCATCATCCCACGGCCATAAAAACCACCCTGGAAGGATTGCGAGCAAAGGTAGGTGATGCACATATAGTGGCGGTAATAGAGCCTCGGTCAGCCACCATGAAATTGGGTGTTCACCAGCAGGCATTGAGCTCATCTATAGTGGATGCAGATCAGGTGCTGTGGTATCAAAATGCCAGTATAGATTGGGATTTATTATCTGTTGCCAAAGACTGTGATGTTGCAGTATCGGTCACGAAGGATATTTCTAGTTTATTAGATTCTGTTATTCAAGCTATCACAGCTGGGCAAACTGTCAATAAACCTATACATATAGTTATCATGAGCAACGGTGGTTTTGAAGGGTTCCACCAGTTATTGTTAGAAAAGCTAAGATAATTAGTTGCTGTTAAGCATAAAAGTCACAGGCCCATCATTGCATAGTGATACCTGCATATCTGCACCAAAATGACCGCTAGCAACTGCGCCATTGTGGCAATTTTTTGCTTGCTTTAGAAAATGCTCATAAAGTATTTTTGCTTGCTCTGGTGGCGCTGCGGAAGAGAAACTAGGACGCAACCCTTTTCTTGTGTCTGCGGCGAGAGTGAACTGTGAAACGATCAGTAAATCAGCGGCAATATCCTGCAATGACAAATTCATTTTTCCGCTGTTATCGTTAAAGATTCTATAGTTTAGAATCTTTTGTAAAAGTTGATCAGCCTGTGCGATGGTATCGTTTTTTTCTACCCCAAGAAGAAGCACAATACCCCGATTGATTTGTCCGACAATATGGTTGTCAATTGACACTGAAGCGGATGAGGCTCGCTGAATCAAACCTAGCATGGTTTTTTCCTTATCTATAAGATCATCAATTATAGCCAGAAATTTCACCAGTGCTATCGATTGCACTATTTATCCTATATTGGCCTATACTGATGTGAAAATTGTCGAGTAATATAATGCTTAATACAAACGTTCGCTGTTCTTGGTGCGGTGAAGATCAAGCCTACCAAAATTATCATGATAATGAGTGGGGGGTCCCCTGTCGCGATGATAAAAAGCTATTCGAATTTTTGATTTTAGAGTCCGCTCAAGCGGGACTTTCATGGCTTACAATTTTGCGTAAACGTGAGAACTATCGCAGTGCTTTTGCCGATTTCGATGTTCAGCGAGTAGCACTATATGATGCTGCTGATATTCAAAGGTTAATGGCGGATACTGGTATTGTGCGCAATCGATTAAAAATCGAAAGTGCCATAACCAATGCCCAATGCTTTATTAAGCTTCAGTCAGAGCGAGGTAGTTTCTCCAATTATCTATGGGAGTATGTTGATCATCGCTCTGTAGTCAATAACTGGGCTGATGAGGCGAAAATTCCGGTATCTACTGACTTATCAGATCGCATAAGTAAAGATATGAAAGCTCGCGGGTTTACATTTTTTGGTACTACTATCTGTTATGCCTACTTACAGGCTATGGGGGTGGTAAACGATCATGTAGTTGATTGTTTATGCCGCACCGCAAATCACTAGGCAGTAATCACCATATTGCGTCCCATTTGCTTGGCTTGATATACGCAATTTTCAGCTAATGATAAAAGATCATCCAGTCCCGAGGCTTTTGCTGTTGAACAAATGCCAATACTAAGGGTAATTTTTACCTGATCTCCTTGAGAGTATAATTCTATTTGATGGGCTCTTTGCCGAATACGCTCGGCTATTGCTACGGTGACATTTTGAGCGATTTCGGGCAGAACAAGTATAAATTGGTTGCCGCTCCAGCGCCCAGCCATATCGTTTTCTCTCAGTTCAGTTAGAAGTAGCTGACCAACTTTTTTTAATGCTAAATCACCTAGCGCTCTGCCATAGCGATCATTAATTGCTCTGCAATTATCAATATCTGCCAGGATTATACAAAAATAGCTAATGCCTAGCTCATATTCTCGATAACTTAATCTGAGATGCTCTTCCATACAATGCCGATGAGGTAATTTAGTGAGAATATCCTGGAGTTCAATTTTTTTCTTTTTAGATAGTGCAAGGTTTCGCTGTTTAAAGTCGGGAAATCTATATTGCCCCATGGCATTTGACAGCATCATGAGCAGCCCATAGGAAAATAAAAACCGCAATACAAGGATGCCGTCATATTGAATACTGACAAACGGAGATAACCCAGCTAATAGATAAAGAAAGGTACTAATAAAAATAATTATAAGGACAATAACGCCACGCATTTGGCCCAGAAGTAAGCCGATAACGGGCACTGTAGTTAGGCACCAAATGGCAGATATCTGATCTGATGATATTGCAATTAAGAGCATGTGGCCTATTACCATTATAAGCAATAGAGTCCACTTTGCTAAAGTGAAGAAACACAAGGCGCAGTAAAAGGCTAGGGTCAGCAAAATTCCACTGCATATGGCAATAAAAAACATCACCATATGAGTTTGCCCACCATGAAAGTAATAAATAGCGCAGACGATGGCGATTAACTGTTGGAATGCAAGAAAAAACAGCAAAAAAAACTTATCAACTTTCTGTTGTATTTCCATGCAAAAAGTCCGTGAAGGCTACTCATAAAGAATAGCCTATCACTGCATAGATTTTTAAATAGTTACTGAATAGTTTATTTGGGTGCGCGTTTACGCAGATTTTCAGTCAATAATTTTTTGCGAATTCTGATACTTTCAGGTGTTACTTCAACCAGCTCATCATCTTCAATAAACTCTAATGCCTGCTCTAGGGTGTGCTTGATAGGCGGCACTAAAGTCAGTGCTTCATCAGTGCCAGATGCGCGAACATTAGTAAGCTGCTTACCTTTGATGGGGTTCACAACAAGATCGTTGCCTCGACTGTGAATCCCCACAATCTGTCCCTCATAGACATCAACCGCATGCCCCAGAAATAAACGGCCACGAGCCTGAATATTATAGAGTGCAAAAGCGGCAGTTTTCCCTTTAACCATGCTGACAAGAGCGCCATTTTGGCGGCTGTGAGCTTCGCCCTCTTTTAGCGGACCATAATGGTCGAATACACTAGTCATAATGCCCGAGCCAGAGGTTAGAGTTAAAAAGGCTCCGCGAAAGCCAATTAGCCCGCGAGAGGGAATCATAAACTCAAGGCGAACACGCCCTTTTCCGTCGGGCTCCATATTGGTCATTTCGCCCTTGCGTATACCCAGCTCTTCCATCACCGATCCTTGATGCTGCTCTTCCACGTCAATAACAACTTGCTCATAGGGTTCCTGAACACTGCCGTCGACAATCTTGGTCACAACTTCTGGGCGAGAAACGCCCATCTCAAAGCCTTCGCGGCGCATTGTTTCAATCAGCACGGACAGGTGAAGTTCACCGCGGCCTGAAACAATAAATTTATCGGGCGAGTCGCCCTGTTTGACGCGCAGCGCCACGTTGTGAATCAACTCTTGATCAAGGCGGTCTTTAATATTTCTTGTTGTAACGTACTTGCCTTCGAGCCCAGCAAAAGGTGAGTTATTTACAATAAAGGTCATACTTACGGTTGGCTCATCAACGCTTAGCGCTGGCAGCGCTTCAATATTATCCGGATCACACAGCGTATCTGAGATGCCTAGACCATCGATGCCATTGATACAAACGATATCGCCAGCCTCTGCTAACTCTGTTTCCACCTGATCAAGGCCTAGATAGCCCTTAACATTAAGTACTTTACCTTTACGTTCTTTATCATCAGAGGATTTAACGATGACCTGCTGGCCTGGCTTCAATGTACCTCTAGTGATTCGACCGACGCCGATAACCCCAACATAGCTGTCATAGGCGAGCGCGGAAATCTGCATTTGGAATGGACCGCTAACATCAACCTTCGGTGAGGGAACATCAGCAGCGATCATTTCATATAAGGGCGTCATATCTTCAGCCATATAATCCGCATCAGTTCCAGCGATACCGTTTAGAGCTGAGGCATAAATTACAGGGAAGTCGAGCTGCTCATCGGTAGCGCCAAGGCTGTCAAATAGATCAAAAACCTGATCCATTACCCAATCTGGGCGAGCACCTGGACGGTCTACCTTGTTGATAACTACAATGGGGCGCAAACCTTGCTCAAAAGCCTTAGAGGTTACAAACCGCGTTTGCGGCATAGGGCCATCGACGGCATCTACCAGAAGTAGTACCGAGTCAACCATAGAGAGTACTCGCTCAACTTCGCCACCGAAATCAGCGTGACCAGGAGTGTCTACAATATTGATACGGTAGTTATTCCAGTTGATTGCAGTATTTTTGGCGAGAATAGTAATGCCTCGCTCTTTTTCTTGATCGTTAGAATCCATTAGCCTCTCAGATCCAACATCCTTGCGATCGAGAGTGCCTGATTGGCTCAGAAGTTTATCAACCAAAGTCGTTTTGCCGTGATCTACGTGGGCGATAATGGCAATATTGCGCAAATTTTCAATAGACATGAAGATACCTGATGTTAGCCTTGTGGGGCGAAAAAGTCGCGATTATACGAGAATTTCAGGGAACTGCTATAAAAGTTTTCAATGTTCGCTAAATTTTGTTGTGCAATAGACTCAATCTAAGATGATATTGGCTGTAAAAAAGCCAGTTTTCCGAGGTAAAAAATTACTTTTTTCTAACTTTTTTAGTTTTTTGCTGTAGGAATTTAACTATCTTTAAATTTAGATGAGATATTTCGTGTCAGTTTGCTTTATACTGGGGCAATTCTGAGCTGATTGGCTTGGACTTATTAAATAAGCACTATTATGGTGCTTATTTTTTGTTGCAAGCACTATATTAGTGCAAATAAACGGTAAGCAGTTATTGTTTGATTAATAGTAAACAGCTTAGCTGCGCATTCTAGTGGAGTTGCCAAAAATTAGAGCTTAATTAACTCCTTGAAATATTTGGCATAAGAATTGCAAGTCTCATGTGGGATTAAAAAGGTATTTGCTGCTTGTAACCCAGGTGCGAAGGCCAATGATTTAACAATTAAGTAAGTTTTACACGAATTTAAGTAAAGTGGAGAAAAAAATGTCTTACAAGACCCTAGATCTTATTAAAGAAAGTGAAGCCCGCTGGGTTGATCTTCGTTTCACCGACACAAAAGGTAAAGAGCAGCATGTGTCTATACCCATTTCTGAAGTAGGCGAAGATTTCTTTGTCGAAGGAAAAATGTTTGATGGGTCGTCTATCGCTGGCTGGAAAGGTATTAATGAATCAGACATGATTCTAATGCCGGATGATAGCACTGCAGTTTTAGATCCTTTTACTGACGAGACTACTGTCATTGTTCGCTGTGGAATCGTTGAGCCCTCAACTATGCAAGGTTATGAGCGTGATCCACGTTCAATCGCTGAGCGCGCTGAGCAATACCTTGAGTCAACAGGCCTAGGTGATACAGCTTATTTTGGTCCAGAGCCTGAGTTCTTCGTATTTGATGATGTTAAGTGGGGCGCAGACATGAGCGGTGCTTTCTATAAGATCTCTTCTGAAGAAGCTGCTTGGTCATCATCTGCCGATCTTCCTGATGGCAATATGGGTCACCGTCCAGGTGTTAAAGGTGGTTACTTCCCTGTACCTCCAGTAGACAGCCTCCACGATATGCGTGCTGCTATGTGTGGCGCTATGGAGCAAATGGGTCTTGATGTTGAAGTGCATCACCACGAAGTTGGTACTGCTGGTCAGTGCGAAATCGGTATTCGTTTCAACACCCTAGTTAAGAAAGCTGACGAAGTACAAATTCTTAAGTACTGTGTTCACAATGTAGCTCATGCCTACGGCAAGACAGCAACCTTTATGCCTAAGCCTCTAGTGGGTGATAATGGTTCTGGTATGCACTGTCATCAGTCATTCTGGAAAAACGGTGAAAACCAATTTGCGGGTGATGGCTATGCGGGTCTTAGTGAAACTGCGCTTTATTACATTGGCGGTATTATCAAGCACGCCAAAGCAATCAATGCATTCGCTAATGCCTCAACTAACTCATACAAACGTTTGATCCCAGGTTTTGAGGCGCCAGTAATGTTGGCATACTCAGCTCGTAACCGCTCTGCATCAATTCGTATTCCTTATGTGCCAAGCCCTAAAGGTAAGCGTATTGAAGCACGATTCGGTGATCCAACAGCTAACCCATACTTAATGTTTGCGGCTATGCTTATGGCGGGTATCGATGGTGTTAAGAACAAGCTTCACCCGGGTGATGCGGCGGATAAAGACCTATATGATCTTCCTGCTGAAGAAGCAGCAGCTATTCCACAGGTTGCTGGTAGCTTGAGAGAAGCCCTTGATGAATTAGATGGTGATCGTGAGTTCCTAACAGCTGGTGGCGTATTTACTAACGACATGATTGACGCTTATATTGAGCTGAAGATGGAAGAAGTGTACAAAGTTGAACACACAACTCATCCAGTTGAGTTTGATATGTACTACAGCTGCTAAGATGTATCAATGCAGCGTGCAAGCGCTGTATATAAAAACCCGGCGTCTTGTGGCGGCGGGTTTTTTTTGTCTTAAAAATTATATATTTGCACCATAATAGTGCATACTGTTTTTCAGTTAGTTGTTTGATGCCTAATTTATGTTAAATATTGATGTAATTAATAGTTTAACTTATAAAATTGATCAAAATTCTTAAAATAATTGGCTCGCAAATTGCAAGATAACCAGATGCACTGATAATTCAGTTGGGAGATAACCTTAGGTGGGTTTAAATAAAATACATCATTTTTTGATCGAAAACCTCAACACAGCCGTGCTGTTGTTGGATGAGGATCTAAAGATTGAATATATAAATGCTGCATTCGAGGCTATGTTTCAGGTAAGCAGTTCTCGCCTTAAAGGACTGCCAGCAAGTGCATTATTTAGAGACGCGGGTAATGTTTTAAAAAGTATCGAAGGGTCTTTGGCAACGGGTCGCCCTTATACAAGGCGGCACGAGTTTTTAGACACCTACTCGGCCGGCCCTATCAAAGTCGATTACTCAGGAATTCCGATTGAGCTAGATGGGCAAAAGAAGTTATTGATGGAACTGCAGCCCATAGATCGGTTTTTGAAAATTAATCGCGAAGAGGCAATGTTGTCTGTTCAGGAGACCTCAAAAACATTGATTCGCGGCTTAGCCCATGAAATCAAGAACCCTTTGGGTGGTATTCGTGGGGCTGCACAGCTACTAGACGATGAAATAGCTGAGCAGAGTTTGGATGGTGAGACTAGAGAGCTATGTCAAATCATTATGACTGAAACTGATCGCTTGAGAAATTTGGTGGATCGATTGTTGGGTCCTAATCAAGTGCCGACCTATACGCAAATAAGTATTCATGAGGTAACAGAGCGTGTTGTGGTGCTAATGCAGGCCGAGTTGCAGGGTCAAATTGAAATTATTCGCGATTATGATCCGAGTATTCCACCGATTGATGGCGACGCAGAACAGTTGATTCAGGCAGTGCTTAATGTGGCGCGAAATGCCATGCAGGCATTGATAGACTCTGACCAAAAGCAGCCAAAGATAACGTTTAGAACCAGAGTTAATCGAAGCTTTACCATTGCGGGTGAGCGCCACAAGATGATCTGTAAGATAGAGATAATTGATAATGGACCCGGCGTGTCGGAAGAAATCAAAGAGCAGATATTTTTTCCAATGATTAGTGGCCGAAAACAGGGTTCAGGTCTTGGTTTAACCATTGCGCAAAATGCCGTTAATGGCCATCAGGGCACTATAGAATGTGATTCGAGACCAGGTGATACCTGCTTCTCAATTTATTTACCAATAAAGGTATAGTTGCAAATGACTTCAGAAATTTGGATTGCAGAAGATGATCGTTCACTGCGATGGGTAATGGAAAAAGCGATTCGGCGTGAAGATATTCAAGTGAAAAGCTTTGAAAATGGTGAAGATCTGCTGGAAGCATTAGAGAAAGATCAGCCTGAGATAATTATTTCGGATATAAGAATGCCCGGAATGGATGGGTTAGAGCTTTTGCAGCGTATTCACGCAGACCACCCTGAAATGCCGATCATAATTACTACCGCTCATTCTGACTTAGATAGTGCGGTTTCAGCCTATCAAAGTGGTGCTTTTGAATATTTACCAAAGCCATTTGATCTAGAAGAATTAGTAGACGTGGCGCGACGCGGTATTAGCTTTGCTAACGAACAAAAAGTATCTGCTGAGGTGGCTGAGTCTCCGCAAAGTGAAATCATTGGTGAAGCGCCGGCAATGCAGGAAGTGTTTCGAGCCATTGGCAGGTTATCTAACTCAAACATCACTGTGCTTATTAATGGCGAGTCGGGAACGGGTAAAGAATTGGTTGCCCAAGCCTTACATAAACACAGCCCGCGACGTAATAATAAGTTTATTGCCTTGAATATGGCGGCTATCCCCCATGATTTAATTGAATCAGAGCTCTTCGGTCATGAAAAAGGCGCTTTTACCGGTGCTGCGCAGCGACGCGAGGGGCGTTTTGAGCAGGCTAATGGCGGCACCTTGTTCCTAGATGAAATTGGCGATATGCCCGCTGAGGCGCAAACCCGGTTATTGCGAGTGCTGGCTGATGGTGAATTTTACCGTGTAGGTGGCCATATGGCCGTTAAAGTGGACGTTCGTATTATTGCTGCAACCCACCAAAATCTTGAAACATTGGTGACAGAGAATCGCTTTAGGGAAGATCTTTATCATCGCTTAAATGTTATCAGGGTTCACTTGCCGCGATTAGCAGACCGCCGAGAAGATATACCTGAATTAATGCAGCATTTTTTCCATAGCGCCGCCAAAGAGCTTGAGATGGAGCCCAAAGTACTCTCTCCTGAGGCTGAAGAATTTCTTTTTAGTTTGCCATGGCCGGGCAATGTTAGGCAGTTAGAAAATATCTGTCGATGGTTAACAGTTATGGCGGCAGGTAGAGAGGTGCTTCTCTCTGATTTACCTCCAGAATTAAGGGCTGAGCAGTCTGATAAGGATCAACGTATTTCAGGTGATTGGCAGACAATGCTGCGAAAATGGGCAGATAAAGAATTGGGTGCGGGTCGAGCGGATATATTATCTTCGGCTATTCCTGATTTTGAGCGCACTATGATAGAGGCGGCATTAGCGCATACAGCGGGCAGGAAAAAAGATGCTGCACAATTGCTTGGTTGGGGGCGTAATACACTCACAAGAAAGTTACAGGAATACAGTATTGAAAAGTGAGGCTAAATTTTCTTAAGTTTAAAAAAACCCGCCTTTTAGGCGGGTTTTTTTACTTTCAAGGCGCAGCCTTGATTAATGCTGAGTACCATCAGTATTTTCTTGTGCCTCAGCTGCTGCTTGTTGTACAGCATTGGCAAATAGCGCATCAAAATTAATAGGCGGAAGCAGTAGTGCGGGGAATGAGCCCTTAGTCACCACATTGTCGAGTGTTTCACGCAAATATGGGAACAAAATTCCTGGACACGTTGTATTTAGAATTTGCGGCAATTGCTCTTCTGTAAAGCCCTTGATATTGAATAAGCCAGCCTGCTCAGCCTCAACAATATAAATTGTGTCATCACCATCGGTGACATTAATAGTAATGCGAAGAGCAACTTCAAAAATCCCATCTTCTACTTGAGTGGTTTTGGTATTAAGATCTTGGCTAACCTTGGGCTGCCATTTCTTTTGGAAGCCTGCCGCGCCCTGTGGGGTTTCAAAAGAGAGATCTTTTAGATAAACGCGCTGTATAGAAAATTGCGGTTGTTCAGCGTCTTGTTTTTTTTCTGTATCTTTTTTAGCCATGGTAAAACCCTTAAATTTAACTTTTGATTAGGCGCTTAGAAGGCGATCTAAATCACCATTTAATGCGAGTTTGCGCAGATCAGTAAAGCCGCCAATATGCTGCTCACCAATCCAAATTTGTGGAACTGTCCTCTGACCGCTCCGCTTTAATATATTCTCTCTAAGATCGGGATTGTTATCAACTGCTGTATACTGATATGCCACATTTTTTGCATCAAGAAGCTGTCTTGCAGCGATACAGTAAGGACAAAATTTAGTCCCATAGACGGTAACTGCGTTTAAATCTTCGAAATTTGCCAATGTTGACTACTTCTTGCCGCTAACTAGAGGCAAGTTACTGTGTCGCCATTGCGAAATACCGCCGCTTAGACGGCGGATATTGTAGCCTTGCTTTTTTAGTAGCCCGCCGACTGAGCCAGCCTGTTGCCCCATTTGGTCGGCTAGAACAATCAGCGATGATTTATATTTTTCTAGCTCACTGGTTCTGCTGGCTATGGCATTATGCGGTATATTAATAGATCCGTGAATATGGCCTTGGTTAAAGTCATTGGCAGATCGCACATCAATTAGTACAGCTTTATCTTGGTTCATTAATGTAACTAGCTCGCTAGCAAAAATGGGTAAGCCGTTGTTTTTTCGTGTTACTGCCACTAAGGCGGCAATAAGAGCAAAAAGAAAAGTAATTAGAAGCCATTCTTGGCTTACAAAAATAAAGATATTCACGTTTAGAATCTCATTGAAAAAAAGGTAGTTTTAAAAACAGAACATTACAGCGCATGCAAGTATACACAGTATTTGTCTGGGGTGGAATTGGGTGCAGGCTTTTGTCGTAATGTTGAATTTAGTCAGCTAATTCTGCCCATCTGCTCCATACTGGCTGACAGTCCGCCGGCAATTCGGATGCCATGCCTAAAGCAGCCCATGGTTGTCCTGGTGTATGAAAGTCTGAGCCGCGCGAGGCGAGTAAATTATATTGCTTGCATAGTCTCGCCATAGACTGGGTCTCAGAGGCGGTTTGATTGCCTGAAATAACCTCCATAGCTTCTCCGCCAAGCTCGACAAAGTCTTCTAAAAGGCGGCAGAGCTTTGTTCTAGTCAATTTGTACTTGGTTGGATGGGCCAAAACAGCAATTCCGCCAGCGCCGCGTATCCAAGATACAACATCGCCCAGACTGGCCCACTGCTGCTTAATGTCGCCAGCTTTTCCGGCACCTAAATAGCGCTTAAATGCCTGTTGAATATTGCTTACAGCTCCTATCTCAACAAGGTACTGTGCAAAGTGTGGGCGTCCTACCTGCTGGCCGCTGCTAAAACGTTTGGCGCCTTCAAGACAGCCCTTAATGCCTAAATTATGTAATTTTTCGTCAATTAAAGTTGCGCGTTTTTCTCGAGCGACTGATTGAAATTCAATCCCTTTTAGCAATTCAGGGTTGCTAAGGTCCATATTAAGACCAACAATATGCACGCCAATATTATTCCAGGTTGTGGAAAACTCAATACCGCTAATTAGGGTTAAGCCTTCTTTAGGAGCAGTGATTTCAGAATAACAGTCAATATTATCGTGATCAGTTATAGCTAAAACATCGATTTTTCGCTCAATAGCCAACTGTATAAGCTCTTTAGGGGCTAGAGAACCATCAGATAGGTTGGTATGGCAATGTAAATCTACGTTCATAAGTATATTTGCTCAGTTGTTAACTCTATTATAACTCTCTCTTGTGCCGATACCATGATTCTTTATAATCGAATGATGCACACCATAGCCACAAAGACAGACCTTATTGCACCTATTTCTGATAAGCAGATAGCCGAAGTGCAAGAGTTGACCCTAAACTATATTGCTTGTGCTAGTCAGATTTATAGCAAACGCTTTGCCGCTATACCAATAAGGTTCGATTTGCGCGGCAAATGTGCCGGTATGTACCGACGCGATGGCCGCGAAAGACTAATTCGTTTTAATCCATGGCTGTTCGCAAAATACTACAAACACAGTATAGAGCAAACCATACCCCATGAAGTAGCGCATTATATTACTGATTGCCTGTGGACTTTTCGCAAGGTTAAGCCCCATGGTAAGGAGTGGAAATCAGTTATGCAGGCTTTTGGCGTTGAGCCAAAGGTCACGGGTGATTTTGATTTAGCTGGCATTCCAGTCAAGCAATATCAGCGTGTAGCCTATAGTTGTGGTTGTAAAATACATCAACTGTCTCTTATTAGGCATCGTAGAGTGCAATCCGGTCAGTCAGAATACCGATGCAGAAACTGTCAGCAACTTTTGAAGGCTACCTCATAATGACCGCAAGTCAAAAGTCTAACTGGCATGTATATATTATTCGCGCCAATGATGATTCGCTTTATACGGGTATAACCACTGATTTGCAGCGGCGGCTCAAGCAGCATCAAACCGGTAAAGGCGGTGCCAAGTATTTTCGCGGGCGCCAAGCCTGTGATTTTGTATATACCGAATCTGGGCATAATCGAAGCAGCGCCTCTATTCGTGAGGCGCAAATAAAAAAAATGACCCGACAGCAAAAAGATCTGTTATTATAAATCGATATTGTATATACAAATAATTAATCGATTTACATTATAAAATAGTAGTTTTATTTATTTCAAATGTATATACAAATAATATGTATATACAAATATGGCTGATCTCTATGGGTGTAAAAGATCAAAAACTACCTCAATTTGCGCTGATAAAGCAGTTTTTAGAGCAGCAGATTAAATCTGAGCAATGGGCGCCGGGTCGGCGAATACCCACCGAGCAATCCTTAGCCGATACTTTTTCCGTGAGTAGAATGACGGCAAGACGCGCAGTTCAGGAGTTAGCAGATTCAGGATTGCTGATAAGAACTCAGGGTTCAGGTACTTTTGTCGCTGATACACCTAAACAAATACCATATATAATGCTTAAGGATGTTGTAGCGGCGGCAAAGCAAAAAAATACCCATAGCCACAAGATGATTTTAGTGGATGCTGTTCAGGCCACTTCGGAAATCGCTAAATTAATGGGTTTGCAAACTGAAACTCTGTTATTTCAGTTAATTGTATTGCATCTAAGCAATGACCAGCCCATACAATGGCAGAAAATTTGGGTTAATCGCACCTTTGCACCTGCTCTATTGAAGCAAAAATTGGATAAAGTTGACCCAGATGACTATATTCACTGGATTTGTCCCCCTCAAAAGACGGATTATCAGCTTAAAGCGGTAACCCCGAGTGCAAGCCAACGATTGGAATTAAGACTACCCAATCAGGATACTCCCAGTTGTCTGCAACTGTCTCGTAGAGAATGGTCAGGTGATTCCGTATTTAGTTTTTCCATTATGTTGCATCCGGCCGATAGTTACTTCTTAGGTGATGACTTTGAGGAAATTAAATAATGGAAAAAATTGCCGTATTTGTCGATGTTCAAAATATCTACTATACCGTCAGGGATACTTATCAAGATTTTTTTAATTATCAAACCTTATGGAACAGGCTATCTGCACAACACAACATAGTTTTAGCGAATGCCTATGCTATCGAGAGTATTAACTCTAAGCAGAAAAGCTTCCAGCAAACCCTTAGAAATATTGGCTTTGAGGTCAACTTAAAGCCCTATATTCAGCGCTCTGATGGCTCGGCTAAGGGTGATTGGGATGTGGGCATTGCCATAGATATGATGGATGCGGCAGCTAGGCAGGATATAGATAAACTAGTGTTGTTATCGGGCGATGGTGATTTTGATAGATTATTACAGCGCATTTCCAGCGGCAATGGTAAGGACACAGTAGTCTATGGTGTCCCTCAGCTAACTGCGGCATCCCTAGTGAATGCCGCATCCGCATTTTATCCGATTGATAAAACCCTACTAGTGACTAAGTAATAATGCCGCCACCGGGATTATTACCCTCTTGTCCTGGCACTACTATTTTTGATGCCTGTTCACGACGCATACGTTCAAGCTCTTTTCCAGCCTCTTCAACGGCAATTGCCGCTTTGCCTGCAAAGTCTTGGGCGGCTTCGCCAATAGTTTCACCGTCGAGGGCAAAGTTTAGCGGAATAGCACCCATAGGAGTCATTACCTGAGCTGAGCCAAAAAATGCAGTGGTGCGATCAGGGTCGTCAGAACCATCTGCCAATACAGGAATCAATTTTCGAATAGCACCAGTTTTTTGGTCGGTATAGTTTTCTTCTCTAAAAAGCTCGTCCGGGCTCATTGCGTTACTTTCTTCATTACTCATAAATTGTCGCCAAAAATATTAATTAAATGTAATGCGAAATGTATCAGAGATTAGCAGCTGTGAATAGGCAGGTATTAGTATGTCAGTGGCTTTTAGCGGCTAATTTTGGCGCTAAGCAAGACACTGGCAATAACCATTATTGATGAGACAACAAGGCAAGCTGCCAGACCATATTGCTGGTAAATAAGACCGGATAGCAGTGTGCCTGTTAATCTCCCTGCGGCATTGGCCATATAGTAGAAGCCGACATCAGCTGAAACAGAATCTCTTTTTGAAAAAGCTACAATTAAAAATGAATGAATACTAGAGTTGATGGCAAAAACACCGCCATAAAGCAGCAAGCCTATTATTAGCACCATTGCTGGATCAAGACCATAAGCCATCACGCCCGCAATCAAAGCAGGAATAAGGGCTAATCTTGCGACCCAAGATGTGAGTGCGGAACCACTAGGGGTTTGTTGTTGGTTATTGGCGGTAATTTTGGGCGCAAGAGCTTGAACCACGCCATAGCCGATGACCCAACATGCCATAAAACTACCAACTTGAAGGTGAGTCCATTGAAGTTGGCTCTGTAGAAAAACGGGCAGGGCCACCACAAACCAGATATCTCTGGAGCCAAACAAAAAGAAGCGGGCAGCAGATAACAGATTAATATCACGACTTTTTGACAGTGTTTCAGTAAATTTCGGCTTATAAGAGGTTGTTTGCGACTGCAAAAATATCAGGCTAAGTAACAGTGTAATGGCTAATAAAGCCATTAGTGCAAATAGGCTGTTAGCAAAGCCGAGAGTTGCCATCAAAAAGCCGCCAAGAAAAAACCCCAGACCTTTAAGGCTGTTTTTTGATCCAGTTAGCAGTGCCACCCAACGATAAAGCTTGGTTTTCTGATGATCACTCACTAATAGCTTAATACTGCTTTTAGCACTCATCTTATTAAGGTCTTTGGCAACCCCAGAAATGGCTTGGGCAATCATTACATAGGTAATGCCTAAAATTGAGGCATCAACGGTCAGCATACCTAAAGCGACTATTTGTAGACCTAAACCTATATGTAATGCTGTATTTAGGCCAATACGTGTAGCCAACCATCCGCCGTAGAGATTGGTAAGAATGCCGAAAAACTCATACAGAATAAATAAACTAGCAAGCTCCAGCGGTGAGTAGCCCAAGCCATGGAAGAAAAAAAGTACCAACATGCGCAGTGCGCCGTCAGATAGAGTAAATGCCCAGTAGCTAAGGGTAATTGTCAGATATTGCTGTTGAACAGATTTGATCTTCATAGCTACATGGATAGAGCGACTTTAGATACTAGCTCCATCATACGGTTTACATAGCCAATTTCGTTGTCATACCAGACTAATAATTTTACCTGAGTACCGTTTATCACCATAGTTGATGGCGCATCGACAATACCTGAGCGAATATCATTGGTGTAATCGACAGAAACGAGGGGTAATTCCTCATAGCCCAGAATACCTTTGAGACGTCCATTTGCAGCGGTTTGCAGTGCAGAATTTACATCGTCAATTGTAACCGACTTCTCTACTTCAAAAACACAGTCAGTCAATGAGGCATTGGCTAATGGAACGCGAACAGCAACACCATTTATTTTACCCTTTAGCTCGGGAAAAATTTCAGTAATTGCTGTTGCAGAGCCAGTGCTGGTGGGGATCAAAGACATACTGCTAGCTCGCGATCTGCGTAAATCTTTATGATATTGATCAATAATACTTTGCGTATTGGTCATATCGTGGATAGTGGTCATTGACCCATGAGAAATACCAAAACACTGTTGAATAACATCCACCACCGGCGCAATACAATTGGTAGTACATGAAGCCGCGGTCACAATATCCTGACCCGTATATTCATGGTCATTAATACCCATAACAACGTTTAACACCTGATCTCTGGGGAAGCCTTTAACAGGCGCAGATACCACTACCTTTGAAACGCCTTGTTCAAAGTAGGGCGATAGGGCCTCAGGGCTTTTAAAAGCGCCAGTACAGTCGAGAATGATATCGACGTTTGCACCGCGCCAGTCGGTATCGGCGATAGCCTGATTTTGCGAGTAACTAATTTTATGGTCATCAATCATCAGGTGATCATTATCAACAGAAACTAGTTTATCCCATTGACCATGAACGGAATCAAAGCGCAGCAAATGTGCTGCACTTTGAGCATCGCCTGCCATCTCGTTGATATGCACAATATCAAAATCGGCACAGCCCCAAGACTCTCTTAGTGCGAGTCGGCCTATGCGGCCAAACCCGTTAATTGCAACTTTAATCGACATAATATTTCTTAAGCTAACAAAATAAACAAATTAATCACAAAAGATGACATTTTTATGACAGTCTCGATTTACTGCTCTTCAGCGTCTAAATCATGCAAATGCCCACGAGCTAATTCTTCTTTTGAGGCTTCACGCACTGCTTCAATAGTGACATCAAAATTTAGGTTTTTACCTGCTAGGGGGTGGTTGCCATCAACAGTAACGAGTTCGTCTGTTACCGCAACCACAGTCACTGGCACAGTCCCGCCCTGGCCGGTTTGAGCTTCAAACTGCATGCCTAATTCAATGGTATCTATGCCTTGGAACGCTTCGCGCGGCACTTCTTGAATAAGCTCTTTTTGAACTTCGCCATAACCCTCAGCCGCTGTGACTGCAACGGTTAGTGAATCACCGATGGTTTTGCCTTCTAGGGCTTTTTCTAAGCCGGGAATAATATTTCCTGCGCCGTGTAAGTAATCAAGAGGCTCTTTGCCCTCTGAGCTATCAATACTAATACCATCATCATCGGTAAGTTTATAGTGAAAGCTAACAGCACTGTTGTTCTGAATATTCATGATATTTATCCGTTAATTGAATCAGCTGTACATTATCCATATTGGTGAATAAATATCGATCAACTTATGACCAAATAACGTAATAAAATTAAACAAAGGTTGATGGCATCGTCATAATTGTGTCATAAAGAGGTTTTTTAATGGGAGGGCAAAAAGTGAAACAAGAGATTGAGTTTATGCCCAAACATACGGTACTGGTTGTTGATGACGAGCGTGCAATTCGAGATATGCTGAGTATCTCTCTTGATGCTGCGGACTTTAATGTTCTGCAAGCAGAGAATGCACAGCAAGCACACGCAATTATATTAGATCGTCATCCCGATCTAGTGCTGCTAGATTGGATGATGCCTGGCACCTCGGGTCTCGAACTGTTGCGACGACTCAAGCGCGATGAATTAACCGAAAAAATTCCAGTGATTATGCTCACAGCGAAAGCTGAAGAAGATAGCAAGGTCTATGGTCTTGACTCAGGCGCTGATGACTATATTGCCAAGCCCTTTTCGCCGCGAGAGCTTATTTCCAGAGTTAAGGCAATACTTCGTAGGTTGGGTCGTGAGGATTTGGTTGAGCCAATAGCGGTGGGTGAGCTTATCTTTGATCCCATAAGTCATAGGGTGAGTATCTCGGGAGAACCGCTAAATTTGGGTCCTACCGAATATAGGTTGCTACAATTCTTTTTAACTCATCAAGAGCGCGTTTATTCGCGTGATCAAATCCTCGATTATGTTTGGGGAAGCAATGTATACCTGGATGAAAGAACCGTTGATGTGCATATTAGACGATTGCGAAAGGCAATTTCAGTTGCAGGTCACGAAAACTATGTGCAGACTGTAAGGGGGGCGGGGTACCGTTTTTCAACTAAGCTAGCACATGCATAGAGGATACACTTTCATTGCGACTGGGAATGCAAAACGAGATATGGCGAATTATTGCAATTGCGCTGTTCTCTCTTATCTTTGGAATTAGTCTTGAGCGACCTGTAGAGGCGCTTCTATTTGGGGCCTTGCTTTATATTATCTGGGCTTCGAGAACCATTGGTCGTCTTTTTGATTGGATCGATATAGGTATGCGTGGCGTGCCTCCTGATATGGATGGTGTATGGGGTGAGTTAGCCGATACCCTAAATCGTCAACGTCGACGTCATCGTGGAACCCAAGAAAAAATGCGTCGGGCCATAAATCGCGCCAAACGTGTTACCGAGGCGGTAGATGATGCAGTTATTGTTCTGCGTCGTGACAGAACCCTAGACTGGTGGAACAGTGCGGGTAAAAAGCTTTTAGGTCTTAGATCCAGCGATCGCGGGGTGGCTATAACCAATTTAATCCGCGACCCTAAATTTGTCAGCTATATCAATAGCGACAAGCTTGATGAGTTAACTCAATTACCATCTTCACTGCACAATGGGCGATTGCTAGCATTTTCAGCTGTCATGTTTGGCGATAGCGAAATTGTGGTTGTGATTTCTGATACTACCCATATCAACGATTTGGAAAAGGTTCGCAAAGAGTTTGTCGGCAATATTTCTCATGAACTGCGCACGCCATTAACGGTTATGCGTGGCTATATAGATACTTTAAGCGATATTGAAGGCAATTCCGCTATGGCAACTAAAGCCTATCAAGAGATGTCTAATCAGGTCGACCGTATGAAGGATTTGGCAGATGATATTATCCTTTTATCAAGATTGGAGTCTGAAAGTATTGTTGCAACTAAACAACAGGTTAATATTCACGAGCTATTAACCAAAATAGTCTCTGAAGCAGAACAGCTAAGCACTGGCAAACATTCGATTAAACTCAATTGCCCAGAGACAGTAACGATTGAAGCTGAACTAAAAATGCTGCGCAGTGCACTGGGTAATATTGTATTTAATGCGGTGCTCCACAACCCTCAGGGTGTAGAAATAGCGATAGAAGTTACCCAGACTAAATTTAATACTGTGGTGATTATTGAAGATAATGGCGTCGGTATTGATAGCGATGAAATACCGCGATTAACTGAACGATTCTATCGCGGCGATAGTAGTCGCAATTCCAATACCGGCGGCAGTGGTTTAGGGTTGGCGATTGTAAAGCACGCATTAACTCGCAGTGGCGCTGTGCTTGAAATCAAATCTAGTCTGGGCAATGGTGCAAAATTTACCTGCACATTTGCCGGGCAATAAAAAAGGGCGCCAAGGCGCCCTTTAATACTTGCTTGCTTGTTTAGAACTTATGCTCTAATCCTAAGCCGAAAGTTTCTGTCGATGATGAACCCTCGTTATCAGTAAAAAACACAAAACTCTTGGTGTTCTTAGCCAATTTAAAATCAGCGCCCAGAGATAGGGTGGTTTTTTCTGAACCATCAGTATCATTTTCGTTATTACCGTACTGAGCTTTATAAGTAATTGTGTCGCACTTATAGGCAGCGCTTGCAAAATAGCCAGATTCATTAGTTGTGTCATTCTCTTGATACATTAGACCTAACTGCCAAGCATCAACTTTATACTGAGAAACAACGCGGACAAGGTCAGCGCCTTTAACGTTGCTGTCGCCAGCTACAGCTACATAAAGGTCGCCTTTGCTGTAATTAACAGAATAAGATTTAGCATCGCTAAGGCCGCCATTAACAGCTTCGCTAGGCATTACAGCATAGGTAGCAGAAAAGTTGCCATACTTAGGTGTGGTATAGGCAATAATGTTAGACATGCGGTTCTCGCCAGCAAAAGTTTTCTTAATATCACCGTCTAGGTCATTAAATAAATCAATTTTCTTTTGTGCTAATTTGGTTGGTGTGTCGTTTTTACCTGCTAGTACCGAACCAAAGCTACCCTTAACGCCGGCATAAATATTTCTTTGTTTAAATGTGCTTGTATCCTTAACTTCAACACTTGTAGTTTCATCTATTTCAACAGTGTATTTTTTTATGTCATTGCTACCATCATCAACGGCAACCTCAAATTCTGTTTTATAGAATACCGTTAAACCCTCAGAAACTTGGGTAGAGCCCTTAAGACCAATGCGCGATGCATTGCTGTTAAGCTTCCAAGTATCATCAGATCCACTATCTGAGTTAACAACTGAAACATTAACCTTGCCATACAGTTTGCCATCAATAGGGCCGTTAGCTGCAGCAAAAGGTGCGGTTGCAAGCATTGCGGTAGCAGTGCCTAAAAGAATTACTTTGTTCATAATTTTTCCCCGAAAACAATTAAATTAGTATTTCATTTACAGCTGACATGAAACTTTTATGACAGCAATGTGAAAAATATATGATAGAAATATGACAATAATATGACAAAGTAGTTTTTTAAGGGCTGTCATATAAATGTCATAAAAGTTTAATAAAGTGTGCTCAGTGTTAGCTAAAAATGATTTTTTAATGTCCAAGTACAAAGGAACCGGAGTCTAATGATGATAAATAAAATAATCCCAGTTGTAGTATTGATGTTTGTTGCTCTTACCGGAGCTTCTTCATCTATAGCGCGTGAAAATGTAGAAGTTGTTGGTTCTTCTACTGTATATCCATTTGCTACCGTTGTTGCCGAGCGCTATGGCCGCGCCAGTGGCAAGCCTACACCAAAAATAGAGTCTACAGGCTCTGGTGGTGGTATGAAGCTATTTTGTTCGGGTGTTGGAACAAACTATCCCGATGTAACAAATGCGTCAAGACGTATGAAAAAATCTGAATTTGATAAGTGTCAAAAAAATGGCGTTAAAGATATTATTGAAGTTCAAATTGGATATGACGGTATTGTAATTGCTAACTCAATCAAATCTATGCCGATGAAAATCAGCCGCAAGGATATCTTCCTAGCACTAGCGGCAAAAGTGCCAGGTGAGAAAGAAGGTGAGTTGATTGATAACCCCTACACCACTTGGAAACAAGTCAATGCTTCACTGCCAAATGTTGCGATTGAAGTGTTGGGTCCTCCACCAACATCTGGGACTAGAGATGCATTTGCCGAGCTAGGTCTTGAAGGTGGTTGTAAGGCGTTTGCATGGATCAAAGCACTTAAGAAAGTTAATAAGAGTGAATATAAGTCTGTATGTCACACAGTTCGTGAAGATGGTCGCTATGTAGAGGTGGGCGAAAATGATAATCTTATTGTGCAGAAGCTACAGGCTAACCCTTCAGCACTGGGTGTATTTGGATTTAGTTTCCTAGATCAAAATGCGGACAAGGTGCAGGGCTCTCTCATTGAGTCTGTAGAGCCAACCTTTGAGTCAATTGCCGATAAATCATACCCAATTTCAAGACCGCTGTATTTCTATGTTAAAAAAGCTCATATTGATGTAGTGCCGGGCATTCTTGGCTACCTAACAGAGTTCACCAGTGAAAGAGCTTGGGGAGAAGACGGGTACTTGGCTGAAAAAGGCATGATTCCATTGCCCGAAGATATTCGAAAAGCAAAAGCAGCTAGCGTGAGAGCATTAACGCCAATGAATGGAAAAGAACCATTGAAATAATTGCAATAAGTTGTCAAAGTACAACCCGGCTCAAGTAGCCGGGTTGTTTTGTTTATAGTGGATTAATATTTTATTTATGGAATCTTCGAATATATTTCTATTAATGCTCACTCTAGGAGCAGTTGCTTTCTATATTGGCCGTAGCCGATCACTAGCATTAGCAACGCCTCTGGGTGGCATTAGACACCTTCATTCTCTACCAAATTACTATGGGCTTAATGCATTGTTATGGTGTGCTTTGCCATCTATGTTTATTTTAGTCTTATGGCTAGTTTTTGATGAGCCAGTTATCAATAGCATTGTTATGGGGGCGCTTCCCGCTGAATTAGTTCCATCGACTAAAGCGGACTACAATCTTTTACTCAATAAAATTAGTAATCTCGCCGATGGCATTATGGATAAACAGGGTCAGCTGCCGGCTTTGATTGCGGTTTCTGAGTCTATGGCGGGTCTTCGTGTGATTTCCCAGTGGGTATTGACTGCGCTGTGCTTAATATTAGCCACCATTGGCCTGTATTGGGGCTGGAGAAGGGTTGCCGCTGATTTTAGAGCGCGACAGTCGGTTGAAAGGGTGATGGAAAATCTTCTTCTCGGCTGTGCCTGTCTGGCTATTTTTACTACAGTAGGCATTGTATTTTCCGTGCTGTTTGAGTCTATTCAATTTTTTAGATCAGTACCATTTTTTGATTTTGTATTTGGCTTAGAGTGGAGCCCACAAATGGCAATTCGCGAGGATCAAGTGGGTTCTTCGGGTAGTTTTGGTGCGGTGCCACTTTTTGTAGGAACACTTTTAATCTCTGCTGTGGCCATGTTTGTAGCAGTACCCATCGGTTTGATGTCGGCAATTTATCTTGCTGAGTACTCAAGTCAATCAGTTAGAACCTATGCCAAGCCGGCACTGGAAGTTCTAGCTGGTGTACCAACTGTTGTATATGGCTTCTTTGCGGCATTAACTGTTGCGCCATTTTTGCGTGATTTAGGCGCTGATTTTGGTTTAACTATTTCTTCAGAAAGTGCGCTTGCAGCTGGATTGGTGATGGGGGTGATGATAATTCCATTTATTTCCTCTTTAGCGGATGATGTTATTACTGCCGTCCCTCAAACCATGCGCGATGGCTCTCTTGCCATGGGCGCGACGCATTCAGAAACAGTTCGCAAAGTGGTTATCCCTGCGGCATTGCCGGGCATAGTGGCCGGTGTGATGCTGGCTATTTCTCGAGCCATTGGTGAAACCATGATTGTAGTGATGGCGGCAGGTCTTGCGGCCAAACTAACGGCTAATCCACTTGAGTCAGTCACGACGGTAACCGTACAGATTGTTACCCTATTAACCGGTGACCAAGAATTTGATAGCCCGAAAACACTAGCAGCCTTTGCATTGGGTCTTATGTTGTTCACGGTTACCTTGCTGTTAAATATATTTGCACTGCATATTGTTAAAAAATATCGGGAGCAATATGAGTAATTCCATGGATAACTTACAAAAAATTAAAAGTTCGCTAAAACGTCGAAGCCGCTCAGAAAGCCGTTTTCGCTGGTATGGCCGCGTTGCCATTATTCTTGGTCTAGCAGCTGTTTTAGCCCTTTTTGTCGATATTATTAGCAAGGGTCACGGTGCTTTTAAGGCGACCTATATTGAACTTGAAGTTCATTATGATGCTGATTTGTTGGGTGTTACTAGCCTTGGGGATAAGTCGCAGTTGATGCAAGCAAATTGGGATGCGTTGCCAAAATCTTCACTGCGTGCAAAGTTTACCGAGGTATCTGGCCGTCGGGATAAACGCCAGTTATATAAGCTACTAAGTAATGGCACAGGCTTTGACCTTAAAGAACATTTAGTGGCTAACCCGCTTCTATTGGGTAAAACCGAGACCATATGGTTACTTGCTGACGATGATATTGATACCTATTACAAATCGTGGCTTGATGGTGAAGCCTATGAAGCTCGGATGACAAAGAAACAGATTCAGTGGATTGATCAACTTCATCAACAGGGGCAGATACGACTGCAGTTAAATACCAATCTACTCACCCGAGGGGATTCAAGAGAGCCAGAGCAGGCGGGTATCTATGGTGCTGTGATGGGTTCTCTTCTAACTTTATTGTTGACGTTGATGCTGTCATTTCCTATAGGTGTTGCCGCGGCAATATACCTTGAAGAGTTTGCCGCTAAAAATCGATTTACCGACTTTATTGAGGTCAATATCAATAATCTAGCCGCAGTACCTTCTATTATTTTTGGTTTGTTAGGCTTGGCGGTATTTATTAATTTTTTCCATGTCCCTAGATCTGTTCCGATAGTGGGAGGCTTGGTGCTAACCTTGATGACTTTGCCGACCATTATTATTACCAGTCGAGCGGCAATTAAATCTGTGCCCCCCTCTATTAGAGAAGCTGCACTGGGTATGGGCGCCTCTAGGTATCAGGTGGTTCTGCATCATGTATTACCCCTCGCGCGTCCGGGAATGTTAACTGGTGCAATTATTGGTATGGCTCAGGCATTGGGTGAGACAGCACCATTGTTGATGATCGGTATGGTGGCATTTATTGTCGATATCCCGCAGGGATTTACCGACCCAGCTACCGTATTGCCGGTACAAATTTTCCTCTGGGCTGATAGCCCTGAAAGGGCTTTTATTGAAAAGACATCAGCAGCCATTATGGTTCTGTTATCATTTCTATTGATTATGAATATATCAGCCGTTTGGCTGAGAAAGCGTTTAGAACGTCGTTGGTAAAAGAGATTTATTATGAAGCAAGCTAAAGCCGCAGTTAAATCTGCGACAGACAAAACATCAAACCCAAAACAAAATTTGGAAGTTGATACAACTCAGGCTACGGTAGGCAATCGTTTTTGTGAAAATCCAAAAATGAGTATGCGGGACGTCGATGTGTTCTATGGTGATAAGCAGGCAATTCATAATGTGAGTGTCGATATCGCTAAGAACGAAGTGATTGCAATGATTGGTCCGTCGGGCTGTGGCAAATCAACCTTTTTGCGGTCGTTAAATCGAATGAATGACACGGTTGATGGTTGTCGCGTTGAGGGAAAGTTTTTGCTTGATGGCGATAATATTTACCAAAAGAATTTGGATGTGGTTGAGCTGCGCGCTCGTGTCGGGATGGTATTTCAAAAGCCCAATCCATTTCCAAAATCAATTTTTGAAAATATTGCCTATGGGCCAAAAATACATGGCTTAGCAGATTCCCGTGTTGATCTCGACGAGATAGTTGAGGGCAGCTTGAAAAAGGCTGGACTTTGGGAGGAAGTAAAAGAGAGGCTTCATCAGCCAGGAACTGGTCTTTCTGGTGGTCAGCAACAGCGACTCTGTATTGCCAGAGCCATTGCTGTAAGCCCAGAGGTTATTCTAATGGATGAGCCATGCTCAGCGTTGGATCCCATTGCTACCGCCAGAATTGAAGAATTAATTGAAGAGCTAAGTCAGAATTTCACTATTGCTATAGTGACGCACAGTATGCAGCAGGCAGCGCGTGTTTCACATCGTACAGCTTATTTTCATCTTGGTAAGCTAATTGAGGTGAACCCAACTGAGCAGGTGTTTACCATGCCTGAGCATCAGTTAACAGAAGCCTATATTACAGGCCGATTTGGTTAATAGATGCCAAAAAATTTGAAGTAAAGCAGTTTAAAGGAAGCTAAATATGCCAAAAATGTCATTTGAAAATCATATTATGACCCAGTTTGATGAGGAGCTTGAAGAGATTCGCACTCAGCTAATGGAAATGGGTGGTAAAGTCGAGCAACAGCTGAAAAATGCAATACAGGCTGTGATTAAAGCCGATAGCAGTCTGGCCGAAGAAGTTATTCGAGAAGAGCGCTTGGTCGATGAAATGGAGGTGGATATTGATGAAGCCTGCATTCTTATTATTGCTCGCCGTCAGCCTGCCGCTAGTGATCTGCGTTTTGTGATGATGGTCACTAAAGCTATTAATGATCTCGAACGCATTGGTGATGAAGCAAGAAAAATTGCCAACCATGCAGTGATTCTGTCAGAGCAGGATGGCTTATCACAGGGCTATAAAGAAGTTCGCCATTTGGGCGATTCAGTGTCTGGTATGTTGGCTAATGCGCTGGATGCCTTCGCTAGATTTGATGTAGAAGCCGCAATGAAAACCCTAGAGGAAGATGCTCAGGTTGATCTGGACTACAAAAGTGCATTGCGTGAGTTGGTTACCTATATGATGGAAGACCCAAGAAGCATTAGCCGCGCAATTAATATTCTATGGGTTGTTCGATCTCTGGAACGTATTGGCGATCATGCCAAAAACCTGTGCGAACAAATTGTCTATGTTGTTAAAGGTAAAGATATAAGGCATCAATAACTGATGATTTTATAGTGCTATCAAAACGGAGGCTTAGACCTCCGTTTTTTTATACCGTCAATTTTACTGAGTAGCTTGCCTTCAAAGACTTTGCTACTCCGACCACATTTCCGTCATACTTACATCATTTTTCTGCAACAAAAAATACACATCGGTGTCATTTTTGATTGTTAATTTGCTTGATAAATAGGAGCCAGACGGGCTCCTATATTTTTATGTCATGCATATTGACTGGAGTGAAAATGACCAAAAAATGGTTTGCGGTTCTAACGCTGTTACTTTCTTTGTTAGCCCCTGAAGTTTTAGCTAAAAATATCTTTGTGCAGGCATTTCTAGAGAATGCACCACTGCGCCATATTAAAGTCGCTGTAGACGGAGTGATTATAGGAGTTACAGACGGAAATGGTGTC
>CBFIHQ010000003.1:0-99762 GCA_965662525.1 uncultured Porticoccaceae bacterium
AGGGTGTTGACGCAGCAGATAGATCACTGAAGCGACAATTAGACCCATAAAAAATGACCACAACTGCAGAGGAAATGCCTCTAAAAAATAACCCATGACACCAGCTAGAGTGAATAAACTAAATAGAATCCCGGAGATTAGAATTAATAAAAACTCACCATTAATATGTCGCCATGCTGCAGAAAATCCATGATTTTTTAGGATTTTTAAAGCGTCTAAATTAAATGATTTAATTGAATCTATTAATTCCTCATAAATTCCAGTAACAAAGGCAATTGTGCCTGCAGAAATCCCTGGCACTAGATCCACTGCACCCATAACAACGCCACGAAGAAATAAGAGCAATCTGTGCTGTGTGGATTTCATAAATTTAGTGACCAATTACCTATCATTTTTGATGAGTGACGCCGGTTAGTAAGGGGACAAATTTAACCTTTTCAACGACATCTTCATTATATTCATTGGAGTCACCAACCCGCCTTATTACACTTAAACTTTGGGAAACACCATTACCAACAGGAATCACTAAAATGCCATTGGGTGCTAACTGCCTTAGTAGCTGCTCAGGAATTGCCTGAGGAGCGGCAGTTGAGATTACCCCATCAAAAGGAGCATTATTATTCCAGCCAAAACTACCATCTGACAAAGAGGTATAAATATTATTTATGCCTAGGGTTCTAAATCGATCTCTTGCTTTTTTTAGCAAGGGCTCTATGCGCTCAACTGAAAACACGGTATCAACTAACTGCGATAAAACTGTGGATTGGTAACCCGAACCCGTGCCGATCTCTAAAACCCGACGCAATGGACCTATACTTAGTAATATTTCTGTCATTCTAGCCACTATATAGGGCTGTGAAAGTGTCTGCGAAAAGCCAATGGGTAAGGCGGTATCTTCATAGGCGCGATGGGCTAGCGCCTCATCGAGAAACAAGTGGCGGGGAGTAAGCCGGATAACATCCAAGACTTTTTGATTACTGATTCCCTGCTCTTTTAAGCGCTTGATTAAACGCTCCCTTGTACGCTGAGATGTCATACCAATCCCAGCAAAATCAATCGAATTCACCGAATGCTCCTAGCAAAATAATACTGCATAACTTTAGATCTAAAAACTGACAACAAATATATCACAGGCGTGCAATTTCGTGGCGAAATAATTCTGCAATCTCTCTTAAAACTGCAGTGGCATAACTACCATTGGGCAATTCGAAATTAAATTTAAATTGGTTTTCACTGAGAGCCTTATAACTTAATTTTTGAGGCTGCAGAATAAACTGACGGCGCTGCTGCTGAAGGCCGGCATGCTCAAGGGCATGACACCACCCTGACCAATTACTGAGTAGCTGTTGTTCATGTTCGCTAAAACTACCCTTTGTGGAAGACCGCCCTCTCCCCCATAGTGCGCCAGTATCTGAGAAATTAGTATTACCTAAGGCTAAATAGCGATCTAATAGAAGATTAAATAACCATGATCGAGCTGCGGATAAATAGATACCGGTGCCATGCCGATTACCTTTTAACTTGCCCTGATCAATTAACTCACTCGCTTTCACTAGATTATTGGCATTCCATCCAAATCGCTGCTCGGCGAAGTAATTGGGCACACCGGATTTTTGAATAAGCTCAAGTCTTTGTTCAAGTAGCTCAGGATCAATAGCAAAATCGCGCAATACAATTGAAAATCGATTGCCAGCATGCATTCCTCGTCGTAATTTTTTGTTGTGACGAGCACTTGAAAGAATTTGAAAATCGGCATGGGCTAATTGATCAACATCAAGATTGCGCCCAGGCAGATGTAAACTAAACCACTGTGTGGTGACTGCGAAACGGTCTTTTAGCCCGCAAAAACCAACCGATCTCCGATCTATACCCGCCAACTCAGCTAGCAGACCTGCTACCCATTGGGTATTTTGATCACGTTTTTTTATATGAAGCAGTAAATGCTCGCCCTCATCAGCAGCGGTTAAGTCGATTAGCTCATCGACTATAAAATCTTCAGGACAATTACGATAACTTGCTTTTCCAAATTACTCAACGTGAAGCCTTAGAAATCCATCAAATTTGTAACAATCTAAACTGATAAGGCTAGACCTCACGGGCCGTCAATAAAACAACCGCATGGCAAGCTATACCTTCACCACGGCCAGTAAAGCCTAACTTTTCGGTGGTGGTAGCTTTAATATTTAACTGATCCGCTGAACATTGAAGGTCTCGGGATAAATGATTTATCATTGCTTTAAGATGGGGTGCCATTTTTGGCGCCTCAGCAACTAGGGTAATATCTGCATTGCCCAATTGAAAACCTTTTACTGTCATCAACTGCTGTATTTTCTGCAAAAGATCTCGACTACTACAACCTTTGTATTTCGGGTCTGTATCCGGGAAATGGTGACCGATATCTCCCAGAGATAGGGCACCAAGTACGGCATCCATTAACGCATGAATGAGAACGTCACCATCTGAATGAGCGACTAGAGAGCGATCAAAAGGAATCTTTACGCCACCAATAGTTAAGCCATGCCCCTCGCCAAAGGCATGCACATCATAACCTTGACCAATACGCATTAATGAGCCTCCTGACTTTTTATAATTGCCGATGCTATAGGCAAATCTTCCTGACGAGTAATTTTTAAATTATCTCGTCGACCCTCTACACAAAGCACTCGATGTCCCGCAAATTCAATGGCAAATGCCTCATCTGTTGGAATAATATTTTTATCAAGACAGGCATTAATGGCATCTTTTAAGAGGCCATATCTAAATATCTGGGGTGTTTGGGCCAATCTGTGCTCAGCACGATCTACTGTAACTGCAACATGATTATCCGAAGCCACTTTTTTTAATGTCTCATCAACCCTAGCCACCAAAATACCTCCAACCGAGTGATCTTCAACCGCTGAAATCAATTGATTAATATCTTCAATGGCAATACACGGCCTAGCAATATCATGCACCAGAATCCAATCATCATCTGATGCCAACGAACTTATAGAAAATAGCCCATTCAGTACTGAGTGCACCCGTTGCTCACCACCACTTACCTGTTTTATTTTTGCATGATCAATGGATACCACCTTAGACCACCAATGACATTCAATATCACTCGGAACAATGATTTTTTCGATTTGAGACACCGCTAAAAGACGGCTTAAACTGTGCTCTGCAACCAGCTGACCATTGAGCTCAAAGAATTGTTTTGGTTTAGCCTCAGAAAAACGCTGCCCCTGACCTGCTGCAGGAACAATGGCCCATATTTTTGCAGTATTACTCGTCATAGGGTTAAGGCTCAGCTCTGTCAGTTGCAGGCTTTTTCTTTTTATCGATAACTAGGAAAAAAACCTCGCCATCTTTTATCATGCCGAGGTCTTTTCGCGCTTTTTCTTCAACAGAGTCAAGATTAGTCTTTAAGCTTTCCACTTCTTGAGCGATTAATCGATTGCGTAACTTATGCTCTTGATTAATTTTCTGCTGTTCTTCCCACTGCCTATCCAATGCAGTTTTATTGGAGATACTACCCTCGCCGAACCACAGACGAATCTGAAGAAGCACGAGAATAGCAACCAAAACAACCATTAACCATCGCATAATGCAGTCAATCTAACCATAAATGTGAAGCTGTTGCTAACCAGCAGTTATTACTTAAATTCAGCCATTCCTTTGTATGGCGCCACAGTGTTACCAAGTTCAGCCTCAATTCTAAGCAGGCGATTATATTTAGCAACACGATCAGAACGACATAATGAACCGGTTTTGATCTGACCCGCGGCAGTAGCCACAGCCAAGTCGGCAATTGTTGTATCTTCTGTTTCGCCAGATCGGTGTGAAATTACAACACTATACCCTGCTTCTTTAGCCATATTGATCGCCGCTAAAGTTTCAGAGAGAGTTCCAATTTGATTAAATTTGATAAGAATTGAGTTACCCACTCCAAGCTCAATACCACGGCTTAAGATACTGGTATTGGTTACAAACAAATCATCACCTACCAGTTGGATTTTGTCGCCTAAAATTTCTGTCTGGTATTTCCAACCATCCCAGTCTGATTCATCTAGACCATCTTCAATCGAGATAATCGGAAACTGCTCACATAATTTAGCTAAAAAATCACTGAAACCCTCAGAGCTGTATACCTTACCTTCACCGGATAAGTCATATTGACCGTCTTTGTAAAATTCAGAAGCAGCACAATCCAATGCAAGAGTAACATCTTCACCCAATTTATAGCCGGCAGCTTCAGTCGCTTCTTTGATCACTGCCAATGCCTCTGCATTAGATGCAAGGTTTGGCGCAAAGCCACCCTCATCACCCACTGCAGTATTCAAGCCCTTAGCCCCAAGTACTTTTTTCAGTGCATGAAAGATTTCAGCGCCCACCTGAAGTGCCTCAGAAAAGCTCTTAGCTGAAACTGGCTGAACCATAAATTCTTGTATATCAACATTGTTATCCGCGTGCTCACCACCATTGAGGATATTCATCATCGGTACCGGCATGCTGTATTCTTTGGTGCCATTTACTTCGGCAATATGAGCATAAAGTGGTATTCCCTTAGCTTGTGCTGCTGCTTTTGAAGCCGCCAATGACACTGCTAGAGTTGCATTAGCACCCAATACTGACTTGTTTTCTGTCCCATCGGCATCAATCATTTTTTGATCCAACGCCGCTTGATCTGTAACCTCATCCCCAACTAACAGGTCTTTAATAATGGTGTTAATATTATTAACTGCTTTTAAAACACCTTTGCCTAAATAGCGACTTTTATCTCCATCACGAAGTTCAAGAGCCTCTCTTGACCCAGTTGATGCGCCGGATGGTGCGCAGGCAGTACCCACGATACCATTAGCCAAAATAACGTCAGCCTGAACTGTTGGATTACCTCGCGAGTCCAAAATCTCATAGGCTTTAATATCAGCGATATTACTCATTCAAAAATTACTCCATAAAGTTGGGGTTGTTCATATTCAATAAATTTGGATGGCTAGACCATCCTAAAAATTATAGTATCTGTAAGTCAGGTTGCGACTTGCTCAAGTTATCAAAAGCTTTCATCTGTGCAAGAAAAGGCTCCAGTTTATCCAAGGGCAAAGCACTAGGACCATCGCATTTTGCTGAATCGGGGCTAGGGTGTGCCTCTAAAAATAATCCCGCAATACCAACAGCAATGGCCGCTCTACCCAGCTCGGCAACCTGCTGGCGACGACCGCCAGAAGCAGCACCTAATGCATCTCTACACTGCAGAGCATGGGTGACATCAAATATAAGTGGCAGACCACCGCTGACTTTTTTTATGGTGCGAAAACCAAGCATATCAACGACTAAATTATCGTACCCATAGCAGGCACCACGCTCGCATAGCATAACTTTTTCGTTGCCGCATTCGCGGAATTTATCCACGATATTACCCATTTGACTGGGGCTTAGAAACTGCGGTTTTTTAATATTGATTACCGCATCGGTTTTTGCCATTGCCGCGACTAAATCTGTCTGTCTAGCCAAAAAAGCCGGTAACTGAATAACATCACAAACCTCAGCAGTGGGCCCCGCCTGATCTATTTCATGCACGTCGGTGATCAATGGAATATTAAAGGTTTGCTTTATCTCTTGAAAAATTTTCAAACCTTCATCTAATCCCGGACCTCTAAAAGAGTGAATCGATGAGCGATTGGCTTTATCAAAAGAGGCTTTAAACACGTAAGGGATACCAAGCTTTTGCGTCACTTCAACATAGGCTTCAGCTACTTGCATCGCCATATCGCGTGACTCCAACACATTCATACCACCAAAAAGCACCATGGGCTTTTCATTGCTGACATCAATGGATGCAATATTTATTAACTTGGCACTCATAATTTAGCTCTCTTTGCTTTTCTTAAAAGTCGAAGCCGCAGCTATAAAACCTTGAAACAAAGGGTGTCCATCTCTAGGCGTTGAGGTAAATTCTGGGTGAAACTGACTAGCAAAGAACCACGGATGATCAGGCAACTCTACAGTTTCTACCAATGTTTTATCCGCAGACAAACCACCCACCACAAGACCTGCTTCTTTGATTCGGGGTAATAGGTTGTTGTTAACTTCAAAGCGATGGCGATGGCGCTCTTCAATTTGTTCGCTGCCATAAATAGAATGTGCTACAGAACCGGGTATCAAATGACATACCTGAGAACCCAATCGCATAGTACCACCTAAATCAGAATCTTCAGAACGCTGTTCTTTATTACCTTCTTCATCAACCCACTCTGTAATTAGGCCTACCACTGGGTATTCTGTTTGGGCATTAAATTCAGTACTGTTTGCGTTGGTCATGCCGCAGACATTGCGCGCATATTCAATCACCGCAATTTGCATACCTAAACAAATACCCAAATAAGGAATATTATTTTCACGCGCGGTTTTAACCGCAAAGATTTTACCTTCAGTACCGCGAGTACCAAAGCCACCAGGAACAAGAATTGCATCAACACCGTCAATGAGACTGTTATCTGATTCTAATTTTTCAGAATCGATATAGCGTATCTTGACCTTATTTTTATTATGGATACCGGCATGAATCAAAGCCTCAGATAGAGACTTATATGCATCCAGCAATTCCATATATTTACCAACCATAGCAATAGTTACTTCGCCCTCAGAATTTAACTGGTTATCAACCACCGCATCCCATTCTGATAAATCGGCTGCCGGCTTAGTTAAATTAAAACGGTCTAAAACATACTGGTCTAGACCCCACTCATGAAGCATGCGCGGCACCTGATAAATGGTTGGCGCATCCATCAGCGGTATAACGGCTTTTTCTTCAACATTGGTAAACAGTGAAATCTTTTTTCGCTGTCCTTCTTCAAGTTCAACTTCAGACCGACACAACAACACATCTGGCTGCAAGCCGATAGAGCGCATCTCTTTCACTGAGTGTTGAGTAGGTTTAGTTTTAGTTTCACCCGCAGATGCAATATAGGGCACTAAGGTAAGATGCAAAAGCAATGCTCTCTGATGACCCAATTCAACTTTTAACTGTCGCACAGCTTCTAGGAAGGGTTGTGATTCAATATCACCAACCGTCCCACCAATTTCGACAACAGCAATATCGTGATCGCCGGCACCAGCATAGACGCGGCGCTTAATCTCATCGGTTAAATGCGGGATTACTTGAACTGTGCCACCCAAATAATCACCACGACGCTCACGACGCAAAATAGTCTCGTAAACCTGACCACTGGTAAAGTTATTATTTTGAGTCATTTTTGAGCGTAAAAAACGCTCATAGTGCCCTAAATCAAGGTCAGTTTCTGCACCATCTTGAGTTACATAGACCTCACCGTGCTGGTAAGGACTCATCGTCCCGGGATCAACATTGAGATAGGGGTCTAACTTTAAGATAGTGACACTGAGCCCACGGGCTTCAAGAACAGCACCTAAGGATGCGGCAGCAATACCTTTTCCCAAAGAAGAAACAACACCACCAGTTACAAAAATAAAACGCGTCATAGAGACCCTGTACAGATCAGAAATTGAGTATTAATAGTCTTTTGGGAAGGTGATTTGGCTATAAAACACATGTTTTTAGCCTCTGACCCATCCGTTATAAGATGGGGGAGTATATTGCCACAAACAAGGTTAGTATGCCACTCTCATCTACAGAGAATCTACATGCCATTTTATCTTCACACCACTTTGATTAGGCTCAGCAACCCAGCCCTCACAAATCCATAAATCACCTACAGCCACCAATTCTCTATTTACATAAAATAGAGGCACCCTATCTCGCAGCCATGGCGGCAACTGATATTCCAATAATAGTTTTTTTAAGCTATTCGAATGCCCTCTTCCCTCAGGCTTACAGCGTTCACCTCCTTGCCGATAGCGAACTTCGAGAGACTCAACTGCAACTAGCAAACCTTTATCCTTGGATGATTCAGCACTTATTTGACTACCATCAGCTAATAATAGGCAATTTTGCATATTCCAACTTATTGGGAAATCTTGCGGGACTTGTTGATTGCTATGATTTAATAGATACAGCCTATTTTGAAACCGCGCCCAGCATTGGGACTGCCAAACAATCTCTGGTGAAGCGTCTTGGCGGGCGCCAACCACCGAGGATAGTATTTCATTAATAATCTTACTACTAGGAGCAGACAAATCTTGAATTTCTGACCAATAGCGCAAAAAATTCCTCTGCCTTAGGGTAGAGAGGTTGGTTAGCGCCTCTATTGAAATCGACCAGCCAGCCCGCTCATTTAATTCATCTAAATTTGCCAAATCCTCTAGCGCCAAGTCTTTGGATAACTGGTTGGCCTGGTCACTTAGGCCCGCCGAATGCATGATTGTTTGAGGATAATCTGGCCAGCGTTTAGCTATAACAGGAATAACTTGATTACGAATATAGTTGCGATCAAATCGATCGTCTAAATTACTTTCATCTTCAATCCAGTTTAAATCTCTCTCGACAGCCTCGCGCTGAATCGCCTGCTTAGAATAAGCCAATAGTGGACGAATCAATTGACCCATGCCTAGCGGTCTTGATTCAGGTATACCGGCTAAACCCTTAGAACCAGAACCGCGCAATAACCGATAGAAAACTGTTTCCACCTGATCATCGGCATGATGCGCTAAAAATAATAGTCCATTCTGTTTTAAGCGTTTTTCGAAAACAGCATATCGGGCTTCTCGGGCAGCAGCCTCTATACCTTCTCCAGTAACCACTAATTGAATTTTTTCAGCATAGAATTCCACACCCAGCTGGCGGCAATAGTTCTGAGTAAACTGTTGCCACTGATCAGCATTGTCAGATAACCCATGATTAATATGCACCGCTTGAATACGCTTGGAATCAATCTGTTGGCTGAGTAGTTCAAGTAGTAATACGGAATCTATACCGCCACTTAGCCCCACTAAAATCTGTGGCGCATCAGCAATCGCCTGTTTCCAGGGAATTAGTGCAGAATTTAATGCCGATAATTCAGACATTTCTATTCAACCCCACCCATATCATCAACATAATCCTGATAAGTATCTAGCTCTTGTTGAGCAAAATTTCTCTCTTCCATTAATGAGCGCTTATTACGCTGAAACTGATGTCGGGTAAGCAACGTACAATTTTCTGTTTTCGGATCAAATGTAATCACAATCTCACCTGAGGCTAATTGTTTATGTACCTGCGCAACTTTGCTTGCAAACTCTGTTTCATGAGCACCATAGTCAGTGCCCTCACGAAGGATAAATTCTTCGATAATAGCCTGCAGAATATCATCGCCCAATCGCTGGAACGGTATCTCAATCACCCAATCGACCTCATTGTAAGTTTAGATGCAAAAAGCCTTATCGCCTCTGTAATCAAATCATCATTTAATGCGATAATAGCATTGTCCCATAAAATACAACTGTGCGAATAAAATATTAATTATGCTAGATATTGTTCTTTATCAACCTGAAATACCGCCCAATACAGGCAACATAATCCGCCTCTGTGCCAATACCGGCTTTACTCTTCATCTTATTGAGCCTATTGGCTTTGATTTAGATGATAAGAAACTTCGACGCGCCGGTCTGGATTATCTGGAATTTCAATCGCTTCAGGTTCACAAAAGCTGGGAGTCATATTTAGAAAAAATAAAACCTAATAGGGTGTTCGGTCTTAGCACCAAGGGCAAAAATTGCTTTTCAAACGTTCAATATAAACCAGGTGACTGTTTATTATTTGGCCCAGAAACTCGCGGCCTTCCCACTGATATACGACAAGGCCTAGGTGAAGATAAAGTTATACGCCTTCCTATGCAGCCTGACAGCCGCAGTCTTAATCTATCCAATGCAGTCTCTATAGTGACCTATGAAGCGTGGCGTCAACTAGACTTTGCCGGCAGTTACGAGATCGGAGGCTAAGCAAGAAGATGCAAAACGCAATTGGACTATTTTATGGCAGCTCAACCTGTTATACCGAAATGGCAGCGGAAAAAATTCGCGATAGCATTCAAGCCAAGATGCCTGAGCAGAAAATTGATGTACACAATATTGCCAATGACTGCATAGAACTTATGCCACAGTACCGTCAATTAATTCTTGGCATACCCACATGGGACTACGGAGAGCTTCAAGAAGACTGGGAAACCCACTGGCAGCTATTGGATGGATTAGATTTGTCCCATACTCAGGTGGCTATTTTTGGGCTTGGCGATCAAGTTGGTTACCCCCAGTGGTTTCAAGATGCGCTTGGCTACTTATGGGCTAAAGTAGTCAATCAGGGAGCTTCAGCTGTAGGCCTTTGGCCCAATAAGGGTTACGAGTTTGAACAATCAAAGGCGCTAACCGATGATGAAAAATTCTTTTTAGGCTTAGCCTTAGATGATGAAAATCAATTTGATTTAACCGATCAATATATCGATCAATGGTGCCAACAGATCTTAACCGAGTTTGGCTTGCTAAATCATGACTAAAGCCTCTGCGTCAGTGGTTAGAGCTGCCGCCATCGAATGGCGGGATAATATTCCTTTCTGTAGTGAATTTGATGATGTTTATTATCTCAGTGAATCCCCCTTCTCAGAAAACGGTTTAAAAGAAACCGAGTATCTATTTCTTCAACAAAACCAGCTTGAACAACGATGGAAAAACTTATCCACCCAAGAGCATTCTGATAACTCTGTATTTGTTATTGGTGAAACTGGATTTGGCACTGGGCTTAATTTTTTAACCACCTGCGATCTTTGGTTAAAAACTGCACCCAAAAATTGGCGATTACAGTTTATATCGACTGAATTAAGACCCATTGCCGCCTCTGACTTATTCAATATCCATAAAAGCTGGTCAGTATTTTCTGAATTATCTCAGCAATTGCTTGAACAATATCCAGTACTGACTCCAGGCGTTCATTTGGTCTCCCTAGCCGAGGGGCGTATTCAGCTTATGCTTATGTTGGGTGAAGCCCAGCAGATGTTTAATAGCATCGCCCAAAGTCCGCAGTCATTTTTGGCCAGCTATCAGAGAAAAACGGTCGACGCATGGTTCTTAGATGGCTTTGCACCCAGTAAAAACCCTGATATGTGGACCGATGAAATATTTAAAACTGTGGCCTCTTTTTCTTCTAAAAAAACAACATTTGCCACCTTTTCCTGTGCATCACATGTTAGAAAAGGGCTAATAGATGTAGGCTTTGAAGTCAGTAAGCTAAAAGGATTTGGCAAAAAAAGAGAATCTCTTAAGGGAATCTTTACAGGGTCAGTAAAAACTGAAAAAGTGGCCTCTACACACTGGCACATTGATCAATTACCTGCACAAAAAAATCAACGAGATGTAATAGTTATCGGCGCCGGGATAGCCGGTTGCTCAGCTGCCGCAGCTCTAACTAAAAGAGGCTTCAAAGTAACAGTCGTTGATCGTCATAAGTCGGTGGCCAATGAGGGCTCTGGTAACCTTCAAGCTGTGGTTTACCCTAAACTATCTCGCCAAAATGACGCCTTACCAAGAATCAACCTAAGTGCCATGACACTGGCTAGCAGGTACTATCAAACCTACTGGAATCAGGGTTTGGGCGCCCAATGTGGCGTTATGCTTTTACCGGATAGCGATCAATCTAGAATAAATTTCCAACAAATAGTCGAGCGCTATGCCGAACATACTGAGTTAGTCACAGAGCTGAATAATCAACAAATCTGCACTGTCAGCGGCCTGTCACTTGAAGCCCAGCAGGGCCTATTTTTTCCAAGTTTGGGCTGGCTTCCTCCGCAAGAACTGTGTAAGAACATATTGCAAGAACACCACATTACACTTCTCACTGCAGAGATTGATCAAATACAACACTGTAACAGCAGCAATCAGTGGGCTATTAAAGATCAACACGCTAACATTGTAGCCAGCGCCGAAACATTGGTTCTAGCAACTGCCTATGAATGCGGAAAGTTCTCTCAAACTGATTTCCTTTTAGTGAATCAGTTGCGTGGCCAGGTTACCCATATTCCCAGTGACTTAGCGATCAATAATTTAAAAACCGTTATTTGCGGCAAAGGCTATATCGCCCCTACCAGCAATGGCGTGCAAAGTTGCGGCGCATCCTATAATAAGACACTGCTATCCACAGAGCTTCGAACTCAAGACCATACAGCCAATTTAGAGATGCTCAGAAAAACTGATAAAGGTATTGCAAAGGCTATTAAGCTTGAAAAAGCTGAAGAATTGCATGGTAGAGCCAATTTTCGCTGCACCACCAATGATTATTTACCTATAGTCGGTGCTGTGCCCAATGCAAAGCAATTTATTGAGCAATTTAAAGACTTGCGTCACGACGCCACATCAATCATAGATAACTTTGGCAGTTATCATCCAAATCTTTATATTCACTGCGGTCTAGGCTCGAGAGGATTGAGTTATGCGCCACTGACAGCGGAAATTTTGGCGGCAGAAATTAGTGCTGAAATTCCACCTCTTGAAAGGGATCTTAGGCTAGCAATGCATCCAGCAAGATTTTTAATTAGAGATCTTAAGCGACGTAAAATTTAAGTTTTATCAACCTTTGATTGAGTAGCAAATCGCAGTCCCTTTCTGTATACCTCTGAACTACTACTAGTATCACCAAGCAATTCAAGCACTGCTGCTAACTCATGATACGCCTGAATTTTGGGCGCAATATCAATCGTCGATTGCATATAGTCCTTAGCCTTGCCCAAAAACCCCATTCTGCGACAAATACAACCAAGAGCAAACAGCAATTGGGGGTCATTAGGATATGTTGCCAGCCATTGCTCACCCAAAGCTAACTGCTTTGTACCATCCTTCATTTCTAATCGACCATAGGCCTCAAGCAAACTTGGATGCCAGTTTGACTTAAGCGCTTTAACTAAAAGACTTAATGCCTTTTCAGGCGCATCCGCAGCGGCGAACCCACAGCTGTATGCAGTAATAATTTCAGCAATCTGACGTAATGATCGAGGTATCCCAGACCATATAGCCTCTAATTTTTGAATTCTAACTTTGGCCGATAATTTAGGGTCTATATTAGTTAGCAGTCCACAATAAGTCTTTACCTGAAGCGCCTTAAAATTTTTCTCGTCTAACACAGATTGACGCTTTATCTTGGGCAGCAAAGCCTCCAGAGCCGACCAATTAGACGTAAGAGCATAGATATTGGCCATTAACCTCAGGGATGTTTTATTATCTGATTGAATTGCCTCAAGTATTTCTAAAGCTCGATCAATCTGTGATGCCTGAATTAATGACTCAGCCATCTGTAAGCTGGCGAATTCTTTATACTGAGGATACTCAACTGAAAATTCCGTTAAAAGCTGCTTTGCTTGTTCTAATTGCTGATTGTTAGCCGCCGCCTTTGCCGCAAATAAAAGACTTACCTTGGAGAGCTCTGGATCCTTTACCGATTGCTTGAGAATACGACCAGCTGATAACCAATCACCGCTTAAGAAATCCATAAGGCCTTTTGCCGTTTTACTGGTTTGTTTGTTTGCTCGTCTAGCAATCCACCACTGGCGCACACCTCCGGCAGCCAAAAGCCATCTTAAAAACAATAAAAACCAAATTAAAACACAACTAGCAACTACAAAAATAATCGCACCCAGCCAAAAACTCATCTCAACACTTACACTGCCCAAGCTGATCAGAATATAACCCTGATCCTGTTGCATCAACCATATAGCGGCGGCGCCCAGTAGCAGTGCGCCCAATGTGATAAGCAATAGTTGCCTCACTGAGCCGACTCCAGTGGAATAGATCTTTCACCCTCGACTATTCGCTGCTCACGCATAATAAGTAAAACTTGGATAGCTTCCAGAGAATTATGAACATCAGGTATTTGTTGCGTAATACTAGTATCTAACAACACCGCTATACGTTGATTCACGGCCTGACTACTTGGATTAGATTGGAAAAATCGCTGTAAATAATATTGTGCTTTTTCTAATGTTGCCCGATAAATTTTCTGCTCTTCACGCAATAGTGACAGCTGTGCCTGCTCAAAAATCATTTGCATATTACGTCTAACAATTCGCTCCTCATGAGGAAGCAACATGGGCTCTATGGGGTTTTGTCGCTGGCGAACACGCACCAGACTACTTAGATCGGTTAAAAACTCATCTAATACAGTCTGTTTTTGCTGATCTGGCTTTTCAAGCGGCTGCTGAACTGACTTTTGCGGCTCAGCTAATTCAACCAACAATAGCTTATCAACACTGCTAGCCAGTGCTTGAAGCTCTAGATAAATACCCTCTCTATCAACATCTGGCGTCAAGCGCAGACTGGTAATATCGGCTGCCACGGCACCACGCGCCTGTAATAAATTAGGATCATCTATCTGAGTTAAAATAGCATCGACGCTCTGAAGAAGTGCTAGAGAACTTTTGACGCTGCGCTCGGTCTGCAATCTTTGTCGAGCCAATCGCGCCAAATATTCTGCTTCAGCAAGCAACCAATCACTGCGCGTGGTCGAATCCAATTCAATTAGACGCTTACCCTGAGCATTGACTCGCAGCTCAATATTATTCAGCTGACTGCCAAGTTGTAACGCGGCTTTATGCTGTTGGCGTTGTTGCTCTATCACTAATTGAGATTGATTTTTTACTGAACTAATAGAGGATTCTAGCGATGAAAGAACCGCACTATTGCTATCAATATTGCGCATTTTTACCTGCCAATCCTGCCAAAATAACCAGCCAGCGGAGCTTGCACCAATAATAAATACTATCAGCAACATCCTCGCAAGGGCTTTTAAAAAACCAGACGATGGCTTTGATCTTTTTTCAGGTTTACTTTTAGCCACAGGTTTTTTATCAGCAACTTTTGTATCTATTGTTGGCTGTTTTGGTTTTGGCTTTGATTTTGGCTTATCTTGTTCAGTCAATGTAAAACCCCAGTTTTGGTTGAAAAACAGCTTTCACAATACTCTATTAAAGTGCGGTTAGTGATTTATGGTCAAGAATAATTTAATGCCTTCACTCAAACCAAAAACTAAAATAATTATTTTTTATTCAAATCAAACAACGCTTGAGTCACATTAATAGTGTCATCACAGCCTTTTTCACCCGCTTGCTTTAGCTTAGTGGTAGGTTTATGTAAAAGCTTATTGGTTAAATTACGCGCCAGAGCATTAATTACTTCGGATGAATCCTGGCCTCGTTCTAACGCCGCTAGTGCTTTCTGTATCTCAGCATCTCTAATTGTCTCAGCGCTATCTCTAAAGGCTTTGATCGTATCCACAACACTTAACTCTCGTTGCTTTGAGGACCAGTTTTCTACCTCCTCATCGACAATCTGTTGCGCTAGATTGGCCGCTGTTTGCCTCGCTTTAAGATTATCTTGAATGACTTCCTCTAAATCATCGACAGTGTATAAATACACATCATCTAACTCTTCTACCTGCGGCTCAATATCACGAGGAACAGCCACATCAACCATAAACATTGGCTTGTGAAGACGTTTTTTAAGCGCCGTTTCAACCGCACCCTTGCCCAATACAGGCAATTGACTAGCGGTTGATGAAATAACGATATCTGCCTTGTAGAGGTGTTCCGGCATATCCGCAAGCAAAATTGCTTCAGCAGAAAAATCCTCAGCCAATTCCTGCGCGCGCTCCAAGGTGCGGTTAGCTACGGTAATTTGACCAATTTTTTTGTCTCGTAAATAGCGCGCCACCAACTCAATAGTTTCACCAGCGCCAATCAACAACACATGGGCCGACTTTAAATCAGAAAAAATCTGCTCTGCCAAACTAACCGAAGCATAGGCCACTGACACCGGATTTTGTCCAATAGCGGTTTCAGTTCTAACCCGCTTAGCCACAGCAAAAGCCCATTGAAAAGCCATATTTAATTGACCAAAAACAGTCTCGGCCTTTTGCGCTACAGAATAAGCCGATTTAATTTGACCAAAAATTTGCGGCTCACCCACAACCAGAGAATCCAATCCACTAGCAACACAGATCATATGTCGAATAGCATCTGTTCCGCGATAACAGTAATAACAGTCCTTCAGCAGTTCAACATCTAATGTTTTGGTTGCCGCCAACCAATCAAGTAGTTGCTGATCAGATAATTCACCCACCACATAAACTTCCGTGCGGTTACAGGTAGAAAGTATGGCGATTTCACTGCTTTTAAGAATAGGCAATGCGGCGCGCAGAGTCTCAACTACGGTCTCAGGAGCGAACGACACACGACCACGAAGGTCTACTGACGCAGACTTGTGATTAATGCCAAATGCGATGATATCCAAAGCCATTCGCCTCTATCCATACCTTATAGAATTTTTGAATTTAATTGACAGTTAGCGTCAAAAAGGCAATTTTACACTAGAGTTAATGTTAATAGGAAAATTGCTGTCTAATAATATTTAAACCACAGCAACAAAGGGGACAGCATCACGCTTAACTGATAATATCCTATCTACCTTAAAAAACTGTGTTATTCACTAATTGAGTATTAAACGGGCGTTATGAAACATCAGATTATTTTTCTTGTAGGCGCAATACTCACAATTCAACTCTCCGGCTGCGCCTCTGTTACTCATCAAATAGCAGATCAACTTCCGGAAGAAAGCCCCACTTTAGCCGAGCTCGACAATTGGAAGATAACCGGAAAATTGGCCATAAGAACCCCACAAAAAGCTCAGTCCATTAATTTAATATGGCAGCAGCAAGGCATTAATTATACTGTAAAACTCAATGGACCCATGGGCTTTGGCGCAGCCACTATCGATGGTAATCAGCAACAGGCAACCATTAAACATGGATCTAAAATATTGACCGGCAACCCAGATCAGCTTGGCTTAGAACTATTGGGCGTACCTTTATCCGCAGATACAATGAGCTGGTGGATAAAGGGGCTTGCCTCGCCCAATCATGCAAAAGCATCAAATACGGCTATTCAGGAAGATGGTCTTATAAGCAGCCTGCAGCAAAATGGCTGGCAGTTACAATTTTACGATTACCAGGCAAAGGGTAAATATATGATGCCGAAAAAAATATCTGGTCGACGCGGGGAGCTTTCATTTAAGCTTGTAGTTAAACAATGGGACTTGTTTCACTAACCAAAGATAAAAAATGACTAAAGCATAAATGATTTCAATTACTCTGCCATCGCCAGCAAAATTAAATCTCTTTCTGCATATTCTCGATCGCAGAGAAGATGGCTACCATAATTTACAAACTTTATTTCAAATTCTGGATTATGGTGATCAACTTAGCTTTAGCGTAAATAAACAATCTGAAATAAATATAATTAGCGATATCGAGGCTGTAGCTCCAAAAGATAATTTGGTGTTTAAAGCTGCAAGCGCATTACAGCACGCCACAGATTGCCACTGGGGCTGTGATATTCAATTAGATAAAAAACTACCCATGGGTGCAGGCCTAGGTGGCGGCAGCAGTAATGCAGCCACGACTCTAGTGGGATTAAACAGCCTTTGGCAATGCGACTTATCGCTTGATCAACTCGCCGAAATTGGCAGTGAATTAGGTGCAGATATTCCTGTTTTTATCAAAGGATACAGTGCATTTGCCGAAGGTATTGGCGATAAATTAACCCCTATTTCACTCGATGAATTTTGGTATCTGGTGGTTACACCGAAAATAAAGATCTCAACAGAGCAAATTTTTTGCCACAGTGAATTGACAAGGAACGCTCAAGCCATCAAAATACGCGCCCTCTCGGATGAGCTGTACAGAAATGACTGTCAATCTGTTGTCGAAACCCTGTATCCAGAAGTAAAACAGGTGTTAGATTGGCTTCAGCGTTACGGAAACCCATTAATGACGGGTACCGGAGCAAGTGTGTACTGCCGCTTCGACAGCGAAAAAGAGGCAAAAAAGGCGCAACAAACTGTGCCAAACAGTTGGAATTCGTTTGTAGCAAAAGGCGTCAATCAGTCTCCGCTGCATCAACAACTGGAAAATTTATAACTGGGGCGTGGCCAAGTGGTTAAGGCATCGGGTTTTGATCCCGACATTCGGAGGTTCGAATCCTCCCGCCCCAGCCATCTTTCAAATTGCAAAGTCAGGAAGAAGATGTGTCTAAATTAATGCTTTTCACCGGTAATGCTAATCCGGAACTCGCAAAAGAAGTTGCCAAGTCGCTTAGGGTTAAACTCAGCGATTCACTTGTCAGCACTTTTTCTGATGGTGAAATAAATATTGAGATTCGCGAAAACGTTCGCGGACATGATGTATTTATTATTCAACCCACCTGTGAACCGACCCATCGCAATCTGATGGAGCTAGTATTAATGGTCGATGCACTTCGACGCTCCTCTGCAGAACGAATTACCGCAGTGGTCCCCTACTTTGGCTATGCCCGTCAAGATCGACGTGTTCGCTCAGTGCGAGTCCCTATCAGCGCTAAAGTTGTTGCCGATATGCTATCCAATGCCGGTGTAGATCGTGTTTTAACGGTTGACCTACACGCAGAGCAAATCCAAGGATTTTTTAACTGCACTGTAGATAATATTTATGGTGCACCAGTACTTCTAGATGATATCCAACGTCAGAATTACAAAAATTTACAAGTTGTTTCGCCGGATATTGGCGGTGTTGTTCGAGCACGTGCCGTAGCAAAACAACTAGATTGTGACCTAGCTATTATCGATAAGCGTCGCCCATCAGCGAATGAAAGCGAGGTAATGAATCTTATTGGTGAAGTACAGGGCCGCACCTGTTTATTAATTGATGATATCGTCGATACTGCAGGAACACTTTGCAAAGCCGCAGAAGCGCTGAAAAAATTTGGCGCAGAAAAAGTGGTTGCGTACGCAACACACCCAGTGCTATCAGGCAAAGCAATAGACAATATTAGTAATTCTAGCCTCGATAATTTAGTGGTTACCAACAGTATTCCACTAACAGAGGAAGCTAAAAAGTGCGGCAAGATCCGCACCCTAACGCTAGGTAAATTACTCGGTGAATCCGTGAGACGCCTGAGTAATGAAGAATCCATCAGCGCCATGTTTACTCAATAAATAGGCACTGATTTTATCGCCCAGTAAGGGCACTTAACCCCATTGCAGGTCTGGTCGCGGTCTGTTCTGGCATACTATAGGAGACTACCATGTCTACTGATTTTACATTACACGCGAAAGGTCGTGAGGATACAGGGAAAGGTGCGAGCCGCCGCCTGCGTCGTCTGGCCGGAGAAATACCTGCTATCGTTTACGGTGGAAAAAAAGCCGCAGCGCAAATTTCTCTATCTCAAAAAGATGTTACCAAAGCGTTAGAAAACGAAGCATTTTACTCTCACGTTATTTCATTGGATGTAGATGGAAAATCTGAAGATGTTATTATCAAAGATCTTCAGCGTCATCCAGCAAAAGCTTTCGTAATGCACATGGATTTCTTCCGTGTTAGTAAAACCACCAAACTGCAAACAAGAGCACCACTTCACTTTATTAATGAAGAAGCATGTGTTGGCGTTAAGTTGGGTGGCGGTTTGATCGCCCACAGCATGACAGACCTAGAAATTAGCTGTCTACCAAAAGATCTTCCAGAATATATCGAAGTAGATATGGCAGACGTTGAAATAGGTCAAACTGTTCACTTATCTGATATCAAACTTCCTAAGGGCGTTGAAAGTGTTGCTCTTAGTCATGGTGATGATCACGATCTTCCAGTAGCAGCGGTTAACAAACCGAAGGCTGTTGAAGAGATTTCTGATGAGGCACCAGAAGCACCAGAAACTGAAGAAGATAGCGCAGAGGAAGCAAGCGAAGAGTAATCTTCATACTTGCTTAACCTGAGGCTCCGACATTGGAAACGCCCGTAGATATGATTGTGGGGCTGGGAAATCCCGGCCCTAAATATCAACGGACGCGCCATAATGCCGGAGCCGATTTCGTTAGAGAACTTGCATATTCACTGAGCGCAACACTCAGCACTGAAACAAAATTCTTTGGCGAAACAGCTCGCATCAATCTTAACGGAAGAGATATACGCCTATTAATTCCTAGTACCTATATGAATTGCAGTGGTCAATCCGTTGGCGCTATGGCAAAGTTTTATCAAATTGCACCTCAGAATATTTTGGTAGCCCATGACGAACTTGATCATAGTCCCGGCACCATTCGTTTTAAAATTGCTGGCGGTCACGGAGGCCATAATGGTTTGCGCGACATCATCAAAAGCCTAGGTAATAGCAAAGAATTTGCCCGCCTAAGAATTGGTATTGGCCACCCGGGGCATGCAGATCAAGTGGCAGACTACGTGCTTAAAAAAGCCTCAAAGGGCGATCAACAACTAATAGATAACAGTATCAATGATGCTATTCATTATCTGCCCCTAGCCACAGATGGCCAATGGGAACAGGCAATGAATAAACTTCACAGCAACTAACAGTATTCAAGCAAAGGAATAAACCATGGGCTTTAACTGCGGTATTGTCGGCTTACCAAATGTCGGTAAATCAACCTTATTTAATGCGCTTACCAAAGCGGGAATTGGCGCAGAAAACTTTCCTTTTTGCACCATCGAACCCAACACTGGTATTGTGCCCATACCCGATGCGCGCCAAGACAAAATTTCAGCCATCGTTCAACCAGAAAAACAAATATCCACCAGCATGGAATTTGTGGATATCGCAGGCCTAGTAGCCGGCGCCTCCAAAGGTGAAGGCTTAGGCAATCAATTTCTCGCCAATATCCGCGAAACCGATGCCATCGCTCATGTGGTTCGCTGTTTTGATGATGAAAATGTTATCCATGTCGAGGGACAAATCAGTCCCGCCGATGATATTGCTGTAATCAATACAGAACTTGCCCTAGCTGACCTTGAAAGTGCTGAAAAAGCCCTATACAGGTCAGGTAAAGCGGCAAAAGGCGGCGATAAAGACGCTAAAGCACTGGTCGCTGTTTTAGAAAAAGTAATACCTCATCTCAACGAAGCGCAGCCACTGCGCTCACTCAATCTAACTGATGATGAACTCGCAGTCCTCAAACAGCTTAATCCGCTAACTATCAAGCCCACCATGTACATCGCCAATGTCGATGAAGAAGGCTTTGAAAATAACCCCTATCTTGATGCAGTGAAAGAAATTGCCGCCCAAGAAGGCGCCATAGTGGTGCCTATCTGCAATAAACTCGAAGCAGAAATCAGCGAACTAGAAGACGATGAAAAAATGGAATTCCTTGCCGAAATGGGCATGAAAGAACCCGGGCTAAACCGCGTAATTCGCGCTGGCTACTCATTACTGGGACTACAAACCTACTTTACCGCAGGGCCCAAAGAAGTGCGTGCATGGACCATCCCCATAGGTGCCACCGCCCCCAATGCCGCCGGTAAGATTCACACAGATTTTGAAAAAGGCTTTATTCGCGCCGAAGTGGTTGCCTATGACGACTTTATTGCCGGCAATGGCGAACAGGGCGCCAAAGAAGCCGGAAAATGGCGCCTCGAAGGCAAAGACTACATAGTGCAAGATGGCGATTTAATCCACTTCCGCTTTAATGTCTAAAATTAATGCTGTCAGCGGTCGCTGGAAACTAGGTCTATTACTTGCCCTAGGTACCGCCACTATGTGGGGTACACTTCCAGTAGCCCTGCACCAAGTGGCTCCAACCATTGGCCCTGCCACCAGCACCTTCTTTCGATTTTTTATATCCGCCCTGCTACTAACGCTCTATCTAATAGCGCGCGGTCAAATCAATAATCAACGCAAACTAAAATCACCCAAGCTAGCACTGCATATCCTGCTCGCCGGGCTTCTGCTCAGCGGCAACTACGGCTTCTATATACTCGGGCTAGAGCGAACCTCCGCCGAAGCCACCCAAGTGCTAATACAACTCGCGCCAATGCTACTATTGCTCGCCGGCCTATGGGTATTTAAAGAAAGCTTTAGCCGCAGCCAATGGCTCGGCTTTTTTGGCTTTGCACTGGGGTTAATACTATTTTTTGAACGCCAAATCAGCCAACTACTTGTGGATTTTGGTGACTATGGGCTAGGGCTTCTCTTTATCATAATGTCAGCCACCTTTTGGACCGGCTACGCCATTCTGCAAAAATTCCTACTCAATGACTTCAAGTCATCAGAAACCATGCTAATTTTCTACTGGATAGGCAGTCTTATATTCCTGCCCCTCAGCGACTTCTCCAGCATGGGGCAGTTAAATAGCCTACAGTGGGCCGCATTGCTATTTTGCGGGCTAAACACACTGATTGCCTACGGATGCTTTGCCGAAGCCATGGCGCATCTAGAAGCCTCCAGAGTCAGCGCAATCATAGCCATCACTCCACTATTTACCATCGCCATAGCGCAACTCATACCCATTGCCAATATGCCAATAGAACCGCTGACATGGCTGTCCATATTAGGTGCACTTTTGGTCGTTAGCGGATCAATCACTACCGCTACAGCAAAGAAAAGCTAGGCAAACTCAAAGAAAAAAATAACAAGCCAATAAAATTACCCAAGATAGCCGTTATAACAGGGGAATGGCTTGACAAAAAGGCTGTGTGTAGCGAAAATGCGCGCCCGTTCCAATAGTAACGCAGCACATGGAACGACTTTCAACTTCACAGTGGCTACGTAGCTCAGCTGGTTAGAGCACAGCATTCATAATGCTGGGGTCGGTGGTTCAAGTCCACCCGTAGCTACCATATAAATCAATCACTTAGCTACTTTTCTACTACTTTCCTTATTACCATTGTAGGGAAATTGTAGGACTTTCCCCTTATTTACCGGTGTAGTCGGTGGCAATTTATCACTCTCAACCAAGCGTTCGACCGCCTCAATCAACTCCGCTAACTCACCCGCACTGTAATGGGTAGTAACATCAGAGTTAATGTGCGACAGCAAATCTTTGCGCACCTCAAGACTAACACCAGACCGTCTTAACCGAGTCGCGAAGGTATGCCGCAAATCATGCACTCTTAGATTTCTAAAGCCCCAATCAGCGGGTTCACCAGTTAGTTGCTCATACTCATCAGCAGCCCTATTTCGTGCTGTTTTCCAATTTGTAGTCAAAACCCTGTCCCGCTTTTTGCCATCCTTGCCCGGAAAAACAAAATCTGAATCAGTCTGCTTGATATCAACAAGCTGCGCCTGTAGCAGGCTATTTAGTACCAACACCCTATCCTGCTTATTTTTGGTGTACTGACCAGGGACATCAAATACATAAACATCCAACTCCTGAACATAACGACGCCAACTCCATCGCAGATTTAAGAACTCCTGACTCCTTAGACCTGTGTTAATTAGCCATAAAGCAATCCTTCCTACTTCCAAGCTGAGATGCTTCATCAACAATTGCTGTTCTGCTCGATCAATTGGGTATGGTTTCCTCTTATCATTCCAATCAAGCTTTGGTATTTCCGGAACACTTGCTAACCAAGGATGACCATTATCGTCTCGCCATGCTGATGCAGCCTTTCGTAAAACCGACCTCAAAATGCCTGTAGTTGACGGCGTTGAATTTATAAAAATAGTTCGAAATCGAGAAAAACTTAAAGGTGAGAAAGCTATTCCTATTGTTGTTCTATCAGCGGCAAGTGGGGAAATGGCTATTGAAGCTAAACAGCTCGGTATTAGTGATTTCTTTGTAAAATCTATTTCAATAGACAAGCTAGTTCCAAAAATAAGGTTTTTACTTGGCGAAATAGTTTGGAAACATCACTGTAATCCTCACTAAAATCTTCAAATTCTAACCCATCTAACTACAAAAAAATCAGCCCCTCGAAAGGGGCATAAAGCAGGAAGCAATCATTATTATTACTCACTGTGAATTAGTCTTTGGTTAGCAACTCAATATTTATTAAACATAGACCATAAGTTAAATAGGGTGTGTGACGCAGTTCACAGTTTTGGCAAATCACTTAAAATTATTCGCAATAAGATAAAAATACCCGTGGCTACTAGAGAAAGGCATGACTCCAAAAACTTGGGGCAGCAATGGACTAGTACACTGACTGGCTCATTGTTGCCCCTATACTTTATGGGTTGAAGGTTAACTGATTGATTTGCTCAACAAATGCTTTAATGGCTTGCTCATCAACCTCTCCACCAGTGAAATAAGGGAATTTAATCAGTGGCTGTTGTTGCAAGAAGTCTTCGATTTTTGCTTCTTCGACAGGCTTGCCCTCTGGGGTCATTGCCTTAATCCATTTTGGCATAAACGCAATTAACAATGGCTTGAGTTGAGGATTACCCCAAAGCTCTGAAAAGAAACTAAATTCTGTCATTTTGTAATTCAACTTTTCGCTATTGCTTAGGTTTAAGCTCCCCTTTAGTCGAATATCACGAGATGATGAGCCTATAAGAATATCGAATTCGCCACTTTCTGCTAACCAGCGATCATAAACTTTGCTGTAGTAGGAAAAATCTCTATTGTTTAGCGTCAAGCTAACCTCTTTGCTTTCACCTGGCTCTAACTCGATCTTATCAAAGGCTTTTAGCTCTTGAACCGGTCGCTGAACGGTTGACTCTTTATCGGCAACATACAGCTGAATAACTTCTTTACCTTTTACCTTGCCGGAATTAGTTACTGTTAAAGTCACTTGCAGTTGATCATTTTCAGTAATATCACTGGATGATAGTTTTAAATTGCTATAGGCAAAGTCTGTATAGGACAAGCCATGTCCAAACGGAAACAGAGGCTCAATATTGCGCTTATCGTAGTATCTATAACCGACAAACATACGCTCACCATAGATCACCTGACCATCTTCCCCTGGAAAGTTTAGATAGGCTGGACTATCTTCTAGGCGAACAGGGAATGTCTCTGCTAATTTACCTGATGGATTTACTTTACCAAATACTGCATCAGCAATTGCGCCGGCTCCTGCTTGGCCTCCAAGCCATGTTTCAAGGATAGCCGAGACTTCATTTACCCATGGCATTGCTATTGCACTACCGTTGGTAAGAATGACCGCTGTATTAGGTTGAACCTTAGCTACTGCACTGATGAGCTTGTTGTGCGATGGCGGAAGATCGATATGTGTTCGGTCAATACCTTCTGATTCATAACTCAGTGGCAATCCAGCCATTACCAGAGCCAAATCGGCCTCAGCTGCAACTTCTGCGGCTTCTTTGACCAATGATAAGTCATCATCATTGGCTAGGCTGTAACCTGCTGAATAGACAAATTCAACATCCTGACCATATTCTTGACGAACAATATCAATAAATTTATCTAACCTGGTCGGCTTAACTTGTGAACTACCATTGCCCTGATAGCGCGGATTAACTGCAAACTCGCCAAGAACAGCAATTTTCTTATACTTTGCGGCATCAACAGGAAGCAATTTTTCAGTATTTTTTAATAGGGTTATGGCTTCTGCCGCTACTTTACGCGCTAGCTGATGATGCTGTTCAATATTTTGATCACCAAACTTGTCATCGGTGTTTTGACCCATAAATACAATGCGTAGCAAATCTTTTACAATTGAATCTAATTGCTTTTCATCTAATTCATTGTTTTTAACCGCTTCAACAACCATTTTGTTGGTTATTCTAGCTGGCTTACCGGGCATTTCTAAATGCATTCCAGCGCGTATTCCCTGTACACGGTCTACAACTGCATCCCAGTCTGACACTACAAAGCCTTTGAAACCCCAGTCATTTTTTAGCTTGTCGGTGAGCAGCTGTAATGACTCTGTCCCATAAACACCCTGTACTCTGTTATAACAGGCCATAACTGACCATGGCTGAGCTTCTTTGACTGTTATCTCAAAGGGTGTCATATAAATTTCATTGAGCGTGCGATCATCAAGGTTTGAATTGGCCCACATACGTTGTGTTTCTACGTTGTTAGCAACATAGTGTTTTGCTGTTGCACCTACGCCCTGACTCTGTACGCCATTGATATAGGCAGCACCTAATTTTCCGGAAAGTATGGGGTCTTCTGAGAAATATTCAAAATTTCTACCGGCCAATGGTGAACGCTTAATATTGATACCCGGCCCTAATAGTAGGTCTACGCCTAATGCATTGGACTCTACACCTAATGCTGCACCTACCTCTTCGAGCAAGTCCATATCCCATGATGCTGACAATGCTGAGGCCGTAGGGAAACAGGTTGCAGGTGCCTGATTACCGTAACCCCATGTATCAGTTGTTGGTGCTCGACGAAGACCATGAGGGCCATCTGCCATCCAGATATAGGGAATATCTAATCGCTCTATAGGCTGAGTACTCCATGCGTCTCTACCTGATGTGAGCAGCGCTTTTTCTTCTAGGGTCATTTTTGACACTAATTGGTCAATTTTTTTGGCCATGCTAGCTTCATCAAATTCAGCGTTCACTGGTGCTCCTAGAATGATTAAAAAGGATATTATTAGTAATCGTAAATGTATCTTTAACATTATATTTTCTCTAAAATTTATTATGGGTTAAGGGTAAAATTACTGCGCACCCTCAAGAGGAAACAAGATTACAAAATCTAACTTATTAGGCAATTAATAATCGTTAATTTGTAGATTTTATAAGATAAGCTGAGAGGCACCTCAGTCAAATCATAATTTTGAAAACAAATAAACTTAATGCAAAGTATTTTATGGTGGCGGGGAATGGTAGTAACAGCCTTGGAACTGCTCTTCTTATTTCCTGAAACCAGGTATTTTATTCAGAAGAACTCCCCACCATTAAAAATGGTGAAATCCCAAGGTTATAACTACATACTGCCAATAATTATAATCTATATTATTTTTTTTAATGTGAAGCAAATCACATAAGATACATTTAATAACTTGTCTATTGATTTAAAAAAAAGCCTCAACACAGGGTTGAGGCTTTTTAGTTTTGCAATTTAAATCACAACGGTTAGCTTTGATCTGCCCCTCTTAAAGCATACCAGCCGATGTAAATATAGCAGAACATAGGTACTATAAAACTCAACTGGATACCAATAGTATCTGCAGCCACACCTTGAATTAACGGAATCAATGCACCACCAACAATTGCCTGACATACCAAGCCAGAACCTTTACTTGTCAGCGAGCCTAAACCTTTTACCGCCAGAGTAAAGATTGTTGGGAACATAATTGAGTTAAAGAAACCTACCGCCAGAATAGACCACATAGCAGTACTGCCAGAGGTATTCATACTTACAATAATCATGACAATTGCAATCAATGCATTGATTGAAAGGTACTTGGTAGGAGCGATATAGTTCATTGCTGCAGCACCAACAAGACGTCCAATCATTGCTGCACCCCAATAGTAGGCAACCATTTCGCCAGCCTCAGCATGACTTAACCCACCAATTGAGCTTTCGGCAAAATAATTGACCAAGAAGCTACCGATGGAGACTTCACCACCTACATATAAAAAGATAGCCAAGGCACCTAGAACCAGTGAACGACGATCCCATATATTTTCATCACTGCTGCTTTCATCACTTTCTACACTGGTAATTCTGGGTAGTTTTATAAAGCGAAACATAACCGCAACCAATACCAGCAGTGACCCTAATATTAAGTAGGGACCCTGAACCGCTGAAGCATCTGCAGCCACTGCACCTAAGATTAGTGCAGCCCCAACTAATGGGCCTACAGTGGTACCTAGTGAGTTTGCTGCCTGGGCTAAATTAAGTCGACTGGCTGCCGTTTTATCTGGCCCTAATGCCGCAACATAAGGATTTGCTGCAACCTGTAGAATAGTTACACCACTCGCTAGAACAAAGAATGAAAATAGGAAAAGCTCATAAACATTAAGATCGGCTGACGGATAAAACAGAAAACACCCGATAGCTGTAGTTAATAATCCAAGAACAATACCCTGCTGGTAACCAACCTTATCAATTAACTTTCCTGCAAACGGCGAAATAATAAAATAAGCACCAAAAAAGCAAAATTGCACGAGCATAGCCTGAGTATAGTTAAGGTCAAAGGAGTCCTTAAGGAAGGGAATTAAAATATCATTGAGTACAGTGATAAATCCCCAAAAAAAGAAAAGACATGTCATTGCAATAAAGGCAAATGTCTGTGTTTTTTGTTGCTCACCAGATGCTTGTGCTGATGAACCAGTCGGCATTGAACCTGCCATATGAACCCCCAAAGTGTGATTTAATTTTTGTTTGACTAGCTTAGTTAGGTATTGATATGCATTCAATATAATCAAAAGCCATATTGGCAATTTAATCGCAACCTATGGTTATTCTATCGACTCTATGACTGAAAATCTGACTAAATGATAATATTGTCATTTTTTACGCATTTAAGACATAAAAAATTGACTAACTGAATAAAGTTGATTTTGGTAAGTTACAGGGGGTCGAAATTTATTGCGTTCGAGTGAAGTACTCGAACGTATAATTTTTGGGTTTTTAGACGTTTATAATGTAAATGCCTGTCGAGTAATATTCTATAGTTCGTTATTCTCGTGCAGGATAATATTATCTTCAATCCTGATACCACCAAAGGGAATCCAATTTGCAACCTCGCTCCAATTAACACTAGCCGGTTGTTTGTATCGCAATTTTTCCAGCAACGCCGGAATAAAATATATACCTGGCTCAACGGTATAAATCTGGCTAGCTACCATTGACGCACTGGCTCGCAATTTAGGATAATTTTTAGATGCAGCGATTAATTCACCCTGAGCATTAGCTAAGCGACTACCCTTATCGTGAACATTAACACCTAAATGATGCCCAAGACCATGAGGGAAAAATGTATTGATAATTTTTTTCTCCAGCGCCTGCTCTACAGAAACATTGAGTAATTTAAAGTCAATCAAAATCTGAGCAATTTTTCGTTGCGCTAGCGCCTGTAAATCCATTGGGCTTTCTCCAATTGCACCTGAGGATACTAACTGCTGCTGTACAATATCTAAACTGTCAATCATCGCTGAAAAATCACTTCCTTTATCAAACGCATAGGTGCGAGTGATATCAGAGGCATAGTTATTAAACTGAACACCGGCATCGATAAGAAAACTGCGAGGTTTTACTGCTTGGTTATTTAATTGATGATGATGAAGCACAGCGGCATTTTCGTTTATACCGGCAATAATCGCATAGGGCATGTCATTTTCACTGCACTGACAGGCTGAAAGGTATGCACTGGCAATCTCCAACTCTGACGCTCCTGCTCTAAATGCTTGTTCCGCTGCTCTATGTGCCGGGACTGCCTGATAGGTGGCTTGTCTCACACAAGCGTGCTCATAAGAGGTCTTATTGCGTCGTTGAAAATCAATAGCGTAAAGTACCTGCTGCGGATTCCATTGCGCGTCAGCAATTTCTAGATCATTAGTTTCATTGATTAAAACTTGTTTATTTTGGGTTTTACCCAAGTACTTTTTGAGTTCATCAACGCTAGCATATTCGATAATATCAAGATGCTGGGAGTAATTATCGGCGAGTGTTTGTGGCGCAGAATGCCAAATATCCTCAATACAGGATAAATATAATATGGGTTTGTCCGAGTTGCGCTGTATACGTAAATAACAGTTATGGCGTTTATCCAACGGCATCCATTCTCGAAAGTATGGATTGACCTTGAAGGGATAGGCCATATCGTCCTGAAACTGGATTTTCCCACCACCGGAGCCGATCACAATCTCATCCCAACCCAATCGCTCAAGTATAAGTTGGAATCTAGAGACTTTTTCAACAATATGTTGTTGGAATAAATCAGCCCAGTCTGAGCCGTTTAAGAACTTATTCATAACCTGAACTACATTGTTTGTTTTGACGCGGTTTGTGGGTCATTAAAGATATTTGCATCTAAAAGACCCTCACTTTTTGCCACTACGGTAGTTACCATGGCATCACCCGTGATATTGGTGGCAGTTCTGGTCATATCTAACAATCTATCGACACCAATAATTAAACCTATACCCTCAACAGGCAGCCCCACTTGATTAAGTACCATAACCAGCATAACCAAGCCCACCCCTGGAACTGCCGCTGTTCCAATTGACGCTAGGGTGGCAGTTAATACTACGGTTAAATAGCCCTCTATACCTAATCCGATATTGTAGGCTTGAGCAATAAACACGGTGGCTACACCTTGCATAATGGCCGTACCATCCATATTTATGGTGGCGCCCAAGGGTATAGTAAAAGATGAAACACTTTTGCTTACGCCCATGCGCTGCTCTACTGTTCTCATAGTAACTGGCATAGTAGCGCCGCTTGATGCAGTACTAAAGGCTAAGGCAAGGGCTGGTCGTAACTTGCTAAGAAAGGTTTTTATATTTAGACCGGTTAAGAATTTTAAGAGCGCTGAGTAAACACCGAGGCTATGCAGTAACAGAACAAAGAGTACAGTGAAGAAATATTTAGCAAGATTCATTATCATCGCAATACCAACATCGGCAAATAACTTAGCTAAAAGACAAAAAATACCGTATGGGGCTAGCTTCATAAGTATCATTACCATTTTCATAATGACAGCATTTAGATCATTAAAAAAATCATTTATCCTCTTTCCCTGATTTCCTGCTTTAGATAGGGCAAAACCAACTAACAGAGCAAATACTATTACTTGAAGAACGGATCCATTTGCCATCGACTGAATGGGATTGCTGGGGAATATATTAATGATTGTTTGCTTCAGTGGCGGTGCCTCTTTGGCGACAAACTCGGTTGCCATAGCGAGATCAATACCAACACCCGGTTGAACCACAACCGCAGTTACAATTGCCAAACCAATCGCAATTGCGGTTGTAAACATATACAAGACTAGGGTTTTAGAGGCTACTGCTCCCATTCGAGCATTATTACCTAGGGATGCAACTCCGCAAATTAAAGAAACAAAAACTAAGGGCACAACGAGTAGTTTAAGCGAGCGCACAAATATCTGCCCTAGAGTATCGAATAGACCGTTGACCAATAGGCTATCAAGGCCTGCCGCAAAAGCTTCTGGCAATACCTCCAATGAGAAAATAACATTTAATAGAGCACCGCTCAGAAGACCAAGTAACATGGCAATCACAATTCGCTGGGTTAGGCTCATATATATCCCTTGTCTTGGAGGTTAGAAAAAATTATTTAAGTTTCGATTAGGTACCATAGCATAATCCAAGTCTAATCTTGTCGAAACATTGTACGTAGCAACCTTAACTGTTAATTTTCCTACAATCTAAAACAAACTTCATTGAAGTGATCTTAGTTAGTGTTTATGACGTAATTATTGGTACACTTGAAAATAGACTAAGAAAAATGGAAAAAGTAAGAGCCACTGTGGACAAAAAAACCCAAAGTGCGCCCAAAGTTGCTTTCCTTAAAAGCACTGAAAAGCGCGACGATAAATGGAGCACCCTCCTGGTTGAGGTTGGTGAATCACAGGATCGTCGTGCCTTTGCTCAGCTGTTCGCCCATTTTGCACCTCTACTTAAAAGTTTTGCCCAAGCTAGCCGTCAAGATGGTTGGTTCCCGGGACTTGCAGAAGATTTAGTTCAAGAAGTGATGATCAAAGTTTGGCAAAAAGCAGGGGGCTACAACCCTCAAAAAGCATCTGCTACAACCTGGATTTACACTGTGGCACGTAACTGCAGAATTGATATGCTCCGCAGAAAATGCAATACCCAGCACTTGCCTTTGGAGAATGAAGATTTTTGGCATGAGCCAGATGAAGATACACCCGTATCCCTGCTCAGACAAAAAAGAACCGAGGAACATGTAAGGGTTACGCTTGAACAATTACCCCGTGAGCAGGACGAAATTTTAAGAAAAGTTTATCTGGAGGGAAAGTCTCATGCAGAAGCTTCGCAAGAACTAGACTTACCTTTGGGAACCGTTAAATCAAGAGTTAGATTGGGTCTGCAAAAGTTGCAAATCCTCGTTGCACCAGAATTCAGAGAAGAGTTACTAAATGACTAAAGTTTTAAATCACCACCCCTCAAGAGAAATGTTAGTAGAATTCTCAGCCGGAACCCTAGACACTGCAACTTCTATTTGCGTTTCAGCCCACTTACACTTTTGTAAGTGCTGTCGTGATGAAGTTAGTCGCCTTGATGAGGTTGGTTCGCAACTTATGGCAATTTCATCACCTGAAACTATAGATGATGAGCTCTTTGACAAAGTCATGGCTAAGATCGATCAACCACAACCTACTGTTGACTCTGCTCCAGTGACGTCCCCTGGCATTAGTGGTTTTCCAGCTCATGTTAATAAGCTCATTAACAGCGCTGCCAAAACACCAGTCTGGAAAAGACTTTCAAAATCAATGCAAGAAGCAAAGTTATTTACAGGCCAAAATAAATTCGAAGTAGCTCTGCATAAAATTTGTGCCGGCGGCGTGACACCCAAACATGATCATCGCGGTATGGAGTATACCGTTGTTCTCAAAGGTAGTTTTTCTGACGAAAAATCGGTGTACACGGAAGGTGATTTTATTATTAGACAGCCTGGTGATATTCACCAACCTATGGGTGCTAAGAATGGAGAATGTATTTGCCTTTCAGCACAGGAAGCGCCGATTCGACTGACTAGCTTATTTGGCTTCTTCTTGAATCCTTGGTTAACAATTAAACCTTCCTAATTTAATTTCCTTTACATCATAAGACTTTTGACCGCGTTTACGCGGTCTTTTTTTAATTTTTTTATTCTCTTACTAACACGCCATGCTCAGCCATAAACTCTTTGGCTTCAGGAATACTGTGTTCACCAAAATGAAAAATACTAGCGGCTAAAACTGCATCTGCACCGCCTTTTTGAACCCCATCAACCAAATGCTGCAAATTACCCACACCACCAGAGGCTATAACTGGCACTGGGATTGCGTCGCTTATTTTTGATGTAAGCTGTAAATCGAATCCATTTTTAGTGCCGTCGCGATCCATACTGGTAAGAAGAATTTCTCCAGCACCATAATCAGCCATTTTAATTGCCCAATCGATAGCGCAGATGCCGGTTGAATTGCGCCCTCCATGCGTAAATATTTCCCATTTTGGATTGTCTGTTAGATTGGTTTGCTTGGCGTCGATAGCCACTACAATACACTGTGATCCAAATTTTTCTGCAGCTTCTTTTACAAATTGCGGATTTTTTATAGCCGCTGAGTTGATAGCTACCTTGTCTGCACCAGCATTTAAAAGGTTACGAATATCGGATAACTCACGAACACCACCACCAACGGTAAGAGGGATAAATACTTCCCCTGCCATACGCTCAACTGTATGTAATGTAGTATCTCTATCTTCGTGACTGGCGGTAATATCTAAAAAGGTTATTTCATCAGCGCCCTGCTCATTGTAGCGCCGAGCAACCTCTACTGGATCTCCAGCATCGCGAATATCTAAAAACTGTACACCTTTGACCACACGCCCCTTATCAACATCAAGACAGGGTATAAGTCGCTTTGCTAAACCTTTTGACATACTGTGTTCACTCGCTTTTATCTTTAAATAAGTGGCCTAATTTTCCAGCTTTTGTGGCTAGATATTTTACATTATGTGGATTGCTATCCGCCTGATGAGGAATACGCTCAATCACGTCAAAACCCAACTCTTTTAGCGCGTTAATCTTGCGCGGATTATTGGTCATCAACTGTATCTTTTTAGCGCCTAAGTGTTGCAACATTGGCGCACAAATTGAGTAGTCGCGCATATCGGCACCAAAACCTAATCGCTCATTAGCTTCAACTGTATCTGCACCTTGGTCTTGCAGATTATAGGCGCGAATTTTATTGACTAACCCTATACCTCTGCCCTCTTGGCGAAGATATAAAACCGCCCCACGACCTATTTCAGCAATACTGCGCAAGGCTTCCTGTAATTGCTCTCCGCAGTCACAGCGCAAACTACCTAGGGCATCTCCCGTAAGACATTCTGAATGAATTCTAACCGCTAAGGGCTGATCGATTGCACAGTCACCCATAGTGATAGCAATATGCTCTTTGCCTTTGAATGGATCTTCAAAACCATGAATATCAAAGGTGCCCCATTTGGTGGGCAAGGTCGAAGATTCAATAAAACGTAGAACCAATGGTAGCTCCAAAGTTAATTTTTAAGCCAGATATTGTAACCAATGGCCGAGGTTTATTCAGTTTTTTCAATCGTTGGATATTCTAGCTTTAACCAAGGTCATACGCGCGGCTAACGAGGCCTTTATATCGTAGACAATACGATAACAACATGGCACTAAAATTAGGGTCATAGTGGTTGCAAATACAATGCCAAAACTTAGTGAAATTGCCATGGGAATAACAAATTGAGCCTGCATACTGGTTTCAAAAAGCATTGGTAATAAGCCGACAAAAGTAGTTAGTGTGGTTAATACAATTGCGCGAAACCTCTGCTGACCGGCAGACATTAAGGAATCATCAATACTCATTCCATCGGAGCGACGCCGATTAGCAAATTCAACCAAAATAAGACTGTCATTAACCACAACCCCAGCCAGGGCAACAAGACCTAGGATGGACAACATATTTAATGATATATCAAACAGAATATGCCCTACCACGGCGCCGATAAAACCAAAGGGGATTACTGACATAATAACTAATGGCTGAACATAGGACTTTAGAGGCACCGCGAGAAGACCATAGATTAAAAATAACGCGGCACCAAAACCTATTAAAGTTCGCATTAAGAGGGTATTTTCTTCTTTGGTTGAACCACCTACATCAAAATCTACATCAGGATACAGCTGCAGCAACTGTGGAATATAATTATCAGTGATATCTGAAACCACTATGCCAGTTTGAATTTTATTTGGATCAATATCTGCAGTGACATTAACTGTTCGCTTTCTGTCCGTTCTGGTAATACTTGAGAGACCCTCACCCAACTCAATGTTAGCCACTTGTCCTATGCGAATTGCCTGACCTGTTTTAGTCCTAATCATTAAGTTTTCTAGATTGGCTACTGAACCTCGCTCCTCCGATGGATAGCGAACCATCACTTTAACGAGATCGACACCTCTTTGGATACGTTGAACTTCTTCGCCAAAGAATGCCTGACGCACCTGCCTGCCAACATCGGCCAGACTGATACCTAACTGGCTAGCATAGGGCTTTAGACTAATCTGTATTTCTTGCCCGCCAGTGCCTTGAGAGTTATAAATATCAAATACGCCATTGTACTGAGCCAGTTTATTTTGCAGCTGATTACTTGCTAGTGCCAATTGATCAGGATCTGCACCACTAAGCTGTAAATTAATTTTGGCCCCACCCCCAGCGTTAGTACTCGCAAAGTAGCGCTGCTTTCTAACATTGGGTAATTGGCCCACCTGTTGACGCCAGAGTTGCTCAAACTCTAATGATGAAATTGGCCTATCCTCGGATGGAACAAGTGACACAATAAATGTACCACTTGTATCAGATCCGGCATAAAACAGCAGATGCTTTACTAGGCCTTTTCCTTTAGGATTTTGCTTGCGGTAATCCTCATCGATTGTATAAGCGGCCTCTTCAATGAAAATCAAGGTTTCAGCCATTTCCTGCGCTGAAGTGCCGTCGTAGACAATAACTTCTGCACGCACAGTATCACTGGGAACATTAGGAAAAAATTCGAATCTTGCAATACCGCTATTTACGGCGCCGCCAGCAATAATCAAAAGCCCAAGAAAAAATGATACTATTAGATATCGCTGCCCTAAACAGTATGCGAGGAAAGGTCGATATTTATTGGCAACAAACAACTTTAAGTTCTTATCAATATGCGTCTGCCATTTACCGATAAACTGAAACCGTGATTTTGGCTTGGCGCCAATTTTTAAACCGACTAAGTGCGCCGGCAGTATCAATTTAGATTCTATTAGCGAGAAGATTAGGCAGAGTATAACTACCACTGCTATTGCTTCTTGAAAACCTGCGACTACACCACCAATAAATAACATTGGTGCAAACGCAGCCATGGTTGTTAAAACACCAATTGTAGAGGGTATGGCCACCTTTTTAGCACCGGCTATTACATGCTCTAATGAGGCTTTGAAAGCACTTTGGTCAGCGCCATTTTCTACTGCTTTTTCCGCCTGCTGTTGCGCTTCGGTATAAATACTCTCGCCTATCACAATGGCGTCATCCACCACTATTCCTAACACCATAATAAAGGCAAATAAACTTAAAACATTGACTGTTACTGGGTAAGGGTTGACTGGCATAAGCCAAAACGCGCCCAAGAAACTAACCGGTATGCCGAGTAATACCCAAAAGCCAACCTGAATATTAAGAAAAAGTGTAAGAACCACTGCTACTAGAATTGCACCCATAGCAAGGTTGGATAACATCATATCCAATCGACCGCGTAGGTGAAATGAAAGGGGCTCAAATTGCTCTATCGTCAAACCATCAACTAACGAATCAGATTTTTGCTCAATATAATCTTTAACCGCCTCATCAATCGCCAGTAAATTTTGATTTTCTAGGGAAAAAATCCCAAGAGTGATAGCCGATTCTTTATCGAAGTGCACAAAGGTACTGGATTCTTTAAACGAATCTTTGACCACCGCAACATCCGATACCAATAATTGAGAACCATCGGGATTACTGCGCAATACTATATTTTCAAATTCTTCACCAGAGTAGGCTTTACCCTGAGTGCGCACTAGAATATTACCACTGGAGGATCGAATCATACCTGCGGGTAGATCCAGCGATGACTCGCGCAGCACTAAAGCCACTTCACTCAGTGTCATATTTAGCTCTCTAAGGCGATCTTCTTTAACTTCTATGGCAATTTCATAGTCGTCAACACCCCAGAGAATGACTTTTTTAACTTCTGGCAACTCTAGCAATTCATCTCTGATTTGCTGACCCAGACTCTTTCTTTGGAATTCATCAAGAGAACCAGAAACAGCTACACCAGATACCCAAGCCATATTTTCAAATTTGCTAACGCTGGGTTTCTCTAGACCCTCAGGAAAGTTTAGAATGCCATTAATACGATCTTCGACCCTAGCCAGCATTTCGTTGGCATCTTGACTGGGCTCAATATCCAATTCAATTCTGGCACTATCGCGATTGGCTGTCGAACGTATTTCTTTAACACCACTTAATCCCTGCAACGCAGATTCTATGGGTAAAATAACTCCCTTCTCTACCTCTACCGGCGCAGCACCGGGATAAATTGCAGTGACTTGAATAGAATTTCTATCCATTCTTGGAAACATATCTTTGCTGATGGTGAAGGCTGAAATTGCCCCTGCCACCACAATAAAAAGCATAAGTAGATTTGCCGCAACCGGATTTTTGGCGAACCAACCAATCAATCCATAGGATTGTGGATCATTCATGGTAATGTCACCCTGTCTTCTAATTTAAAGGGCTTAAGTTTCATACCATCAACCATAATTCCCATGCCACTAGTGACAACTTCAACCTGACCGTTTAAACCACTATTGATGTAGTAATTGGTATGATCTTCATACATATAATCAACATCTAGTAATTTTAAATACTGATCAGTATCGACTGTCGCTACGCGTTTATTTGATCGCAAAGCATGGCGTGGCAGTGAATAGACATCATTAATTATTTTTCCAGCCACAATAGCTTCAACAAAACTACCGATTAGCAATCGTGGACGATCTGCAATTGCTTTAATATTATAGGGATCGGCAACCTGAGCAACTAGATACTGGGATCTGCTGCTTTGCTCAATGGTTCCTTCCGAGCGAACAAGTACAGCTTGCCAAGTGGCAGTTTTACCATTGACTGTTCCTTGAAGTTGCACCTTATTTTGATTAAAAACTGACTGCTCTGATGTCGCCGCATTCCATCCTAACTTGGATAGATCTTTACCGGTCATCGGTAACCTGATTTCAGCAAAGTCGATAGCAAATGTTTCACCCAATCTTGCACCTATAGTTACATACTGACCGACATCAACCATGGTGGATGAAACCATACCGGCATAGGGGGCGCGAATAATGGTTCTTTGCAACTTTAGCTCGGCCTGCCTTACTTCCGCTTTCGCTTGTAATAAGCGCGACTGGGCTTCGGCAAGGAATGGCGTTCGCAGTGCCAATACAGGTGCCTCACTCAAAGGTCGGCCGGTCATTTCCCATTCTTTTTGTGCTTGAGAAGACCTAGCTTGCTCTGACAGAAGTTGGGCTTTTGCGCTCTGTAATTGAGCATCGGCCCGCTGTTTGGCGACCTGATAATCTGCCGCATCCAATTTAATTAACACATCACCCTTGGCAAAGGTGCCTCCGACTTCAAATTGAGGAGCTAACTCCATGACTATGCCTGAGACTTCTGACACCAACATAGTTCTGGTAAGCGGCTGAACTGTACCCTGAGATTTGACCTGTAACTGAACTTGCGACTTTTTTAATAACGCAGTTTTTACTGCAACCTCACGATTTGGCGACTCCAGTTGCAGAGAGTCAGGTTTGGTAAGGCTCATTAACCCAGCAATTAGAAGGGCTATGAAAATGACAATGAACGGTAAGAATTTTTTTTTCAATTGTTTGCCCTCTATGGCAATTAATTTTTCTGATTAAACACTCAAAGTTTTACGTCGCTGCTTTATAAATAGCCCAAGTATCCTATGTAACTGGCTATAAAAGCGGCAAAGATACCTGCCACTATATCGTCAACCATTATGCCAATTCCACCTTGCATTTTTTTATCTAACCAGCCAATAGGCCATGGTTTTACAATATCGAAAAAGCGAAATAAAACAAAACCGCAAATAACTGAGCTAAGGGTGGGGGATAAGAAAGCCATGGCGATCCAAAGACCGACGAACTCGTCCCAAACAATACCAGAGTGATCATGGACACCTAATTTAGTGGCTGCTCGACCACAGATATAAATACCCAATACAGTGGCTAGTAAAATAAATAACCAATAAACCGCCATTGGCAACTGATAGAGTAAAAACCAAAGCGGTATAGCCGCCAAGCTACCCATAGTTCCCGGTGCTTTTGGCGCTAACCCACTACCAAAGCCGAAGGCTAGCATCAGTGTTGGAGACCGCAGTAAATCGACAAAATTAGGGTTTTTAGCTGAAATGGGAATACCCTCCTGCTAGAATTGTTGGCGTTTGATTATCTATTTTTAAATAATTCTGATTATGATCTAAAGGGATCATATTGCCAATTGCAGTAACATTAAAATGATTGATTTGCGCCCAGCGTTCAAAATCTTTTTTCTGAGCTACAGGCACGGTAAAACAAAGTTGATAGTCATCACCACCCGATAGGGCCCATTTGATACTTTGCTCTGGATAATTCTGTTTTACATCGTTATGGATGGGTAAAAATTGGCTGTTAATTGAGGCAGTAACACCACTGGCTTTGGATAAATGACCAAGATCTGCTATCAAGCCATCTGAAATATCGATACAGGCACTGGCATATTCTCGAAGACCAAGACCAAGCTCTACACAGGGTTGGGGCTGATAAAATCTCTCCACGAAACGGTTATTTTGCGGTAAATTCTTATAGGTTAGCTGGTGCAGTGCAGCGGCACCATCACCCAAGGTGCCACTGACATAAATAATATCATCTGACTTTGCCCCATCGCGACAAAGACCCTGTCCGATTGGAATTTCACCTAAAACGGTAATGCTGATGGTTAGCGGACCAGCTGTTGTATCGCCACCAACGAGGGAGACATCGTATTGATTTGCTACTGTTGCCAAACCCTGACTAAAACCTTGCAGCCATTCTGGAGAGACCAATTCTTTGGGCATCGTTAACGCTAAGGTGAACCATTTTGGAACTGCTCCCATAGCGGCTATATCACTAAGATTGACACAAAGCGCTCGGGTGGCAATTTGTTCAGCTGAAGCATCTTCCGGAAAATGTACCGCGGCAACTAGACTGTCTGTAGCTATGACAATCTGATGATCTTGTTTGGTACTAACCAGTGCTGCATCATCACCAATACCAACAACAACATCCTGTTGGCTTGTTAACTCTTTAAAGTACTTAGAGATAAGCGAGAATTCGTTGATTGATTGATTCATGCTTGATTATAGTATCTATCCTTGATTAGCGGCTATTTCCACAACTCTGGCTCGGGCTGCCACACGATCTAGTACACCATTAATAAATTTGTAGGCATCGGTTGGGCCAAATGTTTTAGCTAAGTTAACCCCTTCGTTAATCGCTACCTTGTAGGGTACCTCAATACTAAATAATAGCTCATAGGTAGCAATTCTCAATACAGCACGCGAGACTGGATCTAGCTGATCCTGCTCACGATCTAAGTAAGGCTGATAGGCCTCATCAATTTTGGCAAGATTTTCTGGCACTTCATAGAGCACTTTTTTAAACAGATCGGTATCTATTTTGCTCATATCATTTTCAAGATGGAAATTGACTTCGATAGTTTGCAAATCAGTCCCACCTAGCTCCCATGAATAGAGGGCTTGAACCAATAATTTGCGCGCTTTTTGCTTGGCTTTGGTTTTGGACATTTATTTAGCCACCTGCATTGATTTAAATAATTCAAGCATTTCGAGCACGGTTAGCGCAGCCTCTTCGCCTTTATTTTCGTTATTATTTCCGGCACGATCCATCGCTTGCTGGAGGTTGTCAGTAGTTAATAAGCCAAACGCGACTGGAATATCTTGTTTGAGACTTACTTCACCAATTCCTCTAGTAGTCTCTGCACAGACATAGTCAAAATGCGGAGTATCACCACGAATAACACAGCCCAGTGTTATAACTGCTTCAAAGCGTCCCGTGTTGGCTGCGCGCTGAGCTGCCAGAGGTAATTCAAACGCCCCCGGCACATAAAAATCTTCGACTGCTTGAATATTATGTCGCGCCAAAGCTCGCAGCGCTCCATCTCGCAGACCATCAGTTACCTGAGCGTTCCAGCGTGCGGTAATTACTGCAATTCGCGCGCCCTGTAATGAAAAACTGCCCTCTTGAGGCCTAAATTCACCCATTGCTAGATCCCTTTACTCTCATGATAATCAACATATTCTACAACTTCTAAATCAAAACCAGAGATACCACTAAATTTGAAAGGCGCACTCAGAAGGCGCATTTTACTGATACCTAAATCCATTAGAATCTGCGAGCCAGTACCTACCTGAAAGTAAACCACCTCACTGGCTGGCGGTGTTTTATCAGTAATTATATTGAGCATCTCATCAATATTTTGATCCATATCTTCTGCAGTCTCTGGATAAATAAGCAATACCAACACCCCACGACCCTCTTTAGCAATTGCTTCAAGTGCAGTATGGGTTGACCATGACTGAAAGCCTTCTCTGGGTTCTATAGCTAATAAATCTCGAGCGGATCGGTTGATATGTACCCTTACTAAGGGCGCATCATCAGTACTAACATCACCCATAACCATAGCAAAATGCTTTTCATCGCGCGCATGATCTAGATAGGTTTTAAGAGTAAATTCACCGTAGTGAGTATTCACAGTGCGTTCGCTTATGCATTGAGTGGTTTTTTCTGTCACCAAGCGGTAATGAATTAAATCAGCAATGGTGCCAATTTTAAGATCATGCTTTTGAGCAAAATTCTCTAAGTCATCACGCCGTGCCATGGTGCCGTCTTCGTTCATTATTTCGACAATAACCGCAGCGGACTCAAACCCCGCTAGTCGCGCTAAGTCACAGCCAGCTTCGGTATGCCCCGCTCGACTTAATACGCCGCCGGGTTGCGCTTTTAGAGGAAAGATATGTCCAGGCTGAACAATATCTTGTGGCCGAGCATTGCTCGCTACCGCAGCTTGAACTGTGCGCGCACGATCTGCGGCAGATATACCTGTGCTTACGCCTTCTGCCGCTTCAATTGACAGGGTAAAAGGCGTAGCATGGCTTGAGCTATTACTTTCACCGGCCACCATAAGACCCAAATTAAGTTGCTGGCAGCGCTCTTCACTCAGGGGCAAACAAATCAAGCCGCGAGCATTAGTGGCCATAAAATTAATATCTTCAGGCCTAACCATGGGAGCGGCCATGACTAGATCACCTTCATTTTCGCGATCTTCGTCATCCATCAAAATAACCATCTTGCCCTGACGGATATCTTCGATTAACTCTTCCACTGTATTTAATTTCATTGTCTGTTCTCTTTCCTTAGCTAGTTTCATCGGCGGATGTTAAACGCTCTAAGTATCTGGCAATCAAGTCCACCTCTAAATTCACTTTTGTACCTACCTGATAATCACTGATTACCGTGTGAATCATGGTGTGAGGCACTATATTCATTTCAAACTCTGCGCCTTTTACAGCATTGACAGTCAAACTGGTACCGTCGACGGTAATCGATCCTTTCTGCGCTATATATTTTGCAAGATTCGCAGGGGCCTTGATAGTAAAGCGCCATGAACGCGCATCTTCATGCAGCGAAACTACCTCGCCAATACCATCCACATGGCCAGATACTATATGCCCACCAAAGCGATCACTAGCCTGCATCGCTTTTTCTAAGTTTATTTCAGTATTAAGCTGCCAGTTTTCAATCGTCGTCAGGCTCAGAGTTTCAACAGACACATCGGCAATAAATCCCTGATCGATCAATTCGACCGCAGTTAGGCATACGCCATTACAGGCGATGCTGTCGCCTAAACATACATCATCAAAACCCAAGTCTGGTGCAAAAATAGAAATACGAACATCACCCTGTCGATGCTCTAACTCAGTAATTTTACCTATGGCACTAATAATACCTGTAAACATAATTTTTCTAACCTTGAATCCTAGTAATCTTTGTCTGGTTGCATAATTAGCTTTATATCTTCACCCACCATGCGCATATCCTTAACCGATAGTGCCAAATGAGCATCAATTGTTTCTATGGGCAGGTCAAACATGGGTCTTGCCTGACTGCCAAATAATTTTGGCGCCCAGTAACAGACCAGCTCATCAAGCAAACCCTCGGCAATAAATGCTCCCGCTAAACCAGCACCCGCTTCGACCATAACTTGATTGCATTCGCGCTGGGCTAATAGCTCCAAAAGCGTCTGAAGGTCTATATGCTCCCCCTGTGCTGGGAGAAAAACAACCTCAGCACCCTTAGCAACCAAGGCTTTTGATTGTTCTCTTTGTTTCGGCTTATCGAGGGTAGCAATTAAGCACAGACCCGGCGCTTGCAATAGTCTTGCATCAGCGGACATTCTCAGCTGGGCATCAACCACCACTCGGATTGGCTGTTGCAATAAATCCTCAACCCCAAGATCTTGCTCTGTGATACGCAGAGTAAGTGATGGATTATCCATCTCTTGGGTTCCTATACCAGTGATAATGGCACAGCTACCAGCTCTTAAACGTTGAACATCCAAACGGGCGGCCGGCGATGTAATCCATTGGCTTTGGCCGCTTGCCATAGCAGTGCGTCCATCTAGACTAGCTGCCATTTTAACTAATACCCAGGGTGTGCCCTCGGTATAACGTTTAAAAAAGCCCTTATTTAATTCTCTTGCCTGAGCTTCCATAAGCCCAAGTTGGACCTCTATCCCAGCATCTTGTAACTGTTTTATACCAGAGCCGGATACTTTTGGATTTGGATCTTCGCAAGCAACAACCACTCGTGACACTTTGGCGCTGATTATTGCCTGTACACAGGGGCCAGTTTTGCCTTGATGGCTACAGGGCTCTAAAGTGACATACAGGGTACTGCCGGTTGCTTCACCCGCCATCTTTAAGGCTTCGATTTCTGCATGATTGCCACCTGACGGACGGGTAAAACCCTCACCAACAATCTTATCCATAGCGACAATAACGCAACCTACTGCGGGATTGGGTGCTGTGGTAAAACGGGCTTTTTGAGCAAGCTGTAATGCTCGCCCCATCATACTGTGATCTTGAGCTGAAAATTGCATAAATTAGTCGGTCGAATCGCTGTGATCTGCGTTGAGTTTGTTTAGCTCTGCTTGGAATTCGCTAATATCTTCGAAGCTACGATAAACAGAAGCAAATCTAACATAGGCTACAGCATCAAGTTCTCGAAGTTGGCGCATAACCTCTTCACCAATGGTTTTTGAGGGTATTTCACGCTCACCAGTAACCTGAAGGAAATGTTTTATTTCAGATATGGCAACTTCAATTTTTTCAATAGATACCGGACGCTTTTCAAGTGCTCGCTGAAGACCTGCACGCAACTTATCTTCGTCAAATGACTGTCTGGAACCATCAGTTTTTATAACCCGTGGCATAACTAGCTCTGCTAGTTCGTAGGTAGTAAAACGCTCACCGCACACGGTACACTCTCTGCGCCGACGCACCTGACCTCCATTGGCCACTAAACGTGAATCTATAACTTTTGTATCATCAGCATTACAAAATGGACAAAACATAGCGAAGCACCTTTAATTGATCAGTTATTCTAACACAACATACATTTTCGGTTGAGTGTATTGCAGTAGGAACTTGACATGAAGTTAAGTGTAGCGATTTTTGCGTTTAGCCCCAGCGATAAAAAAGCCCCATTAAATGGGGCTTTTTTAAATCTGCTTTATATCCAGCTTAATTGTATACCGGGAAACGCTGACAGATATCTAATACCTTGGCTTTAACCTCGGCAATAATTTGCTCTGAATTCCCTTGCTCTAAACCGTCTAATATATCGCACATCCAATGGGTCAATTGTACTGACTCTTCAACGCCAAAGCCTCTGGTGGTAATAGCTGGAGTCCCCACTCTCAAACCAGATGTAACAAAAGGTGAACGAGGGTCATTAGGAACCGCATTCTTATTGACAGTAATAAACGCCTCTCCCATTGCACGATCAGCATCGGTGCCTGTGTACTCTTTGCCAATAAGATCCACCAGCATAAGGTGATTTTCTGTACCGTTTGATACCACCTTAATACCGCGCTCTATAAAGGTTTTCGCCATAGCCTTAGCATTGGCAACAACCTGCTTTTGGTATTCAACAAACTCATCGCTTGCAGCCTCTTTAAAGGCAATGGCTTTTGCCGCGATTACATGACACAAAGGCCCACCCTGACTTCCAGGAAATACAGCTGAATTTACTTTTTTAGCAATAGCTTCATCATTGGTCAATACAAAACCACCTCGGGGACCACGCAAGGTCTTGTGTGTTGTAGAGGTTACAACATGAGCGTGAGGAATAGGGCTTGGATATACACCGGCAGCCACTAAACCAGATACATGAGCCATATCTACTAATAAATAGGCGCCGACTTTATCGGCAATCTCTCTAAATCGAGCCCAATCCATAATGCCTGAATAGGCTGAAAAGCCAGCAATAATCATTGCTGGTTTATGCTCAATAGCAAGTGCTTCAACTTGTTCATAATCGATAAGGCCAGTTTCAGCATTTAGACCATACTGAACTGCATTGTATAGTTTGCCAGAGAAATTTGGCTTAGCACCATGAGTAAGGTGACCACCATCGGCAAGGCTCATACCTAATACTGTATCGCCACCTTTAATAAGCGCCAAGAATACCGCATTGTTTGCTTGTGAGCCCGAGTGAGGCTGTACATTGGCAAAGTCTGCACCATAAAGGCTTTTTAATCTTTCGATGGCCAACTCTTCTGCCACGTCAACATACTCACAACCGCCGTAGTATCGTTTGTTGGGATACCCCTCGGCATACTTATTGGTCAACTTAGTACCCTGTGCTTCCATAACAGCTGGACTGGTATAGTTCTCTGATGCAATAAGTTCAATATGTTGTTCTTGACGTTGATCTTCCTGCTGCATTGCTTTCCACAGTTCAGCGTCAAATTTTTCAATAGTCTGTTGTTTGTCGAACATGATTTTGGCGTTTCCTAAGTATTATTTAGAATATTAAAAGACGAGCTTATTTCTGCTGGCCATTTTACATTAATCTGTGTGGTTCTAACAGAGAAATGCATTGATTTTAGTCTGGTTTTAAAAATTTCTATGCAATCCCAGTCTGGACCTAATGTGGCGGCGAAAGCAACTACCAAGGTATGGGCTTTCCGGCATAATCCACATAGGAAAGTTGCCCATCAACTGGCAAATCATCCATTACCTTCGACAAACAACAGGCAACATAACCCGGCTCAAATAATTTGTTATCGGGCACGGTAGCATGAAAAGGTTTAGACATTTCTGAGTTGACGGTTCCAGGATGAAAAGCAATTAACTTAGTATTTTTTGCGCGTCGGGCATACTCAATGGAAAATGTTTTCATTAGGCTATTAAGCGCAGCCTTGGATGCTCGATAGCTGTACCAACCACCGAGCCGATTATCCTCTGTGCTCCCAACCCTAGCGCTAAAACATGCCATCTTGCAGTCGATAGTTCCACTGACAAGTTTTCTCAATAAGTTTAACCACAGCGAGGGAACCACCGTGTTGGCATAAAAAATTCTCTGCATCATATCCACGCTAATATCCTCCATGCGCTTTTCTGGAAACATATTTTCTCCATGCAAAATACCATGGCAGATACAAACTTTGCTAAAGGATCCTTTAAACTCTTTTAGGTTATCAACTACAGAAAGCATCGCATTTTCTTCATATTCAGTGCAGATCCATTGCAACTGGGGGTGTTGCATCTCTGAAGCGGAACGACTAATGGCAATTACACGATTAATTCGGCTGTCTTCGAGAAAATTTTCGACTAGGGCTTGACCCATAGCGCCACTGGCCCCTATAACCAGAGCATTGGTGGTATCTTCTAACATTCTTCCCTCTCCAAACTACAGGATTCACAGCGCTCTTTGCCAGTTATAAGACGGGATATAAAGTGACGATGACGGGCAAATTGACGGTAGAAAAAATCTGCTACATATCGGATAACTGGCCAACGAATAATTGCTGTCCACTTTCCTTTACCCACTAAACTCCAAGCCTTGTGAGTAACATCTAAGCCGAACAGGATTGTCCCATCAGCCAACTCGCCATGGAGAATTCTGTCTGCTTCTACAGGATCAATATGTGGATATTTTTGTTGAAAATTCTGCTGATTAATATCGACCAAATCTATTTTTTTTTGCCGATCTAATGTCATCAAGTGTTTCATCTCTGTCAGACAAAGTGGGCAGCCTCCATCATAAAAAATTTTAAGCTGTGTCATGATTTAAAATGCCCTAATCAAAAAAACCAATACTAGACTATGAGCAGCAATAACAATCATTGTTAGTACTAGCCGCATACGCCAATATTTCGTGTCGTCAGAATCAATATTCAGTGATCTCTCTGCTAGCAAAAGACTGCCAAAACCTCCCAAAAGAAGTGCTACAGCTAACATGGTTAGCATTTGAGAATAGTTGATAATAATTAAGCTTATCCAAGCACTGATTGCCATTATATTGCTAAAGATAATAGCTGCTTTGGATGCCTTGTGCTGCTTATTAAACCTACTCTTTGCCCACAAAATACCCGCGAGGAAACTTAAGATAACTGCACTGTAGGTAATAAACACATAGGGTGCATAAAGACCATAGAGGGAGGCACTATCTACACCTAAACCCTTACTAACAGCAACAATCATTCGCCATAGGGGTATTAAAAAGGGAATTAAACCTAAATAACCCAGACAAATCATTAAACAAGATCTGTCTAGTTGAGAGCTAGCTTCACTGTCAGCATTCATAGGTGTAATCCTGAAGAAAATTTTGTAAAAAAAATGAATGTAATTGATGCAGTGTTTTTACGATTTAGTGGCATCTTTGGTTTGATTATGGTGGTTTAATTCAATCCATCCTCCTCAGAGTCGCGTAATTTTTCTACTTAACTTTTTAAATAATACGGAGCCCTTATGCAAAAAAAAGGTATCTTCTGGTTTACCACCGATCTGCGCCTAGACGATAACTCGGCTCTTAAACATGCTGCTGCTTCAATGGATCAACTTACTTTAGTTTATTGTCCTGAAGACACTGAAAGGCTCTCAAAATTTCAAATTGGCCCATCAATTTCTGCCAACCGACATCAGTTTTTAAAGGATAGTTTATTAGATTTGCAAAAGGCTCTTGGCCTGTTGAATCAGCATATAATTATCTGCCAACAGCCGGTGCAATATCTTTCTCAAATCATTGAAAATTATGCCATCAGCCATGTATTTCGTAGTGGCGGACAACATTGTCTTAATAGTTCCAGCTGGAATGAATTAAAGGCAAAATATCCCATAGTAGAATTTACTGAAATAGGCAGCAATCGATTATTTAATGCCCAACAGTTACCTTTTGAAATCCATAATTTACCCAGCAGCTTTTCTAAATTTAGACGCAAAGTTGAAAAGATTGAAATCCTGCCTCCACAGTCAGCAGTTACCTATCTACCGCCAGCTATTATTGATCCAATTGACTGGCCAGCTATATTCTCTAATTCATCTAGCGATACTGAAATGGATTTCGTTGGCGGCCAAACTGCGGGATTTTCTCATTTAGAGAATTACTTTCAAACCTCGCTCGCCAGCACTTATAAACAAACTCGCAATGGGCTTGATGGCATGGACTATTCAACTAAATTTAGTCCCTGGCTGGCATTAGGCTGCCTCTCTGCCCGTCAAATTATTGAACGACTTAAACAATATGAATCAGAAATTGTAGCTAATGATTCAACCTATTGGATTTATTTCGAATTATTATGGCGCGAATACTTCCAGTGGTACGGGGAACACTTTGGTGAGCAGATGATCGCTTTTTCTGGCATCAAGGATCGAGCCCCGACCACAAGTTTTTATCCCGAACGCTTTCAGAAATGGCGTCAGGGAACTACCCCATATCCCATTGTTAATGCCTGCATGAATCAACTGAACGCAACTGGTTATATGTCTAATCGCGGCAGGCAACTTGTGGCTAGCTGCTTTGTACATGAGCTATCCCTCGATTGGCGATATGGTGCTGCTTATATGGAGCAACAGTTACTTGACTTTGATCTGGGATCGAACTGGGGTAATTGGCAGTATTTGGCCGGGGTTGGGGCCGATCCACGAGGTCATAGACAATTTGACTTGGCTAAACAAACGCAAATTTATGACCCTAAACAACAGTTTATTCAACGCTGGCAAGGGCAGTGTAATAATCTTCCATTAGATTCTATCGACGCTTCCGATTGGCCAATTACTAATGAGGTCACAGCGTGAACACTCGCTATAAAACCTTGAGACTAATTTTAGGTGATCAACTAAATTACCGGCACTCATGGTATCAAACCACTGACTCTTCTGTGCTCTATGTGATTGCAGAATTACACCAAGAAACCAACTATGTTAAACACCATATCCAAAAAATATGTGGATTTTTTGCGGCAATGTCAGCTTTTGCTGAGCATCTTGAGACTAGTGGTCATCAGGTTTTGCACCTAACGCTTGATGAAACAATCGAGTTTTCAGACCTCAATACATTAATTAGTCATTTAACTCACCACTACAGTGCTAAGACTTTTGAGTACCAACAACCTGATGAATATAGATTATCACAGCAACTTCTATCACTTGAGCAAGATTTAGGCATCAGTGTCTTTTGCCGAGATTCAGAGCACTTTTTGCTAACCAATGAAGAGTTGACCAAATACTTAAATCCCAAAAAACATAACCGTATGGAATCGTTTTACCGCAAAATGCGCAAACGATTTAATATTTTAATGGATGGCGATCAACCCCTGGGTGAAAGATGGAATTTTGATACTGACAATCGACAAAAACTCAAACCCGCTGATATTGGACAGATACCAGAGCCACTTTTATTCAGCAATGATATTTCGTCTATTTTACAGCGCTTAAAGCGTCATAATATTGAAACCATAGGTAATATTTCATCGCACTTAATCTGGCCAGTCAGTCGACAACAGGCGCTTGAATTACTTGATTACTTTTGCACCCATTGCCTGCCCTTATTTGGTCGATTTCAGGATGCGATGACCCATCAGGGTAAACAGCGCTGGAGCCTTTATCATGCAAGAATTTCATTTGCCCTGAACAGTAAGATTTTACACCCCTCTGAAGTGGTTCAAGCTGCACTAGACAGGTATTACAGCGGCCAATATGCTATTGAACTTGCTCAGATCGAGGGGTTTGTTCGTCAAATTATTGGCTGGAGAGAATATATTCGCGGTGTTTATTGGATCAATATGCCCGAATATAAAGAGCTTAATCAACTCAATGCACGCAACCCGTTGCCAGATTATTTTTGGACTGGCAATACCAAGATGAGTTGCGTCAAACATGCGGTCGACCAATCTTTGGATTATGCCTATGCTCATCATATACAAAGACTTATGGTAACCGGAAATTTTGCCATGCTGGCCGGCATAGATCCAGATCAACTAGATCAATGGTATTTGGGTATTTATATTGATGCTATCGAGTGGGTAGAAATGCCTAATACACGAGGTATGAGCCAATTTGCCGACGGCGGACTAATCGCCACCAAGCCCTATGCCGCTAGTGGCAGTTATATTAATAAAATGAGTGACTACTGCCCCAAATGTGACTACAAAGTAAAAGAGCGCACCACCGAGGATGCCTGTCCATTTAACAGCCTTTATTGGCGCTTTATGCTGTCAAATAGCGAACGTTTAAGGAACAACCCCAGAACCGCTATGGCTTACAGAAGTTGGGATAAAATGCAGCCAGAGATTAAGCAGGCCATTTTGCAACGTGGCGATGATTGCATTGAAAACCTCGAGCAGCTCTAAACTTTGCTTACTAAGGCTGATTAATCGCCACCAAGGCATCGATTATTTTTTCATAGTTTGTCATAAACTCATTGGATACGCCGTCCTCAAAGGTCATAGGCGCTTGAACATCGTTATGAATATCAACAAACCCTAGACGGACGAGAAAATCAGCTAACTTTCTGCGAAATTCGACACTGCCAAATTGATTGACAAAACTTAGCGGACCCCAATCAATCACATTTCCCCCAGTTGGGTGATACCTAGTCACTCTGACAAAAACAGTATCATTTTTGGGATCTACAAAAATATATTGGCCGAACTTACCACTGGCATTAAATATCTTGGCTTGTTCTTCATGCCGGGAAATCCACCAATGCAAGGAGTAGCCTCTCTGTATTTGAAGACTGTCACCCGAGATATCACCCCATACCTGCTGGAAGGTTTGATCGACAAATTGACGCGGGATAATCTGCTGATCTTGCCACTTACCACCCCTGGCAAACAGCAATCCAAATCTGGCGTATTGCCTGACCGTGGTATCAATACAGCAGTATGTCAAAGGGTTCCCAGCGGCATCTTGCCATAGGGTGACATTATCCATGCCGATTTTTTTAAGTATCCTTTCTTCTAACAGCGTATCTGCAGAGACTCCGGTGGCACGAAATAGAATATCAGCCAATAACATTGAGTTTACATTGTTGTATTCAAACCTTTCACCGGGAACTTTTTCGAGACTTACATTTTTTGCATAGGCAAGATGATCTTGAGTAAAGAACATCTTCTCATGCTCGTCGGCTGGCATTTCAAGGCCGCTGGACATATTAAGCAATTGCCGTATGGAGATGTCTCGTCGCTCATCTTTAAAATATTCTAGGTATTGACTAACTTTATCATCAAGGCTATTAATTTCTCCGCGATCAATAGATATTCCTATCAAGGCAGCATAAAAGCTTTTTGCCATTGACCAAGATGTCGCTACGCTATCTTTGTCAAAGCCATCAGCATATCTTTCACCCACTAATTGCCCCTTTATAAAAAGAGCTACGCCTTGTGTTGCAGAGTCCTGAAAAGAAAGATCAAATAAGTGTTTTACTTTTTTGGGGTCTAAACTAAGACTTACGGCAGTTGTTTTTAACCAATGGTTTTCGGGGTAGTAAGTTAAATTAGCATCAATTTTAGGATTATTCTCAGCCCTAGAAAGACCAGAAACTAATAATATGACCAGTAATATGGCGGAAAATGAAATTGTTTTATAGCGTAACATAATTATTTTAATTCCCGAATTTTTTGCATTGCACCTTAAATATACGTTATCTATTACGCGAATAGGGTCTTTTATTTGCAATATATATGACCGTAGGTTCATTAAAAATAAATTAATCCACCTGAAGATTTGTCACGAATAACTAACACCTTTTGTGTCACTTTTATACATGCAGTGTAACAACGGGTTGTCCTTACAGAAAAAAAAGGATAATGTAAGGGTTCTAGTTTTATAGTTTTTTATTTATTTTAATAACTAGAACAGCTGTACTGGGAGTGTCGCTTGACTATCCTTGGATGAGCAAGACGACACAATAATAACAAAGCTCGATTTAAGTAGGGGTTACACATGACTAACAATTTACAATCCGGCGATTATGTCGGTATGTCTTTTTGGTTAATATCTATGGCGCTTGTCGCTGCAACTGCTTTCTTTTTCTTAGAGCGCGATCGCGTTGCTGGGAAGTGGAAAACATCATTAACAGTGTCTGGTCTAGTTACACTTATAGCCGCAGTTCACTATTTCTACATGCGTGATGTATGGGTTGCGTCAGGAACATCTCCAACAGAATTTCGCTATATTGATTGGCTGCTAACAGTGCCACTCTTGATGGTTGAATTCTACTTAATCATGTCTGCGGTAGGTAAAGTGCCTGGTCGCGTTTTCTGGAATCTTCTAATCGGTACAACAGCGATGTTGCTATTCGGTTATGCAGGAGAGACTGGCATGATGGGTGTAGGCATGGCCTTTGTACTTTCAATGGCATCTTGGTTCTATGTTATTTGGTACATTATCAAAGGTGAAGCAAGTAAAGTTAATGCTAGCCTTGCCAATGCTAATGTTCAAAAAGCCTATAAAACAATGACATTACTTGTGACTGTCGGTTGGGCTATCTATCCGTTAGGTTATTTCCTAGGCTATCTAGGTGGCGGAGCAGATGCAGGCACAATGAACGTTATTTATAACTTAGCTGACTTCTGGAACAAAATTGGTTTCGGTATCGTGATTTGGTCAGCAGCAGTAGCTGATTCAGAATAATCAACTGCCGAGAAAGTAGGAGAGAGCCAGTTTCTGGCTCTCTCTTTCTCAAAAAATTCAAAAAAAAAACAAGTAACTTTAAAGTTATGATCAATGAGGGTAGTGACCGATGGCCCCAAGAAACTCCGTTAGAAAAGAGTGGATATCTCAATTAGACGCGCTGTACAAAGCAGAGTTGCCGCAAGACAGTAGTAGCTTAACTGTTGCCGCCAAGTATCACTTCAAAAATCCAGGAAAATCCTTCAGAGCACAGCTGGCCCTTTCCAGCGGTACTGCGCTGAAAATCAATCATAAAGATAATTTAAATTGGGCGGCAGCTTGTGAGCTGCTGCACAATGCCTCACTTATACATGATGATATAAGTGATGCCAGCACCCATCGCCGCGGCCAACAAAGTATAAACCACTTTTTTGGCTCTGATATGGCCCTTTGCCTTGGCGATTGGATGGTAGCTAAAGCCTTTGAGCTAGCTGCACGGAACACTCAAGTAGGTGGTCAATTAGCCGCTTTACTCGCTCAGGCAATGCAGGAAACCTGCAATGGACAAATTTCTGATATCAGTCAACGCCAATGCGCCGACTTAGATAAATGGCAACGAATTGCTAAAGGTAAAACTGCCCCGCTTCTGGTTGCTCCTATAAAAGGAGCGGCGATTGCCGCTGGTCTAATTGATCAGATAAATAGTGATCCTTGGCTAGCCCAGCTAGACCAACTAGTCGAGCTTTGCGGGCTAGCCTATCAAGGCTATAACGATATTGATGATATTATCCCTTCAAGCCATAGATCCAGTGATCTGGATGGGCGAAAACCCAATTTAGTCGTGAGTTTATTTGCAAAACAAGGATTAGGACGAGAGGATTTCCATCGGTGGTACATTTCCGAGGATAATCATCGTCTATCTCATTGGCAGCAAAGGATTGCCTCAAGTATGGTTATTTCTGAAGCTAATGAACTAGTCGACCAATGGTTGATGCAAGCAGAGGATTTAATTTTAACCCTACCTCCTGCATTGCAATCTGTTACTGCAGATTTAGTGAATTCAGTGAAAAAAACCACCTTGGTGAAAAGCCAGTGTCGAATAGCATAGGCTCTGCGCCCGAGCGCAAAAATCAACAGGCAATAGTGATAGGTGCAGGCTTTTCCGGAATAGCCACAGCCTTAAGATTGAGAGCCTTAGGCTATCAAGTTACTCTAATGGAAAGATTGGGTAGCCTTGGTGGAAGAGCTCAGGTATTTAAGCGCGGTGGCTACAAACATGATGCCGGTCCCACAGTTATTACCGCTCCCTTTCTTTTTGATGAATTATTTGAACTGTTTGACGAAAAGCTTGAAGACCATCTCGAATTTGTTCCCCTTGATCCTTTTTATCGCTTTCACTTTACCGATGGTAGTCAGTTTGATTATCGCGCTTCGATTGAAGATACCTTAGATGAGATTCGTCGATTTAGTCCCGCTGATGCCGATGGCTATCTAGCATTATTAGAGCAATCGAAAAAGGTTTACGATATTGGTTTTAAAAAGCTGGTCCACCGCCCTTTTAACAGTTTATGGCTAATGATTAAGCAAATTCCAGCATTGCTAACACTGAAATGCTACAAAACAGTGTCCCAATTAGTCGGTCGATATTTAAAGCACCCACTGATTCAACAAGCTTTTTCAATCCACCCACTATTAGTCGGCGGCAACCCATTTAAAACAACCGCTATTTACACGTTAATTCATTATTTAGAACGTCGTTGGGGTGTATTCTTTTGCATGGGTGGGACCGGTAAACTTGTTGAAGAACTCGGCGCCTTAATGAAGCGACAAGGCATAGAGATTGTTCTTAATGCCGATGTCGATGAGATTCTTACACAAAAAAATCGCGCTACTGGAATTCGTATGGCAGATGGTACAGTTTCAAATGCCGATATAGTGGTATTTGGCGGCGACCCCGAGACCTGCTATAAACATCTAATGCCAAGCGTAAAAAGCAAAATGTCCAGTGTAAAAAAACGCTACAGTATGGGCTTATATGTTCTTTATTTTGGCACCAAGAAACTCTATCCCGATGTGGCTCATCACAGTATTTGGATGGGCCCAAGGTTTAAAGAATTATTATCAGAAATTTTTGATAGCAAAAAGATGAGTGAAGATTTTTCGCTGTATTTACACCGTCCGACGGCAACGGATAAAAGTTTTGCCCCCGAAGGTTGCGAGTCATTTTATGTGCTTTGCCCGGTGCCTAATCTGCAGGGTAATGTAAACTGGGAGGATGAGGGACCAACGTTGCGCGATCGAATTATCGAGGCTCTTGAAGAATCAATACTGCCCGAATTATCCAGTGTTATTGAAGAAGTGTTCTGGATGACTCCAGAAGATTTTGCCAAGGATTATCGTTCGATGCATGGCGCTGGATTTTCCATTGAGCCAAGACTTACTCAGTCTGCCTGGTTTAGATTTCATAACCGCCACCACAGCTTTAAGAATCTTTACTTTGTTGGCGCTGGAACTCATCCCGGTGCAGGCTTGCCAGGGGTTGTCAGCTCAGCTAAGGTAGTTGAAGAACTTATCACCGGTGTAGAGGTGGGTTCAGGCGGTTAAATCATGGACGTTGCTCAAACAAACCAGTCATCAAAGCAAGTACTTGCTCGTCATGGTAAATCATTTTATTGGGCAAGCCTTTTTCTCGGTCATAAACCGGCTAATCGCGCGGCTAGTTTGTATGAATTTTGTCGCTTCGTCGATGATATTGCCGATGGTGATTTACCTCATCGCCATGAAACTCTCGCTGATATTAGTGCTTGCTTAAAAGGGAGTAATCAGGGGGCTGGACCTGAAGTTGAGGCATTTCTTGCCCTAGCCTCTGAAGTTGATATTCCAATACAGGCAGCCACTGAGCTTTTAGATGGCATGCTACTGGACCAACAACCCACTGCCGTGAAAGATCAAGATGAACTACTTAGGTACTGCCATGCCGTAGCTGGAACTGTGGGTCTTATGATGTGTAAAATTCTGGACTGTAAGCACCCCCGTGCCGATCATTTTGCAATTGATCTTGGTATCGCTATGCAATTGACTAATATTTCTCGCGACGTGCTGGAAGATGCAAAAATGGGACGTCGTTATTTGCCGCAACAATGGGTTAATTATTCAGCCGCAGAAATCGCCACAGGTCAGTTAATATATCGTCAGCCAACGTCAGCAGCAATCGAGCAATTATTAAACCTTGCCGACAAATACTACACAAGTGCCCTATTGGGCATTCAGCTTTTACCTTTTAGATCGCGCTTTTCTATTACTGTGGCATTGCGAGTCTATCGACAAATAGGGGGTTTATTGCGACGACGTAAAGTAGCTTGGTGGAAAGGTCGAGTAGTGGTGCCAAAAATAGAAAAAATTCTATTAAGCGTATTTAGTTTAGTAGATTTAAGACGAAAAAAAGTCCCACCACATCAATCCGAGCTGCATCAATCTCTTAAGGGGCTTGCGGGTGTCGATGCAAAATAATCCCCATACTGAAACTATCAAAACCGATATAGCTATTATCGGTGGTGGTAGTGCAGGTATCACATTAGCCACTAAACTAAAGCATCAAACTGCGGTGGTTATAGAGCCAAAAACACCTGAACAACGAAATGTTAGCTGGGCATTATGGACAACCGGGAATCATCAAAAAGAAATAGCCTCTGCTACCAAAGGTCGCTGGAATCAGTGGCGATTAATTGATCATAAGCACGAAATAATTCACAAAAGCGATAATTACCATTACACCAGCCTTTGCTCGGCAGATTATTTACGTCACTGTGAAAACACACTATCGGCTAATATCTCTCTAGTTAGGGATAGCGCAGATAATATTATTGCTGAGGGTAACGGTGGAACATTTACCGCCGCAGGGAAAAAATATTTTGCTCATCATATCTATGATTCCAGGCCTGCAAAATTAGATGAAAATGGTCTTAAACAGCACTTTTTAGGTATTGAGATTCGCACTAAGAAACCTCTTAATGAAGTTGATATTGCCACATTAATGGACTTTAGAGTCGATCAATCAAGAGGTCTGCATTTTATCTATGCCCTGCCTTTTTCTGAACGAACCCTGTTAATTGAATCAACTATGATCTCAGCAACCCTTGAACCTAAAGAATGGTATAAGCAGGGAATCTATCAATGGCTTGATGAGCAGTCTATTGAGATTGAAGAAGTAACCAGAGAAGAGTACGGCGTTATCCCCATGCATGAAACCACCCCTGAAGATACAAAACTAAGGCGTATCGGAGCAGTCAGTGGCGCTGTTAGGCTCTCCTCTGGTTATGCTTTTACTAATATTCAAGCGCAGATAAGTCAACTCGCTGGGAATATTGAAAGGGGTGAATTTAGCGTGCCGCAAGTAATCTCAAGTAATATTAATCAATTAGATAAAATCTATAATAATGTGCTTATTGCTAACCCCACATTAGGGGTAGAACTTATGATGAAAACTGCAGGTACCCTTGATGCTGAGGGTTTTTCTCGGTTTATGCTGGGCAAGGCAAGATTTAAAGATTGGATAAGGGTGATTTTAGCTATGCCAAAAATACCTTTTTTAACTCAGGTATTTCGCCTATGACGAGTTGGGATTTTGCCGCATTGGTTGCCATATTTTTATTTGGCGTACCCCACGGTGGATTTGATGCTGCTATTGCTCGACGTAGCGGTTGGTTAATGAGTGGGCGTCTTTTATGGATTGCTTTTCATCTGGCCTATATCGCTATAGCCAGTGCTGTGGCAGTACTCTGGTGGTACTTTCCGGCAATCAGTCTGAGTTTATTTTTATTAGTTTCTGGTTATCACTTTGGCGCTAGTGATATCGCTGATACTGGCAGTCATTGGCTACCCTGGCTGGCTCATGCCGGCCTTGTGCCTATTGCTATTCCCAGTTTGAATCCAGAGGCTGTTAAGCCTATTTTCTCCATTCTTATCGGCACCAGTGAAGCGGATTTATTACTCTCAATAATTCAAATAATTTTTATATTATGGCTGCTCGTTTGTATTAGCTATTGCGTTTACACCTATTATAAAAAGCAATATAGCAAACCACTTATAGCGCTTTTAGCAATGATTGCAATTGCTTCAATAATTCCGCCATTAGTGGGATTTTCTGTGTATTTTTGCCTATGGCATAGCCGCGGACATATTGCTCGCCTATGGCGTAGCTTGCAACAGAATCAGCGCTTGGCCACAGTACAAGAAGCCATCGTTTACACACTATTATCATGGATAAGTGCCGTGCTATTTTTCTTTTATCTCAGCGGCTCTATAAGCGATATTATATTGCAAATAACCTTTATTGGATTGGCCGCGCTAACCTGGCCGCATATGATTTTAGTCGATTATATGGATAAACATCGGGAACGTTATGAGTGAAATAGGTAAACGTAAAGCAGACCATATTGAGCTGGCCCTTATGTCTGAGCATCAAGGCCTAGCACGCTCGACTTTTGACAGTATTTGCTTTGAGCACAATGCACTTCCTGAGGTTGCCCTGTCTGAAATAAATATAAGTGGTCAATTTCTCGGTAAACAAATAGCCGCGCCCATTATGATCGGCGCCATGACCGGTGGCTGTGACAAGGGCGATATGATCAATCGACATTTAGCCGAAGCGGCAGAGGCCTGTGGTATTCCTATGGCACTGGGCTCACAGCGTGCGGCACTTGAACAAAATCAACCACAAAATGTCAGGCAGTTTGCACCATCAGCTCTATTGCTGGGAAATATTGGTGCTACACAACTACAACAGTATGGGATAGATTTTGCGCAAAAAGCAGTTGATACAATACAAGCCAATGCATTAGTTATTCATATTAATCCTCTTCAAGAATTGGTTCAGCAAGGAGGTGATCGCGATTGGAAACAAGTTTTGCAAGCAATTTATTACTGTTCAGATAACTTATCGGTTCCAGTCGTCGTTAAGGAAGTTGGCGCAGGTATTGGCCCAAGCTGCGCTAAAAAATTGGCCGATGGCGGTATTAATTGGATTGAAATTGCCGGGCGCGGCGGGACTAATTGGGCAAGTATTGAATTGGCGCGAAATCAAATCTCTCAGGAACAACAGATTGCTGAACCATTTATTAACTGGGGGATGGATACCGTAGAGCTTTTACCCGTAGTTAATAGTGTCTGCCCAAAGCTAAACTTAATTGGCTCAGGCGGCGTAAGACATGGGTTAGATGTAGCCCGTTGTATTCGTCTTGGGACAACAGTATCTGCATTGGCTCAGCCATTCCTGGCACCTGCACTGGAGTCTACTGAGGCAGTGATAGAAAAAATTAATGTGCTTAAAGAGCAACTTCGCTGGGCGATGTTTTTAACTGGTAGTCCTAATCTTGAAACCCTGCGACAAGCTCCACTTCAAACTAAATAGTTTTATTTGGAGATTCCACATACTAGTGATTAGGGTCTATACCTATGTTTTTACATGAAGAACAGATTACCTGCCCCTATTGTTGGGAAACCATCACGCTATTGGTGGATCCATCCGAATCTCAAACTTATACCGAAGATTGTTTTGTTTGCTGCAGACCCATTTTGGTAAACACTGAAATTCAAGGTGATAGTGTTTCAGTCAAGGTTACCCAAGAAGATTTAGGCTTTTAGTAATTTCCGCCTGTATTTAAGTTAGATTAACCGGCAAGCGTGTTAGAATAAAGTCTTGATTCAAACCTTAGAGATTAGCGCCCTATGGCAATTCAATGGTATCCAGGTCATATGCACAAAGCCAGTAAAGAGATGACCGAGGCATTACCTCAGGTCAATCTACTGGTAGAGGTGCTCGATGCCCGTATTCCTTACAGCAGCTCTAATCCGTTTATTCAAACTCTTTGCACTGAAAAGCCACGGATTAAATTACTCACCAAGCTAGACCTCGCTGACCCGGCTGTAACCAAACAGTGGCAGAGTTATTTTGAACAACAAAATAATACTAAGTCCATGGCGTTAGATTTGCTGAAAACCGACCCTAGCGGACAAATTATTGATCTCATCAACAAGCTTTATCCGCCACACACTGAGCGCAATACACTGGCTATGGTTACTGGCATTCCCAATGTTGGCAAATCGACACTTATTAATTGTTTAGCTGGCAAACATATCGCTAATACCGGTGATGAACCGGCAATTACCAAGGGCCAACAACGCATCAATCTTCGCAACGGCATTATGTTGCTAGATACTCCGGGTATTTTGTGGCCGAAAATAGATCACCCTAATAGCAGCTATAGATTAGCCACCACTGGAGCGATTAAAGATACTGCAATGAGCTATGAGGATGTCGCCTATTTTGCCGCAGAATTTTGCTTGGCTCAGTATCCAGAGCATTTAAAAAATCGATTTAACCTAAGTAAATTACCAGAAACAGAAACAGAATTGCTAGAAATAATAGGCAAGCAGCGCGGCTGTTTACGCGGCGGCAACCGCATTGACTTTGAACGCGCCTCAACCATTTTTATCAATGAATTAAGAGACGGTAAACTTGGCCCAATGACATTAGAGACGCCTGAGGTTATCGATATCGAAATTCAGCAAGTGGCCGTAATGAAAGCAGAAAAAGAAGAGCAGGAAAAACGCCGTCTTGAAGCAAAAGCTGCTCGCCGAAGAAAAACCAAAGCCAATCGCCGATAAAAGACCTTTTCTATTTAAGATTGATATTCACAGCATAATTTTGCGTACATAGTAGTTCTTACCCAAAAGAACAATGACTTAATGCAACTCAATTGGCTCGAACAACCCGATACTGACAACCATCTATTATCCGAAGGATTTCCGGATAAGATGGTGATACTTGATCTTGAAACTACTGGCGGCAGAGCTAAATATCACCGAATTATAGAAATTGGCCTGGTGGTGATTGAAAATGGTCGTTTAATTGAAACTTGGCAATCGTTTATCAACCCTGAGACTATTGTTCCCAGCTTTATTCAAAAACTGACGGGCATAAAGCCCAAAATGCTGAATGATGCCCCTATATTCAGCGAAATTGCCGATATATTGCACGAAAAGCTAGAAAATAGAACTCTTGTAGCGCACAACGCAAGGTTTGATTATAGCTTTTTAAAAAGTGAATTTAATCGTATTGGTATTAACTACAGTTCCAAACCTCTGTGTTCGGTTAAATTAAGCCGAAATCTATACCCACAATTTAAACGCCATGGTCTTTCTGAAATTATTAAGCGTTTTAAGTTAACTACAGAGAATCGCCACCGCGCACTTGATGATGCGCAAATGGTCTACGGTTTCTTTCTTAAAACCTCAGCCATTTATTCCTCTGAAGAAATCGAGGCTTGCTGTAAACAGCTTTTAAAACGTACCACACTCCCCCCACTTTTGGATCCTGAGGAGATTAATAATATTCCCAATACTGCAGGGGTCTATTATTTTTACGCACAAAATGACGAACTGCTTTATGTCGGTAAAAGCGTTAATCTTCGCAATCGTGTTTTAAGTCATTTTTCGGCAGACTACTCTAATTCTAAAGAATTTCAAATGTGCCAAAAAACTGCCCATGTGAATTTTGAAACTACCCCAAGTGATTTTGGCGCACAGATAAGAGAAAGCCATCAAATTAAGTCGCTTTCACCTCTCTATAATCGACGCCTGCGAAAAGCCCGAAAACTCTATCAGTATAAAACTGCTGTTGATGATAATGGCTATATGCGACTGGCAACTGAGTCGGTCTCTTCATCGGCGCCATCAGAACAGCAATTCGGATTATTTCGATCGCCAAGACAGGCATCAATTCAATTAGAAAAACTTGCGGATCAGTATTTCTTATGTCACCAGTTGATTGGTCTTGAGAATAAATCTAAACAGAACAAACCCTGTTTTAGAAGTCAGCTTAAGAAATGCTTTGGTGCCTGTCATGGGTCTGAGCCAGCCGAACATTACAATGAACGACTAACCTCGGCAATCGAGCGTTATCAAATTCAGGCATGGCCCTATCAAAATGCCATTATGATTGAAGAGCATTGCTCTGAGGGTCAGACAGCTTTTCATATTATTGATCACTGGCGCTACATCACTAAATTAACTGTACCCGAGGACCTCTATGACTTGGGCTATCAGATATCCAACAGCAACCAAAACTCCGTCAATCGAATTAACACCCATTTCCAAGCAGATGAAAAGTTTGACCTAGATATTTACTTTATTTTAGTTCGATTTTTAATCAATGAGGACAATAAAAAAGTATCAAATTTAAAAATATGGCTACTTGAGCAAGCCCAGCAATAAATACACAATTTTTGTATAAATTCTGCCATAATCCAACGCTGATTAAGTAATGATTTAACCCTATTAGGTGATAGCTTTGCAGGATATTAGAGTTTGGGACAATGTGGACTATAAGCGTTTTCAAAACGAGATCCTCCCATTAAATCAACCGGCTATAGTCAGATCCATAGTCTCTGACTGGCCGACGGTGACAGCGGCGAAAAAATCGCCTCAAGCTGTGGTCGACTATCTAAAACCCTTTGATACCAATACCGTGGTTCCCGCATTAGTTGGAACCCCTGCTATAAAGGGTCGATTTTTTTATTCTGATGATTTAACGAAGCACAACTTTCAGCGCACAGAAGTAACACTCACCATTGGCTTAGAGCGGCTTTTAGCGATTAAGGATCGGGCGGAGCCTCACGCAATTGCGCTACAAGCCATTCAATTGCGACAGGTGCTGCCAGATTATAAGGCCTCGCACCCGCAACCGCTGCTAGATAGCTCGGCTGAACCAACTATGTGGATCGGCAACCAAGCCACTGTGGCGCCACATTATGATATTCATGACAATTTAGCCTGTGTGGTTGCCGGTAAAAGAAAATTTACGCTATTTCCACCAGAGCAAATTAACAACCTATACCCCGGCCCTACTTTAAGCGCACCCGCCGGTGTGCCGGTCAGTATGGTAGATGTAAAAAACCCCGATTATAAGTGCTACCCCAAATATAAAGAGGCTGTAAAAGCTGGCTTTCAAGCCACCCTGGAACCGGGTGATGCGATTTTTATTCCCGCCCTGTGGTGGCATGGTGTTGAGTCGTTAGATACTTTTAATATTTTGGTCAACTATTGGTGGGGAGGTAACAATCAAGGTGATCTTTCACCCAATGACAGTCTTCTACACAGCATGATGAGTATTGCTAATTTGGACCAAGAAAAGCGCGAGGCATGGCAGCATTTCTTTAACTACTATGTCTTTAAGACCATGGATAATCCCTCGGAACACCTGCCACCTAAGTTAAAGGATATAGTGACGGAATTGAGCCCTGAACAACAGGTAAAGGTTCGCAATTTCTTAGCTGAAAAACTCAAATAAGCCGAGTGAACTACATCGGAGGTGCTTTACAGTATTTATCAATAAATTGCTGATGGCTAGGCAATTGGTCGACCAAGTTATCCACCGAACCTTTTATACCATTGAGGAAATTTTCTAGCTCTTTATCGCCCATCATATTAACAATGGGATGATATTGTTCTGGCATTAAACCTTGACCCAACATAACCTGAGACCATGAATTTTCGGCAAAAATATCATTCTCCTTTTGGAAAATGCGTCCTGACTGCTTAAATAGGTCAATTCTATGCTTTAAGGTTTCAGGGATTTCCATAGTCTTACAGTGATGCCAAAATGGCGTGTCTTCACGCTCAGTTACATGATAGTGCAGCACAATAAAGTCTCTGACATTTAAAAATTCTTCTCTCATCTGGGTATTAAATTCAGCCACATCGGTGTCACTGATACCTTGCGTTGGGAAAAGCTGCAATAACCTTATAATTCCACGCTGAATCAGGTGGATACTGGTAGACTCTAACGGTTCTAGAAAACCTGCGGCAAGACCCAAGGCTACGCAATTTTTATTCCAGTGCTTTTGACGCTGACCGGTGCGAAATTTTATTACTCGAGGCTTAGTTAGAGGCTCACCCTCGATATTATTGAGTAGCGTTTCAGTTGCCTGCTCATCTGACCAATACTTACTACAGAAAACTAAACCATTACCCACCCGATGCTGAAGAGGAATTCGCCACTGCCATCCGGCATCTCTGGCGATAGATCTGGTATAGGGTATTGGCTCTGCAACGGATTTAGTTTGAACCGCCACTGCACTATCACAGGGTAAATAATGAGACCAATCATCATAGGCGGTATCTAATGCCTTATCGATTAGCAGTCCCATAAAACCACTGCAATCAATAAATAGATCGCCTTCTACAGTTGCACCAGACTCCAGATTAACATGACTTATATTGCCGGTATGTGGATCTGTAGTTACCTCAGTAATCATTCCTTCTATACGTTTACAGCCATTATGTTGCGCAATTTTGCGTAAATAATTGGCATACAGCCCAGCATCCATATGAAAGGCATAGTTAAGACCATTTTGTGGTATAACTGCGAACTTATTCTGTTTGGCCGCCTGCAGTTCATTACAATAGTCACCAAACTCCGAGCTTATTCCCTGTTGCTTTCCTTTTAGCCAAAAATGCTGAAAGCCTGCAGCCCAACAATCTTTTCCGGTAAAACCAAATGAGTGAATATAGTTTTCATTGACATTTTTCCAGTTTTCAAAGGATATACCAAGCTTGAATGTACCCTGAACCGACTTCATAAATTCTCGCTCATCAATTTTCAATAATCGATGAAGGGTTATCATAGTGGGTATAGTTGCCTCACCCACACCAACAGTGCCAATAGCATCAGATTCAATCAGAGTGACATCTATGTTTTTACCAATTAATTTGGAAATAGACGCAGCAGCCATCCAGCCGGCAGTTCCGCCACCTACGATCACTACTTTTTTAACGGGTTTGTTTGACACGTCTAAATCCTCATATACTTTATAAATAGTCTGCGACTTTCTTGGTATTTTCAACCGCATTCTTCTTATCGATAAGTGCCCTTATACGCGCATAAGATGCTACGGCCATATAAATTGGCTGAAGAAAGCCCTGTTTATTCAACGCTTCCAAGGTGGAACCATCTAACTCAAGCAACTTTTCTTCATTAATGGTATAAAAGCCGACAAGTTGATTAGTAGAACCATTATCTAATGTAATTTCTAGCGTAAATGGCTCTAATAGCTCTGCCTCTGTTAATGCACTGATAAAGCCCTTGTTGTGCTCATGCCCATGATGCAATGATTCCAACCTGCTCATCATAGTTTTAAGATAATCTGTTGGCTGTGAATCATTATCAAATAGCGCCTGCCCCTTCTCTTCACTGATTTTCGGGCTATCCATATCAATAGAAACTATAGGTTTTAAGTCGTCCTCAGATGCGCCCTGATAACCAATCAAGAATGGCTCGCGCTCGACCATCAATGGAATATAAGAGGCATTCCAACCAGAATCATCAAGAAAAAGGTTTTCACTTTTTTCAAAACCAAACAGCGCAATCGGTAAAAATTCTCCTGTTTCACCACTTTTTGAAAAGAAGATCGGATAGCAGGATTGTATATTTCTAAACTCCAACGGAAAGGTTAACGAATACTGAATATTGTCTCCAAATGCCTCTCCGCGCTCAGCCAATATACGGGTATTTTTATGTGTAGCTGGGCTTAAAACAGTGTAATTACTCATTTTTTCTCCATAAGACTTTCAATCTAAACTGACTATCTAGATTTTTTGAAATCCATATTTATAAATTTTATTAATTAACTCTCGGTTGGTAGGCATTGAATTCATTAGCTGCTCAGTGCGCTTGGAATTTTCCATAAATAAGTTCATAGCCTTAACGCCCGTTTCGCGATCAGTGCGTTTAAACTCTGGATCTAGATCAGTTTTAAAATTCATACCATAGAGAATGTACTGAAAGCTAGCCGACGGAAACATCTCATCGGCGTGCTGTGTATCTCGATGCCAAGGTGGCTGATACTGCCAGATATCTAACAAATCTTGAAGACTTTGCGGAATAGATGATGCCTGACAATTGTCTATCCAGTATTGAGTATCGGTTCTCTTGGTTAATACATAGTGCAGCTTTAAAAAATCAACGATACGATCCCAGCGATATAAAAACTTGTCATTAAAGCGCTTTGCCACCAGATCCATAATGCTTCGGTTTGCCGGCAATTGCTCTGCAATCATGGCTGCAGACAATTCAACCAATACAAGAGCAGAGGCTTCAAGGGGCTCAATAAAACCCGATGACATGCCAATTGCCACACAGTTCTTGTGCCAAAACTTCTCTCGGTGTCCGGGGTCAAAGGTTATTTTTCGAATTGTTGTATCAGCAGCGGCATCTTTTCCCGCCGTTTCAGCAATATAGTTAATCAATTCAGTGCGAGCATTTTCCTCAGTGGTGTAATCACTGGAATAAATATGCCCTATACCTCTGCGGGTTGGTAGCCCTATATCCCATATCCAGCCTGCAGTTTGCGCCGAGGATACTGTTGCAGATTGGATAGGATCCTCTGGATTTTGGTAGGGAACCTGAGCAGCAAGAGCAGAATTATTAAACAGATACTGACTTTTACTAACCAATGGTATGCCATAGTGCTCGCCTAATAACAGCGCTCTTGAACCACTGCAGTCAATAAATAGGTCGCCCACTATATCGCCATGAGTATCTGTTGAAATTGAGGCTATATCTCCATTATCCTCTGAATTAATAGCGGTCATATTAGCACCAACATGCTCAACACCCAGATTATCAACACAATGTTGGCACAATAGTTCAGCAAATTTACCGGCATCTAGGTGGTAACCATAATTAACATGAAAGGCGTATTCAGGTGTGGCGATATTTTTTGGTGCTAGTTGATGATCAAATAATGCACTTTGTGGATTAACAGCTTTAGCAAAATTAACCTTGTCACTCATTTGCTGCCAATGAGGTGCCAAGTTAGCTTCATGAAAATTATGCGGCACGGTAAAAGGATGGGTATAGGTGTCATCTTTATCCTTTTTACCATTAGTCCAATTATGAAATTCTGTTCCCTGTTTAAAGCTAGCACTGCATTGGCGAAAGAAATCTGTTTCTGAAATACCTATCTTTTTTAAGGTCGAGCGCATGGAGGGCCAGGTACCCTCACCTACGCCAATCGTTGGTATATCTGGAGACTCAATTAAAACCAAGTGAAAATTATTTTCACCTGAAGATACACTGCGCCCAATATAGTGTTCAGCAGCAATAATACCTGCGGTTAACCAACCAGCCGTGCCACCGCCAACAATTACGATACGATTAATAGTATTTTTCATGTCAAAGATTTAGTGTGTTATTTTCGCTAAAGTTAATTCTAAACTGCGAGATAGTATACAGATTTCTACGCTTTCTGTGTTTAGCCTTGTTATACGTTAAAAACAAAGAAGCCGCTTAAAATAAGCGGCTTCTTTAGCTATAAAACTACGTATTCACATTACTATGTATTAGAAAGTATAGCGAACACCTAGGTTATAACGCGCTCCAGTTTGACCCGATCGCAGAGTTTGACGCTCTGTACGACCATATGATCTGTAACCTTCGTTGGTCACATTAATGCCATCCATAAATACTGATAGGTTATCACTAAATTCATAGCTAGCACTGACATCTATCTGACCATAGTCTTGAGTTTGAGTTGGGTTATTGCCAATTCTTCTCTCACCATCATCGTCATAGAACGCACCTTGACCCTGACCATCGCCATTGAAGAAATCATCTCTCCAGTTGTAGGCGATACGAGCGTTGAGACCATCCTTATCATAGAATGCAATAAAGTTAGCAGAATCACTCAACCCGCTTAAAGCAAATTGACTAATCATACATTTAGCCGTACTTGCAATTAACTCTTCAGGGCATGGCTCTGTGGTTGGAATTGCAACGTAGCCAACATCAGACCATGCTTTCGTGTAGTTAGCAATTACACCATAACCTGTTTCACCAAAGTTATGCTGGATATTGAATTCCCAGCCATAAACATTGGCGTCTTTTTGGTTAACTGGGTAACTAAGACTAAATAGCAATGGGTCATTTGTAGCATCTGACATTAACGGATTATCTGATGTAGGTACAAATGGTAGGTACTCTTTAATCGCTGTCTGTACTTTTGTAGGATCAGTAATATTGCCTAACTCAACGGCTTCTGCCCATAATCCACCACTAGTAACATCAGTTAAACCTTCCCATTCAGGAATTGCCACATTTAGATCAGTATTACTACCAATAAAGTTTTCTGTGGCTTTTTTGAAGTAACCTACAGATAAGTAGCTTGCATCGTTATAGTACCATTCAGTCGACAAATCAAAGTTAGTCGATTCGATTGGCAACAAGCCTGGCGAACCTCGACTTGCAGATGGCTTACCCTTGTATGAAGTACCATTTGAAGTTGTACCACCTTTAATGTCTTCATAGTTTGGTCTAGTAACTGTCTTACTAACCGACATTCTACCAACCAACTCATCGGTAAATTCAACATTGATATCTAGATTTGGAAGAACAAAATCATAGTTACCATTCATTGGCTCTTCAATAACTTCTTCACCAGGAATAAGGTTGAACTCATTACCACCGGTCCAAGAACTGTTTACATACTTAGGCACAGATGCCAGCGAGGTAACATCAGTTTCTTCATATCTAACACCTGCTCTAACATTTGTTGGCAAACCTGAGACTTCTGTATCATGCGTAATTTGGAAATAAGCAGCCTTAGATTTTTCTGTTGTAGACTTATCTACAGTCCAGTCAGTTGATGCACAGTAGAAGTCTCTAAATGGCTCGGGCACACAGGTTCCAGAAGCGATACTATCAACTTCAGTCACAGGAAGCATGCGCGCTAAATCAGTTAACTCTTCAAAATCAACTGCGAAAGATTCAATTTGACGCAACTCATTATTGCCACCAGAAAGTGAATCAAAATTATCTTCCATAGTCGTGCGCTGAAGAATATCACTAATATAACCAGGGTCAGAAATACCACCCCAAGTATCACGCTGAACGTTAGAACCCACAGAACGGTTAGTTACTTCTGTTAATGCAACACCGAAATCAATGCTAGTAACATCATTTAAATCATAAGTACCGCTAAATTGCTTTTGGTCGATATCCATTAACGACTCACCATTGCCAAATACGCTACCAGTAATAACCATATCGTCTTTGTACAATGGACGAGCTTCACCACCTTCCTGAACAGTGTTTGGATCTGCAGGGTTTAAGCCGAGCTCTAGAATTGGGAAATCTTCGGTAAAGTAAACTTTGGACACAGTACGGTTAAAGCTCGCCATGGTAACTAGAGCACCAGTACCAAAGGGTGAGTTAGCGCCAGAATGGGCATCAGACTTATGCCAATCAAATTCTAATTGAAGTCTATCACTTGCATACCATTCAAGGTTAAGACCAACAGATTCATTCGTATTTGTGAAACCTTCTTGACCAATACCCATAGCAAAGTCATTATTTGAACCAACTTCACGATACATAAGTGGGGTTGAAATAGCTTCATTATCCCACTGTGCTGTTTGAGAGTTTGCACCCTGACCATTAAACCAGGCTGATAAATCATTATATGACTTATCAAGATCCAACTGCGAGTAAGTATAATCGATAGTACCTGTTACTGATTCAATAGGTCTCCACTGCATGGTTAATTGACCATTAACTCGCTTAGACTCATATTCAGACAGGTTATAGGCAACACTCTGCGGAATCGAGATTGATTCGAACTGACAATTCTCGACATCAACATCACAGTTGGCATCAAAATGATCGCCAAGCTCAGGGCGGTTAAGTTGACGATTACCGCCAACAACATCTGCAGGAACACCCAAACGAGCATTTTCAGCAGAGGCAAAATGACTTCTCCAGCCACCCACATTACCAAAGCGCTCAGCATTGTTACGTTTTTGACCAGAGAAGCTCAAAGAGATACCAACGGTATCATCGGCGAAAGTCTCAGAAAACAGACCGGCTAATTCCGGTGTTGCGTTATCACCTAGAACTGTTGAAGTATCAATTGAAGCTTTTGCGCCAACTGAAATAACAGAACCAGCCTCAAGCGGCTTAGTTGTTAAAATATTGATAACAGAACCGATACCACCTGAGGGAGCAGAGGCATCACCGGTTTTGTGAATGATTACAGCAGAAATACCCTCAGAGGCGATATCTGCGAAATCAAATGCTCGGCTAGTACCACTGTGAGTCGGCATTTGACGGCCGTTTAACGTTACCATGTTATATTCAGGACCGAAGCCTCGCACGGTTACCTTGCTACCTTCACCGCGAGTACGATCAATAGAAACACCCGTGATTCTCTGAAGCGCTTCTGCAAGGTTAGTATCTGGGAATTTACCCATATCTTCCGCAGAGATTGCGTCAGCAACACCAACAGTATCTCGCTTGATGTCCATAGACTTTTTAAGACTGGCACGAATACCGCCTTCTACAATTACTTCTTCAATCTCTAGCCCTTCATCCTGAGCAAATGCAGGCATAGTTGAGCCAACCAAGGCTAGTGCTACACTGCTAGAAAGAACTTTCTTCTTGAATAACATGTTGTTAAACCCCCTAAATTAAACTTTAAAACGTCAGACTGGTTGCTTGTAAATTTCTTGCCAGTCTAGATCAAGCCCCTAAAGTACAACGTCCTGCCAGTAAAGACATCGTTTTTGAGACGAAATAGCCAGATATGCGATAACAGGGACTCGTCAATTAAGCGCCCAAAATAGCTGCGACAAAAGGCAGGTATTTTGCGCCAAAATGGACTTTAATTAAGGGTAAAAATTTGCTTTAAAAATTGGTATTTTGTAGGGAGTATTTAATTAACTGATACTGAAATGGTGAGTTCGAGTGTTTTTATTCAAACACCTGATTCAAAAAGTGCGCCAAACGAACACCGGCTTGTAGTATACGCTTCTCTGCTATTGGCCAATTTTTATTTTGATAACTAGAGCCTAGATATAATGATTTTTTTTGCTGCTCTTGGTCGTCAAATTGATACACAACACTGTGTAATTTGATGGATTCTTCAGCCCAATCTTTGAATGAGGACTTTAACCATAATTGTCTATTTTTTAATTCGCTATTGTTCATTTTTTCTGCATATTCATAAGAATTAACATTAGGACTACTTAGCAACCCATCCCAGACCTTATGCAAATTTACTATGCGATTCTGGTTTTTCCAGATAACCGCCTTGTTATTTCCTCCCGCATCACCAAGAACCCCGACATGCAGTGGCTGATGAATATCTGCCACCAAATGGACAAAAAACATTAATGCCTCTCGTCTTTGTTGGACTGATCTAGTACTTTCGCCAATCTGCCAATAAAAGTAATCAAGGGCCCATAAAATATCACCCCCCACTGCGACCTGATATTCGTCAATGGACTCATCTTTATCAATATTGACATAATGCCAACGCTTACTATGAGACCATTTCGATTGAGACTTTACGCTATCTGCCCAATTCGCTACTTCAGATAGCGCATCTCCCTCTAATAGAATATCAATCTCAGTTATTGCTTGTTTGGATAGGTTTTTTTCCGCAATTAGCGCAATTATTTCATGCTCCTTTCCCCACCAAGCATATGATGTTGCTGAAACTAGACTAAAGTAAATACATATAATTATTCGCAACATATATTTATACCTATAAAGTTAAACCATAAAATTTTAAAATAGCCCACTGATATGCCAGTATATACAGATATTATTCGATTGATCGAATCAAAGACTTATCTATCATGATAATTTATTGACCACTAAAAATAGTCTGCCGCGGCCACAAAGTAGCATCCAATTTTTTATGCAATCTATGAACAGGAAAAAAATGAAAATTACAAAAAATATCTTCAGCCTTATTTTTATGAGCTATTTTTTAACGGCTTGCACGGCAAATTCCATTAATTCAGCGCCTGAAATAAATAAAAAAACTGCAATTGATGAAAAATACCAATGGGATCTAAGCGATCTATACTCTGATATAGCGGCATGGGAAGATGCCCGATTAACCGTTGCCGAACAGGTTAAAGAACTACCAAAACTTCAGGGCACCTTAGAAGAAAGCGCTCAGTCTTTACTCAATGTCTCAGACAAAATATCGGCTGTTTATAAGGATGTTGTTCGAATCTATATTTATGCCAACCTAGGGGCTGATGTAGACACTCGCAATGCTGAGAATGAAGAGCGAAGCCAGTTGGCTAGAAACTTATTCACTGATTTAAGCACAGCAACCAGCTGGTACAGTCCAGAATTATTAGCTATAGGTGAAGAAAAATTAAATCAGTTTTTACTTGTAGAGCCGCAATTAGCAAAACACCGATTCAATATTTATGACAGTTTACGTCGCGCGCCCCATACCCTTGAGAAAGAACTTGAAACCCTATTGGCAAAAACTGGGCAGCTTACAAGCGCACCCAACTCAATTTACTCCGTGTTTGCCAATGCAAACTTGCCCTGGCCACAGGTAACTTTATCTGACGGCCGAGAAATACGATTAAGTCAGGCTGGATATTCTTCAGGCCGACAGGCCCCCAATCGCGAAGATAGAAAACTGGTATTTAATAAATTTTGGTCGGTTTGGCAAAACTATGAAGCCACGCTTGGCGCAATTATGAATTCACAAATTCAAGGGCTTGCCTTTAAAACCAAAACGCGCAATTACCAGAGCTCGATGGGGCGAGCATTGTTTGATGACAATATGCCACCAGAGGTTTATCGCACTCTTGTAACTGAGGTCAATCAGGCACTGCCAACATTGCATCGTTACTTTAGATTACGCAAGAAAATGCTCGGCATTGAGGGTGATATGCGCTATTACGACATATATCCATCCCTAGTTAATCTCGATAAAACCTTCACCATTGAGGATTCAATCGCTATTACCCGCCGCGCACTACAGCCACTAGGACCAGAATATATGGCGGCCTATGACCTTGGCGTCAAAAGTCGCTGGATGCATGTATTCCCTTCCCCCGGAAAGCGCTCTGGCGCCTACATGTCAGGCGGCGCCTATGATGTTCACCCCTATGTTCTGCTCAACCATAACAATGATTTTGAAAGCGCCTCTACCTTTGCACATGAATATGGGCATGCGGTGCACTCGGTACTTTCAAACGCCGCACAACCCTGGGAAACGGCGGGCTACTCTACTTTTATCGCTGAAACTGCGTCTATTATGAATGAGATGCTTCTTCAAGATATGGTGATAGCAGAGGCAACAACAGATGAGGAAAAACTATTCTATTTAGGCATTGGCTTAGAGGCCCTTAGAGGAACCTTTTTTAGACAAACGATGTTTGCCGAATTTGAATTAAGCATTAATGAAGAGGTTGAATCAGGCAATGTACTTACAGGCTCCAAATTAACCAATATGTATTTGCAACTTTTAAAGCGTTATCACGGTCATGAACAAGGTGTAATCACAATAGATGATCTTTATGGTATTGAGTGGGCCTATATTCCGCATTTTTACTATGACTTTTATGTTTTCCAATACGCGACATCAATTGCAGCAGCCAGTGATTTTGCCAAAAAAATTCGCAGCGGTGATCAACAGGCACAGGAAGATTTCATTAATCTATTGAAAGCTGGGGGCTCAGATTATCCCTACGAATTAATGAAAAATGCTGGTATTGATATGTCGACCGCTGCACCCTACCAGGCTTTAATTGAACGCATGAATAATATTATGAATCAGATGGAAGCCCTTCTAGACAAGGGTTAAAACATAGGTCTTAGGGGGCTAAGCTAGCCCCCTATTGTGATTTGCTTTTAGTTAGCAGAATAATAGATATTTTTAATGTCTAAACGTTTATTATCTGCTGGAATATCACTCCATACATACAGCGCGCCTCTTACATCAGTTAAATCAGCGCCACGATCTAATTCAGCCAAGGGTATCTTGTAGGTAACCCAGTTATCTTCAAGCTGTCTATCTGAATCAGGCTTGAAAGATACAAAGTTATTTACCTGAGTGCCCGCCAAAAAAACACCTGTCTGAAAACCAATATTAAAGGCTAGGGATTGATCCCCTTGAATAGCGAAATTAAGGTAGCCCGATTTAAAATTAGACAGGTCTTCACCTAAATCGCCTTGAAGCTCAAGGGCTCCCCCCCACCAGGCACCAATTCTGGTAGTTACCTCAATAACGCTGTTATCGGTCATCTGAATATTCATAGTGCCTTCCCATGGATTTAACTTTATTTGCTGGCTTGGGTAGGTCATATTATTCTTATCTGTTGGCGCCATTAAAGGATTAACAACCACGTATGCTTCAGCCACAACCGGAACGCCAGCAGTAGCATTTTCATTAACCGTAGTAAGCTTGCGAATACCCATACGGCTTTTAAATGGTGGCAACAAAACTTCTTGAATAAGGGTATCTTCTTCACCGTTATAACTTTTACCCAATGGTTTTCCACCACGCTTTAAACCCTCAAATACATTTTCATCTACCAAGCCCCAAAGTGCATATTTGACCTTATTATCCAGCCCGATAAGACCAAAGTGATTCTCCGAACCATTGACATCATGTGGGTCTTTCCACTGCTCATCAAATGCCTCAAAATAAAACACTGACATTCCTGAGTCCTTTTCCCATTTGCGCATATGCTTATAAAAAAGGGCCTGTTTTAATTCATCAGCAGCTTTTGAGCCAGAGGCGCCGTAGGCAGTTGCGGCAACGGAAGACCAACCTGTCTCACCAATATGGATAGGCTTTTCCAAGCCAAGACTTTCAACGTAGTCAGCCACACCCTGATATTGAGAAATCGCGTAATATTTGGCTCGCAACATGGCTGCCTCAATCATTTGAAGTTTTGATAGGTTTTCTTCATCATCAAAAACACCCCAATATTCTGGATTGTAATGAGAATCATGAAATGGATAGGTATGCACTGAAAGAAAATCTACCGCTTTGATTAACGCTTCCAGGTCTGGCGTATGGTATCCCTTATCACCTCCACCCCAAGATTCGAAGTTATCTGAACTAGTAATCCAGACATCAGGTGATAACTGCCCACTTGTTTTAAAATCTTGTAGGTAATTAACCCACCGTAGAATAGTTTTTGGATAGACAAAGTACTTAACCGCCCACTGCACCATTGCCTCATTACCCACAGCGATGACTTTAACAATATCAGGGTATTTATTAGCCAACGTTACTGCCATATCTATTTCGGCTTGATTATTTTCTTCACTTTCTTCCTCGTGAATTGGTGGGATATCAGTCCAAGCATTTTTGCAGTCAATCCAAGCGCCCAGCATAACGTACATCTCAAAATTGGGATCTGCCTGCTTTAGCTGTTTAATTGCCTCAAGGATTCTCTCGGCTTGGGGGTATTGAGATGTATTGTAGGTGCGAAGTACTCTAATACCCATGGCAAATAGTATCTGCATATCCTCCTTTAAATCCTCAACTGTAGGCACATCATCACGGGTCTTTTCGCGATAGCCACCATAGGAAATTGCGGGATAATTTGGATTGCCCAATATATCCTTAGCAGAAAGTCCACTAGTCTGAGCGCTTGAAGCATTTATGCTTGTCTTATCGCAACTTGTAAGACTGCAAACCAACAACACAAGAACGAAATTCTTAAATACACTTTTCACTTATTTAGCCTTTATTGTTCGAACATAGAAAAGTCGGCAATTATATTACCCATTGATTAATATTGCATGATATCAATAGCACTTGTGTTGTATTACCTACAGAAATAGAATGTTTGCCCAAATTTTACCCAAGGCGCCATTCATGAAACCTTCTAAGGTTGAGCTAAATTACCGCGATAATAAATTCCAACTAACCGTCAACAACAAACCCTTCTATATCAATGGTGCTGGTGTTGATTTTGGTAGCATTAAAAGTCTTGCAGATTTTGGCGGCAATGCTTTTCGGACTTGGCGTGTTAATAATGGTGAAAAAAGCGGCCTCGAAATTCTCGATGAAGCTCACCAAAATGGGCTGATGGTCTGTATGGGAATTGATGTAGAGCGAGAGCGTCATGGTTTTGATTATGACGATAATATCGCAGTTGCAAAACAAATGGCTGAAATCAAAGAGGATATCCTCGCACTTAAGGATCATCCTGCACTATTAATGTGGGGCATTGGTAATGAGCTAAATCTTCGCCATAAAAACCCTAAGGTTTGGGATGCGGTTAATGATCTATCAAAAATGATTCATCAAGTAGACCCCAATCACCCTACCACCACTATGCTAGCGGGTGCAGAACCAGACGTTATCATACAGGTTGCCGAAAACTGTCCAGATTTAGATTTACTATCCTTCCAAATATATGGTGCCATAGATAAGTTGCCTGGCTTTTTACAACAAAGCAATTATAAGGGTGCCTACATGATTACCGAGTGGGGTGCTACCGGTCACTGGGAATGTGAAAACACAACCTGGGATAGACCTATAGAGGCAAATAGCACCAAAAAAGCCTATGACTATTATTCTAGGTTTATCGACTATATTGCTGCAGATACCAAACAATGTATTGGTTCATTTGTGTTTTTATGGGGACAAAAGCAAGAGAGAACACCTACTTGGTATGGATTATTTTTAGAAAACAATAACAGCACCGAAGCGGCTCAGGTGATGCAGTATCTCTGGACCGGAGAATGGGCTAAACATAGAATTCCAAAAATTGGCGAATTAACCATCAATGGTTTTCTTGCCGAGGAAAGTGTCAGCTTGCAACAGCACCAACCCTACAGCGCAAAAATTGTGCTTGAAGGGACCCATAAAAACCTAAGTTTTCGCTGGGAGTTAATGAAAGAAGTTGACCGAGAGTTAGAAAGTGACGGTGGTGACTTTGAACCAACACCAGAAATTGTGTGGCAGCAATCTGATTCAAACACATCATCAGAAATAGAGTTTTCGCCGCCACACAAGGGTGAATTTCGGCTTTTTGTCTATGTGGATGACTCTTATGGTGGTTCTGCTACCGCAAATATGCCTATCTTGATCGAATCATAGCTCAATGCTGCTAAAAGCTAACATATACTCAAGCGATTAATGATTAAAAAATGTTAGACTCTGCTCACACCATTAGTGAGCCCAACCGTCACTTAAAATTAAAATAACAGTAGAAGATTTGGATTATGGATAACGCACAACAATTATCAACAACTAATCAGGTACCCTTCAGCCAAAAAGTCGCTTTCGGTATTGGCATGCTAGCCAATCAAATGTTCCCTGCTGCACTGGGTATATTTATGGTTATTCTAGTTCAAGGCTTAGGTATGAGTCCTGTTCTCTGGGCGCTAATCTTCTTTATCCCTAAACTAATTGATGCGATTACAGATCCATTGATGGGCTATATTTCTGATCATACCAACTCAAGATGGGGTAAACGCCGACCCTATGTCTTTGTTGGAGCTATTATCTCAGGCTTGTCATTTATGATGATGTGGCAGTTGTATGCCAGCAACACCGAAATGTACAATTTTTACTACTTCCTTTTCTGGGTCTGCGTATTTTGGATTGGAATGACTATCTTTGGTGTACCCTATGTAGCAATGGGCTACGAGATGAGCACTGACTTTCATGAGCGCACGCGCATTATGGCAGTGGCACAATGGATAGGTCAGTGGGCATGGGTAATTGCCCCTTGGTTTTGGATTATTTTGTATGATCCCGACTGGTATGAATCAGCAACTGAAGGTGCTCGAACCCTCTCTCTATGGGTTGGCGGCGGCTGTATGATTATGGCTTTGGTGCCAGCTATATTCTGCACCCATACAACCCCTGCGTCCTCTTTTCAGCATGACAATGACAGCACATCGCTAAAAGAAACCCTATTAGATTTTGGTCGCGGCATTTTAGTAACACTGCGCAATAAACCTTTCCAGAGAATCTGTATTGCCACCTTCTTTATCTTTAATGCATTCCAAGTTGTTGCCGCATTCTCATGGTTTATTGTTGTCTATTATATGAATGAAGGTGATCCCGCAGCAGCCGGTGTTTGGCCGACATTATTCGGCTCTATAGGCGCCCTATTTACCACATTTATGGTTATTCCTATTGTAAATCACTGTGCACAAAAATATGGCAAGAAAACCACTTTCTTATACTCACAAGCGGTTTCTCTGGTGGGCTATGTATTATTTTGGTGGGGGTTCTCACCAGAAAATCCATGGATGATGTTTATTCCATTGCCTCTATTCGCATTCGGCATTGGTGGTCTATTTACTATTATGATGTCAATGACCGCTGATGTCTGTGATCTTGATGAGCTTGAAACAAACCAAAGACGCGAAGGCACCTTTGGCGCTATCTATTGGTGGATGGTTAAATTTGGCGGCGCCTTTGCTGGTGCCGCAAGCGGGCTTATCTTAAGCTTTATTGGCTTTGACCAATCAGTGGCCATTCAAAGTGAAGAAACACTGACAATGTTAAGGCTCAGCTATATCCTTATTCCTTGCACTGGTACAATAATAGCCATTATTGCAATGCGTAACTACGATCTTGATGAACAGCGATCTCAGGAAATTCGGAACCAATTAGAGGCGCGGTAAGATAGATCGAATAATTCGCAACAATAAAAAAGCCGTCTAAATAGACGGCTTTTTTATTGGCTTAGATATCTCAATCTAGGCTTATTCTAGACCAGGTTGCAGCGCAACATTGATCTTGGCTACCTCGCCAGTCTTATCAAAGATTGCCAATGATGTTTCAGCATCGACAGTATCACCTGATATTGATTTTTCACTACCATCAGCAAAGCTAATCACTATCGATGTTTCATCTGCAAGGCTATAAACCACTGGCACCTGACAATAGGTAAAGCCCAGCTGTCCCGCTTGGAGATCCACTAACTGCTGATCACCTGCGATATCAAAGTAACTCAAGCTATCCGATGCTGAAAGGAATTCGGACTTTCTAAGAATAAACGGTTTAAAGCAAATAGTACCACCAGTTACAGAGAGACCTAGCTCCATCAGGCGCGTAATCACTTCTTCTTTTACTTGGCCCGTCATACCCGGCTGTTTAGCACCAGCAAATCCTGGTGTGTGCGAGTATGGATCCGTTGGAAACGCACCGTAGTTATCCGGTGTTTTATTGAAGCCAATACCGGCACGTATATCAAAATAGCAATCCGCTAATTTGCCCACAGTGACTGCATCAGAACCCTGTTCTAGGGCTTTGCGGAAGTTTTCAAGTGCTGCAAGTAATAGCTTAGAAACCATATGCCAATAGATTGACCCTAGCCCCTCATAAGCATACATACCACCTGAGCGACCAGTAAATTGACGATGATTAAATACAGATTCAAAAATCTCTTCAATCAGTGACTGCTCTTGCTCAACCAAGTCTTGATAGCCATTTTCTTTCAATGAAGCCAATACTGCTTTTGCACTATCAACATTATTGAAAGCGCCATTGAAGTGGTATCCACCCTGAGAGTCTTTTTCTACTAATGAAGTATCGCCAGAAGCAACCAAAGTTGTCAGTAGTTTAGAGTCCTTCAATAGCGCTTCTGGAATAATATTTTTATCCACAAAGCGAGTCAGTTCACGATCTGGGTATAACAGATAGGAGTGCTGACGCGCCGTATAGACGGCTGAATTTCTTAATGAGGTCAAAACTTCAAGCGCCTGTTCTGGGCTTAAATAACCTGAACTTAATACCGCAACCTGACCCTCTAACATTTCGTAAAGATAGCTCACCTCTACAGAATCTTTGGTCGCAGTCATTAAATTGTATGCATGATACAAACCATCTTCGCGGCGATTAGCCTCGATAGTATGATCAATATATTCTAGCGATAACTTCAAAAATGCAATTAGATCAGCTGTTTTAAGCATAACGCGATTGCCGCTAAAGTCATTGGCATAAACGCCACTGCGGAAATCACTACCAGCTTCACCAAGCGCATCAACGACACACTTTCTGTCAGCATTATTAATTTTTCCTGCCAAAAGTTGCTTGTTATCTTCAAAGGTACTGTTAATCGATCTTAATAACGCCTCAATTTCTTCTGAAATTGCCACTTCTTCAATTTCAGTATTAGCGAACAAATCAAGAAGGTACTGTTGATAGCGACGGGTGTAATATAACGTAACCATGGATACGCCATAACCCACCAATGCATTGTTGGCATCATTCCACTCTGGACGCTGGGTATTCATCCATATACCGCCCTCAGGAATAAAGTTCGATAATTTAGATAGCATAGTTGCAAGAAGTTTTTCGGTTAAATTGACATAGTAAACCGAGCCACTCTTATCCCAAATAAGACGACCATCAGCACCAACCTGAGATACGCGCTGCTCAATAAGCTCATCCGTCGCTTCATCAAAGTCGATAGTATTGTGTGGATCTTTTAATAAATCTTGATAGCCCTTAATTTTGTATGGCACATTGGCATAACAAAATAGATCACGCGTTAAGAAATCACGCAGAGTACCCGGGTGATGATCGTTAGAGAATTCCAAGAATTTCAATAGATAAATAATCTGATGATCGCCCCAGTAGCCAATATTAGCCCAAGGGTCGCTTGGATCTGGCTTCTCCCAATCAATACCCGCTTTGGTAATTCGGTAAGGGTTATAGCCATCCGCTGTCGAAGCATTCACGAACTTACAGATCATGCTTTCAATATAATTAGGGATTGAGTAACTTAAGGCTTCCCAGTTTTGGAAAATATCACGCCAGTTACCCTCAAAATTGAGCAGCTGTGAGCCATCTTCTTGCTTAACCTTAATATTAAACTTATTCCATGGTCTAGATGGGTCGCCATGACGACGACTAAATGATAAAGGCAAGTATTCAAAACACAGTCTCTGAACGCCAGCATCATTTTGTTTAGAGGCCGCTTTGATAAGATCACTGTAGTGGAAGGTTTCATCTAAACCGTCAAAGAAGTCTTTAAACTGATTGTATACACCGCGGTTAAAGCCTTTAACAAAGCTGATTAAATCTGCTTTTGGCACTGCATAGTTGTCTACAAATAGCCCGCCACGCATAACATTAAATAAAACATTGGCAAAATGATGGTTGGCACTTAATTTATCTTCAGTTACCTGAAGACCATCTGAAATACCCACAATACGTGCAAGATTTTCAGAGCCCAAGGCGATATCAGCTTCAATATCTTCAGTGATGCTCTTATCTGCTTTTAAGTATGCAATTAAGTCTTTTACTTTTGCAGGTCCCTGATTAATCTCAGCGACTATGCTCCAACTTTTTTCAGATGATGGCGCTAGTGTCAGACAATCATTAATAAAGTAAGCTCCTCGCCGACCACGAACATCGAGCTCTTGCTCAATAGCATCACCTAAACGGAAATTATCAAGCTGGAGAGAAGAAACCAATTTTTTAGATTTCGATAAACCAACCGACCAAACGGTGGTTGTCGACAGTGCTTCACTCGGCTCTGCACGATCCACAAGAATGGAACTCATACTATAAAGACCAAGTCCACTATCAGCATCAAGTTCGTTCTTTTTATAGGCATCGACCAAACAACTCAGACCGCCCTGTACATCAGTCTCTACACCATAAGGAATCAAATTCTCAATACCGTCGACAATCTCAACCTGTGCAGAAGAATCACCTGTGTTGATCATAGTTGAGGTTTTAACAAAACCAAACTTATCTGAGGTGCGCCATGCATAGCGGAATGTCAGTGCAAGATCATGGTTAATTTCTTCAAAAATTAACTTGTCGCCAAATACATTCTTATAAAGATTGCGTGTGGTGTTGTAGATACCATTGTATTGCTCAGAGAACGGTTCCCAAAGAGAAGTCTTATCGCCAATAGTTGCAAGAGCAATAGTTCTACTGCCGGTAAAAGGAGAACCATCACTCACTTTATCGTCTGTGTAATATGGGAAAAGAGCATTTTCTGAATTAACTCTTCCCGCGGTAAGACCGCCTCGAGTGGAAATAAACATCCAGTGGTCAGAATCGCTCACTACGCTGATAAAAAAGTCCTTCATCTGCTCGTAGTTTTCAATTTGATAGAAAGTCTCACCTTCTATATTGACGTATTTTCCGCCAACCTCAACATTGTTCTTTTGACGAAGTTGCTGGCCTACGTGAATTTGCTTATGAGTCATGTGTAACCTAACTAATTATCTCGTTGAAAGTATGTATCGGAATCCTTGTTAATGGACGCCCTGTAGCAAATCCTTTTGTCTTATTTAGACTTTTAAATGCTTATTTACAATTTTCGGTAAAACTCAAAAGGCGGCTATTCTAAGGGCAGTATTTTAATTTCGCTAGTTTATCGGTCGATTAAATAGTCCTTTTCGACGAAAATTCGTTAAATTTTGGAAAATTTATTCATTTTTTAACGTATTTTCACTAAATAACTTTATCTAGATGGTATTTACCGGTTTCACGGTTGTAACTTTTTATCTTGTCCAGTACGATTCTGCGACTAGGTAATGTGACTTAAAAATTAAACTACTATGTGGTAATCAGCACTAAGGATTGTGCTGGATAAAAAACAAATCATATAGACTTGCCACTTAATAAAGAATTATCCCGAGGTTCAATTAATCGATGTCTAAAAGAGAAGGTAAAATCTTATCCCTAACTGGAATAAATATTTCTCAGCTTAGCCAAGCTCAGATGCAGGAATATTTTAAAAGTTGCCTAAACTCGGGTATTCACGGTATTGGCTTTAGCGCTTATCGCGAGGGGCAAGAACCCGGTGATGAATTAGAGATCGAACAAATCAAACAACGCATGACTATCCTAAAACCACATACTGGATGGGTGCGATCTTTTTCTTGTTGCTTAGGCAATGAACATGTTCCTGTAGTTGCAAAAGATATGGGACTCAAAACCCTTGTCGGAGCATGGCTGGGTGATAACCTTGAAAAAAACGAATTAGAAATTGAGGGTTTAATCAAACTAGCTAAAGAAGGCTATGTTGACGTTTGCGCTGTTGGCAATGAGGTTTTATATCGCGATGACTTAACTGAAGAGCAACTGCTCGAATATATTGCCAGAGTTAAGCAAGCAGTGCCTAACTTACCTGTGGGTTATGTAGATGCCTATTATGAATTTGAAGATCGTCCTGCGGTAACAGAAATTTGCGATGTTATTCTGGCCAACTGTTATCCCTTTTGGGAGGGTTGCCCGATTGAATACTCATTGCTGTATATGAAAGATATGTATCAAAGAACCATCAAAGCTGCTGGCGGTAAAAAAGTAATTATTACCGAAACTGGTTGGCCAAATCGTGGACAAAGTTTTCACGGCGCTGTGCCATCAGAAACAAATGCTATTAGGTATTTCCTCAATAGCCAACAGTGGACGGAAAGCGAAAATATTGAAATGTTCTATTTTTCATCGTTTGATGAATCATGGAAAATTGGTGCTGAGGGTGATGTCGGTGCCTATTGGGGTTTGTGGGACAAAAACGAAAAATTAAAATACTCAAAATAAAAACTATGACTAAAAAAATATTACCTTTTGCGAAAGCTATTTGTTATTCGGGGTATCGCGATGGACAGAGTCCAGATAGCGGTGAATTCCCTTCCTATGATCAGATTAAGCAAGACTTGCTTATTCTAAAAGATGATTGGAAATCACTGCGACTATACGGCAGCGATGAACACTCAAAAACCATTCTGCATGTTATTGAGAATGAGCAACTTCCCTTTGATACCATGCTGGGTGCCTATGTAACTGCCGAAGTATGTAATGAAAACTGTCCTTGGGGGGGATTCTATTCTGAAGAGCAATTGCACAGTAACAAGCAACACAACCAACAACAAATTGATGAACTTATTCAGCTAGCTAACAGATATCCAGCGATTATCAGCTCAGTATCCATAGGTAATGAAGCTGCCGTTGGCTGGACTGATCATTTGGTTCCTACCGAGAGCTTGATCAACTATGCTCAGCAAGTTAAATCAAAGGTAGACCAGCCTGTTACCTTCTGCGAAAACTATGTGCCCTGGCTTGAAAACCTAAGACCACTGGCAGATCAGCTTGATGTTATTTCAATTCATACCTACCCAGTATGGGAATTCAAAAGTATTGATGAGGGTTTGGCCTATACCATAGCCAACTATCAAGCAGTGCAAGATGCCTATCCCGAAAAACAAATTATTATTACTGAAGCGGGCTGGGCAACCAATTCAAATGGTCGCGGTATTGAAAGCCACAATGTTAATGAAGATTTTCAGCAACAGTATTTTCATCAGCTAATGAATTGGGCTCAGGAGCAACAAGTACTGGTGTATTTCTTTGAGGCCTTTGATGAAAATTGGAAAGGCTCACCAGACCCTTTAGAGCCAGAAAAACATTGGGGTATCTACAATGCCGATAGAACGCCTAAACTAGTGATGCAGGGTTAATTAAACCTGCACTTTCTGACTGCAGAAACATGAAATTGACTACTACGTGTAGTAGTCAATCTTCTCGTGCACAAAACACTTTTCTTCAACGATATTCTTTGTCCTAGAACCTAAAATATACTCAATATATATGTTGGGGTTTTTTTGAGGCTATGTAATGGTTTGAAACAACTAATCCTCCTGCAAATTTTTGTCGTAGAGAAAAATAGCCGTTGCGTATTTTACTCTACGGAAAAAATAACTAAAAAAGGTTTGAGGGTATTACTATGAAAAGACATTTTTACATCAGCAATAACTTAGATGATCTCGAATTACTAGAAGTGCAGCTTGAAACTGTGGGTATTTCGGCCGCCCACTCGCATGTTTTAAGTTTAGACGATGCCGATGTGGCAGCCCATCCAAATTTAAATGAAGTTGAAGCTGTGCTCCGCACAGATGTAGTCCACAGCACCAAGACTGGTGCAGTAGTTGGGGTTATTGCAGCAACCTTAATGCTCTATGTTGTTGCTTTGTCTGGATGGGCGCAACAGGCTACTTGGATTCCATTTGTTTTCTTAGCCATTATTATGGTTGGGTTTTTTACCTGGGAATTTGGCTTTATTGGTATTCAGCGAAAAAACCATCGATTTGCCCGATTTGAAAAAGCCCTAAAAAATGGTAAGCATGTGTTTTTTGTTGATATTGAACCCGAAAATGACCAACTATTAGCGGATATGGTCAAAAAGCACCCTAAGATTAAACGTGCAGGAGATGGTCCCTCGGTGCCACAGTGGTTTATTCAAATGCAGGACAGTTTTAAGACATTTACCAAAATAATGCCTTAATAAAAATCAAATCCATAAAAAAAGGGTCCTCAAGGACCCTTTTTTATTGTAACCATGGCATAAATCATTCATTAACTTCCGCATTTAAGGGTGAAATAGCCACATTAAAACTCTGGCCATCAAATTCGTAACCAGGCGGTGTACTTGTTTTTACCATTTTTAATACTGTCAGGCCTGTTGCACCCTCAAGGATATTAAAGGTAACTATGGCTAACTCAGCTTCTGTAGTGCCAGGCCAAGAACCACCAAAAGGATCAGACCAAGCAAAAACCAGACCACTAGCTTCATCATTTAGCGAGCCAGAAGCAATAGCTCCACTTGCTACACCAGACACAGAATCTAGACTCAATACACTACTATCAAAATTAAGATAAAACCCAACGCCGGTCAATGTCGGATCATCAACCAGATAAGAAAGCTTGACCGTTACCTGATCTGCACCCTCTGACAAGGTTTTTTCCGACACATAAACATGCTGTGTATCCGCTTGTAATTCAGGGACTGTTACCACTGACTCAGTTAAAGGCTCTGCCGGAACGTCTGACTCTTTAACTAATTTAAAGGTCCAATCGGCCCAAGAGACATTAATATTCAAAGTCATGCTTGTCGCGGTACTATCAATAATGTCATAAACAATTGAATCCGGCGCTTCACTTGGGGAAGCAATTTCTGAACCATTAATTACCTTGGGTATACCTATATGAGCACCGGTACCATTTAATGTAATAGTCATAGCTGATTCATCAAACACATAACTGAAGTTACCTGCGCCATCGTGCGGTGCAACAGGTACATCACAACGCTCAGAGGAGCCACCCTGCCATGGCTCTAACCAGGTTTCACTATCCATCTGGTTGATAAAGGAATTGTCAGTATTAAAGATATATAAATCGTCAAATAAACAACTTCGACTATCTATTGATGCTGCATCATTAAACCAGTAAGGATTAGTCAAGGCACCTGCTTCGGGAGCTAGTTTCCAGCTACCAGACAAGTCACTTGCCGTTATTGGCGGGGCTACCACTGGCAAACTATCAGCTTGCTCATCCGTCTCAATAAATTCTATCCAGTTGATATTGGCACCGCCAGAACGGGCCTCGAGACGCAGGGTATAAGAACCCTGATCTAGATAAATGACCGCACCAGAAACGGTCTGCCAATTCTGCCAACCACCGGTATTGGGCACTGCAATTTGATCGACCAATACATCATCTAATGACACTCTAAAACCAGGTGAACTGCCACTCTGACTAGCTACTCTTAGTGCTAACTCATAGTTTCCAGTATCAGGAATATCAAAGTCATATTCCATCCAATCACCAGAATCAATATAGCCAAGATTTTTGCCACCACCAATATCAGAAGCGTTTTCAAGAACCACTTCCATGGGCTGCGGCACAACTCGAGTCCAATCTTCGGCTTCAATACGATAGTTTTCGCTTAGAATGGGCTCTTCTGGCTCAGGAGTAACATAGTCTGCTGTAACTAATTTAAAGGTCCAGAATCCGCCTGTATAGGCAACTTCAAGGGTCATACTATTTTCTGTACTTTCCATTACCTTATAAACAATCGATTCAGGCGCATCCATTGGATTGGTTAATTCAGCACTATCACTCACAACCTTAGGAAGACCTATATGCGCACCAACACCAGTTAATGTAATCGTTCCTGCTTCTGTATCTAGCGTATAAGTTGCACTAGCACTACCATCATGCGGCGCAACTGGCGTACCACAGGCCTCAGGATCTGTACCCTGCCATGGTTCAACCCAAGTGTAACCATCCATTTGGTTGGTAAAGCTACCATCCTGACCAAAGATAAATAGATCATCAAACAAACAGGTTCGCTCACTAATCACAGCATCATCAATCTTCCACCAGCCCATATTGCCTGACTCCCAACCCACACCAGAGGTGCCAGCTTCTGGTGCTAGCTTCCATTCACCAACAAGTATTTCTTGGGTCAATGTTATCGGCGCAGCAACTTCATCTAGTAGAGTTATATCGTCAAAATAATAGGTTTCTCCATTGCCACTACTTAGGTAATTAAAGAAAACTGAAACCGTATCATAATTATAATTAGTATTTAATTCCGCTGTACCCGCTACAGGATTACTAAAGTCAAATACAAGGGTTTCCCACTCATTAGCCACTGTGGTTACTGCTTCAGCTTCAACGGAATAAGCACTATTAGTGGAATCTTCTAACTTCATTCGCACGGATGAGCCACTTGTGGGGCTGTATACTCGCATTGAGAGTCGAGTTAACGTTGTGCTAAGCGAATAATTAACCTGACCGCTAGCAATCTTAACCCCAGATTGAGCAACCGCGCCTTTTAAAATGGATACAACAGTATTGGTATTATCTGTTGGATCAGTTTCTAGGACAGATGAACTATCACCTAAATTGATTAAGTCATAATTGATAAATAGATCATTAAAGTTAATCACCTCATCGACATCTAGACTATCATCGACACCTGTACCTATATTTCCAGACGCCATTTCGTCGGTTGGCAACAACTTAATCCAGTTAAGATTAAGACCGCCACCGGGCGCCTCAAAACGAAGCACATAATCGCCGGCCTCAAGTGAAATATTACCACCATCCGCGGTTTGCCAAAGCTGCCAGCCTCCGGTATTTGGCACTAGAGCCGAATCAACTAAGTTGCCATCTAATAGTAAATTAACCCCTGAACTACTTCCGCCTTGACTAGCCATACGATAACTAACGCTGTAGTTACCTGCTTCGATAACATTTATTTCGTATTCCATCCAATCACCGGCATCAATCCAACCCACGTTAAGACCGCCACCTTCGTCATTAGTAGGCTGTGTTCCCACTTCACCATCAGGAAGTTCTACAGAACTAGAAAACGTTTCAGCTTCGATAATAATTGCATCACTTTGTTCACAATCAATAGCTTCAGTAACATTAAAGGTTAGCCAGTTGATATTGAAAGAATCACCTAATGCTTTCAGTCTTAGAGTCTGACTGCCGGCATTAAGCTCATAATAACGGGTAAAGGTGACCCAACTTGAATAGCCACCTGTAGGAGCTATTTTGAAACTATCTACCGTTTGGTTGCCAAATTTAATCTCAAATCCATCACTGCCAGGATCGCTAGCCACACGATATTCCGCTCGATAACAGCTAGTTTCTGGTAACTCTACGGCATATTGAATAAAGTCATCGACATCGAAATTACCCACATGCGGACTTAAATCGCTGTCAGAAGCTGTATCAATACTGACAGTACCCGCTGGTGCGGCTATCACATTGGACCAATTCTCGGCTTCGACTTTTAGATCATCTGGCTCTGGTGGCACCCACTCACAACCAGCACCATAGCTTGAACCGCCTTCACCGCCCGGTTGAATATCCATATTCATAAAGTTCATATTACCGCCACTAACCACTCTAAGCTTCTGCACACCAGCTTTGAGTGTGACGTCGACGGTCATATCTTGCCAAAGATCCCAACTGGTTGTATCTGGTGTTGAAAGCTGACTAGTGAGTTTTTGACAATCAGATTCTAGGCTAATAAAGCCACCACCCAAGGATGCTGTGCGAAGGGTTACGGTGTAATTTCCTGCCTCTGCAACATCTATGGTGTACTCAAGCCATTCTTCTGGCTCGAAAAATCCAACAGAGGTGTAACCTTCAGAACTAGACTGAACATCAACCGCTTCTGAAGCTCGATAAGCCTCACCAAGGTTGACGGCGCCGGTATCATGATAGGAAACTCCTTCGCCGCCATTATCGTAATCAGCAGCCCAAAGGCGACCATTAGGTGCCAAACTATCTAGAGGGTGATCGCCGATGCCATTGGTTGGCACTGGCATTGGACTTCCGAAAAATGGGCCAGGAGGTGTAGCTGGAACTTCTGGTAATGGATCTACAGAATCTGTATAAGCTGTTACCATATGGTATGAGTTTGCTCCACCGCGCTTTATACCACTACCAATCGAGCCTGTTAAACCATACCCATTGCCGTCAGTAGAGGGGATAGTGCCAATTAAATGACCCGACCCAGACCATGGGCGAAGCGCAATATCACCGGTGGGTAATTCTAGCCATTTGAATTTTTGTTTAACGCCAATTTTTCTCGCCGATGCAACCAATGGTTGACCATATTCGCTCACTGATAGGTATCTACCATTATCAGCTAATAAAGCAATATGGCCATCATTGCCCGCATCTACCACAATAAATTCGTCCGATCCAACACCATCATAGTTTCGGTCACCTGCAACCACCCTATCATTCTCATCAAGTCCAAGAAATGCTTTGTCGGCGCGACTGTAGAGACCAATAGTTTGATCTATAGGTATATTGGGCGATCCATTGGCTGGCCATGTGGTGCTTGAGTTATCTGGGCGCCAGGCTGTCCCGTAGGTATCCAGGTATCCCTTAAAACGATCCAGCTCAAGATCATTGGCCCCAAGCCATTCGAATTGGGTCCAACCAATTTGATGGCTTTCAAATGCCTCATTAAAGCCATTTTTGGTATCCCCAGGCCAAAATTCAGTACATAAAAGTGCAGGATAGTCATCACTAACCTTAAAGGCTTCAATAGTGCTTTCTACCTGCGGTAGGTTCCAGTAAGCGTGAAAGGCAAAACCGGCGTTATCCCAAATATTGTGATCAGGAAATTCATCCGCTAGCCAATCGGCCCCTTTAATAGCTTGTGAGCCGCCAAAAAATGACATAAAGGAACCAAGAAGAACCATAGTATCCGGTGCTACTTGACGAATTTTTTCATACATCTGTGCCTGTTTCCGCCAGTCTCCAACAGTCTTATCGACATTTTCCTCATAGGTCCAATTGGCATTAGTACCAGTAACTGGCTCATTATGCGCCTCATAGATAACGTGGGTTTCATCTTTATATTTGGCGCCATATAGATCCCAAAAAGCCAACACCTTGTCCATACTATGAATAGCGCCATTTTCACCGTTATTACCTATAGTAATAATCAGATACATCTTGGCTTCACGAGTTATATTTACCAAATGATCCGCTAGCTCTTCATTGATACCTACGGGATCTGGGTTTTGTTCAGCATCGCCCTCTAGATAAACATGCAGTGTATTAAAGCCATAATTGGTTACCATATTCTGCAATTGCTCTAAGCTGATATCGGATACGTCCAATAAATTGTTCCTGTCATACGGGTCACCACCATCGGTAGATAGACTGACACCGCGAAGCAAGGTGCCCATATCAGAGCGAATAACGTTATAGCCTAAAGAATCGTCAATATAAGGGCGTCCGCGAACAGTAATATCATCTAGGGATATATCAGGGATTTCACCATAGGGCACATAGGCATTAGAGTCCTGATCACTGGTATCCACTATATTTTCTGGGGCATCCAAAAATTCATTATCAGTTTCAACACCACAGCTGATGGTAAACAATAGTAAGATACTTAGGGCACATGCTTTTAATGGAGCAACTACACTATGCACAGAATAATTTAGAACATTGATTCGCATTGGAATACCTTTTATTTTTTTCATGATTACACCGCAATTTTTTGTCTTTTAATGCGCATCCATGCACAAATTTTTATGAATATCCCTCTTAACTTATCACCAATGTATAAAGTTCAAGCTTAACAATCGTCCTAATAACGCATTCGAACTCTTTTTAGTCGTCAAAAAACCAGCTGAATGCGATTAAAGGGCGAATAAGATTAAAAAATACCAATTGCAGCGTTTAAAGCTAAAAATATTGTTATAGATTCTATCGATTGATTTTTTTAAGCAACAGAGATCGGATTTTTCTATTTAAGGATTCATCAATTGGGCCAAGCGATCCTCTGGCTTGCTCTGGTATATGGGAATGACTGTCTTCATCTGCATCAAAAACATAATAATCAAACATTTCTCGCCAAATCTTTTTTTGCTCTGCAGGCAGGTCACGAATACTCATAAGACCATATAATAATGCATTGGCAGGCGTGTCCATATAGCTTGGAGACTGTCGCCACCAATAATTAACCAGAATATTGAGCGCCTCAAGCCCCTCAACATGATGCCACCACATACTTGGGATATAGAGCCCATCGCCTGGCTCAAGAGTAGCCATTTGAGCAGTTTCAAGGGCGTTTTTAAAGTTGGGAAATGCATCAAAATCAGGGTTTTTAAAGTCAACTAAACTAATTGGTTGTCCGCCGGGAGCCCAATCCAGAGGCCCCGGGTATAAATTAGCCAACTGGTCCGGCGGGAAAAGGGTAAATCGACGACGACCCACTGCACAACAGGCAATATTATCTGGTAAATCATAATGCGCTGCAATGCGACTGCGATTGCCTAACCATACACTGACTAGGGGGTTATCGGTAATTAAATTCAGAGGGTTTTGATCGCAAAAGCCCGAAAAAAAACGATCGACAAATGTCGATGCCATATAAAAAGTTGGAGGGTTCTGTTTCTCTGCACAGTTGTAAATATTATCTAATAAATCCCCAAGATCCGCTTTTATAGACTGATAGTTAAATCCAGAAAAATCTTGATTATAAAAAATTCTGCCGTCTATTTCGGGGTCACCTATGGATGCTGTAACCGGTATATTTTGATAAAAACCTTTTAGGTAGTCTCCAGCATCACGCGCTGATTTAAGCCCCATTTTTACCAGCGGCCAATCTGCAACTAGCCCACGAATAACCACTGGCTCTGCAGACGCATATACCTCATTGGGAACTTGACCCTGCTCAGTGCAAATAATTTCTTTAATCGACTTATTTCTCGAGATCATAAACGTTTATTTTTCCGTTCAATTAGCGACCTAAAATTGGACATTGAGGCAATCACCATATACGCCGCTTGCAAATAACCACTGGACATTATTTCACAGATAGCGTCGCAAGAGAGTCCATTTAGCTTATCTTCATTAATGGTGTAAAACCCCTGTAATTGATTTTGCGTACCATTATTTAGCTCAACCTTTAGAGAAAAACTTTCAATCAGATCATGTTTTAACATTAACTCAACAAACTCATTAGTTTGCTGCTGCCCCTTATAAATAGCTTCTAAGATGGAACTTATTCTTTGTATATATTCAGAAGTTCCACCCTGCTCTAGGAATAATTTTTCACCCTCGCTTGTACTTACTCTTGGGCTATCCATATCAATATAAATAAGGCGTCGCTCTTCACCGTTTTGACTGTGCTGATTGCCAATATAAAACGGCTGTCGCTCCAACATTAAGGGCGTGTAGGCTGCATCCCAGCTATCGCCATCGAAAAAAAGGTTTTCATTTTCTTCAAAGCCAAATAAGGCGGCAGTATAGAATTTGCCGCTTTCCGAATCCTTGCAAAAACAGATCGGAAAGTTTGTTTGGATATCTCTATATTCGAAAGGAAATGTCACCAGTGACGGAATACTATCCCCAAGATCTATAGATCTTTTGGTAATTATTTTTGTATTTTTATGGCTAATATTATCCAAAAGCACATGATTTACCATGCTTGCTCCTACCATTGTTAAAGCTAAACTACTTTAGATTCCTAATATACCCTTGGATATTGATAATTGGAATGCAATAAATAAGCCCTTAACTAATTATAGCTAAGGGCTTATGTATAAAACCGTCAAAAATTATTTAGATACTAGAAGCTATATCGAGCACCTAAATTGTAACGAGCATGGCCTACAGAATATTCCCTAACCTGATATTTTGAGCGCCCATGAACACGTTGATGCTCTTCCGTTAAGTTAATACCCTCAATAAAAAATGAGAAATTATCATTAACTTCATAGCTCATATTAAAATCTAATTGAGAATATTCTTCGACAAAACGCGGATCACGACCAGGTGATGCTAAGAATTCGTCACGCCAGTTGTAGGCAAATCGAATTTGGAAGCCATCCTTATCATAAAATCCAACCAAGTTAGCGGTATCACTCATACCAGGAATAACCCATTGCTCCTCATTAAGGTTAATATCGTACTCAAGGTTACCTTCTACCACGGTATAGTTTGCTTGAAAGCCAAAGCCCGAATCACCAAAGGTATGCTGAGCCATTAACTCGAGACCTTTAACATTTGTTTCGCGCTGATTAATCGGGATAGTAACATCAAATATTGCCACTGGATCACCTTCAAGACCCGTTTGAGTAACCTCAACATCATCGCCTAGACCGGATAATTCTATGCCTGGCTGATCCATGTAATTTTCGGCATAGTACTCGTTTAAATCACCAGAATCATAGTCAAATCTTGGATCACCGCCGGTTAAATCATCAATCGCCTGATTGTATAAATCACCATCGATCGGCGTGTACAAGTTTTTAAATAATGGCTGGTCTTCGAAAGTAGCACTTATAATAAAGTTATCTACGTCCTTGGACCACAAGCCGGCAGAAACATAGCTACCCTCGCTGTAATACCACTCTAGGGAAAGATCTAAGTTAGTTGCCTCCATAGGAAGGAGCTGAGGATTACCCCTGCGACCACCGCCACCATCAGTGCCCAAATAATCGATAATCAATGCACCTTTTAGGTCATTGTATACTGGGCGAGTTACCGTCAAACTATAGGATGCACGCATGATTACGTCATCCATAATCTCCATATCAAAATCAAGACTTGGCAAAAACATACTGTAGGAACCATCGATTTCTGAGAAGCCTCTGATGGTATTGCCATCTTCATCTTGCTGCTGATAGAGATTAAAGCGATTATCTAAAATACTCCACTCTACGCGGTCATAAAGTGGTACTAGCGCCTCTGAGTGAACCTCTGTTTTCTCATAGCGCATACCATAGAATAAATTAACTGGACGATCGAGAAGATCCCCGACCCAATGAGTTTGAACAAAAATTGAGTCAGAAGTTTCTGTCGTCACTTCGTCCAAATCAAAGTTATAGGATGGGCAGAAACCGGTCAAACAGGGTCCGCCATCACCATCAACATCGCCATGAGTACCCGCCTGAAGAAGCTCTTCACTTCGATCAATAAGCGCCTGAAAATCCCAGGTGAAAAATTCAGTAACCTGACGTGGATCATCACTTCCTTCAAGGGTATCGTATACATCTGCAATAGAGTCAACAGTCAGTAAATCACTGATATCTCCGGGATCACCCACACCACTCCATGTATTTCGAGAAATACCCTTTGATTGGCCTCTGTTAGTGACCTCAATGCGACCAACGCCAAAATCTATACTATGGCCTTGATCGAATACATATTCAGCGTCAAGCTGAAGCTGCTGAACTTCCATAATGTTATTAAAACTACCAAATGAACTACCAGATACTTGCATATCTTCAGCATTTACCTGATCTATTCTGGAAATTTGGTTATAAGAATTTCGTTCACCTAATTGAATCTCTAACACTGGCATCCCATCTTTACTAAAGTAGCCGGACGTAGTTATACGATTAAGCGCAGCAACTGCCATTGAGCCACCGGAACCATGCTTACTGTTTGGTCGCGCTTCACCCGTTGAATCATGATAGTCCATATTTACAGTTAGATTATCATTCACTAGCCATTCCAGGTTAAAGCCAGCAGATTTATTTTCATCAACAGTAGCAAAGAGCCCAACACCCTGAAGATTATCTTGAGCACAACCCACTTGACGATAGACGGTAGGCGACCAAATATTGCCTTCTTGAACCCACTCGCTTTCCCTTGTGCTACAGCCGGGATCAAACCATGCTGATAAATCTTGATGCTGAGTATTCATTTCATTTTTGGCGAAGGTGTAGTCAATAGTTCCAGTCATATTTTCAACTGGCCTCCACTGCAAAGTCAGCTGACCATTGACACGCTCACGGCGAAAATCATCAAGGTTATATTGAATATTGGTTGGAATGGCATAAATACCCTCTGAAACTTCTGTAGGGAAGTTGATCGCTGTTGGATCGCCAACTGGTATTGAACCCCACTCTGCATCATCAACGTTGTTATCCATATCTTCCAAAGTAACAAAATTTCGCCCCATAAAATCTTGAGTAGAGACTGACTGAGAGCCACCATCACGAACTTGCTTACTAGCAGATAGAGAAACGCCAATGGTGTCCTCAGCAAAGGTTTGACTAAACAGTCCAACAATTTCAGGATTCACAGAATTGCCGCGTCTTGTACCTGGATCATAGACCCCCTTAGTACTTACAACTGCGCGAAGACCAGGCTTTTCAAGCGGCTTACTGGTTATTACATTAACTACCGCACCAATACCACCAGAGGCTACATTGGCTCGACCTGACTTATACACCTCAACCGCAGATACACCCTCAGATGCAATATTGCCAAAATCAAAGGATCGACCACCGTTAGTAGGCATTTGACGGCCATTAAAGCTAACAATATTAAAGTCTGGACCAAAACCACGGACGGTGATCTTTGAACCCTCACCACGGTCGCGTTCAATAGCAACCCCTGTAATTCGCTGCAGAGACTCCGCTAGGTTGGTATCCGGAAATTTACCAATATCTTCAGCTGAAATACCATCGACAATCCCTTTGGCATCACGCTTGATATCCATCGAGCGCTGTAAGCTTGCTCGAATACCAGTCACTACAACTTCTTCGATATTATCATCGGTAGCCTCAAGCACTTCTTCTTGAGAATTTGCACTGGCAGCAACAACCATAGCGATACTTCCGGCTAATAATTGTCTTTTGAATTTAGTCTCGTACTTCATATATTTATCCCTACTCGAGCTACTTCTAATTATTTTGTATTTATTTCAATACCTATTGTCTGGTCAATCTGATCCAGTTGATATTGATAGGCCCATCGATAAAATCAAAGCGCATGGTTTGTTCACCGGCGATTAAATTGATCACAGAGCTTTGGGTGACCCAGTTTTGCCAGTCACCTGTAGAATCCATAGCGTGCGTATCAACCAAAACACCACCTATTCTGTTCTCAAAGCCGAGAGTGTCCCAAAGACCTGCAACACGGTATTGAATGAGATACTCACCCGTCGATGGAATATTGACGGTATACTCAATAAAGTCACCCTGATCAATCCAACCAATATTTTGGCCGCCGCCAACATCACCGGTATCTTCTAGATCTATTCCACTGACAACGTCATAGTCTTCAGCTTCGACAAAAACTTCACCCAGCGGCGGCTGAATTTGAAGCCAGTTTAAATTTTGGTCCTCATCCACAAAGTCGATCTGCATGGTATAAACCCCAGCCGCCAACTCGAATTCTGGAGAGGTTACGGTGACCCAATTCTGCCAATCACCCGTGTCAGGGATTGATTGAGAATGAATAAGCCCACCATCAAGCGACATTTCAAACCCACTACTTCCACCTTTACTCGCCACACGGTAATCCACAGTGTAAGGCCCTATAGCTGGCGCTTCGAAGGTATAGCTTACAAAGTCGCCAGAACTGACAAATGCAACATTTTCACCGCCGCCCTCATCGGTTGTTTCTTCAACCCCTGTACCTTCTTGAGTGATAAAGTTTTCCGCTTGAATGCGAATAGGGTCAGCTTTTGGTGCTGCCGCCGTTTGCAAGGCTAATGGGCCCTGAAGGCAACCCTCGGAATTAATGCAACCTAGAGATATATTATCTAATTGCAAGTGGACACCACCATTGACTTCAAGAGTCATCATTGAAGTCAGATTATTAGGATCAAGTGACAATTGCGCTGAGGGGTTATTAAGAAAGTCTGTTACTGGAATACTGTAGCTTACCCAATCATCCAGAGTAAGCTCATCTAATGACCAAGAAACCTGTCCAGCAGCTAAATCATTAGTGCCTTCATCACCCGATTCCATTTTAATAATGATACTGTCAGTAGTTGAATCAGCGCTATCGACTAGGAGATCAAAATTCAAAGCGATATTGTGACCATTTAACTCAACACTTTTCACGCTATCCGCAACATCACTTAATACTGCAATACCCATTGCTGCTGGACCAGAAGCATTGACGAAATCTAGGACCAGGTTATGTTCATCTTCTAGAGTAACCCAAGTAATATCAGAATCAGACACATTATCATTAGATGCCTCTAGAGCAAATACATCGTCAAGGTAGTGCCAATTCAATGGATGCAATTCAGAAATTAAAGCCTTTGTAGCAGGATCCTTGTATCCATCTTCGAGGATTATAGTTTTCTCTGCACCAACAGATTCAATACGATCAGAGGCTGAACGAGAAATTTTTGATTTTTCTCTGGATGCGCACTCCTCAATACTCGCTTCAAGCGCGGGATTACAAGCCCAAACATTGACGTAATCTACTAGCAATTGCGTAGGCAAATCTTCAGCTGCGGCAGACACATCAAAAATAATTTGCATTGGCTGATTAAAGGGGCCATCTGTATCGGCAACTATATCGTCCCCAGTCTGGTTATATCCCCATAAATTAAGTGTATCTACTGTATAAACATGGGTATCGTCTATATACCAACGTATTTTTTTCTCACCCCATTCAATAGCATAGATATGAAACTCATCGGAAGCGGTATCAATAATACGCTCATTCATAAGAACACCACTGACTCGATCTAAGCCATAGTGAGCTCCTGCAGTCATTTCACCGTCTTCGGCAAGCATCAAGCTCAGCGCGTTATCGCCATCATAGATGTCAGTTATTGGTACTAATTTAAAGGCAGATATTGCATTTACGCCTGCAGCCGTTCTTACACCGGCCTCAATACGACCTTTGTTAATTGGCTGAACACCCTTAACGATGTTTGATTGACCATCAATTGCATTAATTTTTAGACTGCCACCACTAACTGTAATATTATCGCCAACCCAAAGACTCGAATCGAAAGCATCTGCAGTATTAAAGTTATCACTCCAAACTAATTCCCAGCCATATTCGTCTAAACGCTCAAAATCATTCACAACATTAATGGTTAGAGCCGCTGTGGAAGTAGCGCCAGTTATAGTATTTGTTGCTACATAAGTTATTGAATCAGAGCCAAAAAAATCTAAATTAGGTGTATATGAAAATGTTCCATCAGAATTAAATGTAATAGTTCCATTTTGTGTGGACTGCCCATCAGCCAGCGCAAAACTAAGATTGTCACCTAAATCATTGGTACTTACATCACCAACAACCTCGCCACCGTCTTCTTTAGTTTCAACAATATCGCCAACGGCAAATATATCACGCACAACATTTTGATCTGCATCACCACCCCCGCCATCACCACCGCAGGCTGTGAGTGAAAATATAAATGGCACACTCAGCGCGATAAGCACTTTTTTAGCAAACATTTAAAACCTCTTTTTCTTCTTTATTTTTGTTATGCCGCGTAAATGGCATTCTACAAACATATCTAGTTGTATATTTAACCTATACAGTAACTTATTGCATATGTAAGGTAATTTGAGTCTAAATTACAGATTGAACTTATTTATTGCGTCCGACTAAAGTACTCGAACTCAAAATTTACAGGAAAACACTAAAATAATTGATTATTGCGTATAACAGTGACTAACAAAGCATCAATTTCTATGCTTAATATTGCCTAGAATTTACAGCTTAGCGCATAAATCGGACACTTCAAAGACTATGATATTCACAGAAATATTTTCCTGTAGAATGGAAAAAAAAATAGTTTTACGCGTATTATTTTAATCGCGATAGTAAATTCTCGTTGGCTTAACTAAAAGATAGAACTTAATGAATAATCTTCAATTTGAATCGGTACTATTTAATTTTCACGATGTTATCCTGATGATGATCTCGTTGCAGTGCCTATTTTTCGCCCTGCTATTATGGCTAACAAACAGCAAACAAATTAAAAGTACTTTTTTTCTGGCTGCCTTTCTATTTGCTCATTCACTGATTCCTATTAATGAACTAATGATGTGGGGCGCTGAATTTAAAGTGCACGCTCGGCAACAACTATCATCTTTGTATTTTGTTCCTGGAATTGCTTATTATTTAGACGGGCCCTTATTGTTCCTGTGTATAAAATCTCTTGTTTTTCGTGATTTCGAACTAAAACGAAGTGACCTATTCCATCTGTTGCCATTTACAATTTATTGCTTGTTTGTCGGCTTTAGCTTTTATGGTAATCCCTTAAATATTCGCCTAGAAATGCTCAATAGCGAATTATTTGTATACAGTGCAAACTATGTAACTATTGAGTTTCTCAGTAAATTAACTCGTTTTGCTTACGTTATTGCCTGCTTTATTCTTATCAGTAGATACGGACTGAGGCTTCAAGAAAAACACTCAAATATGGAAAAAGCGCACCTATCATGGCTGAGAGCACTGGTTGCCGGCTTTACCATTGTGATGCTATTTGAGCTTATCCTCTCTGCCTCAAAAATATTTACTCACTACCACTCTATATATTTCTATATGGGTCTTACGCGTTATTACACCACCTTCTTTTTGGTCAACTTACTGGTGTTTACGGCTATTCGATTCTTCGGTATGTTTGAGCAAGTTAATGAAGAAGAACCGGCAAAAAAACCCGCTGATGAATTTACAATTAACCCTGGAGAAGCTGAATCTATTGATCAGCGCATCAAGCAAGAACAGCTTTATATGGATCCGGATATAACCCTTGATAGCCTAGCAGATACACTTGAAGTGATGCCTAGAGACTTATCGATGATTATTAATAGACATTTTGGCGCTAACTTCTATACCTTTATTAACAGCTACCGAATAGACGAAGCCAAGAGAATGCTGAAGGATCCAGCAAAGATTGATATCACAATTACGGAAATATATCTTGCGGTAGGCTTTAACAGTAAATCAGTTTTTTATACTTTCTTTAAGAAATTAGAAGGCATGACCCCTACTAAATATCGTCAACAGAATTGATCGTATCGGGCTAATAGCCCGATACGATCCATTGGCATTAATATACCAGCGTTTGCATACTGCGCGCTGGAATAGTCAAAGTAACCTGCTGCATATCGGCAAGGAAATGGTAGTCGATAGCCTCATCAGTTTCATTCATAACGACTGTAGCAATTTGGTTATCCGTATTGATAAAAGAGGTCGCTAGTAGAACACTACGGCTGCTGCTAGTACTGATTCTTTTAGCCTCAGGACGAATAAACTTTGAGAAATGCCCTATATAGTAATAAGTCGGG
>CBFIHQ010000004.1:0-61575 GCA_965662525.1 uncultured Porticoccaceae bacterium
AAAAGCGTAATATAGTGGCAATTGAAGAAATTGAAACTAGCTTCTATATGCGTTTCGCTGCTCTGGATAAGCCCGGTGTATTATCTGATATCACTACAATTATGGCTGATACTGGAATCAGTATCGAAGCCATAGTGCAAAAAGAACAGCCTGCTGGTGAAGATTACGTGAATGTTATTATCGTCACTAATGTTACCCAAGAGAAGCAGCTAAGTACGGCAGTTGAGCGTATAGAAAACCTTGAAACTGTTAGAGATTCGATTAAATTTATCCGCGTAGAGCATTTGGATCAGTAAATGAAATATATAAGCACCAGAGGCGGCGTAGAGCCAAAAAGTTTTGAAGAGGTCGTATTGACCGGTCTTGCTGAAGATGGCGGATTATTTGTGCCAGAGCAATTACCCAAATTTAGTACTGAAGAAATAGCCTCATGGGGCGAGCTTTCCTACGAGGAGCTGGCCCTAAAAATTATTACACCATTTGTCGGTGGATCAATTCCTGAGCAGGATTTGCGTCAGCTGATTGAAAAATCTTATGCAGGCTTTCGCCATGAAGCTGTGGCGCCGCTGATTCAAGCTGGGCACAATCAATGGATCTTGGAGCTTTTCCAGGGTCCAACTCTGGCATTTAAAGATTTTGCACTGCAGTTTTTAGGTAACCTTTTGGATTATATCCTTGCCAAGCGCAACCAAAAAGTGGTGATTATGGGCGCTACATCTGGCGATACGGGTTCTGCCGCGATTGAAGGCTGTAGACATTGTAAGAATTTAGATATTTTTATTCTTCACCCTTACGAGCGTGTATCTGAGGTGCAGCGTCGTCAAATGACTACTGTAATGGCAGATAATATTCATAATTTGGCATTACATGGTAATTTTGATGACTGCCAAAATATGGTTAAAGCGAGTTTTTCCGATCAGTCTTTCTTGCCTGAGGGCAGGCAATTAGCGGCGGTTAATTCAATTAACTGGGCGCGGATTATGGCTCAAATCGTCTACTATTTTTGGGCCTCCCTGGCTTTGGGCGGACCCCATAAGAAAGTATCATTCTCAGTACCAACGGGAAACTTTGGTGATATTTTTGCCGGTTACCTAGCGCATAAAATGGGTTTACCCATTGAACAGTTAGTGATTGCCACTAACCAAAATGATATTTTACATCGTTGTATTAGTAATAATGATCACAGCACACAGCCGTTAGAGCAAAGTTTGGCGCCAAGTATGGATATTATGATATCCAGCAACTTTGAGCGTTTATTATTTGACCTCTACGATCGTGATGGCCAGCAGATTGCCAAGCTAATGACCGATGCCAAAAATGGTCATATGAAGCTGAGTGATACAGCCTTATCTAAAGCAAGAGAGCTTTTTTCAAGCTATCGTTGTGGCGATAAAGGCATGGTTGAGGTTATTCGCTCTACTTTTGAAGAGAGTGGTTATCTGTTAGATCCGCACACAGCCATTGGTTTAGCTGCAGCTCGCGAATGTAGGAATAATAAATCCACGCCAATGATTACCTTAGCAACAGCGCATCCGGCAAAATTCCCAGATGCCGTTAAGCAAGCAGGCTATCCAGAAGATCCTGCATTGCCCTCTCATATGGCGGATTTATTTGATAGAGAAGAGCGTTACACGGTGCTTGATAACGATAAGTCGGCAGTGCAGACCTTTATTAGTAACAATATCAGCTCTTAAGGTATAACTTTTAGGCATAAAAAAACCGGCATCAGCCGGTTTTTTTTACACATAGAATAAATTACTTAGCAGCTAGGGCTTTAACCTTAGTGTTAAGGCGGCTTTTATGGCGCGCAGCTTTATTCTTGTGAATGATTCCTTTGTCAGCCATACGATCGATCACTGGAACCGATGTATTGTAAGCTTCTTGGGCTGCTGTAGCATCGCCACTTTCTAACGCTGCGTCAACCTTCTTAATGTAGGTACGAACCATTGATCGAAGGCCAGCATTATGCTGACGTCTTTTTTCGTTTTGACGTGCGCGTTTTTTTGCTTGTGCCGAATTAGCCACTTGAACTATCTCCTAAATAAAGGGAACTCTGTAAAGGCGCGGAAATATACATGGTTATTTGGTGATATTCAACCTTAATATTACCCTTTTAACAGACTTTTTAACGGTTTAGTTGGAATTGTTTTCAAAGCAATGGAATCAAACTGATAGATTTGCTTGGACTGGCTTGTTACTCCCGTTAAACTGTCACGCGGATTTGTTTTAATGGAAGACACAGTGACTGAAGAAACTACAGCGCAGAAAAAAGATCATGGACTCCTTCGCTCGAGCGGCGTGGTCAGTTTCTTTACTATGCTCTCGCGCTTTCTAGGGCTTGCTCGCGATGTGGTTTTTGCACGTGTAATCGGTGCCGAGGCTTTGGCCGATGTGTTCTTCGTTGCCTTTAAGATTCCCAACTTCTTCCGTCGACTATTTGCTGAGGGTGCCTTTGCTCAAGCCTTTGTGCCCATTCTGGGCGAGTACAGAGAAAAGGGCAGTGTAGCGGCGGTAAGGGAGCTTGTCAGTCGGGTAGCGGGTAATCTCGGTCTAACACTTATTCTTATTACGTTATTTATTGTTATAGCTTCGCCCTTGATGGCGGCGCTTTTTGCCCCTAGCTGGTATATGGATAATCCCAGCAAGTTTGCGGCTACCGCTGAAATGTTGCGCATTACCTTCCCCTATTTATTATTTATCTCATTGACCGGTATCGCCGGTGCGATTCTCAATAGCTACGATCGCTTTGCCGTACCTGCTTTTACACCGCTATTGCTAAATGTCACGCTGATTGCCGCGGCGTTAATTGGTGCGCCGCTATTTGACCAGCCAGCCTATGCCCTTGCTTGGGGTGTTCTAGTGGCCGGCATTATCCAGTTTATTTTTCAGTTACCCTTTTTGCGAAGAATTCACATGCTGCCTATGCCCAAAGTTGATTGGCAGCACTCAGGTGTGAAGAAGGTATTGGCGCTTATGGCGCCGGCTATATTTGGCGTTTCCGTGAGTCAGATCAACCTTTTGTTGGATACTGTACTTGCGACCTTTTTACCTACGGGTAGCGTCTCTTGGCTTTATTATTCAGATCGACTATCTGAACTGCCGTTGGGTGTTTTTGGTATTGCCATTGCCACAGTAATTTTGCCCAATTTATCACGCCATCATATTGCGCAATCAAACCAAGCTTTTTCGCAAACCCTAGATTGGGCGCTAAAGATGATTTTAATTATTGCCTTGCCTGCGGCGGCGGCACTTATGTTATTGGCGGAACCTATTTTGGTGACCTTGTTTTATTATGGTGAGGTTATGACATTGCGCGATATGGCGATGGCTTCTCTTAGCCTCAAAGCCTACGCAGCAGGGCTTATTGCCTTTATGTTGATTAAAGTATTGGCCCCAGGATTTTTTGCCGGTCAGGATATGCGAACACCGGTTCGTATTGGTGTGATCGCCATGGTTTTAAATATGCTGTTTAATTTATTATTGGTTATACCACTGCATAAATACTGGCAGATTGGTCATCTTGGGTTGGCGGCAGCAACGTCATTGTCAGCGTTTATCAATGCTATATTGTTGTTTTTAAGTCTGCGTAAAAAAGGAATTTATCAACCGTCAAAGGGTTGGTTGAGATTTTTTGCTAGCCTAATTATCTCTGTTGTTATCATGTTGATAGTACTTACTCAGTTACTGCAGTTATGGGGTGGCTCTGACATTATTTATCAGCAGGATTGGCTGCAGCGAGTAACCACTATTGCACTACTTTGTGGTGCTGGATTTTTAGCCTTTGTGCTTAGCTTGCTGGTTTTTGGATTTAGACTATCGGATATGCGCGGTCCGGCAAAGGCAACCAGTGATTTAAATAACTAATTAACTGGCCTCTTAGAAGATATTTCTATGGATTTTTGTGGGGCCAATTGGGTGCAATAGCTTACCTTTCTGGCGATTGCTAGGTATACTTTGCGGCTTTACTAAAGAGTGCCTAGTTAGTTGTCAAAGCAGTCGAAAATAAGCCTGATTCGCGATATAGATAGATCGCGACTATCTGACCGACAATCCGTTGTGACTATTGGTTCGTTTGATGGTGTGCATTTAGGTCATCAGGCGATACTTCAACAGGTTATCGATAAGGCGCAGAGTTCGGATTGTCTGGCAGTAGCTATGACATTTGAACCTCAGCCTCAGGAATATTTTTCTGCTGAAACTGCCCCGCCAAGATTGATGCGCCTGCGTGAAAAAATTGAAGCGCTTTTAAATTTTGGTATGGACTTGGTTGTTTGCCTAAGATTTAACCATGAACTTCGCAGTCTAACTGCAACAGAGTTCGTGCAAGATATACTGGTCGATGGGGTTAATACCAAGCACCTTATAGTTGGCGATGATTTTAGATTTGGCTGTGATCGAAAAGGCGATTTTGATAGTTTGGTGACAATGGGTGGACAATGGGGTTTTAGTGTACAAAATACCCAAACTGTTGAACTACACAGTCAAAGAGTAAGTAGTACATTGGTGCGTCAATTGCTCCAACAGTCGGATTTTGACAAGGTAGCTGGTTTATTGGGACGGCCATTTTCAATTAATGGCAAGGTAACCTTTGGTCAGCAGTTGGGTCGAGAGTTGGGATTTCCTACCGCCAATGTTAACCTTAATCGGTTTAGAGCTCCATTGGCAGGTGTCTATGCTGTTTGGGTAGATATTGAAGGTGTTGAGCATCGCGTTAAAGGTGCCGCTAATGTGGGGGTGCGCCCGACCATAGGTGATATGGTAAAACCCATCTTAGAAGTACATTTGCTAGATTTTGATCAGCAAATTTATGGTCGAAGAATCAGTGTTGAGTTTGTTTATAAAATTAGAGATGAGCAACAATTTACTAGTTTGGATGATTTGGCTGAAAGTATTAGTGATGACGTAGCATTGATTAAACAGTGGTTTGCAGCAAACAGCCATTAAATCAAAGAAAATGGAAAAGTTTAAAAACTATGACCGATAGTATTGATTATAAGACAACCTTAAATCTGCCTAAAACTGATTTCCCTATGCGGGCTAACCTTGCACAGCGTGAGCCTGCAATGTTACAGCAGTGGCAAGATGATGATCTATACCAACATATTCGAAAGTCTAGAGCGGGCTGTGAAAAATATATTCTTCACGATGGTCCTCCCTACGCTAATGGTGATATTCATCTGGGTCATGCGGTCAATAAAACCCTTAAAGATATTGTTATTAAATCCAAAACTCTCAGTGGTTTTGACGCGCCCTATATTCCTGGTTGGGACTGCCATGGTCTGCCAATTGAGCACAATGTTGAGAAAAAGATTGGCAAAGCAGGGGTAAAGGTAGAGTACTCTAAATTTCGTCAAAAATGTCGCGACTATGCAATGCGACAGGTGGAGGGTCAGCGCAAAGACTTTATTCGAGTAGGCGTGCTAGGCGATTGGCAAAACCCTTACCTAACTATGAATTTTGACGTTGAGGCTAATATTATTCGGGCGGTTGGAAAAATCGCCGAAAACGGCCATTTGGTCAAAGGCTATAAGCCGGTATATTGGAGTGTGGTAGGTGGTTCGGCACTGGCCGAAGCAGAGGTGGAGTATCAAGACAAAACCTCATTCTCTATTGATGTTGCCTATGCGGTAGAGGATCAAGAGCAGCTGCAAAAATTGGAAGCTGCCTTTGATGGTTTAGGGGGTGAGGGCTCTGTTAATTTCTTAATTTGGACTACTACACCATGGACTATTCCCAGCAGTCAGGCAATTAGCATTGGTACTGATTTAGAGTACAGCTTAATTCAGGCTGGCTCTAAAAGGCTTATTTGCGGTAAAGATTTGCTTGAATCAGTTGCTGAGCGACTTGAGTTAACCGATTACAAAATTCTTGCTAGCTGTCAGGGTGCTGCACTAGAAAATATTGTGGCTAATCATCCCTTTTACCAGCGTGAAGTTCCTGTACTACTAGGTGATCATGTAACTACGGATGCAGGTACTGGCTGTGTGCATACTGCACCAGATCATGGTTTAGATGACTTTGCGGTATCTAATAAATATGGCATTGGCACATTAAATTACATTCTCGATAATGGAGTGTACAAAGATGGTGTGGCGCTATTTGCTGGTCAGCATGTTTACAAAGTAGATCAGCAAGTCATTGAGGTTTTAACTGATCGCGGTCAGCTTATGAGTTGCGGCAAGATTACTCATAGCTACGCGCACTGTTGGCGAACCAAAACTCCGCTTATCTATCGTGCAACACCACAATGGTTTGTGTCTATGGATCAAAAGGGTCTATTAGATAAAGCTAAAGCCGCGATTAAATCGGTTAGTTGGCACCCAGAGTGGGGTGAGGCTCGCATTCAGGGTATGTTAGATGCCAGCCCTGACTGGTGTATTTCTCGACAGCGTACCTGGGGTGTTCCAATTGCGCTATTTGTACATAAACAATCAGGCGAAATTCACCCTAATACGGCAACTATTATTGAGCAGGTAGCAAAGCTAGTTGAGCAGCGAGGAATGGATGCATGGTATGACGTTGATGCGTCGGAATTGTTAGGTTCAGACGCCGATGATTATCAGAAAGTGACCGATACATTGGATGTGTGGTTCGATTCTGGTGTTACCCATGCTTCAGTGATAGCTGCTCGTGAAGAGCTCAGTTATCCGGCGGATCTATATTTAGAAGGCTCAGATCAACATCGAGGTTGGTTTCAGTCGTCGCTAAAAACAGCGATTGCGATTAATGGCACTGCCCCCTATAAGGCGGTTCTAACGCATGGGTTTACCGTGGATGAGAACGGTCGCAAGATGTCCAAATCCATAGGTAATGTTATTTCGCCACAGAAAGTTATCAATGAGCTCGGTGCAGACGTATTGCGTCTTTGGGTTGCCAGTGCGGACTTCAGTGCCGAAATGACTGTATCCGATGAGATTCTCAAACGTGCGGGTGAATCCTATCGAAGAATTCGCAATACAGCGCGTTATTTCTTATCAAATATCGATGGCTTTGATCCGCACCAGCATCTAGTTGAAAATTCTGAATTATTGGCTCTTGATCGCTGGGCGATTGACTGTGCGGCACAGCTGCAAGAGCAAATTATTAGCGACTACAATAACTTTCAGTTCCATCAAATTTATCAAAAACTGCATAATTTTTGTGTGCGAGATATGGGTGGTTTTTACCTCGATATTATCAAAGACCGAATTTATACCTGTGCCGAAGATAGCTTACCGCGTCGATCGGCGCAGACTGCCCTGTATCATATCAGTGAAGCTTTTGTTCGTTGGATAGCACCTATTCTGAGTTTTACTGCTCATGAAATATGGGATCATATGCCCGGTGAGCGCGATAAATATGTGTTTACGGCAGAATGGTATCCATTGCAGCGTTTGACTGAAAGTGAGTCAATTACTGAGCAGGATTGGGCAAATATTTTGCTAGCTAAAGAGGCGATTAACAAAGTTATTGAAGAGCAGCGAAATCAGGGAGGTATAAAGGGCTCATTAGAGGCAGATATTAAGATTTTCGCCGATTCTGAGTTACACAAATCCCTTGCCAAGCTAGGTCAAGAATTGCGCTTTGTGACCATCACCTCAAAAGCAAAGCTCGCTGGCTTGGAAGATGCGCCTATTGATGTATCAGACTCACAATTTGAGGGGCTTAAAGTGTTGGTGGAAAAGTCTACAGGCCATAAATGTGTTCGCTGTTGGCATTATATTGACGATGTGGGCGGCAATGAAGAGCATCCGACTGTGTGTGGTCGCTGTATTGAGAATATTGATGGCCAAGGAGAGATCCGCCACTATGCCTAAGTCTAAGCCCTCTGACAGAAAGCATATATGGCTTTTATTAGCCATTGCTGTGTTTGTTTTCCTTACTGATCAGTTAACTAAACTATGGATTGTTAATCAATATATCTATGGTGAAATGGAGACCATAACGGGTTACTTTAATCTGGTTAGAGTGCATAATTTTGGCGCAGCATTTAGCTTTTTAAACAATGAGGGCGGCTGGCAGCGCTGGGGTTTTAGTGTTTTTGCGGCACTGGTTAGCCTAGTTATTCTGGTGTGGATTACCAGACTATCAGCGAATCAAAAGCTAGAAGGTTTGGCCCTTGCATTGATATTGGGCGGTGCCTTAGGCAATCTCTATGATCGCATGACCCTGGGTTATGTGGTTGATTTTTTAGATTTTCATTGGTCTGGCATGCATTTCCCTGCGTTTAATATTGCAGATAGTGCAATTTCTGTTGGCGCTGTGCTTATTCTTGTTGAAGGTTTTATCAAGCGCCCTGCAGTTGCACCTGAACGAAAAAATAAGGACTAATTTAGTTTTATGAGTTTGACGATAGATCAGGGTACTAAGGTAACTATGAGTTTCTCGCTAGCGCTTGAGAATGGAGAGCTTATAGACTCAAATTTTGATACTCAGCCCGCCACATTTATTCTCGGTGATGGTAATCTTTTGCCAGGTTTTGAAGCTCCTCTACAAGGTCTAAAAGCCGGTGATCATGGTGAATTTGTCATTTCACCTGAAAATGCTTTTGGGCAGCGCAATCCAGAAAATATGCAGCAGATAGCACGGGATAATTTTGATCAAGAATCCCTAAATATTGGGAATGTGTTTTCATTTCAAAATGGTGAGGGTGAATTGCCAGGGGTGGTAATAGAGATCGGCGATGATTTAGTCAGTGTTGATTTTAATCATCCGTTAGCTGGACGCAGTATTATCTTTAAAGTAGAAATTGTCGAAGTTTCCCCCAATTCTGTCCACTAACACAACAGAGGTATGATCTATGGATATAAAACTTGCTAACCCTAGAGGTTTTTGTGCAGGCGTAGATCGTGCTATTGATATTGTTAATCTGGCTCTCGATCACTTTGGTGCACCGGTGTATGTGCGTCACGAAGTTGTTCACAATAAATTTGTGGTGGACGAGTTGCGTAATCGCGGTGCAGTGTTTGTCGATGAGATTGACGAAATCCCCAATAATGTAGTGGTTATTTTCAGTGCTCATGGTGTGTCGCAAAAAGTCCAAAATGAAGCGGCCAGTCGCCAGTTGAAAGTATTTGATGCTACCTGTCCATTGGTAACTAAAGTGCATATAGAAGTAAGTAAGTTTAGTTCTGACGGTAAGGAATGTGTCCTTATTGGTCATGCGGGACATCCAGAAGTAGAGGGTACTATGGGGCAGTATGATCACAGTGCTGGGGGTGATATTTATTTGGTCGAAGATGAACAGGATGTTATTGATTTAGAAGTTAAAAGCCCAGATAGTTTAGCCTTTGTGACCCAAACTACGCTGTCAATGGATGATACGTCCAAAGTGATTGACGCTCTACGCAAAAAATTTCCTGCCATTGAAGGTCCGCGCAAAGATGATATCTGTTATGCCACACAGAATCGTCAAGACGCCGTCAAGCAATTAGCGCTTGAAGCGGATGTGGTCTTAGTGGTTGGATCGCCCTCTAGTTCTAATTCAAATCGATTGCGCGAGCTGGCTGAGCGTTGTGGTTGTGATGCTTACTTAATTGATGGTGCAGAAGATATTCAACAGCAGTGGATAGCTAAGGCTGGGGCAGTGGGTGTAACTGCCGGCGCATCGGCACCAGAAATTTTGGTTTCCGGTGTGATTGAAAGATTGGTTGAGTTGGGAGCAAAGCCACCAAAAGAGCTTGATGGCGTTACCGAAACAATTAGCTTTTCTCTTCCCCGTGAGCTGCGTAGTTAAAGTCTAAGACTTTTCTTCTATGTAGCTAAACAATGCTTTAGTCGACGGATCCATGTCAGAAGCACCTGAATCTTTGTCCAAAAGATTATTCGCCATCTTCTTGCCCAGTTCTACACCCCATTGATCAAACGAGTTGATATTCCAAATACTACCCTGAACGAAGACCTTGTGCTCATAAAGTGCAACTAATGCACCAAAATTTTTGGGTGATAACTGGTCCAGTAAAAGTGTGTTAGAAGGCTTATTGCCTGGATAAAAACGATGTTGCTCACCGTCAGGAGCAGCTTGACCCTCCATTAACGCCGAAGCTTGAGCTAACATATTTCCTAGCAAAACCTGATGGTGTTCTGGATTACTCAAATTATCAGAAACCGCTGCAATAAAGTCGATAGGTGCCATTCTTGTTCCCTGGTGAAGCAATTGGAAAAAAGCGTGCTGTCCATTGGTGCCAGTTTGTCCCCACAGAATGGGGCCGGTATTGTAATTGACAGGTTTTCCATCAAGGCTTGTAGACTTTCCGTTGCTCTCCATATCCAACTGCTGGAGGTATGAAGGAAGGAGACCAAGGCGTTCGCAATAAGGAATAACCGCAATTGATTGGGCGTTAAGGAAGTTGCTATACCAGATGCCTAATAGCCCCAAGATAACGGGCATATTTTCTTCTAAGGGCGCATTTTGAAAATGCTGATCCATCTCTCTAGCGCCATCAAGCATCTGTTTAAAGTTCTCAAAGCCAATACTTACAGCAATAGATAGGCCAATACTGGACCACAGCGAATAGCGACCACCAACCCAGTCTGAAAATTCTAGGATTTGATTGTCAGGAATGCCATAGGCAATTGCCGCAGATGGATTCGCTGTTAGACCGATAAAGTGACTAGTGTTTTTTGGGTTTTCAAGTCCTAATTCATCCTTAAACCACTGAATTGCTGTTTTCGCATTAAGCATGGTTTCCTGAGTGGTAAAAGTCTTACTTGCAATAGAAACCAATGTTGTTTCAGCGTTGAGTTTTTTTAACGTGCTTAAAATTTGGGCGCCATCAACATTGGAAATAAAGTGAATATCAATAGATGGATGAGCATATTCTTCAAGTGCATTACAGGCCATTTTCGGGCCTAAGTCAGAGCCGCCAATACCGATGTTAACAATATCTGTGATGGCTTTACCAGTGCTTCCAACCCATTTGCCTTGGCGGATTTCATTGCTAATATGCTCAACGGCTTTTAGCTGGTTCTCGACCTGCGCTGCTCTTTGCATGCCTTCGACCGAAGTATCATCTGAAGGCGCCGCCCTTAATGCAGCGTGCAGTACCGATCGATCTTCACTTGTATTGATGGACTCACCGGAAAACATTGCATTGCGGTGTGAGATTAAAGGCGATTGGTTAGCAAGATTGAATAGCTGCTCAAGTATTGTTTCATTAATCAAATTTTTAGAAAAGTCTAGCTTCAGCTCTCCCGTCATTAAGGAGTAATTTTCAGCTCGCTCAGCATCATCTGAAAAAAGTTGCTTGATGGTAATTGGCGTTGCAGAGGTCTGTATTTCAGACGCAAGCTCTATTAGTTTATTCCAAGCTGGCGTGTTGAGAGGCATATAATTTTCTGTATTCATTATCACTATTAATCCTGTTTAGCGTGTTTAAGCAAGTTAAATCAAGCGCACTTTTTTAGTTTGTGTAATAAAATTACAAAAAACAGCCATTCTACTGATTATATATGGTTAACTTTTGTAATTTTGTTACAATTGCGCCTTACATTATATGGAGCCAATATGGGTCATCTCAATAACCAAATAGCAGCTGTAACCGAGCGTATTATAAAGCGAAGTGCGACTTTACGCTCTGATTATTTACGTCAGTTAGAAGAAGATTTTAACAACCGGCCTGAGAGGGGTAAGCTAAGCTGTGGTAATTTAGCTCACGGATTTGCTGCCTGTGGTGAAGACGATAAAAATAGCCTACGTATGATGCAGGCAGCAAATATAGGCATAGTTACTGCGTATAACGATATGTTATCCGCCCACCAGCCCTATGCCACCTATCCAGATCAGATTAAGCAGGCAATGCGAGAAATGGGTTGTACCGCTCAGGTAGCTGGGGGCGTTCCAGCTATGTGTGATGGGGTTACTCAAGGTCAGGACGGCATGGAGCTCAGCTTGCTGAGTCGTGATGTTATTGCTCAGTGTACGGCTATTGGCCTATCGCACCAAATGTTTGACGGGGTTTTGGCATTGGGTATTTGCGACAAAATTGTTCCCGGTCTTTTGATGGGTGCATTGTCATTTGGCTATCTTCCTACTCTATTTGTGCCAGCAGGCCCTATGGAGTCAGGCTTGCCCAACAAAGAAAAGCAAAGAATTCGTCAGCTTTATGCTCAGGGAGAAATTGGTCGAGAAGAGCTTCTTCAAGCAGAGTCAGATTCCTATCACAGTCATGGTACCTGTACATTCTATGGAACAGCTAACAGCAACCAAATGGTACTAGAAGCTTTAGGCTTGCAGTTACCTGGTAGTTCTTTTGTAAATCCCGATAACCCCTTGCGTGAAAGGCTTACCAAAGAAGTTTGTTATCAGGTAGCCCGGATTACCGCGCTTGGCAATGATTACCGACCCATAGGCAAGGTAATTGACGAAAAAGCCATTGTGAATGGTACAGTTGCCCTTCTAGCATCTGGTGGATCGACAAATCATAGTATGCATCTTGTAGCCATTGCGAGAGCTGCAGGTATTATCCTAAATTGGGATGATATTTCGGATCTTTCAGCGGCTGTTCCGCTTCTAGCTAAGGTCTATCCCAATGGTCATGCTGATGTAAATCATTTCCATGCGGCTGGTGGAACAAGTTGTATGTTCCGTCAATTATTAGACGCAGGTTTTATGCACGCAGATGCTCAAACCGCCTGGGGCGACAATTTTTCTGATTTCACCAAAGAGCCAACTCTGACAAGTGATGGCGATCTTGAGTGGAATCAATCCCCGCAAACACCATTAGATTTAGAGGTATTAACCACTGTTGAGAAGCCATTTTCAACAGAGGGTGGTTTACGCCTAATGCAGGGTAACCTAGGGCGAGGTGTTACAAAAGTTTCAGCTGTAGCCATCGAGAATCAAATTGTTGAGGCTCCGGCAGTCGTTATCGAAAGCCAAGATGATTTAGAACCCTTATTTAAGGCAGGCAAATTAGAGAAAGATTGTATTGTAGTTGTGCGTTTTCAAGGCCCGAAAGCATTGGGTATGCCTGAGTTACATAAGTTGACGCCTTTCCTAGGTACGCTTCAAGATCGAGGTTTTAGTGTTGCACTAGTAACCGATGGTCGCATGTCTGGTGCCTCAGGCAAAGTTCCAGCAGCTATTCACTTAGTTCCAGAAGCTATCGATGGCGGCTTATTAGCTAAATTGCGAGATGGCGATATGATTAGCTTAAATGCAGTTACCGGAGAACTTGCTTTTATCGGCGATATCGATGAGCTTGAAAGTCGAGAACCTGCTCCTCAACCAGCGGCTGGTCAAATCGGTTGTGGCCGAGAGATATTTGCCGTCAATCGCAAAAATATTAGTGATGCTGAGCAAGGCGCTTCATTCCTTTATCCTGAGAGTTAAAAATGACTATTGAGTGGAATCTTGTTGCTGATATTGGCGGAACCAACGCAAGGTTTTCCGCGATTCCCGCCGGGGATCTAGAAAGCCGTTATGAGTTTCATCATTCAGTTGAAGAACATCCTGAATTTGCCGACCTAGTTGTGGACCTATTGATAGAAATAACTGAAGCAACAGGCTGGAATAATCCTCCTATCAGTGCTTGCTTTGCAGTTGCCTGTCCTGCAGATGTTGAAGAGGTTACTTTTACCAACAGTCATTGGTATTTTACAAAAACACAACTTAAGCAGCTTCTGGGGTGCCAAGAATTATTTGTTATCAATGATTTTGAAGCCGTAGCACATGGTATAACCGAGTTAACTGATATTGATCTTGTCCAGGTTGGCGGTGACAAACCGATTTCTACAAAGCCAATTGGCATCCTTGGTGCAGGGACAGGACTGGGTGTTGCGGGTCTAGTGCCAACAGCAAATGGTTATCAAGTTCTAGATTCAGAGGGTGGGCATGCAGATTATCCGCCAACAACTGATAGAATGGCTGCTGTAGTTGGTGTGCTGCGTGAAGAATATGGCAGGGTATCCTTAGAGCGTTTACTGTCTGGCAAGGGTATTTTTAATATCTACAGATCACTTTGTACCATCAATAATATCGAAAGAGCCTATGAGACTCCGGCAGAGGTGGCGGCAGCTGCACAAGATGGAAGTGATGAATTGGCGCTTCAGTCGCTCAATATGTTTTGTTCTGGAATGGGTAGTGCTGCAGGAAACCTAGCGCTGACCTACGGTGCAAAAGGCGGTATTTATATTGCTGGTGGCGTAGTGCCACGATTTATAGAATTTTTTATTAAAAGTGATTTTCGTTATAAGTTTGAAGAGAAAGGTCGCTTTGTAAGTTATTTAAAGCCAATTCCAATTTTTATTGTGGTCAGAGAAAACTTAGGACTACTTGGTGCGGCAAAAAAATTGAAACAAATTTGAGGAGTAATAGGTGCAAAAAATGTTAGCGGGAAATCCAGTCATCCCTGTAATTACACTGGATCAGGTTGAGGATGCAGTGCCATTAGCCAGCGCATTAGTTGCTGGTGGCTTAAAAGTATTAGAGGTTACTCTTCGTACTGAAGCGGCGGTTGAAGGTATTCGCCAAATAATTAAGCATGTTCCTGAAGCAATTGTAGGGACCGGTACAGTATGCAGTGAAGAACAAATTAAGTTATCTGAAGATCTGGGTTGTCAGTTTATGATATCCCCTGGCGCAACTGATAAACTACTATCCATGGGTAGCCAGTCTTCAGTGCCTTTCCTTCCAGGTATATCAACGGTGAGTGAGTTGATGAGAGGTATGGAATACGGGCTTGAAAACTTCAAGTTTTTTCCAGCCGAAGCTGCTGGTGGCGCTCCTGTGATGAAAGCAATGGCCGGTCCATTTCCTAATATTAAATTTTGCCCCACAGGTGGAATTGGATTAGGAAATGCAATGGACTACCTAAGATTGCCCAACGTCATGTGTGTCGGCGGATCTTGGATTGCCAAGCCAAATGATATTCGAGAAAAACGCTGGAAAGAGATTGAGCAACTAGCGCGAGAAGCAGCTTCTCTAATATAAGAAGCGAATTATAAAGTAGTAGTTATAAACTACGAGGTAAACAATGAGTAGTGATAAAATTGATTTAGTTTTATTTGGGGCGCGAGGTGATTTGTCGCGTCGAAAGCTATTTCCTGCACTTTTTCAGTTAGATAAAGCCGAGTTATTGACCGCCAATACGCGTATTGCTGCGGTTGCTCGTCAGCAACTTGATTCTGCTGAATTTGTAAGACAAATTGGTGAAACGCTTAAAACCAATCTTGGTGATGACTGGTGCGATACCGTATGGTCCCGATTTCAACAGCGAATTGAATATATCCGTATAGAATTTTCGGAAAAAGAACAGTTCGTTGCACTCAAAGAATGGTCGGACGAAAGCCGCACACTTATTTTCTACATGGCGACTCCGCCGAGTATGTTTGGCACTATTTGCCAGCATCTCGATGATGCTAACTGCATTGGTGATAAGTCTCGAATTGTGCTCGAAAAACCAATTGGACATGATTTGGAAAGCTCCAAGTTAGTCAATGATACCGTTGGTAAATTTTTCCCAGAGAGCGGTATTTACCGTATTGATCATTATCTGGGTAAAGAAACAGTGCAAAATTTGCTTGCACTTCGATTTGCTAACCGAATTATCCATACTCAATGGGATAATAGCAGTATTGATCATATTCAAATTACAGCGGCAGAGACAGTAGGAATTGAAGGTCGTTGGACTTACTACGATGGTGTTGGTCAGTTGCGTGATATGGTTCAAAATCACTTATTGCAGTTACTCTCTCTGGTTGCCATGGAGCCGCCTAATAAAGTTGAAGCTGACGAAATTCGTGCAGAAAAAGTCAAACTTCTCAAGGCAATGACACCCATTAACCAAGATAATGTGGCTGAGCAAGCCGTTCGAGGTCAATATTCATCGGGTGAAATTGCTGCTGATTCAGTTGTTGGATATATGGAAGAAGAGGGTAGCGCAGAAGATAGCAGTAATACTGAAACCTTTGTGGCATTGAAGGTATTTGTGGACAACTGGCGTTGGGCTGGTGTGCCATTTTATCTTCGTACTGGCAAGAGAATGAAAGAAAAAGTGACGCAGATTGTGATTACCTACAAAGATAATCCTCATGCAATTTTTTCTGATGATGATTCGGAAACTAATAACCGCTTGGTGATTAGACTGCAGCCAAATGAGGGCATTCAGCTAGAGATGTTATCTAAGAAACAGTGTATGAAAGAGCGTTCAAGTCTTGAAAAACGCACACTTAATTTAGATTTTCTCGATCCAAATGATGATAGCCGCATAGTAGATGCTTACGAGCGATTACTATTAGAAGTATTAAATGGCGATCAGTGGTTATTTGTTAGTCGTGATGAAGTTGAGGCGTCTTGGCAGTGGTGTGATGAACTGTTAAAGGCTTGGTCTGATAAAGGTGTTGATGCTAACTCATACAATGCTGGTTCCTGGGGGCCGTCGAAATCAGAAGCGTTGATAGAAAATGATGGTCGTAGCTGGTATCTAGCGTAAAACTATTGCTATGCGGGAGAACACAATGGAAATGAAACAATATGAAAACACCTCGGCACTGGATAATTCGTTATCAGCAGAGGTTAGTGAGCGTTTAGCAAATGCTATCGCCACCCAGGGTAAAGCGTCACTTATTCTATCCGGCGGAAGAACCCCTATGGGTTTTTTTCATGAGTTATCACAGCAAGATTTGGACTGGTCAAAGGTTACAGTCACCCTTGCAGACGAGCGCTGGGTCGATAATGATCATCAGGATAGTAATGAAAAATTGGTGCGGGAAAATTTGTTAATTAATGAAGCTCATTGTGCGCAGTTTTTGTCGCTCAAAAATTCCGCACAAACAGCGGTTGAGGGTGAGGCGGCACTTGAAGCTGAATTAGCTGAATATGGTCAATTTACAGTGGTTATTCTCGGTATGGGTGATGATGGTCATACAGCCTCATTGTTTCCAGGGGCAACAGCACTCGCTGCAGGTTTAGATCTTGATTCAGGACGCAGTTGTATAGCAGTTATGCCAACAGCCGCTCCACATGAGCGTATTAGCATGACATTGCCACGTTTGTTAAACACAGAGCGTCTTATTATCCATATAAGCGGAGAAAACAAGCAGAGAGTACTTGAGCAAGCTCAGGCTGGAAGTAGCGTTGAAGAGCTTCCTATTAGGTCAGTACTGCAACAAACACAGGTTCCTGTGACAGTGTATTGGGCAAGTTAAAGATCTAACAGAAAAAAATATAAAATGCCCTCCGCAAGAATTGCCGAGGGCATTTTTTTGGCTAGCGGATTTCATCACCTACACGAACAATTTTTAAGGTGTTAGTGCCGCCTTGAACATTGACAAAATCACCCTTAGTGATAAGTACTAAATCACCATCACTAACGGCATCATATTCACGTAGCTTTTCTACGGCCAAGTGATTAATGTCTGATGGTTCGAGCGTCGATGTTTCAAAAGGAACTGGAATAACACCCTTATACAGCGCAGTGATTTCACAGGTACCGGCCTTTTCAGCGAAAGCATAGATAGGCAAGGAAGATGTGATTCTAGACATCAGGAGTGGTGTAAAGCCAGTTTCAGTCATACAGATTACAGCTTTGACACCCTTGAGGTGGTTGGCCGCATACATAGCAGATAGGGCTAAAGATTCATCAATTCGCTCAAAAGTTTCATCAATTCTATGTTTAGAGCGCTGAGTTAAAGGGTGTTTTTCAGCGCCTTCAATGACTCTAGCCATAGCGGCAACTGTTTCTACAGGATAACTGCCTACGGCAGTCTCAGCTGAGAGCATTACAGCATCTGTTCCATCCAATACTGCGTTGGCAACATCAAAAACTTCGGCGCGGGTTGGTGTAGGAGCAGTAATCATTGATTCCATCATTTGGGTAGCGGTAATTACAACTTTATTGGCAGCCATAGCGGCTTCAATAAGTTGTTTTTGTACCGCTACTAAGTTGGCATCGCCAATTTCAACACCTAAATCTCCGCGTGCGACCATCACGCCGTCAGACGCTTTGATAATACCTGGCAAAAATTCATCAGTAATAGCCTCAGCTCGCTCTACCTTTGCAATAATGTGAGCGCTACTGCCTGCATCCTTGAGGAGCTTTCTAGTAAGTTCAACATCAGCTGCTGCACGAACAAAAGAAATGGCTAGATAATCTGTTTTTAAGGCTGCTGCAGTTTTAATATCTGCCTTATCTTTTGGCGTTAAAGCATCTGCAGAAAGACCACCGCCAAACTTATTAACGCCTTTCTTGCTAGAAAGAATGCCACCCTGAACCACTTTACAGCGAGCTAAAGTTGCAGATTTTTCTAGAATATCAAAAGTGATTCGACCATCATCTAGTAGTAATACATCACCGGCATCCATATCTTCCAGAAGTTCCTGTTCGATATATACCGCATCTTGATTTCCGGCTTCTTTGCCCATGCTGCTATCAAGGCTAAAAATATCGCCGGCAGATAAGTTAATCTTTGCATCGTTAGCAAAGCTTCCTACGCGTATTTTTGGCCCCTGCATATCGCAGAGAATACCCACTGGCATTTGCAATGACTTGGCAATTTTGCGGATCGTCATAGCGCGTTCAGTGTGCTCTTCGGCACTGCCATGAGAAAAATTCAGGCGGAAAACATTAACGCCTGCTTGAATAAGTTTAGTCAGGTTTGCTTCATCACTGCTTCCTGGCCCCAATGTTGCAAGGATTTTGGTTCTTCTTGGCATAAAAGATTAGTCCGCTGTTAAGAGTACAAGGCTGTTATCAAGCATGCGGTTTGAGAAACCCCATTCGTTGTCGTACCAAGCCATAACCTTAACCATAGATCCGTTGACCCGAGTTTGCAAAGAATCAAAGTTGCTTGAGTAGGCAATATGATTAAAATCGGCAGAAACCAGTGGTTGATCGCAATAGCTTAATACACTGCCTAAAGCACCATCAGCGGCTGCTTTTAGTACTTGGTTTACTTCCTCTACGCTGGTTTCTCTGCCAACGTTAAGAACTAGATCAACCAATGAAACATTAATTGTGGGCACGCGAACTGCCATACCATCGAGTTTGCCGGCTAATTCAGGAATTACATCCGCAATAGCAACAGCAGCACCAGTTTTAGTAGGAATCATCGATTGAGTTGCAGAGCGGGCACGGTATACATCAGAGTGATATACATCACTTAGCTGTTGATCATTTGTGTAGGCATGAACTGTTGTCATGTAGCCTGACTCAATGCCCATAGCATCCTGAAGTGGTTGCACCAAGGGAGCAAGACAGTTTGTGGTACATGAAGCATTAGAAATAATTTCATGATCAGCGGTTAGCTGGTCATGGTTGATACCATGAACGATCGTCGCATCTACACCCGAACCAGGTGCAGAGATAATCACTTTCTTGGCGCCGCCAGCAATATGCAGAGCTGCTTTATCTCTTTTAGTAAATACACCGGTGCATTCAAATACCACGTCAACACCAAGGTCGCCCCAAGGAAGGTTGGCAGGGTCTCTTTCGCAAAACCATTTAATTTCATCGCCATTGACAGTCATCGAGTTCTCGCCAATTTCAACCTGCTGGTTAAAGCGACCGTGAACGGTATCAAACTGTAAAAGGTGAGCACTGATATCTACGTCCCCTAAATCGTTAACTGCAACGATTTGGAGTTTGTCATGAAGTTCAGGGCGTTCGTAATAAGCTCTGACAATATTGCGACCAATGCGGCCAAAACCATTAATGGCTATTTTGAACATAAGAGGGAAACCTTGATTTGTAGTAAAATTACAAAAATTATAATTTTTCGCGACATTTTAATCAATTGATAACCGTTTTTTTTGTTTATTATTACAAAAAGACGTCTATATTGAGGAGGGTATTGTGATTATTTGCAATGATATACCCAAAAACCCCGTTAATTAGTCTTGCTATGGAGGCGAGCTAGGGTTGTTAAAAGCAAGTGGTTCAATTTTCCGTTGCCAATAAATGACATCAAACTAAAGGATTGAGATGAGTCGTGCATTACAAATATCAGCAAAAAAAGCCAATCTAAGTCTTATCGAGGTAATTTCAAAAGAGTTACCCAAGCTCAATAAAACCCAAACTAAGGTTGCTCAGGCCATTCTTGCCGATCCTAAGTCAGCAACTGAATCTAGTATTGCAAGTTTAGCTAAAAAATCAGCAGTGAGTGAGCCCAGTATCAATAGATTTTGCAAGCGATTCAATGCAAAAGGTTTTCCAGATTTAAAATTAAGAATAGCTAGATCATTGGCCAGTGGAATTTGTTACGTTTATCCTAAAATTGCGGCCTCAGATAATGTTGCCATTTTTACCCCCAAAATATTTGATTCTGTTATTAGCAATCTCGCTTTGGTGCGAGAGAATATTTGTCACCAACGCATTTATCAAATTGTTGAGAGGATAGTTCAGGCAAGGCATATTTATTTCTTTGCTTTGGGTGCTTCGTCTATTGTTGCGCGAGATGCAGTTAATAAATTTCATAGTTTAAGTTTGCCCGTTTCAAGCCATGATGATATTTTGATTCAGCAAATGTTTGCCTCAAAAGGCCAACACAAGGATGTATTTTTTATAATTTCTGACACCAATCACAATAAAGAGCTGTTTGATGTAGCTCAAACTGCAAAAAACAATGGTTCTGTTGTTATCTCATTAACTCCATCCAAAAGCGCGTTATCTCATTTGAGTACCTTCAGCTTGTATGCTGATATCTTCGAATTATCAGATAACCAAATGCCGTTATCATCTAGGGTTGTGTATTTAGTGATTTTAGATGTTTTGATTATGGGTGTAGCGCTCAATATAGATAATAGGCACGACATTACAAAAGTTTAGCATTAAGCCCTAAATTATATTATTTTGAAGGATATCGTCATTTTAAAAGCGATAGTTTAATTCAATAATGTTTAGTTTTTGTTAAAAATCAATGATTTGGTTGAGGTCTGGCGTTAAAATAAATAAACTCAGTTATTAGTTATATTTCCTATGGCGGTTTTGTAGATGTCTAATCAGGTTGTTTATCCCGTTGCAGAGCGATGGTCTGCAAGTGCTTGGGTTGATAAAGAAAAATATCAATCTATGTATCGCCAATCAATTGAAGAACCCGATCTATTTTGGGCAGAACAATCTGATTTATTTCTAACTTGGCAACAGCCTTGGACAGATCTAAATAACGTTGAATTTAAACGGGCTCAGGCTTCGTGGTTTATCGATGGAAAACTAAATGTTGCCGTAAACTGCATTGATCGTCATCTTCATACAAGCGCTGATAAGATAGCGATTATATGGGAAGGCGATGACCCAGGCTCCGATAAAAAAATTACCTATTCAGAGCTTCATGAACAGGTTTCAAGATTGGGTAATGTTCTTCGTCAGCGCGGTGTAACCAAGGGTGATCGAGTATGTATTTATATGCCTATGATCCCAGAAGCAGCCTATGCAATGTTAGCCTGTGCCAGAATTGGCGCTGTTCACTCAGTAGTGTTTGGCGGCTTTTCTCCTGAGGCATTAAAAGACAGGATTTTGGATTCCGATTGCAAAGTTGTAATCACGGCCGATGAGGCAGTTCGCGGGGGTAAAAAAATCCCCCTAAAAACAAATACTGACACAGCTTTAAAGAATTGCCCAAATGTTCATAGCTGTATTGTTGTTGAGCGCACCTCAGCTGTCATTAATTGGCACGAGGGTCGTGATGTAAAATACCAGCAAGCTGTAGAGGCTGTTTCTGTAGATTGTGAAGCGGAAATTATGGATTCTGAAGATCCATTATTTATTCTTTACACCTCAGGCTCCACTGGAAAACCAAAGGGTGTAGTCCATACAACGGCTGGCTACCTATTAATGTCTGCTATGTCGCATAAATACACCTTTGACTACAAGTCAGGTGATGTTTATTGGTGTACGGCAGATGTAGGTTGGATTACTGGCCACAGTTATATTCTTTACGGTCCTCTGTGTAATGGGGCGATAACTCTGATGTTTGAGGGAGTGCCCACATATCCAGATGCCTCGAGATTTTGGCAGGTGATAGACAAACATCAGGTTAATCAATTTTATACAGCGCCTACGGCAATTCGAGCTCTAATGGGTGCAGGTGACGATTATGTTACCAAAACTTCCAGAAGCTCACTAAAGCTTCTAGGCACAGTAGGTGAGCCAATAAACCCTGAAGCGTGGAACTGGTATTATCGCGTAGTAGGTGAATCAAATTGCCCCATCGTTGATACCTGGTGGCAAACTGAAACGGGTGCCCATATGCTGACGCCGCTTCCTGGTGCAATGGCATTAAAGCCAGGTTCAGCTTCATTGCCATTTTTTGGTGTAGAGCCAGCAATACTCGATGCTGAGGGTCAAGAAATTGAAGGTGCTGGAGAGGGGCTGTTGATGATTAAACAATCCTGGCCCAGCCAGATAAGAACCGTGTTTAATAACCATAAGCGCTGTATAGATACTTACTTTAGTGCCTATCCAGATTATTACTTTACCGGTGATGGTGCTCGAAGAGATAAGGATGGCTACTATTGGATTACCGGTCGGGTAGATGATGTCCTAAACGTTTCTGGTCATCGTTTGGGAACGGCTGAAATTGAAAGCGCACTTGTGCTTCATGATGCAATTGCTGAGGCGGCTGTGGTCGGAGCGCCCCATGATATAAAGGGGCAGGGAATCTATTGTTTTGTTACGCCTATGGTCGGTGTTGTAGCCGATGAAAATCTAAAGCAGCAATTAGTTGATCTTTGTGCCGCTGAAATAGGACCTATTGCAAAACCTGATGCGATTTTTTGGGCTGCCGGGCTACCCAAAACACGTTCAGGCAAGATTATGCGACGAATCTTAAGAAAGCTAGCTAGTGGTGAGTTTGAGGATTTGGGGGATATATCAACCTTGGCTGATCCCTCAGTTGTTGAGAAATTAACCTCGAGCTTAAAAATATAATGCAAATGATATGAATATAGTAATAAATTAATTCTGTTGTGTATGAAAATTAGTATTCATGGCAACTAGAAAAATTTAACAGGTTTTTGAGAAAAACAAACATTACGCTCAAAAGGTGGTGTTTTAGGTGCTATATATATAAAATTATTGACAGGGAAGGAAAAGAACTTATGAGCAAACAAGACATTAGCCAGCAACTGGCAAAGTTAATGCGTGAAAATGGGGTGTCACAAAGCGGATTATCCCGCGGCTGTGGTGTGCCACAGCCAACCATTAATCGTATTTTAAACGAAAAAACTAAAGAACCCCGACGTGAATCGGTAGTTCGCATCGCAAAATTCTTTGGCGTCGAACCTGAGTCTCTTTACCAAGAATCTGACGAAGTGCGCGAAGACGGTGATCCTGTTGCACGTTTATATGCTCAGATGAGCGCTCTTAGGCCAAACCAAAGAAGACGCTTATTTTCTAAGCTGTCAGAGGATATAGATTAAGAGTTTTGAATATTATCTTTAATAGTCAAAATCACTTTTTCTCTATCTTCAGGGGCTAGTTGGCTTAAGTATTGCCTTAAACCGGCTAGTCCTAAATCAAATGCTGACTCTAACTGACTAATTGCTTGATTCATCATTTCATCACTGCCAATTTCAAAATTATTTATTTGTATTGGGGATGATGTTCCTTCATATCTATTAGCGTCCATAACTAAGTCCCTTATTATTTTTTAAAATTTACCTATTACTAATGATTGCCTGTTAATTAGCTTTAGTTTTTACTTTCATTTGTAAATTATAAATTACACAGTTATTAATTTATTACAATTTGCCAGAAATTTGTATAGCCTAAAAGGACTAATACTTTAGTATTAGATGCGTAAGCTGATATAAATTTATACGTTTACCTTTATTGAAACCTATACTTATAAAATGCTATGCTGAGCATGCCTAAGGGGCGGTTATTTAACCTGAGAAGCACCCTTTGAACCTGATCCGGATTATGCCGGCGTAGGAATAGGACCTAGTAATTCCCTTCACCTCGTCTTTTGATTCCGGGTCTCCATAACCAAATGTTATTGAGGCTCAATTATGAAACTTTCGTCACCCAATTTTTGTTTAACATTATTTCTTGCTAGCGCATTTTTAGCACCATTGTCATTTGCTGAAATTAACCTAGAAGAAGTTATTGTCACTTCGGATTTTCGTGAAGCAGAGTTAAAAAATGTTTCCACCAGTATTACTGTTATTGATGCTGGGATTATTCAGCAACGCAATAGTCGCCACTTAGAGGAATTATTGTCTCTAACACCCAATGTAAACTTTGCATCAGGCGCATCCAGAGGTCGATATTTCCAAATTCGGGGTATTGGTGAGCGCAGTCAATTTGTTGCACCACTAAATCCATCGGTTGGAACCTATGTCGATGGAATAGACTTTACCGGTTTTGGCGGTGCTGCTACTTTGCTTGATATTGATCAGGTAGAGGTACTTCGAGGCTCTCAAGGTACTCGATTTGGTGCTAATGCGTTGGCGGGAGTGATTAACCTTAAATCCGCAGACCCCACTGCAGAAAATCAGGGGTATATTAAAACATCCGCCAGTAGTTATAACGGCATTAGTGTTGAAACTGCAGTTGGCGGCTCGTTAAATGATCAGTGGTTATATAGAGCGGCTATTGGTAAAACAGCATTCGATGGTTTTATTAAAAACACCACATTAAATAAAAAAGATACCAATAATATTGATGAATTGACCTCGCGTTTAAAGTTACGTTATTTTGCGGCTGATCACTTAACCATTGATTTTACGGCGCTGCATTTAGATATAGATAATGGCTATGATGCATTTTCATTAGATGAAAACCGCAATACCATGTCTGATCAGCCTGGACATGATCGTCAAAAAAGTACCGCATTTGCAATTAATAGTAGCTGGGAAAAATCTGATGCTGTCACTATAAATACAATTTTAACCACCAATCGAAGTGATGCTGAATATGGTTACGATGAAGATTGGACAGGTCCTGAATTACAGCCGGGCTATCAAGCATTTGATAATTATTTGCGTGATATTGCTCGAGATTCTGCTGAAATTCGTTTGATTTCTGGCCCTGAGGGCCAAATTGCGGGTAGCGATTGGTTGGCTGGTATCTATCATCAAATATCGACTATTGATTTAACAAGGGATTATACCTATGACTCCCTTTTTGCTAGTCAGTATGATACGGAGTCGTTTTCTTTGTTTGCCCAAGCGAGCACACCACTTAGGGATAACCTTGCGTTGACCTCTGGTTTGCGTTATGAAAAATGGCAATCAGATTATTCAGATAGTGCTCTGGTTTTTGGTAAGAATGATGAGTATTTATTTGGTGGTAAATTCGCGCTTGAATTGACTACAGAGGCTAATGACCTTGTTTACCTTAGCCTTACTCGTGGCTATAAAGCAGGTGGTTTTAATGCGGAAGCAGAGTTGCCTAGTGAGTCAGATCGACATTTTGACACTGAGTATCAATGGAATTATGAACTTGGTGGCAAGTTCTATTCGCCCGGTGGCAAGTTAACTAACCATATAACGGCTTTTTATACAGATCGTAAAGACTTGCAGTTAAAGTCATCCACCGCGATTACAAATACAGCGGGTGCGGCTAGCTTTGTTGATTTTACCACTAATGCCGGTAAGGGTTATAGCTATGGTGTTGAATGGGAAATGACATGGCTGGTTCAGGATAATTTAACAATTGCCTCTAGTCTTGGTGTTCTAAAAACGAAAATCACTCAACATAATAATTCTGATCCCGATGCATTTAATTTAGAGAATAGATCAGCGGCCCATGCGCCTGAATATAGTTTTTCTACCTCTATGCAGTATGACTTATCAGAAAAACTATCAGCGATTTTAGAAGTGGAAGGTAAAGATGAGTTTTATTACTCAGACTCCCACAATTATCAATCTCAGAGCTACAGCGTAGTTAATGCGCGGTTTATCTATTCAGCCAATGATTTTGAATTGTCGGCCTATATCAATAATACAGCTGACAAAGACTACGGTGTGCGTGGATTTTCCGGCTGGGATGCTGACCCAAGGTCAGGCGATGGCTTTGATGACACAGAGTTTCAACAATTAGGTACTCCTCGAGTTATTGGCCTATCAGTGCGCGCTGATTTTTAACTCACATTTAATTTGCCCATAGGTGCTGCAATATGCAAGTTACAATAGATGTAAGCATGTACCCCAATCGGGAGGAATTTATTCCTCCCATTGATGGCTTTATTGAGCGTATTAATCAATTTGATCATCTAAAAATTACCACCTTTCCCACTAGCACAGTGGTGCAGGGTGAATATAATCATGCTATGCAGGCGGTGCAAAAAACTATTGCGGACTGTTACAAGGAATTTAATATGGCGGTCTATGTTATGAAAGTAATCCCCGGGTATGAGGCGCTTAAATAATGTTTGAATGGGTTGGATTAGAAACAGTTGCGGTAGTATTAGGTATTGCTTATTTATTATTCGCCATGCGTGAAAATAGCCTGTGTTGGTACTGTGCTTTTATTAGTACCGGCATCTATATTTGGATATTTGGCGATGTTAGCCTCTATATGGAATCGGCGCTTAATGCTTACTATATGGTTATGGCAGTTTATGGCTGGTATCAGTGGCAGCGTGGTGGTTCTAGCGCTAATGGGATTAAGTTAAGCGTTTGGGGTATTAAGCAGCATATGGCTGCTATTGGCTTAGTGTTGATCTTATCCGTTGTGTCGGGCTATCTGTTATCGCAAAACACGGAAGCCCACATGCCCTATATTGATTCATTTACTAGTTGGGGCAGTGTGATAACTACTTTTATGGTGGCGCGCAAGGTATTAGAAAATTGGTTGTATTGGATTGTGATAAATTCAGTCGCGATCTTTTTATATATTGATCGCGATTTATATCAAACCGCAGGACTTTACGGGTTATATATTATCTTATCTGTGATTGGTTTTATTGCTTGGAGAAAAGCCTATTTCGAACAAAGCCCTGAGCCTAGCTAAGCATATTCTTAAGAATTGGCGCCAATGGCAGGCGCCATTCCAATCTGAACCTCAAATTGTCGAGCAACTTGAGGGTGGCCTTACTAATACTAATTATCTGATTGAATCAGGTTGTGAGAGGGCTGTTTTAAGACTTAATAACCCAGATGCATATAAGCTAGGTGTCGATCGTCAAACAGAAATAACTATCCTTAAACAATTACAGTCTACTGATTTAGTGCCAAGAGTTTATTACGCCGATAGTAGTATTTTGGTTAGCGAATATATTGATGGCTGTGCGATAGCGGCTGGCAAAACTTTAGATTCCACTATAAAACAACAGATACAACTGGCCTTAGACGTTATTCAAAAGCAGGATTTTACTGATCTTGAGGTGCGTAATTATGAAGCTTATTGCCGAGGATACACCAGCCAGCTTAGCGCCTCTTGTATCAGTGCATCGATTAAGCAGAAGATTTTCCAAATAGCTCAACAAATAGATACTCAAGATTGGAGTCCAGTGCTTTGCCACCATGATTTAATCCCTGAAAATATTATCCAAGGGGCCAATGGTTTATTTATTATTGATTGGGAATATGCCTCTTTGGGTCACCCACAATTCGATTACCTGCGTATCTTAAACGATGAAAAAACAGCTAATATTTTGCAGTTCTTTCAGGCGATTATGGATCAGTTATGGTATGCCATTCGGTATCCGCAACTTCAATCAAAAGTTCAACAAAAGCTAATCAATATTATTGAAAAAGGCAGCTAAAATGACGAGTAAATACAATGTACTAACGGCTGATGAGCAGCATATTATTGAGCACAAGGGTACTGAGATGCCGTTTACTGGTGAATATAATGACCACTATGCGGCGGGTGTTTATGTCTGTAAACGTTGCGATACACAACTTTATCGCTCTGAAACTAAGTTTTCTTCAGGCTGCGGATGGCCAAGTTTTGATGATGAAATTATTGGTGCGGTTCGGCGTGAAATCGATGCCGATGGTCGCCGCGTTGAGATTCTCTGTGCCAATTGCGGTGGCCATTTAGGTCATGTATTTGAGGGTGAGCAGTTGACCCCTAAGAATGTGCGCCACTGTGTTAATTCGCTGTCACTGAGATTTATCGCTGACGGCTCGTCCAAATAGAATACCCACTTCAAACAACAGCCACATTGGAATGGCTAACAGCGCTTGCGAAATAATATCTGGCGGTGTCAGTAACATGCCCGCAACAAAACAGAGTACAAATACATAGGGTCTTTTTTTGGCTAGTTTATTGGGATCTACTGTGCCTATCCAAGACAGAATAACCACGGCTATGGGTATCTGAAAGCTTAAGCCAAAGGCCATAAATAGTTTTAAAACAAACTCTAAATAGGCGCGAATATCCGGCATAACACTGATGCCCTCTGGCGCTACGCTGGTGAAAAACATAAAAACTAATGGGAAAACCAAAAAGTAAGCAAAAGCCATTCCGGCATAAAACAAAATAACACTGGTTATAAACAGCGGTACGGCGATTTTCTTTTCTTGTTTATACAGAGCAGGTGCAACAAATGCCCATAGTTGATAGAGAATATAGGGCATACTGATAAACATGGCCGACACCAAGGCTAATTTAAACGGCGTCAAAAAAGGCGAGGTAATCTCAGTGGCAATCATGCTTGAGGCACTGGGTAGAAAGGCTCTTAACGGTTCTGAGATATACAGATACAGTGATTCGCTAAATGGAAATAGAGCTGCAAACACTAAAAGCACTACAATAAAGATTCGCAACAGACGGTTGCGCAGCTCTAAGAGGTGCGCCATCAATGGCTGTTTAGCCGGTGCCGGTGAATCAGTCATTTCAGGGTTGACCTGTTTTGTGGCTTTCAAGTGACTGTTCAAGCTGATCTTTGGACTCGCCTAACTCTTTAAGTACCTGCTCGTTATGCAGCTGATGACGGATATCATCCATGCCCACTTCATTTTCGATGTCTTGGCGTGTTTTAGCCAATAACTGCTTTAATCTGCCGAACCATAGGCTGATTGTACGAATTGCCTCTGGCAGGCGTTCAGGGCCCATTACAATTAATGTAATTAGAGCGATAACCAGAAGTTCTAAAAAGCCGATATCAAACATAACTATCTAGTGGGATTACTAGTTAACTATCTTTTTTATCGTCATCTTTGGCATCGTTTACAGAGTCTTTGAACCCTTTAACCGCACCGCCGAGATCCGAACCAATATTGCGCAATTTTTTTGTGCCAAAAACTAGCGCTACAATAACCAGTACAATTAATAATTCCTGCCAGCCAAATCCCATAATGATTTACCTTTAACAATGACTTAAAACGTTTATCTGTTTGCTTTTTCTTCTAAACCAGAAAGCCCAAAGCGTCTTTCTAGTTCGCTGAGAATATCATCGACCTCAATATCGAGATAAGACAGCATCACCAAGCTGTGAAACCATAAATCGGCAGTTTCATAGATAACCTTACTGTTATCGCCACTTTGTTCGGCATCTCTTGCCGCCAGAATTGTTTCAACCGATTCTTCGCCAACCTTTTCCAGAATCTTATTAAGCCCTTTTTGGTGAAGACTAGCCACATAAGATTCATCGGCAGATGACTGTTTGCGTTGTTCGAGTACTTCAGTCAGCTGTTTTAAGATCGCATCACTCATTGATAGATATCCTTTTGATTCTTTAAAACAGGGTCAACCGCTTTCCATTCGCCATTTTCTAGGACAAAGTAAAAGCAGGATTCTCTACCCGTGTGGCAGGCAATTCCACCAACTTGGTCGACAGTTAATATAATAACATCGCTATCGCAGTCGAGTCTGATCTCTTTAATATGCTGCACATGGCCGGATTCCTCGCCTTTGCGCCATAGTTTTTGTCGTGAGCGCGACCAGTAAATAGCACGATTTTCTTTAATTGTCAGGGTTAGAGATTCAGCATTCATCCAAGCCATCATCAAGATTCTACCCGATTGATGGTCTTGGGCTATCGCCGGAATAAGACCGTTGCTATCCCATTTTATTTTGTCGAGAAAGTTAGCCAATCAAGTTCTCCATTTGATCTTATAAGTTCAATAACTAGCCATTATGGCAGTCATAGAGTTGATGTAAAGAGATGCGCTTATCGAAATAGCATTAATAATATGCCAGTAGCGGTAATCAACGAGCCAGTAATCAACGTCGGCCCGAGTATGGCAAACCACTGAGTCGCTAATAAGCCGAGACCCAATCCGGCAATTACCGCAGCAATAGCAGATAATTTTCGAGGCGTTGTAGGTGGCGTTGACTGCGGTTGCGGGTCGACGGGTGATTGGAGATTTTCCAGTGCTTGAAAAATCATTGGTGGCACCTGTGGTAGTTTTTCCAAAAGATCCGGTAAATCGTCTTTAATTTGCTTAAAAATCGCTTTGGGTGAATAGCGATCTTTAAGCCATTTTTGCAAATAGGGTTGAGCTGTTGCCCATAAATCTAAGTCAGGGTAAAGCTGTCGACCTAAACCTTCGATATTGAGTAGGGTCTTTTGCAATAACACCAGTGAGGGCTGAACCTGCATATTAAATTGTCTAGCGGTACTAAATAGACTGACCAACATATGACCTAGTGAAATTTCCCCTAATGGGCGTTCAAAAATAGGTTCACATACCGCGCGAATAGCAGTGGTAAATTCGGCTATTGAGGTATCCTTGGGAACCCATCCTGAGCGCACATGAAGCTCAGCAACCTGAGTGTAATCGCGATTAAATATGGCGAGTAAATTGCGTGCCATATAAAACTGATCATCTTGGGTTAACGAGCCCATAATGGCACAGTCTATAGCGATATAGCGGGGGTTTTCAGGGTTTGCCACATCCACAAAAATATTGCCTGGATGCATATCGGCATGAAAAAAATTATGCTCAAACACTTGGGTAAAAAATATCTCAACACCGCATTCAGCAAGGTTTTTAAAGTTAACTCCAGCGGCTTTTAAATCATCGATATTAGTGACTGGTATGCCACTAATACGCTCCATAACCAAGACATTTTCATTGGAATAGGGCCAATGTATTTGCGGCACATGCAGTAGAGGGGAATTTTTAAAGTTATGCTTTAGAAGTGATGCATTGGCACCCTCTGACTGCAGATTTAATTCTCCAAAAATGACCTTTTCATAATCCTCGATCACTTCAACAGGTTTTAACCTAGGACCATCAATGCTGTACTTAGCAATCAATTTAGCAATGGTGTATAGCAGTGCTATATCGCGACTAATGGTTTTTTCGATATTCGGTCTTATTGATTTAACGACCACCTCTGTGCCATCTTTGAGGCTGGCTTTATGCACCTGCGCTATGGATGCGGTCGCTAGGGGAGTTTGATCAAATTGCGCAAAGATATCCTCGACTTTTGCCTCCAGTGCGGTTTCTACCTGTGCTGTAAAAACCTCGGAAGGGAAGGGTGTAACATTATCTTGAAGATGCTTAATTTCGGCACAAATATCTGGTGCAACTAGATCCGGTCGGGTTGAAAGTAACTGGCCGAATTTAATAAAAATTGGGCCAAGTTCTTCAAGCGCGCGGCGCAGACGTTCGCCCCGAGAAATCTTGCTTTGAGTAACTAGCTTTGTTGGTGCAAGGGCAATGCGAATGGTTAATGGCATTCGGCTTTTGTCGATTAAGTTATCTAGTCGATACTTTGCGACAACATAGTAAATTTTGGCAAGGCGACGCAGTTGGCTCATAACGCAGGCTTCTTATCAGTTGCTTGAGCTATTTTTGCATTCAGCGTAGCTAGTCTCGCCATTATACGATCAGTATCTGCAGCCATTTGACGAACATCTTGTTTAAAGTGTTTAAAACTGTTTTTACTGGGAATAATTTCAAATTCTTCTTGAGCTATCTCAACCAAGGCAGAGGACGCTCTCTGCAGACTTTCGCGAGAAGCTTGTGCCGATTGGCGCATTGCGGATCCGATAATATGTGCTGGAACATCGCCCACCAGATCAGCTAACCCACCTTCCCAATCGATATTTAGCTTAGACAGGATCTTATGCAGTTTATGCAGGGTTTCTAGGTTGCCCGATAGTTGCACGCCAGAGTTAGCGAATGAACTAGCATCAGAGGTATTAGCTGACATTTTGGCTAGTGCAATCAGTGTGCCTTGGATAGTGACAGCGGCTTCGCCATCCCAGTTATTGTGCAAGATAATTTTTTGTTGGCTTGTTTCAATCGCTATACGCATGCTCGGCATGCTGCAATCGATTAAAAGCACCTGGTTTTCTAATTCAGATAGGTCACGCACTGTGCCAGGGTCATACTTCAGCGCAGTATTAATTGCTGTTTCTAGTCCGCTGATTGCCGTGGTATTTAGAATATCAAATATCACTAGGGCTTTACTCCGCGATGCAGAGCGACGATGCCACCTGTCATATTGTGGTAATCGGTATTGTTAAAACCCGCTGCATCCATCATCCCCAAAAGTGTATCTTGATCTGGGTGCATACGGATAGATTCTGCTAAGTATTGGTAACTATCAGCATCATTGGCAAATAGTTTGCCTAGTTTTGGCAATATATTAAATGAATAGCCATCGTAAATTTTCGAAAGTACTGTATTTGGCGGTTTTGAGAATTCCAGAACCAGTAATTTACCACCGGGTTTAAGTACTCGTAGCATAGAGCGCAAGGCCATATCTTTATCGGTGACATTTCTTAAGCCAAAAGCGATGGTAATCACATCAAAGGTATTATCTGGAAATGGCAGGTACTGCGCATCCGCTTGAGAAAATCTAACATTATCGGTAATGCCGCGATCAACCAATCGGTCGCGGCCAACCTTGAGCATGGAGTCATTGATATCCGCTAATACCACCGTGCCCTCAGGACCGACAATGCGCGAAAATTTGGCGGCCAAATCACCGGTGCCACCGGCGATATCAAGTACCGAATGACCGGGGCGAACGCCGGACATTTCAATAGTAACTCGCTTCCATAGTCGATGGATACCGCCTGACATCAGATCGTTCATCAGGTCGTAATTGCCAGCTACAGAGTGAAAGACTTCGGCGACTTTGCCAGCCTTTTCCTCAACATTTACTTTTTTGTATCCAAAATCAGTGGTTTTGTCAGACATTTGCCATACTTTCCATAAAATAGAGTGGCTATTGTAGCCATAGTTGAGCCAATAGGGTATCCAAGACTATGGGTACATCAATAATGCGTTACTACGATTTAAGCATTACAGCAGTTTGATAACCTGTGATTCTGAATCTCGACTAAGCCCTGCATTGTGCAATTTTTCAAGATACACAGACCACATAGCATCTTGGTTTTCAGCTAATTTGCGTAAATATTCCCAGCTGTAAATGCCAGAATCATGACCATCGCTAAAGATAATTTGTAGGGCATAGTTTCCGGCTTGCTCAAGTGAAGCAATGGTAATATTGCGTTTACCATACTGCAGGGTTTCATTGCCCTCACCATGTCCGCGAACCTCTGCACTGGGAGAATGTACCCGCAAAAACTCAGCTGGCAGACTGTATTCCTGGCTGTCTGAGAAGGTAATCAACAGACTATCCTTTGCTTCGCGAACCACAACTCGTGTTGGAATAGACATAAATCAGACGGCTAACTAAAGGATAAACCGCGATAGATCTTCATCCTGAGCAAGCTCACTGAGATGCTGGTCTACGAAAGGTTGATCAATGACCACAGTTTCATCTTTGGCGCCGAGATCTGAGGCTTCAAAAGAAATTTCTTCCAGTAAGCGCTCCAAAATAGTGTGCAGTCGTCTGGCACCTATATTCTCAGTACTTTCATTGACTTCAAAAGCCAATTCAGCAATACGCCTTACACCGTCGTCTTTAAACTTTACCTTGAGATTTTCGGTATCCATTAGGGCGCAGTATTGCTTGGTCAACGAAGCCTTGGGTTCAGTAAGGATACGCTCAAGATCGTCTACAACCAGAGAGTTAAGTTCAACGCGAATAGGCAATCGGCCTTGAAGTTCTGGAATTAAATCGGAGGGCTTGGCAAGATGGAAAGCCCCAGAAGCGATAAATAAAATATGATCGGTTTTGATCATGCCATACTTGGTCGATACCGTACTGCCTTCAATCAGTGGCAGAAGATCGCGCTGAACCCCTTCCCGAGACACATCAGCACCACCAGCTTCACCGCGACGACAAACCTTATCGATCTCGTCGAGGAATACAATACCATTTTGCTCGGCTGCTTCTACTGCGCTGGCTTTAATATCTTCTTCATTGATTAGCTTGGAGGCCTCTTCATCTTTTAACTGTTTCATAGCCTCAGCCACGGTGATTTTGCGTGTGGCTTTTTCACCTTTATTCATATTGCTAAACATGTTCTGTAGCTGCGAGGTCATTTCTTCCATGCCTGGAGGAGCCATAATCTCAACTCCTGCAGTGATTTGACTTAGCTCAATTTCAATTTCCTTATCATCCAGTGAACCCTCTCGCAATTTTTTGCGAAATACTTGACGAGTTGTTGAGTCGCGCTCTGCTTCCGTCTCTGAACCACGTGCAGGGGTTAGTAGAGCATCTAAAATACGCTCTTCAGCGGCATCTGCCGCACGTTGCGCTACTTTAGTGATCTCTTGTTCACGACGCTGTTTAACCGCTGTTTCAACCAGATCGCGGATTATCGATTCGACATCCTTGCCGACATAACCAACCTCAGTAAATTTGGTCGCTTCGACCTTTACAAAGGGGGCATTGGCAAGGCGAGCAAGACGGCGGGCAATTTCGGTTTTACCTACACCGGTTGGGCCAATCATAAGAATATTTTTAGGCGTGACCTCATTGCGCATCTCATCATCTAACTGCGATCTGCGCCAGCGATTACGCAGAGCAATAGCGACTGCGCGCTTGGCATCATCTTGACCAATAATATGGCGGTTAAGTTCGTGAACAATTTCTCTTGGTGTCATTTGAGACATACAAATACCTTTATTCTTTACAGTCTAATTCTTCGATAGTGCGATTATGGTTGGTATAGATGCAGATATCGCCGGCAATACTTAGGCCCTGTTCAACAATAGAGCGAGCATCCATATCGGTATTGTCTAAAAGCGCCTTAGCGGCAGATTGGGCAAACGGCCCACCAGAGCCAATAGCAATTAAATCATCTTCGGGCTGGATCACATCACCATTACCGGTAATAATTAATGATGCTTCACTGTCTGCAACCGCTAAAAGAGCCTCTAATTTACGTAGCATACGGTCTGTACGCCAGTCTTTTGCTAATTCAACTGCAGCCCGAGTTAATTGACCCTGATGCATCTCAAGTTTGGCTTCAAAGCGTTCAAATAAAGTAAAGGCATCGGCTGTACCGCCGGCAAAGCCAGCGATCACTTTACCGCTATATAAACGACGAACCTTTCGTGCATTGCCTTTCATCACCGTATTGCCCAGACTTACCTGACCGTCGCCACCAATAACAACCTTGCCATTGCGGCGCACTGACAGAATCGTGGTTCCTCGATATTGCTCCATTTTTAACTACCTCTTTGGATTTACCTTATAGATGGGGGCGCTAAAAGAAAATTCAATGGTCATTTTATGTATAAAGGCTAAAAAAAGATCAAAAAAAAGGACGGGCAATGCCCGTCCTTTTTTGCTTTACCCTAAAACGTAATATTAAAAGTTCGAGCGCAAGGTCAAACCATAGGTTCGAGGCTCATTAGGATAGCCGCCAAAACTACCCGGTGCAGCAGTAGTTGGGAATGCTGAAATCAATGATTCGTGATCAGTGAGATTGCGTCCCCAAAACATAACTTCCATATTGCTTGGTGCATGATTAAAGCCCATGCTCATATTTAAGTTTTTAGTGCTGCGGCTAGCGATGTCAGCTGGAACATTTTCTACTAACTGAACATCAGACTCATAAACATATTCTAAGCGAAGGTAGCTAGAGACTGTATCCGATAGATCGAATGAGTAGACCGCATTGGCATTAACGCTTAGGTCATGGACACCTGCAGGTGCAGATCCACTCAAGTCTTTAGTTACTTTATCTTCATCACAGGCTATGGTCGCAAAGCTGCTATCGCAAGGGCCATTAACAAATGACACATATTCAGGATCAAGTATCATCGCAGAAAAACCTACCACCCAAGACTCAGATAGTGCAGTCATGCTGTCTAGCTCAATACCTCTATGCTTTTGGTTACCTGCATTCACTAGCTGAAAACCATTGCCAACAAAAGTATTTGATTGGAAGCCTTCAATCGTTTGATCAAACAAAGCAAGGTTAATATAGCCTGCATCATGGGTGTGCTTCATACCAATTTCGATGTTTTCAGAGAATTCTGGTAAAGCTGCTCGCTTAGTCGCGTCATTGGCATTGACCGATAGATTAACTGATGTAGGTTTAAAGCCAGTAGAGTGAGACGCATAGACCTTAGTGTTATCACCCAAGTCATGAGTTAAACGCAGGGTATGAGTAACATCATCTGATTTAAATACACCATTTTCGCCATCATCATTTGGATAATTTACAAATGGAGGGAAGAACTGAACCGCAGCAAGTGTTGAGGGTAATGGCAGTGAAGCAAATAGATCATCAATTAAAACATCAGCTTTAACAGTTTTTTCATCGTTTGTTTTGTTGACCCCAATACTAGCCGTCCAATCCTCAGCAACAGGGAAGTCTACATTAGCAAATATAGATGTAGTTTTGGAGCTCATATTGAATTCTTCTCGCTGTGAGCCACCATTAACATTGAAAAACTCACTACGTAAATAGGTGCTAGTAGCTTGTCCAAATTCAGCAAGTTTTTCATCTATTGCTTCAACTTGCCATTCAGCCATTTTTTCTTCAACATTATCATCAGGTTGGAGTTCTTGATCTGCTATATATTCTGACACATTGGTCCCAATGCTTGCTTCGGCTTCCTCGGCTGTTTGGCCAAAAACTTGTTGGTATACACCTTTTAGAGTTGCCGCTGAAACAAGTTGAGCAACTGAGTCCAAGCTTTGTCCACGTCCCGAAAGCAGGAAGTCAACATAGGATTCAATATCATCACCATATAGAACTGTACGGTTGTTGTAAGTATCTTCATCTGCGTAGAAGGCGCCAACTGTCCACTGCACATCGGAGTCGCCATTGGAGGTTAAACGCAATTCTTGAGTAAAGGTTTCAAAATCATAATCCAGCTTATTCTCATTAATTAGTCTTGCGGCAGAGAAGTCAGCATCAAAGTTTGATCGCATATTAGTTTCACGATCAGAAGTGATAGAGGTCAGTGTTGCAAAACCTAGATCTTTTTCAATATGAAGAGAGATACCCTCATTTTCAACATCATTGTAAGGTTCGAAATTCATATAAATTTGACGATCCCAAGGCGTAGCATCTGGCGCTAAAACACCAACTCCTGGAAGCCCCGCTTCCTGCAATTGCAAGGCAATACCATCACTTACATCGCTTGCCGGCCCTCTTAAAAGGGGTCCAGTGACACAGCATACTTCATTAATTTTGTCGCTATCAGCAATCACTCTAACCGACAAATCTTCTGATGGATTCCATGCGATCTGTCCTCTAACAGCTGATCTATTGCGATCGTTGATAGGACTATTGTCCGAAAGATTGGTTCCAAGACCATCTCTTTCATTGCTGCTAGCTGATAATCTGATGGATAGGTTTTCGGTCAGTGGGCTAGTAACAGTACCCTTAACTATTTCAGCGCCGTTGCTGCCTAATGTGGCTTCAAGTAGCCCACCCATTTCATCGCCTGGTGCCTTGGTAGTGATACTAATAACACCAGCAGAGGCATTTTTGCCAAAGAGAGTAGATTGTGGACCGCTAAGCACTTCAACACGTTCAATAGTTGGTAAGTCAGCTAATGAAGAAGATGAGCGTGATCTGGGTACGCCATCAATCAGAACCAATACTGCAGGCTCAATCCCTGGATTATTGGCACCGTTACCAAAGCCGCGAATAACAAAGTTAGTTTGCGCAGAGCTTTGAAGTTGGTTAACACGAAGTGATGGAACCGCTGATTGCAGGTCGATAAGATCGACAATGCTAGACTGTTTAATCGTTGCTTCGCTAGTGACTGAGACAGTAAGTGGAACATCTTGAAGCGACTGCTCGCGCTTGTTGGCTGTTACTGTGATTTCTTCAATTTCCGCAACGGCTGATCCAGCTGCTAAAAGTGCTGATATTGCCAGCGAAACGTAGGTACTTTTCTGCTTAAAACGTTTCATAATCTTCCCCTGTATTTTTTATTTAGAATAAAAATTTCTACTAATACTTGTTAATTAACGTATTTTTCTGCAACTTCCAAAGAAGTTATATTCTATTTATTACATTTAAATTATTGTTATTTTTTATTATAGATAAGCGGTGCTTATCACAATATGGTTGCCCATAGTTAAAAGTAACATAAACGAAATCTAATTGCATATGCTGTTTGGCGTCAATTTATAAGATGTTTTTTAGCTATTAAGGGTAATTTGTAAAGAAGGTATTTCTGGTTTGAAATAATTTTTATCTATGGAGCAACAAAAACAAGGTTGATGGGCAATAAAAAAGGCCACTTCTTGCGAAGTAGCCTTTAATATTTATTGGCGGACCGGACGGGACTCGAACCCGCGACCTCCGGCGTGACAGGCCGGCATTCTAACCAGCTGAACTACCGGTCCGTAATAACCTTTTCTTTCTTGGTGGGTGGTACAGGGATTGAACCTGTGACCCTCGCCTTGTAAGGGCGATGCTCTACCAGCTGAGCTAACCACCCTCAGGAAGAGTTGGGCATTCTACCTAACTGATACCTGCTGTCAAACATTTTCTGACGCTATATACATATCTTGCTTAGCAACCTAATATAGCGGCCTTATTTTTAGGAAATTGACGTTAACTAATGCAAATATACAAAGAATTTAATATTGAAGCCGCGCATCGCTTGCCCAATGTTCCAGAGGGGCATAAATGTGCTCGGTTACACGGTCATTCGTTTATGGTTTCTATTTATGTAGAAGGCCCTATTGGCGATAAAACCGGCTGGGTTATGGACTTTGGTGATATTAAAAAAGCCTTTAAGCCAATTTATAATCAATTAGATCATCATTACTTAAATGATATCGATGGGTTAGAAAACCCTACTAGCGAAAATCTTGCAAAGTGGATTTGGCAACAGCTAAAACCAAATTTGCCGCAACTCAGTGCAGTTAAGATTAAAGAAACCTGTACCAGCGGTTGTATTTATCGTGGTGATTAATTCTTTTTTTAGATTAATACCAACCCTACAAAGTGTAAATTTATGTCCATAGAAATTGGAAAGTTCAATAAGCTCCAAGTAGTTAATATCGCCGATCACGGTGTTTATGTCGACGGTGGCGAAGAGGGCACAATTTTATTGCCTAATCGCTATGTGCCTGATGGTCTGGATATTGATGATTGGGTAGAGGTGTTTCTCTACTTTGATTCTGATGACCTTTTGATTGCCACCACAGAGACTCCTAAAGCTTTTGTTAATACTGTTGAGTTACTAAAAGTAATTGATACTAATCCTGTGGGTGCTTTTTTAGATTGGGGCTTGCCAAAAGATTTACTGGTACCTTTTAGCGAGCAGCAGCATCCTATGAAAGAGGGTGAGTCCTATATGGTTTATGTCTTTCATGATCATAATACGGATCGAATCCTTGCATCATCAAAGCTTAATAGATATTTTGAAGAGGAGCCTGAAGGACTACAGGAGAAACAAACAGTTGATCTTCAAATTTCTGATAAAACAGAACTTGGCTACAAGGCAGTTATTGATAACCAATACTTAGGGCTTATTTTTCATGGCGATGCTTTTCGCCCTCTGGCTATTGGTGAACGCTTAACGGGCTATATTAAGGCAATTCGAGAAGATGGTAAGGTTGATTTAATTATTTCTCAGCATTCACCTAGGGGTGATAATAGTCTTGAAGATCAAATTATGGCTCACCTAAAAGCCTGTGGCGGTGAGTCTGATCTAACTGATAAAAGTGATCCTGATCGAATTTATCGTCAGTTTAAGGTGTCCAAGAAAAAGTATAAAAATGCGTTGGGTGCACTTTATAAACGCAAATTGATTGTTATTGCGCGCGATAAAATTTCCTTAATAAAAGCCCAAAAAACCAATTCCATCTGGGGTTAAGACCATCTAAAATTAGGTCTATAAGGGTTTTTTTGCTACGGAGTATTATCTTGGTTAGGTTATTGGTTGTCTGCATTATTCTTGTTGCTACAGGCTGCTCGACCTATCAGCCGAAGCAGGTTAGTGATGTATGTTCAATTTTTTATGGTGAAATCGATTGGTATAAAGATGCCATCAAAGCTGAAAAGCGCTGGGGTACACCGATTAATGTGACCATGGCGATTATGAAGCAAGAATCGACTTTTAGAGCAAAGGTGCGACCCAAGCGACCAACCTTCTTTTTTATACCATTACCCAGAAAATCAACTGCCTATGGCTATGCTCAGGCACAAAATCCAGCATGGAATGATTATCGCAAAGATACTGGTAATTGGGGGCATGATCGCGATGATTTTGGTGATGCCATCAATTTTATTGGTTGGTATACCAATAAGAGCAACACGCGTTTAGGCATTTCAAAATGGGATACCTATAAGCAGTATTTAGCTTATCACGAGGGTTGGGGTGGTTATTCTCGTGGCAGCTTTAACACAAAACCCAAATTGATTAAGGTGGCAGCTAAAGTAAAGCACCAAGCACAAATCTATGGTGTTCAGCTTAGGGGTTGTCGCGATAAGTTAGATCTAGCTGCTAAGGGTTGGTTTCCTTGGTAGGGGACTCAAATACTCTTGGCCCCCAGCAATAGCTTTAATTATAAAGAATAATTAATACCAAACTTCAATTTACGGTCAACTTTTTCGTTGCCATCTTGAGGCTGATTATCAAAGGACCAATCCCAAGATATTTTTGTATCCAACTTATCGCTTATAGGAATAATTATGCCAATATCTGCGTCTATCTGGGCATTGTCAGAATCTTTAATAGATACATATACTTGGTGTGAATAAGCCAGTGAGACATTTCTAATTAATATTTTTTCATAATCACCAGACCAGGCCCAAGTAAGCCGATCATTGGTGATTGAGTTAATTAATTCATCTTTAATCCAAGTCAAACCAATTTCAGAGGATAGGCTACCAGTTTCATTGTTCCAGAACTGATACCCCATATTTGTTCCTACAGATATTGATTGATCAATTTGACGTTTATCATCAGCGCCATAGAAAATATCATTACCCCAGAACCAGCTATCATTGATTAACCAATCTATACCGTAAGCAACACCATAGTCCTTAATGGTGGATTTATTGTCTTGTCCAAGGGTTTCATAGTTAACTTTGGCTTTGTGGGCTGCATCGCCTTTTTCAAAGGTAAGGCCAATATCTAGCTCTAAATCGTCCCGCTGTTCATTGCCACCTAGGTAAGATCCTGATAGTCCAATAGTTCCCTTAAATGTTTCCTTTTGGAGAATGATTGATGGAGTTGCTGGTGTTTTTGTGGGCTGGCCGATTAAAACAACCTGATCGACTGGAATTTTTACCTCGCCAAAATTGTCTGATTGCCAAATAACATAGATATCAGTTTTGGAGATTAAGCTTCCTTGTAATGTATCGCCGTTTTTTAAACTGATTTGATCGCTAATAACCAAAGAGCTGAGGCTAGTGGTAAAGATTACAGCTAAAGTGGGTAGTAGAGTTTTTAGATCCATGATTTTCTCTTTTTAAAGCTCATATATTTAATAGGTTGGAGTTTACGCGGCTCGAGCAGGAATCCGCACCGATACCCTAAAAAACACAAACAATAAAAACCCCAGCTTAAAAGGCTGGGGTTGTTTATTTTGGTGCACCCGGAGGGATTCGAACCCCCGACCAAGTGGTTCGAAGCCACCTACTCTATCCAGCTGAGCTACGGGTGCTGGAAGTTGTTTTAAGTGTAACTGACATTTAGCGTTCGAGGTGTTGGATTTTTCCTTCGACACCATCCCACTCAGCGGCATCTGCTGCTGGGGCTTTCTGTTCAGAAATATTTGGCCACACATCGGCGAGCTCCGCGTTAATTTCGAGGAATACTTCTTGTCCCTCAGGGATCTCGTCTTCAGCATAAATTGCTTCTGCCGGGCATTCTGGTTCGCACAGTGCGCAATCAATACATTCGTCGGGATGAATAACGAGAAAGTTAGGGCCTTCGTAAAAGCAGTCCACAGGACAAACTTCTACACAATCTGTATATTTGCATTTAATGCAATTTTCACCAACGATAAATGTCATGTTGTAATCTCTTGAATTAGCGGTCGATTTTCGCGCGGCATTATAGCAGGAACTAAGCGTCTGTGAACGCATACTTCAATATAAATTTTTGCTGGCCTGCGAGCTTTGGATTAATTGCTACGGTTGCTGGCACGCTTTAGTTTATAAAGCGCATCCAATGCATCTTTTGGCGATAACTCATCCGGCTCTATATTTTCCATTATTAAATCCACAGCAGAAGGCTCATTTGATGCAAAAAGATCAGTTTGCGGTGTGCTAATTGTCGGCGATAGTTTTGTATCGGCTAAAAGGTTTTTCTGTTCGAGTCGCTGTAGTTCTTTTTTGGCCAGCATCACTACATCTTTTGGTATGCCGGCAAGTTTAGCCACCTGTAAGCCATAACTTTGACTGGCAGGGCCTTCTTGAACGGAATGTAAAAATACAATGCTATCCTTGTGTTCTGTAGCGTCTAAATGAACATTAATAGTGCCTTTTACTGCCTCAGGTAGGCTGGTTAACTCAAAATAATGGGTGGCAAATAGAGTGAAAGCTTTTACTTTTTCAGCAAGGTGATAGCCGCATGCCCAGGCTAGAGAAAGACCATCAAAGGTGCTGGTTCCTCGACCTATTTCATCCATCAGTACCAAACTATTCTCGGTGGCATTATGCAATATATTGGCAGTTTCCATCATTTCTACCATAAAAGTTGAGCGTCCACCGGCGAGATCATCGGATGAACCAATACGGGTAAAGATACGATCAACCAAGCCAATTTTTGCTGAGGCGGCAGGCACAAAACTACCAATCTGAGCCAAAAGGACAATTAGTGCTGCCTGTCGCATATAGGTGGATTTACCACCCATATTAGGTCCGGTAATAATCAGCATTTTGCGCGCGCCATTCATTTCGAGATTATTGGCCACAAAGGGTTCAGTCAGGACCTGTTCAACCACTGGGTGACGTCCTCCCTGTATGTCGATTCCGGGCTGTTCGGTTAATTCGGGTTGACAGAAATTTAAGCTGTGGGCGCGCTCGGCGAGGGTAGCCAAAAGATCAATTTCAGAAATTGCCGAGGCGCAGTTTTGTAAGCAATGCAGATCTTTATTTAGTGTTTCCAATAACTCGCTGTAGAGTTGCTTTTCTCTACTTAAGGCACGACTTTTCGCGCTTAGTGCCTTATCTTCAAATTCTTTAAGCTCGGGGGTGATAAAGCGTTCGGCATTTTTTAGAGTTTGACGGCGAATATACTCTACCGGTGCCTTGTCACTTTGTCCGCGTGAGATTTCTATATAGTAACCATGAACTCGGTTGTAACCCACTTTGAGGTTCGAAATGCCGGTTGCTTGTTTTTCCCGTTCTTCCATAGCTAGCAAAAACTCGCCTGCATTGGTGTTAAGTGCTCGTAACTCATCAAGTTCAGAATCATAGCCATCGGCAATCACTCCGCCCTCACGAATAACCATGGGTGGGTTTTCTGTGATCGCTCGATCCAGTAAGTCAACTAAATGCGGCAGTGGTTTGGCTGCCTGCAGCAATTGTTTAATATGTTGTAGTTCGCTGGCTTTAAGTACTGATTTTATTTGTGGTAAAACAGCTATCGACGATAAAAGTCGGGTCAAATCTCTGGGGCGTGCAGAGCTCAATGCAACTCTAGTAAGAATGCGCTCCATATCGCCCACCTGTTTAAGATGGCCATTTAAATCTTCATACAGATAATTATTTTGCAGTTCGGCAATACTCTGTTGTCTTGCTTGTAGTTCAGTAATTTGTCTAAGAGGGCGATTTAACCAGCGTCGCAGTAGGCGACTTGCCATACTGGTGGCGGTATTATTTAACACATCAAACAGGGTGTTTTCTTGACCGCCATTAAGGTTAGTATCGAGCTCAAGGTTGCGCCGACTAGCGGCATCTAGGGCAACACCATCTTCACGGTTTTCGACACTAATACTATGAATATGCGGCAAATTACCGCGCTGGGTATCCTTCGCGTATTGCAGCAGGCAACCAGCTGCGCAGATTGCTATGGGAAGATGCGAACAGCCAAAAGCATTTAAATCTTTGGTGCCCAATTGTTGATTCAGTAAACGCTCTGCGGCATCAAAATCAAATAGCCATGGCGGTTGGGTGCGTGATCCAGCCCAATTATCTAACCAATTTAGGACGGGGAATTCCTCTGAAATAAGAATTTCTACTGGATTAAGTCTTTGTATTTCGCTATGAAGTTCCTGCTTATCAGATACCTGTGATAACTGAAAACGCCCACTGCTCATATCCAATGTGGCAATGCCGTATTGATCATCGAATAGGTGAATCGCTGCTAGAAGATTGTCAGAGCGGTCATCGAGTAGCGCTTCATCGCTCAGTGTTCCTGGAGTAAGAACTCTAACAACTGCGCGTTCAACAGGTCCTTTACTAGTGGCTGGGTCGCCAATTTGTTCACAGATAGCCACCGAAACACCCTGTTTAACTAACTTGGCTAAATAGGTTTCTGCCGCATGGAATGGCACCCCACACATAGGAATTGGATTGCCATTGGTTTTGCCGCGAGCGGTTAGGGTAACATCGAGAAGCTGACTAGCTTTTTTAGCGTCATCAAAAAATAATTCATAAAAGTCACCCATACGATAAAACACCAAGTCATTAGGGTGCTCAGCTTTTAAACTAAGGTACTGTTGCATCATTGGCGTATGGGTTTGATTATTTGGTTTACTGCTCATTGGCTAAAATTCTTATGCTAGGTTACAAATTTTTTTGGTAAGGAGAGTTTAGTACAGTCTAAGGGTCTAAGACCATCCAAAAACCACTAAACAAATTATTTTCTTAAGTAATTACCTCAAGGCTAAACCATTTACATAAAGTTTAGGTAAACTATAAAGCTAATAAGGAGAAATTTTTTGTCAGATTTTGCCAGCAACTCATCGATTAATTCAATTGCACAACAGGTAGGCGAGGCACTGCGCCGTATCGATAAAAAGTTAACCGCTGCAGAATCCTGCACTGGTGGTGGCATCGCAGAGTCTATTACTTCTATAGCCGGCAGTTCCCAATGGTTTGAATACGGTTATATCACCTATTCTAATAAAGCAAAAATAAAGCTTTTAGGTGTCGAGCAGCAAACACTGGATAACTATGGCGCCGTGAGTGAGCAGGTTGTAGAACAGATGGCTGGGGGTGCTTTAAAGTCATCAGATGCAGACTATGCTATAGCAGTCAGTGGTATAGCTGGACCCGATGGCGGCACAGCGGAAAAACCTGTAGGTACTGTATGGATATGTTGGATTACGCCTGAAATAACCAGAGTAGAAAAATATCAACTGCAGGGCGATCGCCAAGCAGTCAGAGATCAGGTAATAAAAATTTCTTTGCAAGAACTCTTGCAACAGCTAAACTGATGTTATACTGTACACACATACAGTAAAATGCTGGTTTGAAAAAATCGAACCTACATCAGTCGAACACAAGTTTATGAGGAACAGATAATGGATGCGAATAAAGAAAAAGCACTTGAAGCAGCTCTTGGTCAAATTGAGCGCCAGTTTGGCAAGGGGACCGTTATGCGCATGGGGGAAGAAGAGCGCGAGGCAGTTCCATCCATATCGACAGGATCCTTAGGTCTTGATATAGCATTGGGCATTGGTGGTCTTCCCAAGGGGCGAGTTGTTGAGATCTATGGCCCAGAATCTTCAGGTAAGACAACACTGACACTTCAGGTTATTGCAGAAGCGCAAAAAGCCGGTGGAACTTGCGCCTTTATTGATGCAGAGCATGCGCTTGATCCAGTATATGCCGAAAAGCTTGGGGTTAAAGTAGATGATCTTATCGTTTCGCAACCGGATACTGGTGAGCAGGCGCTTGAAGTTACTGATATGTTAGTTAGATCTGGCGCCTGTGATGTTCTCGTGGTGGATTCTGTAGCGGCTCTGACACCTCGTGCGGAAATAGAGGGGGAGATGGGCGATCACCACGTTGGTTTGCAAGCGCGCCTAATGTCTCAAGCACTGCGTAAATTAACCAGCAATATCAAAACAGCTAATTGCCTAGTGATCTTTATTAACCAAATTCGAATGAAGATTGGTGTGATGTTTGGTAACCCAGAAACAACTACGGGCGGAAATGCTTTAAAATTCTACTCATCTGTACGCTTGGATATACGTCGTATTGGTGCGGTAAAAGATGGTGATGAGGTAGTGGGAAATGAAACCCGGGTTAAAGTTGTCAAAAACAAAGTCTCACCGCCATTTAAACAGACTGAATTCCAAATTCTGTATGGCAAAGGAATAAACCGTAATGGCGAATTAGTCGACTTGGGTGTTAAGCATGGATTGGTCGATAAGTCTGGTGCTTGGTATGCCTATAAAGGCAGTAAAATTGGTCAGGGCAAGGCAAATGTTGGTATTTACCTGACGGAAAACCCAGAAGTAGCGGCTGAAATAGAGGCGCAGATTCGTGAAAAAGAGTTAAGTCATCTGGCGCCATCAAAAGATCAGCCTCAAGAAGCATAATTATAGGGTTGCAAGGTGAGCAGAATAGCTGCTCACCTTGTACAAACTAAATTAGGTGTTTTTTAATGGAAGAAAAGCAGCCAGACACTAGAACAGAAATAAAACCCAGCAAAATACGTATATCGGCCATGGGTATTTTGGCCGGCAGAGAGTATCTGCGCAGCCAGTTAGCGACTAAGCTCGAAAAAAAGTTTGATAACTCCCCATTAATCCCCGACGTATTAGATCAATTAGCGGCTGAAAATTTACAATCAGACCTTCGTTTTATTGAAGCATTTATTCGCTCTCGTATTAGCAGAGGCCAGGGTTATACAAGAATTAGGTTAGACCTAAAAAGTCGTGGCGCTGATTCTGCGCTGATTGATAATGTACTAGCTGCGGCAGAAGTTGACTGGTTTGAGTTGGCAAAAAATACAGCACAGCTAAAATTTGGTAATCAGCATCAGGTTGATGCCAGAGAAAAAGCTAAACGCATGAGGTTTCTTCAGTACAGGGGCTTTAGTTTTGATCAAATCAAGTATGCGCTGGATGATTAGCTTTTAATTTTTTAGTATCTTCTGCAATAGTCTTTTCTTTTTTTTATATCCTTTGCCATAATCATTGAGTACTTAATCAATCTCATTGGATCTGCGATATATGCTTGCTTATCACAAAATTCCTCGCCTTCTAATTACTCTGATTGGCTTAATCGTTGTTATAAATGTTAATGCATCAGATAAGCCTCAATTTATAGGTTCGTTTCAACAGGGTGGTTTGGTTTTAGGTCAACTTGATGAGGATGAAACAGTCAGTTATCAGGGTAAGCTTTTAAAGTTAAATAATAAAAGACAATTTTTACTGGGTTTTGGTCGTAATCAACCCTCGACTGCAGAAATTATTGTTCATAAAACATCGGGTGATAAAAACTTCGTTGTTAATGTTGCCTCAAGGGATTACGCCATTCAAAAAATTGAAGGCGTCCCACAGAAAACAGTAACTCCTCCCAAGCAAGATCTGGACCGCATTAAACAGGATGCAACTTTAGTTAGAGAAGCTAGACGCCTTAGAAGTGATAGGGACGACTTTACTGCAGGGTTTATACAGCCAGCACAGGGGACTATAACCGGTGTCTACGGTAGTCAGAGGTTCTATAATGGCGTGCCAAAAAGTCCGCATTTCGGTATTGATTATGCCGCACCTACAGGCACTGCAGTTCATGCACCAGCTGCAGGTATTATTACCCTGGTCCACGATGATATGTTTTATTCTGGTGGCACATTGATACTTGATCATGGGCATGGTTTAAGCTCTACTTTTTTACATCTTAGCGAGATACTTGTAAAAAAAGGTCAGCGAGTTTCAGCCGGCACACTGATTGCAAAAATTGGTGCATCTGGTCGAGCTACTGGGCCTCACCTCGATTGGCGAATGAACTGGCTAGATCAGAGAATTGACCCTCAGCTGGTTTTAGACACTCTGCCGGCATCAAAGTAAAGACTTAAAATAATCTTGGAATAGCAGTTTTCTGTTATTTTGCGTACACTAGCGGCGTTTTTTTATGGATTCTTAGCATGGATAAAAAATTACTTAGCATCTTGGTATGCCCTGTCAGTAAGGCGCCTCTAGAATATAGCTCGCAAACCAATGAATTAGTTTGCCGTGCCAGTGGTCTCGCCTATCCAATAAGAGATGGCATACCAGTAATGCTAGAAGGGGAAGCTAGAGCCTTAGAGGCCGATGAAAAGCTAGGCCCTAATAACAATTAGAATTTATCCAAAGCGCTACAAACTTTAAATGGGACACTTACATGAGTGAAGAAAGCCTCTTTACCCGCATTATCAATAGGGAATTACCGGCTGATATTTTGTATGAAGACGATCAATGTATTGTTATCAATGATATATCACCACAGGCACCAGTGCATATGCTAGTAATACCGCGATTACCAATTGCTAAATTGGCAGATGCAAAGCATAGCGATCGTGCGCTAATAGGTCACCTGATGTGGGTGGCTGGAGAGGTTGCGCGAATGGCGGGTGTTAGTGATGCCTTTCGTCTTGTGGTTAATAATGGAAAGGGTGCGGGTCAAACAGTCTTTCATTTACATCTTCATGTGTTAGCCAATAAGGGCAGTCATGACACATTCTCAGAAGACAACCTGTAAACTAAATTAATATTGGATCCAGACCTCGGAAATAACTATGAAAAGTGCTGAAATAAGAGACGCATTCCTTAACTATTTTGCTTCCAAAGGACACAGCAAAGTGTCTAGTAGTAGCTTAGTCCCCGGTAATGATCCAACACTGCTTTTCACCAATGCAGGTATGGTGCAATTTAAGGATGTATTCTTAGGGGCGGAAAAGCGAGATTATTGTCGCGCGGTTTCATCGCAGCGTTGTGTAAGGGCTGGTGGCAAACACAATGACTTAGAAAATGTGGGCTATACCGCAAGGCACCATACATTTTTTGAAATGTTGGGAAACTTTAGTTTTGGCGATTACTTCAAACAAGATGCTATAAAATTTGCTTGGGAATTTTTAACAGAAGAATTAAAACTGCCCAAAGAGCGTTTATGGGTCACTGTTCATATTAGTGATGACGAAGCCGCGGATATTTGGGTTAACGAGATCGGTGTTGATCCAGAACGCCTATCCAGACTTGATGAAGATAACTTTTGGCAGATGGGTGATACTGGACCTTGCGGCCCAAGTACCGAAATCTTTTGGGATCACGGTGAACATATAGCCGGCGGTCCTCCTGGGAGCGAAAATGACGATCTTGACCGGTATATTGAAATTTGGAATCTGGTATTTATGCAGTATGAGCGCGATAGCTCTGGTGAAATGACAGCATTACCCAAGCCTTCAATTGATACAGGTATGGGTTTAGAGCGTGTTGCCGCAGTTATGCAAGGCGTTCACAATAACTATGATATTGACCTATTTAAACATTTGATTGCTGCGGCGATTGAAGTTACTCAGTGCAAAGATCCTGAAAATGCTTCATTAAAGGTTTTAGCTGACCATATTCGCTCCTGTGCATTTTTAATTGCCGATGGTATTCAACCTTCAAATGAGGGTCGAGGTTATGTGTTACGTCGCATCATTCGCCGTGCACTTCGGCATGGCCATAATTTGGGTGCAAAGGGTGTGTTTTTCCATAATTTAGTAGCACCTCTAAGTGAAGTAATGGGTGAAGCCTACCCAGAGCTTATCGAAAAAGGCCAGCTAATCGCTAAGGTGATCAAAGCAGAGGAAGAGCAGTTTGCTAGAACCCTTGATAAGGGTATGGGTGTTCTCGATTCAGCACTAAAAGATTTAAGCGGGGATATCCTCCCGGGTGAACTTATTTTCACACTCTATGATACCTATGGATTCCCTACAGATTTAACCAATGATATTGCCAGAGAAAGAGGCTACAGTCTTGATCTCGAGGGCTATGAGACTTGCATGGATCAACAGCGTGCCAGAGCCCGCTCTGCCAGCCAGTTCGATATCGACTACACCGACAGTATTCGTTTAGATGGCAGAACAGATTTTTCTGGCTACAGTCGTCTAGAACAAAACGGCAACATTCTGGGACTTTACTCCGAGGGCGTGCAAATTGAATCTGCCTCGGAAGGTATGAATGTAGCTTTGGTTTTGGATAAAACATCATTCTATGCCGAGTCTGGCGGTCAGGTAGGTGATACAGGCTACCTAACAACCAGTGATGCAAAAATAGAAATACTCGATTGTAAAAAATCCGCAGAGCATAATCTGCATATAGGTCGAGTGCTTTCAGGTACCATTAAAGCTGGCGATCAAGTAAGTGCAAAGGTTGATAAAAATCTAAGACAGTCTATCGCTTTAAATCACTCTGCCACACACTTAGCTCACGAGGCATTAAGACAAGTGTTAGGTGATCATGTTGCTCAAAAAGGCTCATTGGTCGATAGTGAAAAACTGCGTTTTGACTTTGCGCACAATCAAGCGGTAACTGCTGAACAAATTAGACAGGTTGAACAGATGGTCAACCGAGAAATAATGCGCAACACAGAAGTCAGTACCCAGTTGATGTCAATGGATCAAGCCAAAGAACAGGGTGCGATGGCACTATTTGGTGAAAAATACGGTGACGAGGTGCGAGTGCTATCCATGGGTGGGGATTTTTCTGTAGAGCTATGTGGAGGCACTCATGTTGAGCGCACAGGCGATATAGGTCTTATTAAAATCACTTCCGAAAGCAGTGTTGCCTCTGGCGTGCGACGTATAGAGGCTGTAACAGGGCAAACGGCTTTAGCCTATTGCGAGCAAACCCAAGATACAGTGGAAGAAGTTGCTGATATTGCAAAGGTAGCCAAGGCCAAGGTAACTGAAAAAATTCGACAGGTGATGGAAGATAATCGCCGTATGCAAAAAGAAATTGATCAGCTAAAACAAAAGCTAGCTAACTCGTCAGGCACAGACATAATGTCATCAGCACAGCAGATAAAAGGCATTACCGTATTGTCGACTATTGTTGATGGCGCTGATGCTAAAAGTCTCAAGTCAGTAGCAGACCAGGTGCGATCAAAAATAGAAAAAGGCGTATTTTTCTTGGTTGCCAAAGAGGGTGATAAGGCATCGCTGGTTGCTGGTGTGACTAAAAATCTTACCTCAGAAATCAAGGCGGGTGATTTGATGAAGCATGTTTCATCACAGCTTGACGGCAAAGGCGGTGGTAGACCCGATATGGCAATGGGTGCGGCGTCCGATCTTACAAATCTGACGGATGCTCTTGATTCAGTTGCTACATGGATTGAAGATAACTTAGCCTAGATTAAAAAAATTCTTAACTTTAGCTGCAAATTGCTGTTTAATTTGCGCCCTTCAAATATGACGCGACAAGTATGAGTTTAATTGTTCAAAAATACGGTGGCACCTCAGTGGGTTCAATAGAAAGAATCCAAGCGGTTGCTGCGCGGGTAGCAAAATCCCACAAGCAAGGCGACCAAATTGTAGTAGCTGTCTCCGCAATGAGCGGAGAAACGAACAGACTAATTGGCTTAGCCAAAGAAATTGACCAACAACCTGAAGCCAGAGAAATGGATGTTTTAGTCAGCACTGGCGAGCAGGTAACCATTGCGTTGCTGTGTATGGCGCTGCATAAGATAGGTATCGAAGCTAAATCCTATACCGGCAGTCAGGTAAGGATCCTCACCGATAATTCCCATGGGAAAGCCAGAATCAAAGAAATTGACGGTCACAAAATGCAAGATGATCTCAATGCTGGTCGTGTGGTTGTCGTGGCAGGTTTCCAGGGCTCAGATGAAAATGGCAATATAACTACCCTTGGTCGCGGTGGCTCAGATACCACTGCGGTAGCACTGGCGGCGGCTCTTAAGGCTGATGAATGTCAGATTTATACAGATGTAGATGGGGTTTATACCACTGATCCGAGAGTAGTTAGCGAAGCCCAGCGATTAGATAAAATTACCTTTGAAGAAATGCTAGAAATGGCCAGTCAGGGGTCAAAGGTATTACAGATTCGCTCAGTAGAATTCGCAGGAAAATATAAGGTCCCCCTTCGCGTAAAATCGAGTTTTGAAGATGGCCCAGGCACATTAATTTCTTTAGAGGAAGATGATCTAATGGAAAAAGCAGTTGTATCAGGTATAGCGTTTAATCGAGATGAAGCAAAACTTACCATTCGTGGTATTCCGGATCAACCCGGCGTTGCCTACAAGGTTCTCGGTGCTATTAGTGACGCCAATATTGAAATTGACGTTATTGTGCAAAATGTCGCTAAAGATAATTCTGCAACTATAACCTTTACCGTTCATCGTAATGATTTAACAGCAGCCCATGATCTACTTAATCAAATTGCCAAAGATTTAGGGGCTATCGAAGTAGAAACTGACGATGCTATTGCCAAGGTTTCCATTGTTGGTGTTGGTATGAGATCACATGCTGGTGTAGCCGCAAAAATGTTTGAAATATTAGCCGCAAAAAATATTAATATTCAGCTGATCACTACCTCAGAAATTAAGATAGCTGTAGTAGTCGAAGAGCGTTATTTGGAGTTGGCGGTAAGAGCGCTGCATACGGGTTTTGAGCTCGATGCACCTGAATAAAATAAGACGCAGAGTAATAAAACTGATACAAAAAACTGTTAGTGTCGTAAAGAATTTTGGTGCTACAATAAAAACAATGTAACCTTTTTGTGGCATAGTTAAAAAATTGTTTGATAACGCAAGCTAAGGGATTTAAGGAGTAGAAAATGTTAATTCTTACAAGAAGAGTAGGAGAGACTCTCGTTATCGGTGATGATGTCAATGTCACAGTGCTCGGTGTCAGAGGGAACCAGGTTAGACTAGGTGTTAATGCCCCTAAAGAAGTGGCAGTGCACAGAGAAGAAATCTATCAGCGTATTCAAAAAGAAAATGATTCGGATAATTCATCCTCTGACGATGAATAGCCTTTGATTTTTCTGTCAATGTGGTATTATTCCGCCGCGTAATTCGGTCGGTCTTCAGTTTTAGACTTCAATTGTAAAAAAAGATAATTTTAATCGTCTCTGTTATCTTTTAGGGCATAAAAACCAATGATCGATGCGCAACCTAGGTGTTTTTTCCTACCGGATTAAAAACCAGAAAAACTATATGGTGAAGTGGCCGAGTGGCTGAAGGCGCTCCCCTGCTAAGGGAGTATACGTTAAGAGCGTATCGAGGGTTCGAATCCCTCCTTCACCGCCAAATAGCCTCCTTTTTAGGGGGCTTTTTTGTGCCTAAAAAGAATCTGAAGAGTGAGAGTCCTCATCGGTTCGAGCCGAGCGCAAAGCGCGAGATAGCGCCAGATCTAAGTGATGGCGACCCGAAGGGCGAAGGCAATGCCTGAGTCATCCCTTCTTTACCGCTAAATAGTCTCCTTCCTTAACCGGTGAACTTAATCTATACCCATTTAACAGTATAGAGCTATTTTTGCTGAACTATACTTTGTGAGTTGAAGTATTTGACAGCTTATTAGCCCTATATTGTTACAAAAGCAGTTATAAAAGGAACTTATATATGCAAAAATTTGGATTTGCTTTATTGTTAATTTTGCCCGCATTGTCGTATGCCAATAGCGTTCGCTTGGTTAACGCTTCTATCCATAATCAAGACGGAAATACCGGTTATGGTCTAAGCTATACAGGCATCAATAATAAATTTATCACGACCCTGGCTTATAGCGGTTTTTCAGAAGACCAGTGGCGTTCTTCGGCATTCAGTGCTGGACTTAATTATGGTTTCCAATCTATTGACACCGGTTCGGTTTATTTTGGTCTTGGAGTTGCCAATGTCAAGGTGTCCAGTTCGGTTGGCACAGTTGGTCCCAACAACTTAAACCTAAGCGTAGAAGCAAGCGATCACCAGAGTTTTGCTAGATTAGGCTATACCAAATTGAGCGGTGCGGGTATAGATTATGATTATTCAATAATATCTATGGATGGTGAAACTGCATATGGTGCAGTCTGGCGTGGCGCTATTAATGATAATGGTTTGGGCTGGCTTTTTGGTATTTCTGGTAATAGTGATGTTGATGAGATTGTCTCTGGCGGTATTAGCCTGATTTTTTAGTAGTCAGTAAAAATAGAGTGTGTGAGCCCTAGTGTAATTTTTTCACCCTGAGCATATACTAGAGCTTGGTTGTGATGTTTGTTAATTTTGGGTGACAGTATGAGATTTATAAAATTCTATAGCCTTTTATTGATGGTTAGTCTGGCGGCTTGTTCGTCATTGAAAACCTATATCAAAACAGATACAACGGCATTTTATAAAGAGTCCTTTGAGTCTAAGGGCTCTATTATGGTGTTGCCAGGGGATATTAGCCTAAAAAACTCTCTTGAATTTGATCTATACAGACAAAAAGTTCTAGAAAAACTAACGGCTGTTGGTTTTTCTAGAGCCGATAATCTGGAGACCGCTAATTATGCTGCATTGTTACTGTATGCGGTTGATGATGGCAAGCAGTCGGTGGTTTATACACCAATATATGGGCAGACTGGTCGGAGGGTTAATTCCTACTCAGATATTGCCTATGATGCCAATGGTAAGGCGGTATATGTTCGCAGAAATTATCTGTCTCCCAATTTTGGCGTAGTGGGGGCTTCTGCCGATACCAAAACAAACTATAGGCAAACCATTGCGCTGGATATTGTAAAAGCCGACTCTTTAAAAAATGATGAGCCGGTTAAATTATTTGAGGGGCGGACTTTTTCCTCTGGTGCGTGCTCTGTAATTGTCGAGGTGTTTGATGAATTGCTAGAGGCTATGTTTATTGATTTCCCTGGTGAGAGTGGTCGAAATCGAACGGATTCTGTCGAGTCGATAACGCACTGCCTCTAAGTTTAAAAATAATAATTAAGGATAAATGCCATGACGCTGACTATTTTGCCCATTTTCTTGGGTATCTTTACCTTTTTTTATCTCTTTCTTGCTTTGCGAATCGGCTATATGCGCGGCAGTCCAGTAATGAAAGTTTTCTTTAAGATGGATAAACCGATTTCAGATGAAACGCTGAATCGAAATGTTCGAGCGCATGGAAACTTTTCTGAATATGTACCAACCTTTTCAATTCTTTTATTAGCCTTGGAGATTGAAAATTCTACCGCGATAAATTATCTGATTGTTGCTACATTAATTTTTGCCTATGGCCGGTTAGCCCATGGGATCTGTTTTGCTTTCTTTGAGTTTAATCCATTTTTGAGAATCACTGGAATGTTTGGTACCTATATTGGTTTGGTGCTGCTTGCTTATCAAGCAATCGCTATTGCAATCTAGGCTCTAAGATTAAATCGGCTTTAATTAGGGTACTTCATGTCCGGTTGCAGCTTGCAATAATTCAAACCACGTTTCGCGATGAAGCTCTACCCTTAATGCCTCTGAGAACTGTTTAATTCTGTGGATGTTGTTGCTACCCATAATTGGCAGTATCTGCGCTGGGTGGCGCAGTAACCAAGCAATGGCTATGGCGGCTGGTTGGACGTCGAAGTCTTCAGCTAGGCTGTTAAGCGTTTGATGAAGGGGCGACTGCGGATTTTTAAATAGATCGCCACCGCCTAGAGGGGACCATGCCATAGGTGCAATACCCTGTTGTTGCAGATAGGCAAGATCACCGTTGCTAATAGGCTTGTGCTGAGAGAGGCTAATCTCAATTTGATTGGTGACGAGTTTATTTTTACAGCGTGACTGCAGTAGCTCAATATCCCAGCAGCGGAAATTTGAAACGCCAATAGCTTTCACTTTTCCGCTATCGATCAAGGCATCCAGAGTCTCGGCAGTTTCATCAGCATCCATTAATGGGTCAGGTCTATGCAGTAGCAGCAGATCGATTTGCTCTATGCCCATTTCTGTTAGCGATCTTTCAGCTGCCTGATTGATATACAGTGCCGATGTATCGTAATGTTTAACGGTTTTATCACTGTGAATCCCTATTGGCGCGACTATGTCGCACTTAGTAATAATTTCCATACTATCGCGCAAGTGCGGCGCCTGTTTTAGGGTATTTCCAAGTTCTGATTCAGAGCTGTATCCGCCATAGATATCGGCTTGATCAAAGGTGGTTATACCCTGATCTAGACAGGCTTCAATTTTGCTCTGCAGATGTTTTTTTGAATGCTTTGGGTCATCAGTTAATCGCCACAAACCATAGATAATTCGTGACACTGAAAGGCTATCTGAAAGGGAGATGCGCTGCATAGAATTTAACCCTTAAGATTTTATTAGTTACGTTTGTTCCAGTTAAGGCACTGCTCAAGAGTGACACCGGAGCCGCCAAAAATATCCAGTGCGCTACCAATAGTGAGATCAATTTTACCGTTGGAAAGTTTGTCTACTCGCTGTAAATCATCGATTGAACTTGCACCACCGGCATAGGTGCAGGGCAGAGTGCATATCTGGCCTAACAACTTAACTAAGTCTTGATCTATTCCGGCTTGTAGCCCCTCTACATCAGCGGCATGAACCAGAAATTCGGCACAGTGGGCTTCTAGCTGGGCAATGGTTTTTTGATTAATTGCAGTATCAGTTACTGTCTGCCAGCGATCGGTGGCAATCATCCAGCCTTGATCGGTTTTTCTACAGCTTAAATCTAGTACCAATCGTTCATAGCCCACCGCTGCTTTTATTTCTTCTAATCGCGACCAAGAAAACTGTCCTTGCTCAAAAAGGTAGGAAGTTACAATAACGTGAGACGCGCCGGCATCAAGAAATTGATTGGCATTGTCTGGGTTTACACCGCCACCGTACTGTAATTTGTCAGGGTAGGCCGTTAGGGCATTAAGTGCCTGTTGTTGGTTGTTTGGCCCCAGAGAAATAACATGACCACCATCGAGGCTATGTTGCTTGTAGAGTTCTGCATAGAAGCTGGCGTCGTGCTGGCTGACAAAATTTGTTTGCGCACCAGTATGGTTAAGGCTGCCACCGACAATTTGTTTCACCTTGCCTTGGTGAAGGTCTATGCAGGGTCGAAATAGTGTCAATGGATGGCTCTCATGGCTGTAAATATGCGTACATTATAACTATTTTGCACTTGGTGTGGAGTCATTATCTGCCACAGCAGAGCGGCCGAGTTTTTGGCGAATAAACCGGCTTACCGCATTTAATTTCTCAGGGTCTATATGGTGTTCAATCCCAAGTTGATCTAGCAGATGAACAACCTTTTCTGTGGCTACATTGCCAGAGGCACCTTTGGCATAGGGGCAACCGCCTAGTCCGGCTACAGAGCTATCAACAGTGGTAATTCCCATTTCTAGCGCGCGCTTAATATTGGCGATTGCCTGACCGTAGGTGTCGTGTAAATGAACGGCTAGATGTGATGCTGAAATTTGCTTTAAAACTTGGTTTAGTAGTACTTCAATAGTTTCGGGTGTAGCCACTCCTATGGTATCGCCCAGTGAAATTTCGTAACAGCCCATATCTAGTAATGACTGTGCAACTGTGGTGACTTTTTTATAGTCCACATCTCCCTGATAAGGGCAGCCGGCGACACAGGAAATATAGCCGCGCACGGCAATATTATGCTGTTTAGCTTTTTGCGTGACTACGTTAAATTTTTCTAAACTCTCATCAATCGAACAGTTAATATTTTTTTGACTAAACTCTTCGCTGGCTGCGGCAAAAACGGCGATTTCTTTGACGTTGCATTCAATTGCGCGCTCGAGACCGCGCATATTGGGGGTGAGGGCAGTATAGGTTGCTTGGCTAGGCGCTAGTTGTTTAAAAACCTCGTCACTGCCTGCCATCTGTGGCACCCATTTAGGGCTGACAAAACTGCCGGCTTCAATGGTCTTTAATCCAGCATCTGCTAGGTCGAGAACTAATTTAACTTTGGTCGCTACATCAAGCGACACAGATTCATTTTGCAAGCCATCGCGCGGACCAACCTCTACTATTTTTACTGCTTTAGGTAGGCTCATAATGTTTAAAGGTTATGATAGCTTCCGCGATGAAACAGCAGTGGTTGATGTTGATTATCAGTAAATTCGATCACTTCACCTAGCATAATGATATGGTCGCCGCCTTCATATTGATGGGACATTTTGCACTGAAAGCAGACGCTATAGTGAGGCAGCAAAGGAATGCCAGATAAACCCTCAGTGCAGTCTAAGTTGGCAAAACGATCTATGCCGGAGGTGGCAAAGAGGTTGGATAGATCTTGTTGATCCTCAGCTAAAACATGAACGGCAAAAGCTTCTGCCGCCATAAAGTCCTCAAAGCAATTGGTGTTTTTGCCAATACTCCAAAGAATAAGCGGAGGAGTGAGCGATACGGAATTAAAGCTATTGGCAGTCATGCCAACTTTTTGTCCATTTTTGCCTAGCGCGGTAATAATGGTTATTCCAGTTGCAAAGCCACCCAATGCATTGCGAAATTCCTGCTGGGTGAAAGAGTTTGGCACGCGTTTACTGCTCCTTGAAATCGACTGATGTTGTATTGCGAATAAATTTACAACCCAAGCTGGCAATGATGAGATTAATTAGCCGCTGATGCAAGCGCTTTATATACTTGCGGCCACTTTTGTACCCTGAGCAATGGCTATTTTAGCATCTAGTTCCTTAGCGCTATCAGCACCGCCAATTAGATGAAAGGGTATTTTTAATCCATTAGTCACTTCAGTTAAGGGATCTTGACCTGCGCAAATAATAATATTGTCCACTGCAAGAATTTTTAATTCTTCGCCAACACTAATATGCAAGCCCTCATCATCAATACGTTCGTAGTTGCAACCATTGATCATTTGTACCTGTTTTTTTGCCAGTCCGGTGCGATGAATCCATCCGGTAGTCTTACCGAGTCCGGTGCCAATTTTCGAGCTTTTGCGCTGCAGTAAATAAACCTCCCTTGGCGATGGATTAACTATTGGCTTACAGCCTTCGATTCCTCCTCGTGCATCGAGTGACTTATCTATGCCCCATTCGCTCATAAATTCATCAATATTAAGAGAGGTAGATTCACCGCCGTGGGTAATATATTCAGCGGTATCAAAACCAATACCGCCGGCGCCAATAATAGCCACGCGCTTGCCAAGTGGATGTTTGTTTAAGATCACATCTACATAGCTAACAACACTAGAATGGTCTATACCTTTAATAGTGGGCATTCGGGGTTTGATTCCTGTAGCAATAATCACCTCATCAAAACTACTGTTGTTAAGCTGTTCCGCGCTAACTCTTGTATCAAGATTAAGACAGATATTATTTAGCTCAATTTGTTTTTTAAAGTATCTTAGAGTTTCGTTGAACTCCTCTTTACCGGGGATTTGCTTGGCAATATTAAACTGCCCGCCAATTTCGCAGGCTGAGTCAAAAAGTGCTACCTTGTGTCCTCTTGAGGCGGCTGTGGTTGCGGCGGCAAGGCCAGCGGGACCAGCACCCACCACAGCGATGGTTTTGACTTGCTGTGTTGGCTCTATACTCAGTTCAGTTTCATGACAGGCGCGAGGGTTAACCAGGCAGCTGGCTGTCTGCCCCTGAAAAACATGATCTAAACATGCCTGATTGCAGGCAATACAGGTGTTGATTTCGTCAGCGCGACCTTCTTTAGCTTTAATAACAAAATCGGCATCAGCAAGAAATGGACGTGCCATAGACACTATATCCGCGTCGCCATTAGATAAGACCTGTTCCGCAATTTCTGGGGTGTTAATGCGATTGGATGTTACAACTGGAACTGAGAATTCCTGCCTAAATTTAGCAGTTACCCAGGTAAATGCGGCGCGAGGAACCTTTGTCGCAATGGTTGGGATTTTAGCCTCGTGCCAGCCAATACCGGTGCTGATAATTGTAGCGCCGGCTTTTTCTACCGCTTTACCCAGTTGAATAACTTCATCTGCGCTACTGCCGCCTTCAACTAAGTCGAGCATGGATAAGCGAAAAATTATAATAAAGTGTTCGCCTACAGCTTGACGTACCTGTTTGACCACTTCAACTGGAAGACGAATTCTATTTTCATAGCTTCCACCCCATTGATCATCGCGCTTGTTGGTTCTAGTTGCAATAAATTGATTTAAGAAATAGCCTTCGGACCCCATGATTTCAACACCATCATAGCCTGCTTTTTGTGCATTCACTGCAGTGGCCACATAGTCATCAATCTGTTTGCAGATTTCGCCATCAGTTAATGCTTTAGGTATAAAAGGATTTATGGGGGCTTGGATAGCAGAGGGTGCGACAAGCTGAGGCGAATAGGCGTAGCGCCCGGTATGCAGTATCTGTAAACAAATTTTTCCATCATGCTGATGAACTGCTTCGGTAATTATCCGGTGGTCATCTATATCCTTTTGGCATTGCAAATTTTTAGTAGCAGAATGAGTGCCACCCTCAGCATTGGGACCTACACCACCGGTTACAATAAGACCGACACCGCCCTTGGCGCGCTCAGCGAAGAAAGCGGCCATTCGGTGGTGGCCGTTTTCAGCCTCTTCAAGACCTGTATGCATAGACCCCATCAAGACTCTGTTTTTAAGCTGGGTAAAGTCAAGGTCTAGTGGCGCTAAAAGATTGGGGTAATTGCTATTGTCCATCATCCGTGCCTCTTTTTTCTTTTAATTACGTCATTCTATATCGATGAGATTACGCCCTCATTTTGACACTGTCAAGATTGGTTGTTATATTAAGCTTATGACTGTAGATACGGTGACATTAAAAGATAGCTCAAGCTACCATCATGGTAATCTTCGCCAAACTTTGCTGTTTGCTGCTGCTGAAATGATTGCGGAGAATGGTGTTGAGTCGCTTTCTCTTCGTAAGCTAGCTGAAAAGGTTGGGGTTTCAAGAACTGCTGCTTACCACTATTTTCAAAATAAGAACGATTTACTCTGCGCTATTGCCGCCAATGGCTTTAGGCGGTGGCAGACGTCACTTGATCAGCTTAAATCTAATTTGTTGCCCGAGAGGGATAAGTTTGAGCAATATATTCTAGGTTATATAGCCTTTGCCACAAGTAACCCTGAGGAGTATGAGCTTATGTTTGGGCGTGGTATTTGGAGACAATCAAAATGTACGCAAGAATTAAAGGATATCTCTTATGCAACCTTTCAGCATCAGGTTGAAATGATTGAGCATTGGCAATCCATAGGCTTAGTCAATGGCGACAATCCCCTGCGAATTGCTCAAATTATCTGGGGAACGCTTCATGGTATCGTTAAATTATTTATTGATGGCGTTTATATCGACGTTAATCGTGCTGAAGAAATTGTAGTTAGTGCACTCCCCATGTTTTTGATACCGGAAGTATAAATTGTTGTTTATTTTTATATTTAGCTAAAAACTTTGTTTAAAACTTCACTATTTGGTTGATGAATATATATTGCTGTGGCAGAATTGCCGCCTTTTTCACGTAGACCAAAATAAAGGGTGTGAATAACACCAAAACTAGGTTGACGTGTAGTTTGTTTTTTTGCGAGTGTGGCGGAATTGGTAGACGCGCTGGATTTAGGTTCCAGTGGGGTGACCCGTGAGAGTTCAAGTCTCTCCACTCGTA
>CBFIHQ010000005.1:0-260 GCA_965662525.1 uncultured Porticoccaceae bacterium
CGCGTCATTAAAGATTTTATGATTCAAACAGGCGGCCATAGATTTGATATGACGCCAAAGCCACCCAGCAAACCCCCTATTGTTAATGAATCTAGTAATGGCTTAAAAAATCTTAAATACACCGTCGCTATGGCACGAACACGCATTCCCGATAGCGCTACCAGCCAATTCTTTATCAACCATAAAGACAATGCCTTCTTAGATGGACAAAAAGATCGCCCCGGCTATGCAGTTTTTGGCAAGGTTGTTAAGGGAATAGA
>CBFIHQ010000005.1:270-54412 GCA_965662525.1 uncultured Porticoccaceae bacterium
TATGGCAATGTACCCGTTAAAACAATCAGTATTATTAAAGCTGTAGTTGTTAAAGATATGCCTAAAAAACCCGCTGAAAAACCAAGCGTAAAGGTTGAACCACCTAATAAAGCAAAGACATAATCAGGGTTTTTAATGACTGCACTTAGTATTAATCTTAATAAGATCGCGCTTATTCGCAATTCACGCGAGGGAAATTATCCCAGTATTATTAATTTTGCCAATACCTGTATCGACTGCGGTGTGGACGGTATTACTGTTCATCCACGCCCTGATCAACGGCATATAAGACCTAATGATGTTCGCCAACTTGCAGAACTTGTTGCTCCCTTAGATGAGGTTGAATTTAACATTGAGGGTAATCCATTTGCTGAAGCCTATGGTGAATACCCAGGACTAATTGCATTAGTTAAAGAAACTTTACCTGAGCAGTGTACGCTGGTGCCAGATTCAGATAGCCAGCTAACCTCGGATCATGGTTTTGATCTTAAAACTCAGGGTGAGCAACTTATTCCTATTATCGATAAGATTAAATCTATGGATGTTAGGGTCAGTCTGTTTATGGATCCTGATCTTGAGCAAATTAAATTGGCTAAGAAGATTGGTGCAGACCGCATTGAGCTTTATACAGGACCTTTCGCAGCGGCATGGGGCTCAGACAAACTAGAAGCGATTTTTCAACAGCATTTGAAAGCAGCTGAATTAGCGACTTCTCTCGGTTTAGGTGTTAACGCAGGGCATGATTTAAATCTTGAGAACTTAGCAAAATTTTCCAGCATCCCCGATCTACTCGAAGTATCTATTGGGCATGCTTTTACCGTTGATTCGCTCAATATGGGAATGATTCCTGCCTTGCGAGCCTATCAAGCATTACTGGCCTAAATCAGCGATGACGGTTAAATCTCAAAATTCTTCTTCGCAACAAGGTGATGACCGAGCTGAGTATTTGGCACGCAAGAAGTTCTTTGATCATATGATTACTATCTATGGTCGAAATCCGGTTATTGAGGCCTTAAGAGACCCTCAACTTCAAATCTATAAGCTTCATCTGGCTAAGTCTAATCGCGACAGCTCCACTGTTAGAGAACTTAAGGATTTGGCGGCTAAACGTGATATCGAAGTGGCGGTACATAGCCGCGAGCAACTGGCTAGAATTTCTCGCAATAGCAAGCAAGATCAGGGTGTTGCCTGTGATATTTATTGCCCGGGCTTTCAGCCCTATCAGGAGTCACTAGATCGTCTGACGCAATCATCTAGCAACGAAAATCCTTGTATTATTGCTTTAGACTCAGTCACCAATCCTCAAAATCTTGGCATGATCATTCGCAGTGTCACGGCTAGCCCTGCCTATGGCTTATTGCTTCCCTCTAAGGGCAGTGCTGCTATTTCGCCGCTGGTTATCAAGGCAAGTGCTGGAACGGCATTTAAAGGCACTATTCTCTCCTGCGATGACCTGCAAAAATCACTGAAAGAATTCCAAAATCGTGGCTTTAAGCTTTGCACCCTAACTTCACATAATGCAACGCCAATAACAAATTTTAACCCTAGTGAACCTACTATATTTATCCTTGGCAATGAAACCCATGGGGTTAGCCAAAGCATTATGGATATGAGTGATTACCGTATTAGCATACCTATGGCGAATGGGGTTGAGTCACTGAATGTTGCGGTTACTGCAGCACTGGTAGCATTTAACCTTCTTTAGTAGCTCGCACACTTTTAACATGCCAAAGTGGTGAGCGAATTGCCGTTAGTATGGATATTGCTAAAGTAATCCAGGCAATTGCAAAAAATGCATCTCTTAACCCAATCCATTCCACCGTTAATCCACAGACCAATGCACCCAGTGGTGCGCCGCCATAGAGGCACAACTGATAAATAGAGGCCGCTCGAGAACGCATTTTATCGGGTACTTCATTGTGCAAAATGGTTCGCCCTAAGGTCATTGATAACCCTGAAAAAACACCCCAGATATAAATTAACGGGAACAGCAGCCAAAGTGAGGGTTTAAGAGCTACTAGAGCAACTAATGTGCCACGGACAAGAAAGCTTAAAATCATTAACTGACCCGCATTTAAAAACATATTGGTTAAATTCATTACCCCTAAGTTAACGGTAATAATACCAAGGGTAAAGACAATCTGTAATGCGGCATATAGTGTTGCACCACCACCATATAGCTGTTTAGCGATAAGTGGCACGCCCACTAAGTAGACGCCAAAGGCAAGAAAACCAGTAGCAAAAACGATAAAGATTAAATGCAGTAAACATTTATTATTTTTAAACAGCACCAAGCCTTCTTTTAATTCGGTGACAAGATTTTTAAAAGAAGATGGTGGCTTTGGCGGTCGTTTTTCCTCTATCTCAGGTACAAGTGGGTGGCTGCGCCTTATAAGTATTGAACTTAACAGAAATACCAACATTTGGAAGCACAGTAAATGAAGAGGATCCACAATATCGAGCTGTCCTGCGACTAGGAACCCAGCCCCCTGAGCAATAAATTGCACCACCATGACCTTGGCCACCGCTTGATGCATCAACTCTGGCGCAGCATAGCCTAAAAGGCTTTCTCTCGCCGGCTGAACAAAGGCGGTAATAGTACCAAATAAAGTGCCAAAAATAATCAATTGAATAAAGCTGACATTACCCAGCCAAAATAAAACCGATAACCCACCTACGGGTATAAAATACAGCAAGTAAAGCAAAGATAGCCAGCTACCCCGATGCAAGCGATCAGAAACTACCCCGCCGGGCAAAACAAATAACAGACTCGGAAGTAATACGGCTAGCTGGGCCAGCCCCAAATAGCTGGGGGACAATTCCAACACCCCAACTACCAGCCAGGGGTAAAGAACCTTTTGCAGTCCCATAGCAAGGTTGCTAAGACCAATGGTAATCAGAAAGTAACGAAATGAGAAAGACTGAACTGACACTTATTTATGTCGTCCGCGAATCTTTGAAATAGCTAAACCTAGTAGTGCTGTAGGTATAAAGATAATAATTAGCCCCGCTAATATATAAATAAAATTTTGTACGATTGTATCTACGGAAAGCTGGTAGTTTTTTATCATTATTAGTAAAAATGATGCACAGGCTAGCATGGAGATAATCCAAGTCGAGCGCATTTTTATCAGGCTTTTTGGCTTACTCATATATTACTTTAGTATCCTGAGTTAAAGATTATCTAGAAAATTGATTAAAGACTCTTCAGTAAGTACTTGAATTTCCAGTGCCTGCGCCTTGTTCAGCTTTGATCCTGCTCCAGGTCCGGCAACCACCGCATGGGTTTTGGCTGAAACACTACCCGCTACTTTTGCGCCAAATTGTTGCAATCGATCTTTGGCTTCAGCGCGACTCATGGTTTCTAGGGTTCCTGTTAACACCCATGTCTGACCTTTTAATGGCAGTGCCTGTGCTGTTTGGTCTATATCTTTCCATTGCACGCCAGAATGTCTCAATGCCTCAACAATAGACAGGTTATCTGGGTTTCTAAAGAAGTCGACTATATGCCTTGCTACTATAGGCCCAACATCTTCGACGTCTAACAGCTGTTCTGCTGTGGCGGCAATTACTGCATCTAGAGTGCCAAAGTTATTAGCCAACGTTTGTGCCGTTGCCTCACCCACTTCTCTTATACCCAGTGAGTAAAGGAATTTTGGCAAGCTTGTCTGCTTGCTGACTTCAATAGCATTAAGTAGGTTTTCCGCAGATTTTTGCGCCATTCGCTCAAGATTAACCAATTTTTCTAGCTTGAGTTCGTAAAGGTCTGCAATGGAATAAATTAAATCATGATCGACTAGGGTATCTACTAATTTATCCCCTAGCCCATCAATATCCATCGCTTTTCTTGAGGCGTAGTGTTTAATCGCTTCTTTGGTTTGGGCGCCACAGAACAAACCACCAGTACAGCGCGCGACCGCTTCACCCTCCGTGCGCTTTACACTCGACTGACAAACTGGACAGCGCTCTGGGAAAACAATAGGCTGAGCGCCCTGTGGCCGCTTATCTAAAACAGCTTTCACTATCTGTGGAATAACATCACCCGCACGTCTTACAATTACTGTATCGCCAATACAGACCCCTAGGCGATTAATTTCATCGGCATTATGTAAGGTGGCATTGCCCACCGTAACACCGCCTACAAAGACAGGCTCTAAACGAGCTACTGGTGTAACCGCACCCGTGCGACCAACTTGAAATTCAACATCTAATAAACGCGTCATTTCTTCCTGTGCAGGAAATTTTCGAGCTATAGCCCAGCGCGGTGCTTTAGCAACAAAACCTAGGCGCTGTTGAAGCTTAAAATCGTTAACTTTGTATACAATACCATCTATATCGTAATCTAGCTGGTCCCTCAGGCGCGCCAAGTATTGATAATAGTCTTCACAGGCACCTATACCATCGACCTGTTTGATATGCTGATTGATTTTGAAGCCCAGAGTGCCAAGTAGTTTAAGCATAGCAAAGTGGCTATCTGGTTTTTCACTACCCTGATATTGACCGACGCTATAGGCACACATTTCCAATGGACGGGTAGCCGTTATTTTTGAATCTAACTGACGCAGACTACCAGCAGCAGCATTGCGCGGATTAACAAAGGGCTTTTCACCGGTTTCGCGCGCCTTTATATTAAATTTATTAAACCCGGCGCGCGGCATATAAATTTCGCCCCTAACTTCTAGCAGTTCGGGAAAGCTATCACCCTGTAATCTAAGAGGAATACTTTTAATAGTGCGAACATTATCGGTTATATCTTCTCCAACATTGCCATCACCTCGAGTAGCACCTCTTATGAGCAGTCCATTTTCATAGATTAGACTAACAGCTACACCATCCAACTTTGGCTCACAGGCATAAATTAGATTTTGACTCGCCTCGAGATTAATACGATCTTTAATTCGTCGCTCAAAATCGATCATCTCAATATCAGAAAATGCATTGTCTAGCGACAACATAGGCACTTCATGCTTTACCTGCAAAAAGCTGTCTAAGGCGATACCACCTACCCGCTGACTTGGTGAATCTGTGGTTTGCAGCTCGGGATACTGCTGCTCTATATCTTGAAGTTCACGCATTAGACGGTCGTACTGACTATCTGGAACAGACGGATCATCGAGCACGTAATAGGCGTGATTATGTTGATTGAGTTCGCTTTTAAGGCGCTGGTAATGCTGATGAACGTCTTCTGGGATATTTAGCATGATGCTATCGCAACTTTAACCGCTGCGCTCCTGAAGAAGTATCGCCCGTTGTGCGCGATGCCGATAGTGATCAATAGTTTGTTTTGTCATTGAGCTGCGGGTCTCATCCATAATATTGAGCTGCAGCTTTTTAGCCATTTTCTCGGCAATATCTAACATTAAATCAAAGATTTCAGTGGGCTTATCAAGTTCTGAGGGTGCCATAAACAGGGTAACACCGATCATTTCTTGCTGCGCAATGGTATTTAGATCGAAGGTTCCCGGTTTAAGCAAATTGGCCATACTAAAGAGCACAGGACCAGAACCATCAGAACTGGTATGACGATGAAATATTTTCATATTGCCATAGCGCAATCCGAGAGATACCGCTGCATCCAATAATAACTGACCATCACAGGTTTGGTCTTTAGCTGCCATAAGATGAATAACTAATACCTCTGGCAACTCAACCTGCTGTGCTCTGTCAGCCTGCTTTATGGGTTTTTTGGGTGTCGTGTCTAATCTTATTGGTGCAGGTTCTTTCTCAACTGGCTCATCGTCCCAGTTAAATTTTCCCTGTTCCGGTTGATGGAAGAGTGAGCTTTGCTTTTCATTTTCTACTGGGGCTGAATAATCGTCATCACGAGTTCCTGCAACCCATGAACCACCAGAGGGGAATTCACTCACTGCAAAGGGATCGTCTTCAACTTCATAGCCGGAGCTGCTGTTGAAATCGCGAGACATTTGTATACCTTTGTAACGATTGTGTTTTTTTCGGCGTAGAAAGTCGAGAACAATGGTCAAAAACACCATTGAAAAGACTGCAATCACTATCGTTTTCGGTTCAAAGTAATCCATAAATAAAGAATACTCTAATTGCTCTCGTTAAAGCCACAAATTGTAACTAAATAGAGGGTTTATGCCCCTGCTAATTCAGCCGCTTGATTTACATCCACCGTTACCAGCCGGGATACACCTGGCTCATGCATGGTGACACCCATCAATTGATTGGCTGCCTCCATTGATATCTTATTATGCGAAATAAAGATAAATTGAACTTGATCTGACATTTCTTGCAACATGGCTGCATAGCGCCCGACATTAGCATCATCCAATGGAGCGTCAAACTCATCTAGCATACAGAAAGGTGCAGGATTAAGCTTAAAGATTGCGAATACCATAGCAATCGCGGTTAGAGCTTTCTCACCCCCTGAAAGTAGATGAATTGAACTATTTTTCTTACCTGGTGGTCTTGCCATTAATGCTACACCGGCATTGAGAAGATCATCGCCGACCATTTCAAGATAGGCATGACCGCCGCCAAACAACTTTGGAAATAACTCTTGAATATGAGTATTGACAAATTCAAAGGTATCTTTAAATTTGGTTCTGGTTTCTCGATCAATTTTCTGAATAGCATTTTGTAGCGTGGTTAAGGCTTCCTCTAACTCAGCATTTTGTTGATCAAGATAATCTTTGCGCTCAGACTCTAATTTATATTCATCAATTGCCGCCAAGTTAATAGGACCTAAACGCTGAATTCGATTAGCCATGACTTGAAGGTTTTCTTCCCAGTCGACAATGGCTGAATCTTCATCAAGGGTTTCTAGCAACTCTGAGAGATTACCCTGCTTCTCTTGAATTTGGCTTTCAATAGTTCCACTTAAGGTTGTGATTTCTTGAGCTGAAAGTCTTTGTTGCTCAAGCTTACCCTGCGCCTTTTGAGTTTCTTGCTCCAACTCAGTGCGAGTTTTTTCCTGCTCACGCATTTGAAACTCAACGGTTTCAACTGCAGATCTCGCAGTCGTTAAGGTTTCTTCAACAGCCAAGCGCGACGCTAGAGCATTTTCAAGCTCTACCTTATAATTTTCTGACGGGTCTTCTTTAATATTAAATGCTGCTTTAAGTTGTTCGCGGCGTTCACCTAAGCGTTCAACCTGAACCTGTAATCGCTGAATTCCCTCACGCACTGACTCTAGCTGAGTGGTTAAAGAACGTTGACGCATTTCTAGTTGTTGGCGCTGAGAACGATCTTGATCAGCGGTCTGGCGACTGCTATCTAGCTCAGCCCTATACTGATCGCGCTGCTGAACCAACTGTTCTCGCTGTTGACTGTCGACATCCATTTTTTCAATGGCTTGTTCCAGTGTCTTGCGCGCTTCAGATAGGTTTTGAGTTTCAGTTTTGGCCTGACCCTCAACCTCAGCTAATTCTGTTTCCGCTCTTTGTTTGCGCGCTTTAAACTGCTCAATTTGCACCTCAAAACCACTTAACTTAGAGCGCAACTCTGTATACCTGTGCTGTTGCTCAGTATGTTTTGCATCTAACGCTTGACGATCTTGTTCAAGCTGCTTAAGAGTGGCTTCATTTTTGGCCCGAGTTGACTCAAGCTGATCAACTTTTTTATTGGTTTCGCTAATCTGTTGCGCAATTTTTTCTAATTCTTGCTTACGCTGTAAGAAGCCAGCGGTGGCATCTTTATCTCGCGCCACCCGCAACCAATTTGCACCCAACCAAATACCCTCTGGGGTAACTACTGATTCAACCGCGCTTAATTTTGATTGTAATTTAAGTGCTTCTGTCAAAGTCTCTGCGGCATATATATTAGCTAGAAGACCATCGACACCATCGGCTTTAACCAATTCACTTAATAAGCGACCCTTGTCAGCCGAATTTTCAGCAGAGGAGCCTTTGCTAATAAGTAGCAATTCACCTTTCTTAAAGTCATCTAATAAGTTGATACTAGAAACGACGTCATCTACCGCAATTGCCTGTAAATAGCTGCCTAGCACAGTCTCTACCGCAAGCTCCCAGCCCTTAGTTGGAACCACTGAATCAGCCAATCTAGGTTTATCGGCTAAACCTTTATCGGCGAGCCACTTTCTTTCTGACTCGTCGCCTTTTGCCGCTTGCTGCAGGGCCTCTAAGGAAGCCTCACGCCCTTTTAAAGTCTGCTGCTTACCACGCAAACTATCATAATCAGCGCTAGTTTGCTTTTCTTGCTCACGCAGTGCTTGAATCTGTACGCTGTGTTCCTGACGCTGTTTATCGATCTGCGTGCGCGCTGATTCAACCTTGGTTAATTCAGTCTGAACGGCCGCCATTTCTTGTTCTGCAGGGCTTGCTTGAAAACTGCTAACCTCTGTGAATAACCCTGTACGACGCTCATCAAGGCGCCGTAAAAGTTGTTCTATATGCTGAATTCGGGACTGCTGAACCTCTGCCTGCTGTCGAGGATCTGCCGCTGACTGAGTAAACTGATCCCAAGATTGCTGCCACTTTTGCATGGCAGTCTCTGCAGTTTGTAACAATTCTGACGAAGCTTTTTCGGCTTTTTGCGCCTTAATTAGCAGCGGCTCTAACTCCGACTGTTCTGCCTCCCAACCAGCGGCCTTTTGCTTGTCGCTATTGAGGTGTTGATCGGCTTCAATAAAGTTATGCTCAGTTTGTTGCAAATCTTTATCCAACTCCTGAGCGCGCTGTTGTGAATGCTCAATCGCCTGTTCTAGGCGTGCAACTTCACCGCCAATCTTATAAAAATTGGCTTGAATTTCATTAAATGAGTCACTGGCTTGGGTAAAATCACTGCGCAGTTTTTCAATGGCTGTATCACAGGCGCTTCGGGCTGTTACTAGCTTTTCATGCGCCAGCTCTAGCTGTCCAATAATTTGCTTTTGTTGCTGACCAGATTGATCATAATCACGCCAACGCAGAGCCAGCAACTCAACCGTTAATTGACGCTCTTGCTTCTTGTATTCGGCGTACTTTTCAGCGGCCTTAGCTTGGCGCTCAAGACGACCGATCTGTCTACCTAATTCATCGCGAATATCAGTTAAACGCTCGAGATTTTCCATAGTGCGACTAATACGCGACTCAGTGTCTCGACGACGTTCTTTGTATTTAGATATGCCTGCCGCTTCCTCAATATAAACCCGCAGTTCATCGGGCTTAGATTCGATTAGACGCGAAATCATACCCTGCTCAATAATGGCATAGCTTCTGGGACCCAAGCCGGTGCCCAAAAAGATATCGGTAATATCGCGACGGCGACACTTATTACCATTTAGGTAGTAATTAGCTGTGCCATCACGAGTGACTTTCCGCTTAATGGCTATTTCGTTGTACGAAGCGTATTCACCAACAATACGCCCATCGGAATTATCAAATACTAATTCTATAGATGCCTGACCCACCGGCTTGCGTGCACCTGAACCATTAAAGATAACATCGGACATCGACTCGCCACGCAAGTTCTTGGCTGAGCTTTCACCCATCACCCAGCGCACCGCATCGATAATATTTGATTTACCACAACCGTTAGGGCCGACAACAGCGCACAGGTTGCTGGGAAACTGAGCATTGGTAGGGTCCACAAAGGATTTGAACCCAGCTAATTTTATAGATTTAAGCCGCATTTATAGGTCGTTTTTCTGGTCAAATTAATTCGCCATTTTCGATGGCTAATGGGTTATTCTACACAGTATAAGCACAAGGCAAAACCATTAATCCAATTTTATGATAGAAATATTAAAACAAATTTATTTGAACTATAAGAAGGCCTAAATAACAAATTTTTTCGGGCTTTAATTTGTGATTATTTGACGGGATATTTGAAGACTAACTGAGCGCTTTTCCGCGCTTAAATCGATAGAATCCATAGAATCTTCCCAATCCCCCACCTGAGGTGTTGCCGAACCTGATTGAGATAATCTTGCCACAGCTTTAACCTCAGAAGCACTAGAAAGGTTATACCCTGCCATAACCGCATCGGCATTGCTCAAAGTAATGATTATCGGCAAATCTCCTGCTCTAAGTTTTCTTGCCGCAAATGGCATAGGTGCGCCGGAGGTTGCAACCAAGGCAACGAAGACGCTTTGCTCTGGATTAAAGGCTATAGATTGATCGATACTAACTGCAATCTCAACCTGCGGTGATACTGCCACCTGATCGGGCTGAATACCCAAGCGTTTTTGCGCCCGAGCAATTCCTGCTTTGAGCGCATTGGCGGTAGCGGAAGTTTGGTCCATTTGCCTCTGTGCTTCTTGCCAGTAGGTAATGGACAACTGCCATTGCTGATTTTCAAAAGACTGAATGCCTTTTAAACCCAGTACCGTGGGATTGGATGCATCAATGGCAAATGCCTTGTCTAAGGCTATTAAAACCTCATCGGTAAACTGACTATTGGCCAGCATAAATAGTATTTCTGCATATTGACCAAGCAAATAGCCATCATCAGGGCTTAACTTGATGGCTTGGGAATAATTATACTTAGCGCCAGTTAAGTCATTTTGCTGAATAGCTCTCTTAGCTAGCAATATCCAATAATAGATATTACCTGGGCGCTGTTGAGCTCTTTTTTCAACCGCAACATAAAGCTCAGTTTGAAGCTTTTCTACTTGCACCTTATCACTGGACTCTGATGCCTGCTGAATTAACTCAATAATTTTCTGATCGGCAGAGGCACCGATTGAATGATAAACCACAAAACAAAAGCATGGCACAAGTAAAATCAATATTGGCAGTAATACTTTGATTTTCCTGCGCTTAAAGGATAAAGGCTTTTGAGCTTCTTCGTCGTTAGTATTTACTAGCAACAACTGCTTTGCCTCAGCCAATAATTGCTGATACTGCTGCTTAGTAATTTGTTTTTGCTCTAACTGCTTGTCCAGTTGCTGTTGCTGATCGCGAAAAATCTGTAAATTAGCCTGTAAAATCTCACCTTGCTCTAAACTCTCTTTGCTTACAAAGGGATATATCAAAAACATCGAAGCCAGCACTAAAAGCCCAGAAATAAGAAGCCATAGAGTCATGATTTATCGTCCTCGCCCAATAGCTTTGATAACTGCCGTTGCTGACTTTCGGTTAGCATTACTGTGTTTGAAGCTGCTGCTTTGGCTTTATTGCCCAAAAATGCATAACGCCAGACAATTAAACCACCCAGCAACACAAAACATAGAGGGGCAAACCATAGAAACCATGTATTCGTATTGACCTCAGGACGATAGAGTACAAACTCTGAATAGCGCGACACCAAATGCTGTTTAATCTGATCATCGGTATTTTGTGCTTCTAGCATAGTGTAAATTTGCGCCTTCATATCTTTAGAAATTGGGGCATTTGAATCAGCTAAATTTTGATTCTGACATTTTGGACAGCGCTGTTCTTGTACCAACTGATAATAACGCTCTCGCAATAGCGGATCGGAGAACTCGACCACTTCGCTAGTTGCCCAAACTTTAGCCTGGTCACTAAAAGGAGCCAATGGCATTAGCAATAAAGTTGCCGTCAGCAAAAGCTTAAAAAAATACGCGGGCATTATTCTGCCTCACCGATTAACTGCTGATAGAGACCGCTAATCTCATCATCCCAAACTCGCTGGTCAACCACACCTACTCGACGATAACGAATAATGCCCTGATGATCGACCAAGTATGTCTCTGGCGCGCCAGTAACCCCTAAATCGAAGCCTAAACTACCCTGAGCATCAACAATATTAAAAAGATAGGGATTCCCTTTTTGCTCTAGCCACTGCAGTGCCTTGTTATTCTGATCCTTGTAATTAAGGCCAATAATACTGACCCCTTCAGCGGCTAATTGATTAAGCATAGGATGCTCAATTCGACAGGCAAAGCACCATGTTGCCCAGACATTGACCAACACTACTTTGGAATTAAGGTCGTGCTCAGAAAGCAATTTTTGCTGATTAGACAGCGATGGTAAAACAAAGGAGGGAAATGCCTCACCTACCAGTGCCGAAGGCAATTCTGTTGGATCTCTATCTAATCCTTTGAGTAGAAACAACGTTAAAATGGCAAAAACCACTAGCGGAACAAATAATGCTATTCGATTCATCCCGCAACCTCATCGTTGATTGCCAACTTTTTGCGACGACGATAACGGCGATCTGTAGCCGCCAACAGCCCACCAATAGCTACCAATACACCCCCCAGCCAAATACAGCGAACAAAAGGTTTAACCTGAAGGCTTAGCGCCCATGCTCCACCGGCTAATGGCTCTCCCAAAGAGACATAGATATCCCTTTCCAATGAAGGATCAATAGCGGCCTCTGTCATCACCTGACCACCAGCATTGTAATGCCGCTTTTCAGGATACAAGTTAGCTATTAATCGCCTCTCTTTAGTCACTTTAATGCGCGCCTGAAACGCGGTGTAATTCGGCCCAGCAACAGGATTTACGGCAGAAAAAGTAAACTCATAGCCTGCAATTACAGCCTTGTCACCAGGCGCCATTCGCAACTCCCGAGACTGGTCATAAGCCGAACTTAAGCCCACTCCTAGAATACAGATGGCAAGTCCGGTATGGGCTAGCTGCATTCCCAAATAACTGTAACTTAATGTCGCTATGCGCTTGATATTGCTGCCAACCTTTTCGATAAGGTCTTTAACAATTGTTGCCACCAACCACAGACTCATAAAGAGGGTTAATCCTGCTGTGATTGAATAGCTATAATCAGTTACCAAATAAAATGGCAAAATACCTGCAGTTATCATCGCAATAAGAAGAGGAACAGGAATCTTACTCAGTATTAGTCTAGGTTCCGTAGCTTTCCATTTAGTAAATACCGCAATACCCATCGCGATAACCAAACCAAAAGTCAGGGGTACAAAAAAGAAATTAAAATAAGGAGGACCTACCGAAATCTTGCCCAAATCAAGCACGTCGGCAACTAAGGGGTACAATGTGCCAATTAGAATCATGGTCATTGCACTGACCAGAATCACATTGTTGATTAATAGCATTACTTCTCTAGACCAGCCACTGTAAGCGGCAACCTTATGCATTGCCGGACCTCGAATAGCAAATAACATCAGCGACCCACCAATAACAATAGCCAAAAACATCAGCATAAACACCCCGCGCTCTGGATCAGTGGCAAAGGCATGTACTGAGGTTAAAATTCCAGAGCGAACCAAAAAGGTTCCTAATAAGCTGAGTGAAAAGGCAAAAATCGCCAACAACAGTGTCCAGCTGCGAAACACACCACGCTTTTCGCTAGCAGATACACTGTGCATTAATGCGGTGCCCACCAACCAAGGCATTAACGACGCATTTTCCACTGGATCCCAAAACCACCAGCCGCCCCAGCCGAGTTCATAATAGGCCCACCAGCTCCCCAGAGTTATACCTAGGGTAAGAAACATCCAAGCCAAATTAATCCATGGTCGAGACCAACGCGCCCAGGCACTATCGAATTGCCCACCTATTAAAGCGGCGATAGCAAATGCAAAAGGAACAGCAAAACCCACATAACCCATATACAGCATAGGTGGATGGATAATTAATCCAATATCTTGCAGAAGTGGATTAAGGTCTGCCCCCTCCATCGGTGACATCGGCAACAATCGCTCAAAAGGATTCGATGTGTAGAGTAAAAAAAGAGCAAAACCAACAGATATAGCACCTAATATTGACAGTATTCGCGCCCGAAGCACCAAGGGCAGCGCCTGACTAAATAGTGCAACAGCTGCAGTCCAGCCGGCTAATATAAGCGCCCATAATAAAAGTGAACCCTCGTGAGCCGCCCAAACTGCACTAATTTTATAATGGTCTGGAAGCGCGGTATTTGAGTTCTGCGAAACGTATTTAAGAGAGAAATCGTCATTTAAAAATGCTGCAGTCAAGCAGACAAAAGAAATTGCGACAAACGACAATTGACCCACTGATAGGGAACTGCCCAACCGCATCCAGCTGGTATAACCCTTGAATGAGCCAATCATTGGCACTATTGACTGCAGTAGCGCCATAGACAATGCAATAATAAGGGCAAAATGCCCCAACTCTGCTATCACTTTTCAGCCTCTTCAGATAAGTATTTGCTTTGCTGCTTCAACTTATATGCCTGATTCATAGCATCTGCTACTTCCGGGGGAGTGTAATTTTCATCATGCTTTGCCAATACCTGTGAAGCGTATAAGATCTTATCGCTATCTAATTTTCCAGTGGCAATCGCAGCTTCGCCCTCGGCAAATAAATCCGGCAGAATACCACTGTAACTCACTTTTAAATTACCCAAACCATCGGTTACAAGAAAGCTTACATCAAGCGAATCTGTGGATCTTTGTATAGAACCTTCCACGACCATGCCCCCTGCTCTAATAGTGACATTTTCTGGCGCCTCACCCTGTAAAACTTGCGATGGGGTAAAAAAGTAATTGGCATTCTGACCTAACATATAGGCAATTAACCATGCCGCCAATGAACTGGCAATCACGATCAATACGACAATCTGTAATCTTTGCTTACGAATGGGGTGCATCGGAATCCTTTTGTTGCATAGCTGCTTTATTAACCTGCTGTAATTTTATATGTAACCTAATATTATTAAATTCTTTCTTTGATTGGCATAGCGGCTGTAATACCAGACTCACCATAACCACTATCGATATACTAAACGCAGTCCATACATAGACTCCGTGACCGTTCATACTAATTAGCTGCTGAATACTATCAAAATACATCGTTATTTCTCTGTTAAGTCATCTACTACCAACTGTTTTACCCAGCTTGCTCTATATTCACGCCGAAGAATCTCTGCTCTGGTAAAAAGAATCAAACTGACTGCATAAAACAAATAAAAACCAATAATCATTACCACCAAGGGCATAAACATATCGGGGTGCATACTTGGAGCGCCAGTAAATTTAATCGTTGCGGGTTGATGCAAGGTCTGCCACCAATCAACAGACTTATAAATAATAGGTACGTTTACCATGCCCACTAAGCCCAAAATAGCCGATGCTTTATCTGCCGACTCATTGCTTGCGTAGGTATGGCGTAAGGCCATCACTCCGAGGTAAAGGAATAACAGGATCAGCATTGATGTGATACGCGCATCCCAAACCCAATAAGCACCCCAGGTTGGCTTGCCCCATATAGCTCCAGTTACCAACGCTATAAAGGTTAGCGCGGCGCCAATAGGTGCCGCCGATCGCATTAACATGTAAGACAGTTTAATACGCCAGATCAAACCCACTGCACCAGCTATCGCCATTAGGTAATAGCCCGCTAGCGCAACCACAGATGCTGGTACATGAAGGTAAATAATACGAAAGCTATTGCCCTGTTTTGCATCCGGTGGCGCATAAGCAAGACCCCAGATTAATCCCGTAATTAGAAGCGACATCATCATTAGACTTAACCATGGCAACCAGCGCTGAGTTTTTTGATAAAACCAGCGCGGCGATCCCAGGCGATGAAACCATGTCCATTGCAAATTAAAATTCATTTATCTTTTATCCATTTTTTGCAAGTCTTAAACTCGCATTAATTGCTAGTGGGCAGAGCGCAATAGCAATGGCTAGTAGCGCCGCTAACACTGCTAGTGGCGCAGTCCAATCAAGACCATCCACTGCACGTTGAATAGTTGCGCTACCAAATATAAGCACAGGCATATAAAGCGGCATAACCAACAGAGCTAAAATTACACCGCTCTGTCGCGGTAGCGTTAAAGCTGCTCCAACGGCTCCAATTAAACTCAGTACCGCAGTACCTAAAGCTAAACTAATCATCATAGGTAACATAGCAATAGTAGGCAGTGAAAACCAAACACCAATCACTGGCGACAACAATGTCAATGGAAGTCCGATCATCACCCAATGAGCAGTGATTTTACCTAAAATGGGCATTATCAATAGATTGGGCGACATTAGCATTTGTTCCAGCGAGCCATCTTGCAGGTCATCACTATACAAACGCTCTACCGAAAGCAGCGTCGCCAGAACTGCAAAAATCCAAATAATACCTGGTGCAAGTTGAGCTAATCGCTCAGCTTCCGGGGCAATGGCCAGTGGCACCAGCGCTGAAACTAATAGAAAGAATATTAATGGTTTTATCCAATCGGTCTTATTTCTAATGCCGAGCAATAAATCCCGCGATAAGTATGCTACGAAACCTGCAGAGAGATAATTATGCATTTACAGTCCCCCTCTAAAAGGGCTAACCCTATAGCTACGTACGACTATATTGACTAGATCTTGATGAGAAGAAAAGACAATGCTGCCACCCTGATCTAGATGCTTTTGCATACAGCTTTCAATAAAGGCAACACCCTGCTTATCAAGCGCGGCAAAAGGCTCATCAAGGTACCAAAGTGTCGCTTTGGTTGTCATCAAACGCGCCAACGCAACACGACGATGCTGCCCTGCTGAAAGGCGATAACAAGGAACGCTGGCGTAGTGCTCTAAACCCACAGATTGCAATGCCGCGGTAATTTTTTCTGATGAGGTATTATCTGGGCTCATCCACCTAAGATTTTCTTCTACCGTGAGGGCCGCCTTAACACCTGACTGATGACCTATAAATAAAATATCCGAAAGATACTCAAAATGACATTCACTAAAATTTTGACCGCGAAAGTATAAGTTGCCGGCGCTGGGCTCTAGCATTTTAATGAGCAATTGAAAAAGAGTTGTTTTACCCGCGCCATTAGCGCCTTCAATATGCAAGGCTTCGCCAGAGTTTAATTCTAAACTCACAGGATCGAACAGCAACACATCGTTGCGCTCAAAGGATAGATTTTCTATTTTAAGAATATATGTGGCAGTCAATGGACTTCATCAATCCCATAAAATTTAAGGAACTATTATGCCAAAAAACTCAGCAGGATGCTGACTGTTATGGAAATGAATTTATATCTTGTGCGCTAGTCTTCAAAATCATCAAAGTCAAAGTCTCGCACCTGACGATAAACCCTACTGTCTTCAAGCTTTTGCTCCAGCCTTTTTCGCGAACTTGAGTCCTGTTTAAACTTATTTTTTAAAGCAGCACTATCGACGGGATTGCTGGATTTATTGTCAGCGGAATCAGTTTCAAAAGCATGCTGAAATTTATTGTCGATTTCTTCTACATTGTCAATGTCACTACTCATGGGCTCCCCCAGTGAAAAAAAGAGTGATTTAATACAGCTTTAAACTACTAACCTTATATTTTTTTCATTACGATAATTTGATGATAGTCGATCACAAGAAATATGCAGAAAGCTAACAACTCGTTGTATCTATTTATTTATGAAATAAAAACTATGGGCTTATCACCTAAGTCAACGATTGAGAACCTGTAGCTTGGCAACTACAATGGATGAATATCATAAGAGGTTAGTATGCAAATTTATTTGGTTGGTGGCGCTGTGCGCGACAGCTTACTTAATTACCCAAGCTCGGAAAATGACTGGGTGGTTGTGGGCGCCACCCCTGAACAAATGACCAGTCAAGGATTTAAGCCAGTAGGGCAAGATTTCCCGGTTTTTATTCATCCTAAAACCAGTGAAGAATACGCCCTAGCTCGCACAGAGAGAAAATCAGGTCATGGCTACAAAGGTTTTGAATTTTATACCTCTACAGAAGTCACTCTTGAACAAGATTTAATTCGTCGAGATCTAACCATTAATGCTATGGCTCAGGATAATGCCGGCAATATTATTGACCCCTATGGTGGCCGACAGGATCTTGAGAAAAAATTACTGCGCCATGTTTCCCAAGCATTTATTGAGGACCCATTAAGAGTCTTAAGAGTTGCAAGATTTGCCGCTCGCTATCACCACCTTGGATTTACCATCGCCGATGAAACTATGGACTTATTAAAATCTATTGTCGCCAAAGGCGAAATGGAATTTCTAGTTGCTGAAAGAGTATGGAAAGAAACTTCCAGAGCCCTTACTGAGCAGTCACCGCATGTTTTTATTAAAGTATTAAAAGACTGTGGCGCACTAGCGGTGCTACTGCCAGAAATTGATGCCCTATTTGGGGTCCCGCAACGAGCTGACTATCATCCAGAGGTGGATACTGGTATCCATACTCTGATGGCATTACAACAATCTGTCAAAATATCAAACTCTGGAGCTGTCAGATTTAGCGTTTTAGTTCATGATGTTGGTAAGGCGCTAACGCCAGAGACAGTACTTCCAAGTCATACAGGTCATGAAACCTCGGGCATGCCAGTTGTTCAGGCTATATGTGATCGACTGGGCGTACCCAATCAATATCGCCAACTAGCCATGGCTGTTACCGAATATCATCTTCATTCTCACAAAGCTAAGGAGCTTAAACCTGCAACTATTTTGAAGCTTTTTCAAAATATTGGCGCCCTGCGAAATACAGATCGGCTAATGGATTTTCTATATTGTTGTGAAGCTGATGCCCGAGGAAGAGCTGGATTTGAAGATATCACGTATCACCCCAAGCAATACTTAATGGATGCTTTATTAGCTGTACAAAAAGTTGATATTTCTGACCTTGTTGCCAATGGTGTCAAGGGAGTAGAAATCGGAGTCCAATTAAAGCAACGACAAATAGCGCAACTTAAGAATTTTAAATCGGAATATATGGGATAACACTATCAGCATGAATAATCACAGAGTAAAAGTCGTACTCATTACCGGTGCGGCACGACGTATAGGCGCCAATATGGCGCAGCTTTTTCACAACGCCAATTATCGTGTAGTTATTCATTACAATAATTCCGCCAGCGCCGCTGACAAACTTTGCCAAACTCTAAATCACATTGATGCCGATAGCTGCTTAATGGTCCAAGCCAATCTAAGTAGCCCTGCTGGAATAAAAAAAATCACTGATTTAATAGTCAATATGGGACGACTTGATGTACTGGTAAACAATGCCTCTAGCTTTTATCCAACCCCGCTAGAAAAATGCGATCAAGAGCTATGGGACGACTTGATTGGCAGCAACCTAAGGGGGCCTTTTTTCCTTACCCAAGCTCTGAGTGGATTACTTAAAAAGCAGCAAGGTGCTGTGGTTAATATTTCAGATATGCATGCTAGACAGGCACTGGCCAACCACCCTATTTATACCATTGCCAAAGGTGGCAATATTGCCATGACAAAGACCATGGCGCTCGAGCTCGCGCCTGAAGTAAGAGTCAATTCAGTGGCTCCCGGTGCTATTTTATGGCCCGAACATGAAGAGGGCGATATCGAGAAACAACAATCGGTATTAAAAAATGTACCCATGGGTAGGCTTGGAAGCGAATCAGATATTGCCGATACGGTATTCTTTTTAGCAGTAGAAGCTAGCTATATGACAGGACAAACAATAGCAGTGGACGGCGGAAGTTCAACTAGCCTTTAAGCAGAGGGTTGCCAGTCAAATTTTACTGGCCATAAATCCTGACTAGCCTTATCAAATTCTTGCCAGTGCTGACCAATGCTTTTATTGGTCAATGGATGGGTCATATCACTAGCTAATTCAGCTAAGGGTTGAAGAACAAAGGCATTTTTCAGCACTTCACTTCTGGGCAACTTGACACCATCGATTTCACCGACTAAATCATCAACCGTCAATATATCTATATCTAAGCTTCGAGGACCAAATTTTGGCGCACTGCGATCGCGACCATTGCAATCTTCAATACGCTTTAAGACTTTAGTAATTTCGCCCACGGGTAAATCAGAATTAATACCCACCACTAGATTATAAAAACTATCACCCTCAAAACCGACAGCAACCGATTCATAAACAGTTGAAATTTCAAGAGACCCAAAACAATCGGCAAGGGCATCTAACGCTGCACCTATATGGCGGTCACGATCAATATTACTTCCAAGACTCAGGTATAGCAGTGCCATTAAATAGCAACTCCCTCTGGCTTTTCACCGCGTTGTATTAGAATGCCGACATCCTTAGATCCTCGCAGCGCCCCTGGCTTGCTAACACGCAATTTCAACCAAGGAACAGAAAACTCATTGAGAACAATAGCAGCAACCTCCTCTGCCATTCGCTCCACAAGCAAAAACTCACTTCCCTCAATAAAGGCAATTAATCGCTTGGCAATGGATTTATAATTTAGCGCATATTGGATATCGTCTGTTTCACCGGCTTTGCGGATATCGTGAGCCATCTCCAAGTCCAAGCTAACTGTTTGCTTTACTTCGCGCTCCCAGTCGTAGATACCAATAATGGTTTCAATACGCAAATCTCTTATATATACAATATCCATTAACTCTATACCTCAATTGAAGAAAGGTTTTGCAACGGCCATCGGGGTGTAACCGAAAGCGCTAAATCGCTAGTTTCGCCCGCCAGCAGCCTTTGACAACCAGCATAGGCAATCATAGCGCCGTTGTCGGTACAAAACTCATGACGCGCATAAAAGACTTCGGCATTATTTTTGGATAATTCTGACTCTAATTTCTCGCGCAAACGCTTATTAGCAGAGACGCCGCCAGCAATTACTAATTTACGCATGCCCGTTTGTTTTAGTGCCCGTTGGCATTTTATCACGAGCGTATCGACCACGGCCTCCTGAAAACCTGCACAAATATCCAGTACGGTTTGGTCATCAGGAAGTACATCATCACCACGGTATTTTTCAATTAGATTTCTGGTATGGGTCTTTAACCCAGAAAAACTAAAATCTAAACCCGGGCGATCGGTCATGGGTCGAGGAAAATCAAAACGTTGTGTCTGCCCTTTTTCCGCTAATCCTGCCAAAACAGGGCCTCCAGGATAATCTAAATCAAGCATCTTGGCAGTTTTATCAAAGGCCTCTCCGGCTGCGTCATCAAGTGACTCGCCAAGCAGCTGGTAACTGCCAATGCCCTTGACCAGAACTAACTGGGTATGACCACCAGAAACTAATAGTGCCACAAAGGGAAATTCTGGTGGCGTGTCCTCTAACATAGGCGCTAATAAATGGCCTTCCATATGATGAACACCAATCACTGGTACATCTAGGGTAAACCCCAGAGCAGTTGCCATAGACCCACCGACCATAAGCGCACCCATTAAACCAGGTCCTGCTGTGAAGGCGATACCATCAATCGATTGCTTATCAATGCCAGATTTAGCTAAAACTTCATTCAACATGGGTAAGATCTTACGCACATGATCGCGGGATGCTAGCTCTGGCACCACACCACCATAGTCTGCGTGCAGAGCTACTTGTGAATGGAGGCTGTGCGCCAAAAGCCCTCTTTCGCTGTCATAGACGGCAAAACCGGTTTCATCACAAGATGTTTCAATTCCAAGTACAAGCATTGGTTATTTTTTTGGCCCATTGTGTAGGCTGCAACTTTAACCTCTATGTTAGTTGGTGTGAACCCATTGGCTTATTTTACGCAACAAAAAGCCCTCCAAGATGCAAAAATTCGTCCACAGCTCGTGACTTTTGTCTAAATTTATAACTAAACCGCTAAAAAAAGCTTAAAAAGGCAAAAAGATTTTGCATCAATAAGGGTAAATGTATAGACTACGCGCCCTTACAGAACAGCAGTTTTTACTATCTGCTGATTTTACTTTTTACAACAACAGGATTATGCATCAATGCCAAGTGTGCGTATTAAAGAAAATGAGCCGTTTGACGTAGCCTTAAGACGTTTCAAACGATCATGTGAAAAAGCAGGAATTCTAGCTAAGGTTCGCTCTAAAGAATTTTATGAGAAACCAACCTGGGAACGCAAGCGCAAAGGCGCTGCAGCGGTTAAGCGCAACCTTAAAAAGGTTTCTCGCGAATCACGCAAGTTCCAAAGGTTATACTAACCTCGCACACCGCGACGTTTAGTTTAGTTATCCAGCAAAGAGCGCCTTGAGGCGCTTTTTGTGTTTCTAGCAATCGCAGCTGTATATTATTGTTTAATCCCTTCGGAGTTTAATCATGAGTCTTAAAGTAGAAATCAACAATGCAATGAAAGATGCCATGCGAGCAAAAGATAAGCCGCGCCTTGGCGCAATTCGCTTAATCCAAGCAGAAGTAAAACGCATCGAAGTTGATGAGCGCATTGAGATCGATGACCAGCGACTTATTGCGATTATGGATAAAATGATTAAACAGCGTCGAGATTCCATCACCCAATATGAAGCTGCTGGCCGCGACGAATTAGCCGCTATCGAAATTGCAGAAATCGAGGTTATACAAGAATTTCTTCCAACAGCATTGACAGAGCATGAAATTGACCAGCTAGTCCAAGCAGCGATAGCCTCAACTGGCGCTGAATCAATGCGCGACATGGGCAAGGTTATGGGCATATTAAAGCCGCAAATTCAAGGCAGAGCTGATGCTGGCGTAGTAAGTGCTGGCGTAAAAAAAGCACTGGTTTAATAATCGCGGTTTATTTCCTGCCATAACCCGTTACACTATAGTCCAAATTAAATAGCTTTCACTGGAATCATGGCAGGCTTAATCCCGCAATCTTTTATAGATGATCTTTTAGACCGTGTTGATATAGTCGACGTGGTTAATAGCCGTGTTCCGCTAAAGAAAACAGGAAAAAGTCACAAAGCTTGCTGTCCTTTTCATGAAGAAAAAAGCCCCTCTTTCACCGTCGCTCAAGACAAGCAATTTTATTATTGCTTTGGCTGTGGGGCCGGCGGAAACGCCCTCAGTTTTGTCATGGAATTTGACCGCTTAGACTTTCTCCCTGCAGTTGAATTGTTGGCTAAAAATGTCGGCCTTGAAGTCCCTAGAGAAGCAACTGCTAACCCAAAAGCTAAACAGCATCGTGACGATTTATATTCGGTACTTACCGAAGCCGATAAATTTTACCGTCAAAAATTGCGTTCAGAAGAAGCAAAAGTGGCGGTTAATTATCTTAAATCCAGAGGATTAACTGGCCAAATTGCCGCACAATTTGGTATTGGCTTTGCCCCTAAGGGTTGGGATAACTTGATCAAATCCGTAGCAACTAGCGACGAAAAAACAAAATTGCTGGCAGACTCAGGCATGCTAATTATTAAGCCTGAAGAAAAAAAACAATACGACCGATTTCGTCACCGAATTATGTTTCCAATCCGTGATCAACGCGGTCGAACTCTCGGTTTTGGTGGTCGAGTCCTAGACGATAGCACGCCAAAATATCTCAACTCTCCAGAAACACCGGTATTTCACAAAGGAAGAGAACTGTATGGTCTTTACGAAGCGCGCCAAGCTCTAAAAGAAATACCCTATCTACTCATGGTTGAGGGCTATATGGATGTTATTGCTCTAGCTCAATACGGCATTCATAACGCCGTGGCAACTTTGGGCACCGCGCTCACCGAAAATCACCTGCAAAAGTTGTTTAGATATACCAGTGAAATTGTTTTCTGCTTCGATGGTGATAGTGCCGGACGACGCGCTGCCTCGCGCTCATTGGATATAGCATTGCCCGAAATGCGTGACGGTGTCACAGCTAAATTTTTATTCTTGCCTGATGGCGAAGACCCAGACACCATGGTCAGAAATCTAGGTACAGAAAAATTTAAATCCCAGATTGAAAATGCTACACCACTCTCAGAGTTTTTATTTGAAGAGCTAACAGATGGTATAGATATCAATACTGGCGAAGGCAAAGCCAAGCTTAGCAAATTAAGTGCGCCAAAAATTAATCGTATTCCTCAGGGTGTTTTCAAACAACTAATGCTAGAAGAATTATCCCAAAAAACAGGTATTGGGGTAGAAGACCTAAAAACCTATGTCGGCAACCAAACAACGGGTTACACAGAAACAAAGGAGGTTGGATCTAACAATCCCCAACCTCACAGCCATCATGATTGGGCATCGGAACCTATCCCTGCCGGTGATGACTATGGTTATGTGACTGAGATGGGCGAAGAAAGAACCTCAAAAATACGTCTTACTCCAATAAAACACCTAACTGCACTGCTTATAAATCATCCACAACTAGCAGAACATATAGATAATATAGAGCTACTTGAAACCTCAATAGAAACAGACACAGCACTATTTTTAAAATTACTAAAAGTAGTTAAAAGTAATCCAGATTACAAACCCTCACATATATTTGCCTACTGGCATGGCACGTACAGCAATTCTCAGGAAACTCAGACCTTGCAAGAACTTGCCGCTATTGAGCTCTATCATCCGCCTTCAGGCACCGGCAGAGATGATAATCAAGAGTTCTGTGATGCCTATAAACATGTGCTAAAAGAAGCTTTTTATAGCCTTCCTGCAGGGGATAAAGCTAAGCATTTATTAAACCAAGAAAAACTGGATGAAAGGCAAATAAAACAATTACATAGACTGAGAATTGAACTGCCAAAAGATGAAAAATCAACGCAGCTTAAAGAACAAATTAAACAAAGATTACTAACCCTATAGAAAAAAGACTAATATCAGCAGTAAACTTTAAAATTACTGCGACAATAGGTTTTTTTTTCGATATAATGTCGCGCCATTTCAAGCGCATAAAACAGTAGCAAAACTATGAGCGAAAATCTAAAAAATCAGCAATCTGGAATTAAAGATCTTATAGCCAAAGGTCGAGAACAAGGCTACCTGACTTATGCTGAGGTAAATGACCATCTCCCTGAGGGTATTGCCGATCCTGAACAGGTCGAAGATATCATCCAGATGATTAATGATATGGGCATCACAGTATTTGAAACTGCACCCGATGCCGAATCACTTTTAATGATTTCTGGAGTCAATACTCCCGATGAAGTAGCAGCAGCTGAAGCAGCAGCGGCACTAGCCTCAGTTGAGTCTGAACAACATAGAACCACCGACCCGGTTCGCATGTACATGCGTGAAATGGGCTCGGTAGAGCTACTTACTCGTGAAGGCGAGATTGAAATCGCTAAAAGAATTGAAGAAGGCACACGAGAGCTTATGTCAGCTATTTCAGACTGGCCCTCAACCGTTGGAGCGATTATTGCCGAATGGGACCTTGTCGTCTCTGGTGAGCGCAAATTAACTGATGTTATTAGCGGCTACCTCAACCCTATGGAACATGTCCCTTCTGCCTTAGCCCAACAGCAAGCAGCAGAAGCTGAAAAGCTTGCCAACGGCGGCAGTGAAGACGATGAAGATGAAGAAGATGAAGAAGAGGAGCACGAAGGTGGCCTCGATCCAGAAGAAGCAACACGTCGCTTCGAAGAAATTCGCGAACAGTTAGCTAAAACTGAACGTAGCATCGCCCGCTATGGGAGAGATGGCAAAGCTTCACAGCAAAACCTTGAAGGTCTAGCTGATGTGTTTAAATATCTTAAACTGACTCCACGGCAATTTGATCCGTTAATTGGGTTGGTCAGAAGTGCAGTAGAAAGAATTCGTGCCGAAGAGCGCGCTATTATGCGCCTATGTCTTCGCTACGCCAAAATGCCACGTAAAGACTTTATCAAAAGCTTTCCCACCAATGAAACCAATATGGAATGGGTCAGTCAGCTAATTGAGTCCAATGCAGACTGGGCCAATGGTTTAAAAAACCAAGAACATGAAATTACCCGCTGTCAGCGCAAACTTGCTCAAGTTGAAGCAGAAACACAGCTAAGCATAGCTCAAATCAAAGATATTAATCGTCGAGTAACCATGGGTGAAGCCATGGCTCGCCGCGCGAAAAAAGAGATGGTTGAAGCCAACTTGCGACTCGTGATCTCTATCGCCAAAAAATATACCAACCGCGGCCTACAGTTCCTTGACCTTATTCAAGAAGGTAATATCGGCCTTATGAAAGCGGTCGATAAGTTTGAATATCGTAGAGGTTATAAATTTTCTACCTATGCTACCTGGTGGATTCGTCAGGCAATTACAAGATCCATTGCCGACCAGGCAAGAACTATTCGTATCCCTGTGCATATGATTGAAACCATCAATAAGCTCAATCGTATTTCTCGTCAAATGCTTCAAGAAATGGGACGTGAACCCACTCCCGAAGAACTCGCTGAACGCATGGAAATGCCAGAAGACAAGATTCGTAAAGTACTTAAAATTGCCAAAGAGCCAATCTCAATGGAGACGCCGATTGGTGAAGATGAAGATGCCAACATTGGTGATCTTATCGAAGACACCACCATTGCGCTGCCAGTGGATGAAGCAACCAAGTCGAATCTTACCGACTCAACGCGCAATGTCTTAGGTAGTCTTACCGCTCGTGAAGCTAAAGTCCTTAGAATGCGCTTTGGTATCGATATGAATACAGATCACACCCTTGAAGAGGTTGGCAAACAGTTCGATGTAACCCGTGAGCGTATTCGTCAGATCGAAGCCAAAGCACTTCGCAAGTTGCGCCACCCTACTCGTTCAGATCATTTGCGCAGCTTTATAGACGAATAAATTAAAATAGCTAAAACTATCCCTTTGTAGTTTAAAATAAATACAAAGAGTTTTAGTATGCCGCTTTGCGACAACACCTAGCGGCAAAAAGATTAGTAAAAGGTAACGCAGGATATTTGTTGGTAGGCTAGGAGCCGCGCAGTAATTTGAAAGAGCATACACCTGTATGTGACTGAGAATTTCGAGCACGCGACACCGCCTAACAGCAAAAAGACAAGTTAAGGGCCCATAGCTCAGTTGGTTAGAGCAGTCGACTCATAATCGATTGGTCGTAGGTTCAAGTCCTACTGGGCCCACCATTATTTCTACCTAAAAGAGACCATTTTGGTCAATCGACAGTTTGAGCATCTACAACCACCAAAAAGCAAACCAAAAAAAACCCACAGAAATGCAGGTTTTTTTTATTGTCTTCATTAAGCCTATTTGTTTTTAAAACTTCGTGCCAAGTGAAAGCCCATTAATCTCCACTCCATCTTTATCAAGGTATTGCATGTATTCAAGATTGAACCCATTATCAAAATCTATACCCAAACCATAGGAGAAATCATCCTCACTATCTGATTCCTTTTCACCGATTGACGAATCAACGTAAGAAACCTCAAGTTTAGTAAAACCAATGATTGCATATGGCTTGATTTGTCCTGACTCAGAGTTAAATTTTAAATATGCACCATAATAATAATCAATCTCAGATGTAATAGTGTCACCAAAAGAATCAACTAAAGAGTCATCACCAATACCAATTCCAAACCTAAACTCACCAGACATACTGTCACTCATAACTGAACCATAGGTGCCTGTGATAGCCTTAAAATCTAAAGAGGCATCTCCCCCATCTACTTCGAATTTTGTAACACTCGCAGAATAGTAGTTTTCTGATTGGGCTGTTGAAAAAAGAGAAAGAGCAAAAAGCGTAGCTAATATTTTTTTCATTTTTATTCCTTATTTTTTGAGGATAAATATTACTATTATATTTATAGAGATAACTGTTAATTTTTTTGAAGATTACCATTTACCTACAATATATATATTTGCATACATTATTTATTAAGGCAAGAGTAAGTAAGTTGTCGATTTACTTAGAAGAACCACTTGAATGTGCTAACAATTGCCCAAAACAGGGTCAGTCTACTCATAATCGATTGGTCGTAGGTTCAAGTCCTACTGGGCCCACCATTTTCCCAAAGTACTTCGATCAGTTACACCTAATCTACTTACGTTCCTAATTCACAGAATATTGGCTAGGTGTTGCAAAGACTATTCATGAAATTGATTCAATGCTAATCATTTAAGGCGTGGGGACTAGGGTTAAAGTTGATTATCCTTAATGCTTAAAAGAGTTAACCACTGCCTCTAGTTTGCAAAAGTATATCGTACTTGTATTTCGGGGTTTATTTCTAAATTTTCTACATCAAAGTCAACTTCAAAACTTCCCTTAATTACTAAATTTTTACCCCCTACTCTGAACCCTGCCTCTAAACTAGAGTCACCAAGCTCAATGTACGAATCATTATCAAACTTGTAGCCTAGAAGGATAGTATTATCTGAAATAGAGTAGTTGGTGCGATAGAATCCCCCCCCAGTACAATATCCAGGAATACAGCTTTTTCCATGAATGCCATAAAACTCTCTTCTATAATTTTTTCGTTCATACTGGATGTACGGTTTTCCAAATGCAACTTTTACTTCAGTAAGCGTTGTATTTGAATCATCAAAAATTTCGTGATTCAAATCTATTTCTTGATTATTAAATCTTCTTTTGAAACCAAAAGCTGCACTATCTTCTCCAGCTTCAAGATATACTCCCGTATCAAACTGATAACCCAATCGTGATGTGTCATATAATTCTGAGTTGGTGATGGGGGTTGCGTCCCCCCATTCTAGTCTTTTGTGCTCAATATACAGGTTAGCGGATGTAGTAGAGCTGCCTAAAGCAGATGCCAGTACAGCACAACCCAGATATTTATTTTTAAATAATTCTTTCATTTTTATTTGCATAGATTTACGTCAAAGGATGACTAGCACTATACAATCTTAAATATTTTAATCAAACCCCCTCTAATGTACCCCAACAGAACCAGTAACAACTAAACGTAACAAAAGGCACCCCCGCCCCCTGTTATTGGTTCTAATTTGTCAGTGGATACGTAAAGCATTATTATTCAGTTAATAATAACTAACTCTGGTCAATTCAAATGTATTTACGTCAATCTATTCAAACTGTTCTTGGTTTAGTCTTTTTAGTCTCAAGTAGCCTTGCTATAAGTAATACTGAGTTTACATATAACGTCATTGATGGCGGTATTGAGGTGACTGGTTGTGTTGATGGATGTCCAAGTGACTTGGTTATTCCTGAGGAGATTGATGGTTATGTTGTTACTGCTATTGGAGGGGGTGCATTCAGTAGTTGGGGGCTAAATTCAGTAGAATTACCAAATACACTTGTTTCGCTAGGGGGCTCTGCATTTTTATATAACAATTTAATTTCAGTTGAAATACCTTCAAATGTTACTTTTATTGGCGGCCACGCATTTGATAACAACAGACTCACAGGTATACAGATACCAGCCGGCATTTCCGTTATTCATGAATCTGCCTTTAGAAGAAACCAAATAGAAGAGTTAATAATCCCGTCAAACATTAGAGGTATCAGAGCGAATGCATTTAATGATAATAATATCTCTAATTTGATTATTCCTGATTCGGTAAATTCAATTGCTGACGGTGCTTTTACTTCAAACAATTTAGTAAATATAAAATTCCTTAGTACGCCAATGGTAATATATGATTCACCCTTCTCCAATAATCCATTAGCCAAAATTACATATTGTCAAAATACAGATAGCCAGTGGGATGACGTTATTATAGAAGGCATAACACCTCAGTTAGATGAAAATTGTGATGATTCAAATGAGCATGGAGATGACTATGGCCATGACGAGCATGAAGAAGAGCACCATGGCGATGAAGAGTATTGTTACCCTTACGGTGACGAGCATGAAGAGCATGAAGATGAGCACGACCATGATGGTCATTGCTATTCAGCCATAGACCTTGACCAAAACGGTAGCTTTGAGGCACTAACAGATGCTTTGATGCTAATCAGGTACGCCTTTGGTCTTAGAGGAAATAACTTAATCAATGGTGCAATTGCTACAGATGCAAATGTTACGACTGCAGAAGAAATAGAGTTACAAATTCAGATGCTTTTGCCATAGGCTATTCAATGTAGCCCCACAGAACCAGTAACAACTAAACGTAACAAAAGACATCCCCGCCCCCTGTCACTATGCCCTATTTCTGTTTATTGATTAGGTACAATACAGGTAACAGTTGGGTAACAAATTTCTTGACGCGGGGTCTAAATAGACTTAGATTGGTGTCATCAGGTGGACGCAAGAAGTTTACGTAAATCATTGAATTTAATAGGTATTTAACTATACCAAAGGAAAACCGCCCATAGCTCAGTTGGTTAGAGCAGTCGACTCATAATCGATTGGTCGCAGGCACCAGACCTGCGCAACCAATCAACTACATTATTACAATTACAACTTAATTACCCATCACATAACCTAACCACTACATTTGATTAGCAACAGAGAGATTTATGGCATATGAGATTCAATATAAGATTCAATGTCGCTAATATTTGTTCTGTTTGCATCAAGGGCAACAGCGTCACTGATAAGACTGTCACCTCTTAATTCAAATAAATATCTTAACAACGTCAGCGCATCAGTTAAGGCATCAACCTCACCATTGCCGTCAATATCTGCAATCTGGTGAAGGTCAGAAATATTTTGCGTTATTTGCTCATTTGAAAGAACCGATTCTAATGAAGTAGCATTTTCAAAAAGGGCATCACCGGTTAATTCGAAAGTACTTCTTAAAAAGAGGAGTCCGTCAGTTAGAGCATCAGCAGTACCATCTCCATCTAAATCCCAGCTTAACTGTTCATCAACAGGCTCAGCATTAAACTCATCCGACCAAACTAAATTACCGGATTTATAAACACGAACATAATCAACTTCCATCGCACTCTCAGTAAAACTTGATTGAATACTTGGCTCTATGGCTATATTTAGGAGGAAGAAAAACTCGGAATCATAAGGCCAGGTGCTTGCATTTTTTTCACTGGGGTTATAGCGATAATGCTCAATACCATCTATTTTGAAAATGATACGGTCAGCATTCCAGTCCATTGTATAAGTATGAAATTTGGACGAAATATCGGAAATATAACGACCACCATGATTTTGAGTTGCCCCATTACTAGATGTGGTATGCATAGCACTTTGTGCATAGCCTTGGTCTCTTCCCCAATGCTCCAATATATCTATCTCACCTACTGCAGGCCATGATGTGGTGCCAAACCCTTGGTTTGCCCAAAAGGTGCCTGACTCACTGATGCTTTTACCCAGCATCCATATTGCTGGCCATGTGCCTACCCCAATAGGCATTTTTGCTCTAAATTCTGCTACACCATATTTAAATGCAAATTTAGAATTCAAACGAGCAGAGGTATATTCCTTGGTGACTCCTTGGTCATTATAGACTTCTTTTCTAGCAACAATTTTAAGCGTGCCATCGCTGACATAAGCGTTACTGTCACGATCAGTATAATGCTGAACTTCATTATTAAACCAACTATTGCCATTAGGTAATTTAGTTTGGTGAAACCATTTAGTTGAGTCTATCGCAACGCCATCAACCTCAATATCAGCATTGGTAATACTTAGGGCTTCATCAGCAGGCTCATTAGTTGGAGTAAGACTAAACCAATTTATATTCATCCCAGCCGAAGCAGCTTCAAATCTAATGGTGTAATCATTTGCGTTAAGGGCAACAACGCGACCTTGCTGAGTCTGCCAACTTTGCCAGCCACCGGTTGCTGGAATTGAAAAAATATCAGAGTAAACATTATCAACATAAACCCTAAATCCTGGAGTACTTCCATTTTGACTTGCTACACGATAATCAAAACGATAATTACCAGCGGTGGGAATATTGACTGAATAGGTCATAAAATCAGAAGCATCAATATAACCCACATTTTCACCGCCGCCAGTATCGCTGGTACTTTCGACTTCAATATCACCGGCATTGCTATAGCATTCGGCTTCAATATGTAAAACACCACTAGACACTGGCGAAAAGTCGCAACGATTTTCAATATCTCCATAGGGTGTTACTTCAACATTTTTGATGGTTACCGGCGTATCAAGATTATTAATATACAAAATAAGGTTACGATAAATATTTTCGCCCTGGTCAGGAACCTCAATGGTATACGTTATTTCTGAGGTACCAGTAACAGTGATCGCAGAAGTATCAAAAGATGGTTCTACATCCGGATAGGCTAGACGTTCAAAGCGAAAACGAACATCAGCTGAACCATTTACAGCAGCGGTAAATGTTATTTGCCCACCATCAGATAAGCTTATTGGATATAGAGCATTATTGGTATTGGCAAAACCTGCCCAGCTTTGTGCGCCAGCAGGAACCTCAAGCATCTCTTCAGTCACAGTGGCGCCACCAAAAGGTGCCCATGGAGATTCATCAGCGTTGACTATCCCACTCAATGTAACAGCCAGTAATACAAAAACTGTCTTTGCGACATTTTTAGGACTGAACTTAAATAATCGATGATTTTTTATACTACTTAAAAAAGTGTTAGCTAATGACAACTTGTAACCCCTATATGTTGTTTAATCTCTATATTTTATAATTGTATTTTTTGAACCAGCCTCTAGATTTTATTGGATCAATCTAGTGCCAGAATTGAAAAAAAAACTATACATTAAAGCTCAGTTATTATCATTGGGATTACAAATAAACCATCGCAAAAAAACACTATTCCATCGTTAAAAAAAACAGTATTTTTATAAGTTATGTATTTTAGAATAGCGATTGGCAAAAATAGAGATATTTGAAAAATTGCCTTGAAAGAAATCCCTCAAAATAGGGCAAGTTTAATGAAGGATTTTGGTGACTAAATTACTTTTAAAGACAGATTACTTAAACGCACTACCCTCATCAAAGTTAATTAACTATGAGGATAATGCGTTTATATATTTTTATTTGATTGCCAGTGCTGGCAAAAAGGACTTATTAAGATAAGTCTGGAGAAGGCGCTAAAACCGCACCCTCTCAGATCTACTTTTTCTTTTTAGAAAGTTGTCCGAAACGACTATTAAATTTAGCAACTCGACCTTCTGCACTAGTTACCTGCTGCTTACCAGTATAAAACGGGTGTGAAGCAGATGAGGTATCAATAGTATAGTATGGATAAGTTTTACCATCTCTCTCTATTGTTTCGCTAGTATTGAGCGTCGAACCAATAATAAAGTACTCGTCTACGCTGGTGTCGTGAAAGACAACATCGCGGTAATTTGGGTGTATTTCAGATTTCATTTTAAATTCCTTGATTTAAAGCGCCGGCATTATAAGACATTTCTTTTAGCTTATCTACATGATGATGTTCATAAATTACATTTTCAATATAAGTATTTATTGCGCTAAATCTAACAATTAAGAGTCAATGCGTTCATAATTGGTTAGCTATGGATTAATTGATGAGTAGGCTCAATAATTTCTTCATAACGTTGTGGTTTGAATTTTTTAAATACTTGTATAATGATCTTTTCCTACATTATTTATAAAATAAAGGTAGAAATATAAATGCTCAAAACCTTAATTACCCTAATGATACTGACAACAAACTATGCTTGGGCAGAAGGAAGTTCTCAATTGATTATAGATGTTAGAACCGAAAGTGAATGGAATGCTGGTCATTTGGCGAGGGCTATCCACTTACCTCTTGATATTTTTGAACAAAATATCGCCTCGTTAGTAGAAGACAAACAACAAATTGTCTATCTTTATTGCAGAAGCGGTAATCGTTCAGGAAAAGCACTACAAATAATGCAGGGCCTTGGATATGTCAATGCTAAAAATGCTGGTGGTGTCGGTGATGCTAGCCAGCTTCTAGAAATAAAAATAGTTAATTAAAAAGAATTTACCTGCTACCTTTAGTTCGATATAAACTGATTAACTCAGTTCAAATATTTGTAAATTCTTATTCAAAGGAAATGAGATGTTTAAGCTAAGCAGTTTTTTAGTTATCTTTTTATTTCTCACAGCCTGTGCGGCTCCGAGTACCAGTCGTATAACATATGATACCGCTGAACTAGACGCTGAAGAGGTACTTCAAAGAGAGCTGGCACTTAAAAAATACCTTAGCTATAAACAGCGATTACATAAAGTATCCTACCCAATTCTTAAATCTGCCAGTCAATTTTGCTCTAATAAACAGCTAAACTCTATTGGCGCTCAAGGGATTGCTAGTGCTGACTTTGAGGGTGGCTGGAAAGTAACTGCGAACAAGATTTTTGGTGGCGATGAATTTATTATTACCTGGGTCGCCGAAAATGGTCCTGCCGCCAAGGCTGGCCTAGCTATAAATGACAAAGTTTTAGCCTTGAACGGTGTGTCCTATGGCAACAATCAACAACAACATAAAAAATTCTATGCTGAAACAGCACAAATAAAGACTTCAGAATCCCCTATAACCTATTTAAAAATCAAACGTAATCAACAGCTGATTAATTTAACCATTAAACAAGAGAGAATTTGTGGCTATCCTGTTGTGCTTGCCGACAGCGATTCAGTCAATGCCTACGCTGATGGCAAAAGAATTATTATTACCAAAGGTATGTTGCGTTTCGCTAGGGACGATCAAGACCTTAGTTTAGTGATTGCCCATGAGTTAGGGCATAACCTTATGGGGCATTTGGATAAAAAGCAGTCCAACTCCATGTTAGGCACATTACTGGATCTTGCTGCTGCAGCTAATGGTATCAATACCAGAGGAACCTTCGGCAATGCTGGCGCTAGCGCCTTCTCACAAGACTTTGAAGCGGAAGCAGATTATGTAGCACTTTATTATATGAATGCTGCGGGCTTACCACTTGAGGGGGTTGCCAACTTTTGGCGCGAAATGGCAGCTGAGCATCCACGGAGTATTAGATCTAATCACTCTGCCTCACACCCCGCCACATCTGAGCGATTTTTAGCTATCTCTAAAACCATCAATGAAATAAACAATAAAATTGCCGCTGGCGAACCTTTAACGCCCAATTTAAAATAGCAGGTTTCTAATGCTTCAATGCTCGCTTGGCTTTGGATAGTAACCCGCCTGCATGATTGATAGCGTGAAAAATAATAGTTTGCTCATTACTGCCAGAAATCAGGTGTGCCCCCGGTCCGGTTGCATAAATAGGCACATCCTCACCAGAATGAGTTTCAGACTCTAAGGGAACCAGTGACTCTTGAAAAAACCCCGACTGCGTAGTGTCTACCTCAGTCAGATCAGCTCGACCTGCCGCAGCTTTATACTTATAACCCTTATCTGCATCAGTTCCTGATCCAAGATGTCGATGCCCAAGACCATTGGCATAACCTAGGGTGGTATAGGGTAAATTATCACCTGCAAGTTGAGGCTTGCTCTCCCCCGGAGAAACCACCTTACCTAAAATAGGGTTACCTCGCTTAGGGTATCCAGCCATGGTGAATACGTGACCATGATCGGCGGTGACTATTATAAGTGTATCCTTAGCACTGGTTTTATTGAGTGCCATCTCTACTGCCTGTGATAACTCAATAGTATCTGAAAGCGCATTAAAAGCATTACCTACATGATGAGCATGATCAATACGTCCAGCTTCTACCATCAAGAAAAAGCCCTTGGGATTTTGGGACAATACCTGCAATGCTTTGTCGGTCATTTCACTTAAAGAGGGCTCTTTAATCATTTTCGATTTTCTATTGGTATCAAATCGCAAATGGGTTTTATTAAACAGACCAAATACTTTTTTAACCCCATCAAAATCGGCACTATCAAAATCTGCACGGCTATCCATAAATAAACCTTTGGGGTACAGTGCTTTCCATTCAGTGATTAAGTTACGCCCATCGGGTCTCTGACCTTGAGAAGCTTTGAACTCAACATTGGCTGATATTTCGGGTAAAAAGTGCCGACTTCCACCTCCCATAACAACCTCGATACCATTAGAATTTGCGCCTGGGTAGCGAGTATTGATATTGGACTGGTAACCTATAAGCTGACTAGCAATATCCACGCAGCCATCCTCAATGGCTTGCTGCGGCATCTCAGAGGGGTCTTCCCAATCCCTATCCGGTGATTTGGCATAGGTTGCAGCTGGCGTTGCATGAGTTACGCGAGTTGTGGTCACAATCCCAGTAGACAAACCGGCAATCTCTGCCAGATCTAGCGCCGAAATAACTGCATTTGCTTTTTGCGAGCGACAATCACTTCGAGTAACAGTCTCATCGAGACCCAGTATACCTATATTGGTTTTAACCCCGCTTATAATTGCGGTCATAGTATTGGCAGAATCCGCTACCTGAGAATCCACAGCATAGGTTTTAGCTAACCCCGAAAAAGGAAAGTCATCAAAACTCAGGTTGTTTTCTTCACCCAGCATGCCCTGCTGTTGACCCTCTAGAATTCGCGAAGCGGTAACGGTTGTAAGGTTCATTCCATCGCCAATAAATAAAATAATATTTTTTGCAGCACCCTCTTCATTTTGAATGCTATTGGCAATCGAACGTTGCTGTTGAATATGTTTGGCAGCAGATTCATACCAACTATTCTGCTGATTGACTAAGACAAAAGATTGCTCCGCAGGAGTTTGACTGTTTTCTGCAGCGGCACCGCCAGTCACTATGACGAGTGCGACAATCAAAAAGTTTTTCATTGTGAATCCTTAGTATTTTTAAGCAGCTTGGGCTAATAATAACAATATTAGATAATTTATATTAAATATTAACCTGATTAGTGCCTAAAAAGTGTTTTTTGTCTTTTATTCTCGGTTATTCACGCTAGTTTTGCATTTTAGGTCTATGCTAGTATTGTGGATGTTGCATGACCATCAAATTTCATTAACGCCAAGTGTTAAAAGCCTACTCTAGTTACTTTTTATTGGTGAGTTTGAATTTGATTAGCCAGACTTAATATCAGGCAGCTTTCCCTATACAAAATATTCTCAGTATTAAATTACCTGATACTGGTAATGCTATGGAAAAAATTATGAATATCAGCTCAGAGGAACAGGCCTTTCTCGACCGCAATCAACTGCCACTGTCTTATCTTGAGGCTGCAAACCAATGGTTTTCTCCTCTAGTAAATAGCATCATCAATAATTACAACCACAGTAATCCTACCAAAATAATTGGCATTAATGGCTGCCAGGGCTCCGGAAAGTCAACTCTGGCTGACTACCTGTGTACGGTTGTTGCAGAGCGTCTTGGGGTCACTACTGTTTCTCTCTCTCTGGATGACTTTTATTTAACTAAAGCCGAGCGCATAAATTTGGGCAGCACTGTGCACCCCTTGCTAGAAACTCGCGGAGTACCAGGAACCCATGATGTCAATCTGGCTATCGACTGCATTAGCGACCTAGCTGCCGGTAACAAAACCGTTATTACACGATTTGATAAAAGTATTGATGACCGGGCCCCTGCCAATAGCCTTGTGGTCACTGAGGGTAAGATTGGTTTAATTGTTCTTGAAGGCTGGTGTTTAGGTGCTAGACCCGAAACTGCAGAACAACTTATTCAACCAATAAATAGCCTTGAAGAGCAAGAAGATAGGTCATCTATTTGGCGTAGCTATGTTAACGATGCCATAAAATACGATTATCAACCATTATTTAATCTTGCTGATGAGCTGGTTATGTTACAAGCACCCTCTTTTGATACTGTCTATCACTGGCGATTAGAACAGGAACAAAAGATGGTCAAACGATTAGAAAAAGAGGGTATAGATATCCGTTCAGGCGTTATGTCTGAAACGCAAATACTTCGCTTTATTAGTTATTTTCAGCGGGTTACCGAGAGTATCTTAAATGAAATGCCCCTCCGCGCTGACCACCTATTTAAGCTTGGTCAATCGCGTGAGATTATTGACTATAGTCAGCCGTCGGCTAACAAGTAAACTATTGATGAGCTAGTTAAATGCATGCCTTAGAACAATGGTTTCAACTCGATCAGGACCAGTAGAAACAACATCAACCGGCGCACCAATAAGTTCTTCTATTCGGCTTATATATGCCCGAGCGCTATCCGGCAAACTTTCTAGGGACTGAGCTCCTACTGTTACATCAGACCAGCCCGGAAGTGTCTCATAAACTGGCAATAGACCCTCAAAATCATCCGCATGGATTGGGTTATCAAAAGAGCTACCATCGGCTTTTTTGTAGCCTACACAAATCTTAACCTCTTCAAGGCCATCCAAAACATCCAACTTGGTCAGACAAATGCCTGTAATACTGTTTATTCGTACCGCACGTCTTAGCGCAACAGCGTCAAACCAACCACAACGACGTTCGCGACCGGTTGTAGTACCAAATTCATGGCCTTTGTCGCCCAAGTAATTGCCAATATCACAATGTAGTTCTGTGGGAAAAGGACCAGAGCCCACGCGCGTAGTGTAAGCCTTGGTTATACCTAATACATAATCTAGATACATTGGGCCAAAACCACTACCTGTAGCAGTGCCACCAGCAGTGGTATTTGAAGAAGTTACATATGGATAAGTACCGTGGTCAATATCCAATAGTGAGCCTTGAGCCCCTTCAAACAGGATATTCTCTCCTGCTTCACGCGCTGTATGCAGAATATCAGTAACATCTGCCATCATTGGCAATAACGCCTCGGCCCATGTTTTGGTCAAGGCTAGGGTTTCCTCAAAGTCTACTGGCTCAACTTTGTAGTACTGAGTTAAGGCAAAATTATGATACTCAATAACGGTTTTTAGTTTTTCTGCAAACCGATCCATATTGGCCATATCACTTAACCGCAACGCTCTTCGGGCAACCTTATCTTCGTAAGCCGGTCCTATACCGCGACCAGTGGTACCAATTTTAGACTTGCCTAGGGACTGTTCTCGAGCCTGATCTATGGCGATATGGTAGGGCAAAATCAATGGGCATGAACCAGAGACCTTAAGCCTGTCTCGCACTTCAACCCCGCGCTCTTCAAGCATATTGATTTCTTTGAATAATGCATCTGGTGCCAGCACCACACCATTGCCAATCACACAGGTCACATGGTCGCGCAGAATACCCGATGGGATAAGATGTAATGCTGTTTTTTTACCGTCAATAACCAGCGTATGACCAGCATTGTGACCACCCTGAAATCGCGCCACTAAGGAGGCTTTGTCAGTGAGTAAGTCAACGATTTTTCCTTTGCCCTCGTCACCCCATTGGGAGCCGAGAATCACTACATTTTTACCCATAAAATTTTATACTCTGAGTATTCAACCGATAAATAAAATCAGGCTATTTTTTCGATAAGGTACTGACCGTCTTTCTGAATAAGCTGACGATCACAGTTAATTTCTTGGAAGTCCACTACCTGTCCTGCAAACCCTTGAACAACACGTTCACCCTGCTGACGAAGAGCAGTAATTTTGTCACGACATTCAGAATCAGCAGGCTCAGGCACAAAAATACCGCTTTGGCTTTGCTGATTAAACTGACCATTGGCAACCAATGATTTAAGGTCAAAAGCAAACCCTGTAGCCGTTCGAGCGCGCCCGAAGGCCTCGCCTATATTATCGTAACGCCCCCCATTGCCGAGCGCCTTGCCATAGCCCTGTTTGTAGACTGCAAAAACCACACCCGTGTGATAACCAAAACCGGGTATATCTCCTAAATCGAGGTAAATCGTGACCTGCTGGTTGTCATATGCGGTTAATGCATCAACAATCTGCTCTAACTGACTTAAGGCATCAATCACTTGCTTAGGAGCACCTGCAAGACTTTTCTTGGCTTGAGCCAATACTTCTGTACCGCCAGCTAATGTTGGCAGTGCTTTAAGCCATTTAGCTAACTTTTCATCGCTAATATTAACGCCAATCCATATATCTAGCTCAGCCGTTGCTTTGCTTTGCAATAATGCAAAGAGTTCAGCCTCTTGATCGCTGGATAAATCAGAACCAGTGAGTAAGCCGCGCAAAATATCCACATGCCCCAGATCTAAGTGCACAGAGTCAATAGCAGCCACTTCCAGAGTCTTTAAGAATAAATTTATAACTTCAATATCGGCACCAACACCAGCTTCACCAAACAACTCAACCCCTACGGAAATTGGTGTTCGGGATTCCAAAGGACCTCGCGGCTTGGTTTGCAAAACTGTGCCGGCATAACAGAGTCTACTTGGACCCTGTCGATTAAGACTATGGGCATCAATTCGAGCCGCTTGAGGTGTAATGTCAGCGCGAATACCCATCATTCGACCACTGAGCTGATCTGTCAGCCTGAAAGTCATTAAATCCAGATCATTGCCAAAACCGCTTAAAAGAGACTGTGTAAACTCAACCATCGGTGGAATAACTAAGTCATAACCCCAACTATTATAGAGATCCAGCAGTTTTCTCCGCGACCCTTCAATCAGGCGCGCTTGCTGTGGCAACACCTCATCGATGCCGTCTGGTAATAACCAACTGTCTACTTTTGACACATTGTCCTCACAGGATTTAATCTTTATTACATCAATCTGCAATTATAAGGATTAAACTAATCTTTGTGGCATTATTTCTATAATTTATCCAAATTTGGACCAATAAAAAACCGAGTTGCCCCGGTTTTTTATATTTTATCAAATTAGCTGCATCTGTGGCAGAGATTTTTTTAACTACAACTTCGTTTTACTTAACATCCTGTTGTTTTAGGTATTTAAAGAAGTCGCTATCTGGTTCAACCAGCATAATATCACCCTTGTTAGAAAAGGCATTCTTATAAGCATTTAAACTTCTAACAAATGAATAAAACTCCGGATCTTCTTGGTATGCAGAGGCATAAATTTTTGCCGCTTCAGCGTCCCCTTCACCACGCAGCTCTTCGGCATCACGATAAGCATTTGCAAGCTCAATGGTTCTTTCTCTATCAGCTGATGCACGTATTTTTTCTGCCTTCTCCTTACCTGTAGAACGCAGTTCACGGGCCTCTTTTTCTCGCTCAGCGGTCATTCGTCTAAATACAGGTCCACTGACTTCTTGCGGCAGGTCGATTCGTTTGACGCGCACATCAACCACTTCAATACCCAAGCTATCTAGTACCGTTCGATTCAGATCATCAGTAATATTTTTCATTAGAAGATCGCGCTCACCCGAGACCACTTCATGGAGCGTTCTGGTACCAAACTGATTTCGCAGTCCTGTATTAACTCGATTTGCTAGTCGGTTGTGCGCAACTGACTCTACACCACCCGTTGCCTTGTAGTAAGTCTCAACATTGGCTATGCGCCATTTTGCATAGGAATCTACAATTAGACGTTTCTTCTCAATAGTGAAGAAACTGGCTGGTTGTGCATCAACGGTTAATATTCGTGCATCAAAAATTCGCACATCGTCAACAAATGGTACTTTTAAATGCAAACCCGGCTGAATATCGGCCTCAATTAACTTACCAAAACGCAGTTTTACTCCGCGCTCAAATTCACTCACCACATAAAGAGTGCTGTTTACGACAATCAAAACAACAATCAATAAACCTAGCGCTTTAATAAGATTTTTCATCGTCGTCTCTCCGATTGAATTCGATCATTATTTCTTTGCAATCTCTCAATTACATCATTGGCAATTCGGTCAACCATTTGATCGCTAGTAACAGCTGTATCAGACTGCCTACTCCCACCCTGCTGAACAATCTTATCCAGTGGGAGATAAAGCATATTATTACCCCCTTGGGCATCCATAAGAATCTTAGTGCTCTGAGACATTACCTCTTCAACTGCATCAAGGTAGAGGCGCTCACGCGTTACAACTGGAGCTTTTTGGTACTCGGTTAAAAGTTTGGTAAAACGTTTTGCTTCACCCTCAGATTTAGAGACAACCTGAGATCTGTAACCTTCAGCCTCTTCTCTTAACCTTTGAGCCTCACCGCGTGCTTCAGGGATAATTCCATTGGAATAAGCTTGAGCTTCGTTGACTAATCGCTCAAGGTCTTCTCGCGCTCTAATTACATCATCATAAGCTGCCTTAACTTCAGAGGGCGGGCGAGATTCTTCGATATTAATCTTAACCACATTAATACCACTGCCATAAATATCGAGTAGATTTTGCAGCTTATCCGCTGTACCAAGAGCAACTTCCTCACGACCTGTAGAAATCACACCGTCGAGGCCAGTACTTCCCACAACGTGGCGCAATGCACTGTCTGTGGCATGCTTAAGACTGGTTTCTGGGTCTTTGATATTAAGAACAAAATCTTTTGCATCGGCAATGTTGTACTGAACTGTTAGGGAGATCTCAACAATATTCTCATCCTGAGTTAGCATTAAGCCACGGGCTGGATACTGGCGCTCTTCAGTTACCCCAACTATCTTGATTGAATCAACAAATGGCGGATTCCAGTGCAAACCAGAGCCATTTGTTAAATGATATTTACCCAAACGTAAAACCACAGCCTGCTCTTTTTCATCGACTTGGTAGAAGCCCATAAGCCCCCAAAGGATTGCAAGAACTGCTAAAACAATTGGCAATAGACCCTTGATGCCACTACCACTACCACTACCACTTCCGCCGCCACCAAAAAATTGAAATTTTTCAGCCAATTTCTTCAGCGCCTCATCGATATCGGGTGGTCCATCGCTACCGCGATTTCCGCCCCATGGGTCTTTGCCACCACCAGGTTCATTCCAAGCCATAGTATTACTCCAAATTAAATAATTATCAGTGCCTTCATTGTATTTCTGAGGCTACTAAATGTTTCATCTAGTACAACTAGATGGTGTCTAAATCTTCTAATTTCAACCCTGACTGCTTAACAAGTCGAAAAAAATCACTTTCGGGCAACTGAATTTCCAAATTCGCATTACCCTGCTCGTTATATGTCTCACTTAAAACGGCTTTCTGACTATAGAGCGCCGCCCTTAACGATCCATGACAAGGTTGTAATTGTATCTGTTTGCGTATCAATTTTCTCGGCAAATACTCCGATACTGCCTCAAGTAACAGGTCTACGCCAGCACCTGTTAGTGCAGACAACCAAACCGCTACAGGCTGCCCTTCTTGATCGCGCTCTATTCTCGCATGCCCCTCATCCATTAGGTCAATTTTGTTATACACCATAAGGGTTGGCAAACTGTGGGCATCGATCTCTTTTAAAACATCATTTACCCGTTCTATGTTAACAGATCTATCATCGGCCGATGCATCTACAATATGTAGTAATACATTGGCAGATGCAGCCTCCTCCAATGTTGCGCGAAAGGCTTCAATTAAACGGTGAGGCAGATGGCTGATAAAGCCTACTGTATCTGCAAAAATAACCGGCCCCTGCTCAGGAATATCCAAGCGCCGCATGGTTGGATCCAGCGTTGCAAATAACTGATCTGCGGCATACACATCAGATTCTGTCACTCTGTTAAATAAAGTGGACTTACCGGCATTAGTATAGCCAACTAACGAGACTGTAGGCGTATCAGATTTTAGTCGCGATTGCCGTCCTTGATCGCGCTGAATTCTTACCTTTTCAAGACGTTTTTGGATCGATTTAATACGATCTCTAACCATACGCCGATCTGACTCTAACTGAGTTTCACCTGGGCCTCGCATACCAATCCCACCCTTCTGTCTCTCAAGGTGAGTCCAACCTCTTACTAAGCGCGAAGACAGATGATGCAACTGGGCCAACTCAACCTGCAATTTACCTTCATGTGTGCGCGCACGCATAGCAAAAATATCGAGTATTAGACCGGTGCGGTCAAGGACACGGCACTGCAAAGTTGCCTCTAGGTTACGTTCCTGGCTAGGGGAGAGATTATGATTAAAAATAATCAGTTCTGCACACTCGCGCTTAGTCACTTCCGCAATTTCGTCTAGCTTGCCAGTTCCGACAAAAAACTTTGCATGAGGGGCATTGCGAGATCCGCGAATTAGCTCAACTACATCACCCCCAGCAGATCTCACTAGCTCCTCAAACTCTCCAACGTCCTCTGGCTCAGTTTCACTATTTAACTTCAAGTGAACTAGTACAGCGCGCTCACCAAAATCCGGACGATCGAAGAATAATGACACGTGATTTAGATATTATCTCCGTTGTATCCACCCTGACCCGTTGGGCTACCAGCCATGTAGTTAACAGACTTAGCGGGGACAATGGTAGAAATTGCATGCTTATAAACCATCTGGCTTACAGTACTTTTTAGCATGACAACGAATTGATCAAATGAATCAACAGTACCCTGAAGCTTTATACCATTGACTAAAAAAATTGAAACTGGAACACGTTCTTTTCTCAACGCGTTTAAGAATGGATCCTGTATGTTTTGTCCTTTTGACATTGTTATTTCTCCTAGTATTGAAAATTCAATAATTGTTGCAATAGTCGCAACCAAAAAAAACAAGGTGGGATTGCTACTCACCTTGCGTGTTATTCTACCTAACCACTACGATATAGTATACGGAACGTATCACTGTAATCTCAAAAAGTTCTTGTAAAGATCCTTTTGATCTAGGTAACCCTGCTGGTTGTCGACCAATATTTCGCGGCTATTGGGCCAGTTGCGCAACCAAGTCTGTTGTCTTTTCGCCAATTGCCTAGTGGCAATAATGGCTTTATCAACGGCTTCTTCTAAACCGTAGTGACCTTCGAAATAGTCCCATAACTGCCTGTAGCCTACAGCTCTAATTGAGGGTAAATCAGCATGCAGATCACCACGTCGGTATAGAGCCTCGACCTCATCGACAAAACCAGCTTCCATCATAGCCCTAAAACGCAGCTCAATACGCTGATGAAGCAATGCTCTGTTCTGCATCACTAGGGCGTATTGACGAACATCGTATTCGTCTTCAATGCCCCCATCAGACTGACTTTGCAACTCTGACATAGGTGTGCCGGTAATTTTATATACCTCAAGAGCTCGCTGAATACGTTGCGAGTGATTTGGATGCAATCTCTCGGCAGTTATTGGATCCACTGACTGCAATTGCTGATGAAGACTTGCCCAACCCTCCTTGTCTGCCTGCTTCTGAATACTTTCTCGGATATCTGCATCTGCCGCGGGCAGATCTGATAAACCCTCAAGTAACACTTTAAAGTATAGCATGCTCCCGCCAACTAGCAGGGGTATACGCCCCATACTATGGATATCCGTAATTTCTTTTTTGGCATCGATTGCAAAGTCGGCAGCACTATAACCCTGAGAGGGATCACAGAATCCGAGCAATCGATGAGGTGCCTTGATTAAGGTTTCAGCATCGGGCTTGGCGGTACCAATATCCATCTGCTGATAAATTTGTGCCGAATCTACATTGATCAGTTCAATCGGCATATGCTCGAGCAATGATATGGCAAGATCAGTTTTGCCACTGGCAGTTGGACCCATCAAAAATATTACTGGTAGCTGCTGTTTATTGTCCAAGTTAATTCTCACCGGCCGCGCAAAAATAGCTTATCTAATTCATCGAGACTAAGCTGAAAATAGGTAGGACGACCATGGTTACATTGGCCGCTGCGCTCTGTGGCTTCCATATCACGCAACAGTGCATTCATCTCTGGGATGGTTAACTTACGATTTGCTCTGACCGAGCCATGACAGGCCATAGTTGATAGTATTTCATTAATTTGTTGTCTAATTCGCTCTGAAGTACCGTGTTCTAAAACATCTGAAATAACATCCCGCAATAAGGCTTCGACCTGAGTGCCGCGCAATAGGGCAGGAATTTCTCTAACCACTACACTTTCGGCGGCTGCGCGTTCAACAGTAAAACCTAGACGCACAAAAACATCTGGATTCTGCTCTACTGCATCTGCTTCGCGCTGACTAACTGACAAACTTTCTGGCACCAACAATGGCTGTGATATCAGACCCTCTTTGTCAAAATCTGCTTTCATCTGCTCATAGGTTATTCGCTCGTGCGCTGCATGCATATCTACAACAATCATACCCTGCTCATTTTCTGCCAAAATAAAGATACCCTTTAGTTGAGCTATGGCAAAACCTAGAGGCGGAATTGTAGCGGATTCCTCACCGCCACCCTCTCCATATAGAGATTGATAGGCGTGTATTGGTGTATTAACCGAATGCCCTTGAAAACCTGAGGACTGTGGCGCGTAATTAAAGGGTTTAGAGGTTGGCGCTAAGCCCATAGCTGACTGAATGGGAATCGCCTCCTCTGGAGGCAGACTCTGCGCTTCATTGGATTGAAGATGATCCTGAGGACGATCTTGAGCCAAGGCTTTTTGTAATGTACCGGAAACAAAACCATGAATAACTCGACTATCTCTAAAACGAACTTCATGCTTAGTCGGGTGAACATTGACATCTACATCCTTTGGCTCGATTTCGAGAAACAGTACAAAGGCTGGGTGACGACCATGATAAAGAACATCTTGATAGGCCTGTCGCACCGCATGGGATACTACCTTGTCGCGAATACTTCGACCATTGACGAAAAAGTGCTGAAGATCAGTCTGACTTCTTGAGAATGTAGGGAGTCCAATCCAGCCCCAGAGTCTTATTCCAGTGCGTTCATTATCCACATACAAAGCTTGCTCCATAAATGGCTTGCCACATATATCAGCCACGCGTTTTTCTTGTTCAAGCACCGACTGTGCAGGCTGAAGATTAAGATTCACGCGCTGGTTATGCCTTAGACTAAAAGCCACATTCATATGACTAAGCGCAAGCTTTTTAGCGTAATCATCAATGCGGTTATACTCTGTGGTTTCGGTGCGTAAAAATTTTCTTCTAGCTGGAGTATTAAAAAATAAATCTCTTACATCGACACTAGTTCCGGCTGGATGAGCTGCCGGCTGAACGTCGACCGCCATATCTCGCCCTTCACTGACGGCTTTCCATGCTTGGTTTTCCCCAGGGTTAGAGGTCAGGGACAGGCGCGATACTGAGGCTATACTCGCCAGTGCTTCGCCCCTAAAACCAAGGGTACCAACAGCCTCTAAATCATCGATATCTGAAATCTTACTGGTAGCGTGACGACTGAGCGCCAATGACATATCTGATTGATCTATGCCGCAGCCATTATCGCGAACACACAGACGCTTTACACCGCCCTGCTCGACTTCAATATCTATTCTTGTTGCTCCGGCATCAAGGCTGTTTTCTACCAATTCTTTAAGCACAGAAGCCGGACGCTCGACTACTTCACCTGCGGCAATCTGGTTGGCGAGTTGTGGGCTTAGGGTATTTATTGTTGGCATAGCCTAGTGTCCGTATTTTTTAAATGTTCTTAGCGGCCAGGAATATTAATCTCTTGGCCAACGCGAATAACACTTGATGACATTTTATTGTAGCTCATAATTTTTTTCATTGAGACTTTATACTTGGAGGCAATTTCTGACAGCGTATCGCCTCGCGCTACTGTGTAGCGCAATGGTTCTTGGCTCATCACTTTAGCTAATAGCGAACCCTCGGGGGGATGCATGGAATAATATTGATCGAGCCCGTTATATATGGCTTTTGCCATTCTTTGTTGGTAATCAGCACTGGCCAGTTTACGCGCCTCTGCTTTGTTTGAAATAAACCCTGTTTCAATAAGAAGAGAGGGAATGTCTGGCGACTTCAACACCAAGAAACCCGCTTGTTCGACTTTCTTTTTATGCAGTCTTGCGACCGAGCCCATTTGTTTTAGTACCAGCTTGCCAGCGTCCAGACTAGTACTCATAGTCGCAGTCATTGATAGATCGAGTAGAACACCCGCTAGCATTTCATCTTTATCGCCTAGATTAAGCGCAGTTGCACCACCAATTAAATCCGCATTGTTTTGCTTCTTAGCCAAAAATCTTGCGGCCTCACTGGTGGCTCCTCGGTTTGAGAGCGCGTACACCGAGGCGCCATTGGCGCGGGGATCAGTAAAAGCATCAGCATGAATTGAAATAAAGAAATCTGCCTTATTGTCTCGGGCAATTTTGGTGCGCTTGCGATGAGCTAGGTAGTAATCGCCGGTGCGCACCAAAATAGCATCATAATTGGGGTCTTTGTCGAATAGCTTTTCTAGGCGTTTAGAGATTTGCAATACAACAATTTTTTCGCGCATGCGATTTGGACCCAGCGCTCCAGGGTCTTTTCCACCGTGACCGGCATCAATGGCAATAACAATTTTACGATTGGTTTGCTCTATCACCTCTTCAACAGAACGACTTTTACCCAATTTATTGGGGTATAAGTCGACCACCAAACGATTACTGGATGGTTTATTGGCCGTGAGAGTAAAGTATTTTTGGCTAACAGCTTTTTTCAGATCTAAAACAATGCGTAAATCATTGCCATTGCGATGAGCTGCTCGCATTGCCGCGATTGGACTATTTTTTAACTTTAAATGAGATAACTTTGGCTTTTTAGGTACATTAGCCACATCAATCACTAAACGCTTGGGGTTTTTTAATTGAAAAATTTTGTAATCTATCTCGCCATTGATATCAAATACAATTCGGGTTTTTTCTGCGGTTTGCGCCAAACGAACAGAACCTATTTCTGCCGCGCTCACTGATGTGACAAATGCTCCGCCACAAAGAACAGTCAAAATACCTAGGGTGGCAATATAAATTTTTACTTGTTTAAGAAGTTGCACCAACATTACCCTAAATAATTTTTACTTTTGTTGTAATAAATTAATACATCGATTACCGGACTCAGTCGCCGAACTTAAAGTCAGACGACGACCAGACTGATATACACTAATATCAATTGATATATCTGGCTGAGGAATATAGCTACCGCCATTTTCCGGCCACTCTATTATGCACAACTTAGCCTCTGATAGGTAATCGGAAAAACCAATATGCTCCAATTCCTCAGAGTCGATTAAACGATATAAATCAAAATGATAACCCACACCAATATCAAGCTTGTAGGGCTCTACAAGCGTGTAGGTTGGGCTTTTTACCGCCCCTTGATGCCCCAGCCCCTGCAACAGACCACGGCTAATGGTTGTTTTTCCAGCACCAAGATCGCCGTTTAGTAGCATTAACAAGGGTGCATCTATTTTGCCTATAGCCGTAGCTAATTGAGCGCCAAAATCTTGCATCTTGCGCTCACCCTCAAGATTAACTGATAGCTGAACACCATTGGCAGAAGCCATTATTGGTACCCCTGATTTAGTAGCCTATGCAAGTGTGGAAGAATATCTGTTGCTCCAATACCGCGATAGCCATTGTCGTCAACCAGCTTATCTGCGGCCGCTGAATGCAGGCAACAACCAAGTTCAGCCGCATCTTGAAGGCTAAGGCCCTGAGCAACCAAACCGCCAATAATGCCACTTAGCAAGTCCCCCATTCCGGCTGTTGCCATACCGGGATTTCCATAGGGGCAAATCTTAGTGATTTGATTATCTCCGGCAATTAATGACCCAGGGCCTTTTAATAAAACCACGGCATTGTATTTTTGTTGAATTTGTTGCACTGCCGAAAAACGATCTGCCTCGACTTCAGCAACACTAATTTTCAATAAGCGAGCGGCCTCACCAGCGTGAGGGGTTAATATCCAGGAGTGATCTGTAGTTTTTATCACTCGTCCATCAGCGAGAATATTAAGCGCATCAGCATCAAGAACCATAGGCAAGCCGGATGCTACAGCTTTTTGCAGTAGCTGCTCTGACCATGAAGTACGACCTAAGCCAGGCCCCACAACTAGAACCGTTGGCTTTTCTAACCATGGTTCAAGTTGCTGTCCTGAAGTCACACCGCAAGCCATAATCTCTGGACAACGGGCGAGGATATTTGACACATGTTGCGGCTGTGTTGCAACCGACGTTAGACCACTGCCAACTCGAAGACTTGCTTCTGCCGCTAAAGAAGCAGCCCCACCATAGCCATGATCGCCACCAATGACCATGCAGTGGCCTTTTTGATTTTTGTACTCATCCCCTACAAAATGTGGCAATAGCTCAAGCAATTGAAATAGATCTAATAATTTAGCTGAGGGCTGAAACTGGTCAAATAAATGCTCTGAAATATCCAGCGAGTGGTAGATAATCTCACCACAAAGTGCTGGACCTTTTCCCGTAAATAGCCCTTGCTTGGCGGCAACAAAGGTAACGGTCAAATCTGCTGTTACCGCATTATCTTCAACGGCTCCTGTATCTGGATTAAGCCCTGAGGGAATATCCATCGATAAAACGGGTAATTCAGCGCTATTTATAACATTAATGGCTTGGTCGTATGGCTTGCGCAGCTTGCCTTTATAGCCAATACCTAGAAGACAGTCGACAATCAGTCCTTCCATAATTTCTTGGTTAGGCTTGAACCTATTCAAACTTACATTATTGTCTTGGGCATATTGTCGTGCATGCAAGGTTTCGCTGGAGAACTTTTTAATCTCTGACAATTCCAACACCTGCACTGGAATACATTTCTGTGCAGCTCTTGCGGCAAGAATATATCCATCACCGGCATTATTGCCTGAACCACAGAACACAGTGATTAAGCTTGGCTTACCAAATGCTTCGATTAATTCATCAAACGCTGCCCTTCCGGCTCGATTCATTAGCTTTATGGCATTATTATTGAGTTTAGCGATAGCCGATTGGTCAATTTTTCGCACTGTATTGGCGCTGTATAAATTATCCTGTAACTGACTATCTGATAGAAAATGCGACATTTTGTTTATATCTCAGTAAAATTGCAGTAATTATAAGTTAGATTGACTGAGAACACATGCCCGAAACTAAGCAATTTGATAACTTAGACACACAGTCTCTTCAAGAACTCGCCACCAATATTAAACATTGGGGTGAGGATTTGGGGTTTCAGCAAGTTGCGATTGTTAAACCCAACTTAGATGAGGCATCTCAGCGCTTGCGACTGTGGCTTGATAATAGCTATCAAGGCACTATGGATTGGATGTCGGAACATGGTGATAAGCGCTATAAAATTGATAAATTGGTTGCCCGCACTATTAGAGTTATTGCCGTGCGAATGGACTATCTAGCTGATGAAAATATGGTGGCAGTTTTAAAGGATAACAATAAGGCTTATATTTCACGCTATGCACTGGGCCGTGATTATCATAAGTTAATTCGCAAGCGCTTAGCTGAATTAACACACAAAATCGAACAGCAACTACCTGATTTAAATCTTTCTCAGCGGCCTTTCGTTGATAGTGCTCCGGTGATGGAAAAACCCCTTGCTGAGCAGGCTGGATTGGGCTGGATTGGAAAAAATAGCCTTTTAATCAATAATAAAGCCGGTTCTTGGTTTTTTCTGGGAGAAATATATACCTCAGTGCCTTTGCCGGTGGATAATTTAGAGCAACCCAATCGATGTGGTAATTGCCGCGCCTGCCTCAAAGTCTGCCCTACCGATGCCTTTCCTGAACCCTATGTATTAGATGCCAGAAAATGTATTTCTTACCAAACTATTGAAAATAAAGGGTCCATACCGGAATCATTTCGTTCTTTGATGGGCAATCGAGTATTTGGCTGTGATGATTGTCAGATTATTTGCCCATGGAACCGCGGCGCGCCAAAAACTAAAGAGATGGACTTCTCTCCCCGTCATAATTTAGATAATTCAGATCTTTTAACGCTATTTAAATGGACTGAAGATGAATTTTTAAGCAACACCGAGGGCTCACCCATTCGCCGAATTGGCTATCAGCGATGGCTTAGAAATTTAGCTGTGGGCTTGGGCAATGCTGATGGCTCTGAAAAAATATTGCTGCAGCTGGAGCAAACGGCCCCAGATGCCTCTGAGTTGGTAAAAGAACATGTGGTCTGGGCAATAAAGCAGCAGCGCCAAAAGTTAGCGGCTATTGCTGGATAAACACTTGGCGGTAATAAGCCAGCTCCTCAATCGAGTCGTAGACATCATCCATAGCAAGGTGTGTACCCTTTTTATTAAAGCCATTTATTAGCTCTGGTTTCCAGCGTTTTACAAGCTCCTTCAAGGTACTCACATCGAGATTACGGTAATGAAAATAATCGGCCAACTGTGGCATATAACGCACCAGAAATCGACGATCTTGACCAATTGAATTGCCGCACATTGGCGACGCACTCTTAGGTACCCACTGCTTTAAAAATTCAAGCGTTGCAGCTTCTGCCTGAGCTTCTGTGACACTACTTTTGCGCACTCTCTCGGCAAGACCCGAGTTACCATGTTGATTGGTATTCCATTCATCCATGCCCAGAAGTAACTTATCAGACTGATTAACAGCAATAGACGGACCCTCAGCCAGAACATTGAGTTCAGAATCTGTAACTACCGTGGCGATTTCGATAATGCGCTCCTGCAATGGGTCTAAGCCTGTCATCTCAAGATCGATCCAAATTAGATTAAGGTTTTGATTTGTCATTTACCAACGTCCCTAGCTGTGCGCAGAATTTTTTATAAGGCTAATTATGCTATATGCTTACCCGGTAGACCACTAGAAATGATATGGTAAGCCTGTAAAACTAATGGTTTGGATTTAGATGGGAAATCGAAAACTCAGCAAACGTCAGCAGGAACGCATTCAGTCGATTCAAAATCGCCGGCGTGAAAAGGCTGATTCAAAACAATATCTCGATGACAAAACGGTTGAAAGTCTTGACGGGCTTGGCACTGAGATCAGTGGCACTGTAATTACCAACTATGGTAGCCAAGTAGATATTGAGGGTCATTCTGCGCCTTTCTCCGGCGAAATTATGCGCTGTTTTGTACGCGCCAATATTCCGACTCTGGTAACAGGCGATAAAATAATTTGGCGACATGCTGAACCTCAGGGTGTAGTTGTTGCGCTTGAACCTCGCCAATCTGAATTAATCCGCCCAGATAACTATGGAAAACTTCGTCCAGTAGCGGCCAACATTGATCGTATCGGCGTAGTTTTTGCTGTTCAGCCTGCTCCTCAAAGCAATCTACTGGACCGTTATCTAGTGGCTGCAGAGGCTCAGGGCATTGAACCCTTCCTTGTGCTTAATAAAACTGATCTTTTAGATCAGCAGAGCGACTCAGAAGTTAATGCCATTATTGAAAGCTATCAATCGATTGGCTATCAGGTTATTTGTGTATCTGCCATCAACCATGGCGGCTTAGACGAGCTTAAAGCCTTTTTAGAAGATAAAAGTTGTATCTTTGTTGGTCAGTCAGGGGTAGGAAAATCTTCATTGATTAATCAATTGGTACCAGAAAATAATAGTGCAGTAGGGCCTCTTTCTGAGGCAACTAATGAGGGAACACATACCACCACAGCATCAAAATTAATTCATTTGGATAACGGCGGTGTGGTTATTGATTCACCAGGTATTAGGGAGTTTGCCCTTACTCATTTAAATCAAACGGCCATAATTAACGGGTTTAAAGATTTTAGACCTTTTTTAGGTTACTGTAAGTTTCGCGACTGCAAGCATGAGTCTGACGCTGGCTGTGCTTTAGTTGCAGCAGTAGCCTCAGGTGAGCTTCAGCAACAGCGCCTAGACAACTATCGGCAAATTATTAATAGTTTAGACAATTAACCTAATCACTTATCAAACCAGTGATGAATTCTGTTAAAATCCCTTTCCTACTTATCATTAGATACGCCTTATGAATCATCTTATTGAACCCCAGCAGTTAAAAGATCAGCTAGATTCACCTGACATAATTATTGTCGACTTGTGTAATCCATCGCTGTATCAACAACAGCATGTGCCGGGAGCTGTGCATCTTTCTGGCCAGCATTTAATAGCCGGTGTTGCTCCAGTACCAGGCGCCTGCCCAGAAATTTCCAAACTAGCGACAGTGATGGCTTATTTAGGTATAGATGATTCCCAAAAAGTGGTTGTTTACGATGATGAAGGCGGCGGCTGGGCTGGGAGAATGGCATGGTCAATGGATCTTTTAGGGCTTAATAACTGGCAGTATCTCAATGGTGGCATTGTGTCTTGGATCAAAGAGGGATTTCCCGTTGAATCTATTGTCAATCAACCTAATAGCATTGAAGTTAATGCCGTTATTGAACCCTGCTCAAACACAAGAATTACTGCTAGTGAGATTATTAATAATCTAGATAATTCTGATTTTGCGGTATGGGATGCACGGAGTCCGGGGGAGTATAGCGGCGATACTATTCGCTCTGCTCGTGGAGGGCATATTCCCAGAGCGATTAATCTTGAATGGACTGAACTTATGGATCGCGACAATAATTTGCGAATTCGGAAGGATGCTCAACAAAGATTAGATCATTTGGGTCTTTCAAAAGATAAACAGATTGCCACTCACTGCCAAAGTCACCATCGCTCGAGCTTTACCTATATGGTGGCAAAGATTCTGGGCTACAAACGTATTCGCGGCTATGATGGCTCCTGGGGTGAATGGGGAAACCTAGAACACACGCCTGTTGAACTAGGCCCTAACTAATAGAGAAAAATATCATGGATCATCGCGCTGAGTTATTTGTCGCATTGCAACGCCTACTGCCAAAACACGCACTCTCAAGATTAATTGCTAGACTGGCGGAATCTAAAAATAGTTGGTTAAAGAATTTACTCATTAATCGCGCCATTAAAACCTTTGATATCAATATGGATGAGGCGATTAGCAACGACCTCGCTAGCTATGATAGCTTTAATGCTTTCTTTACTCGCCAATTAAAGCCAGAAGCTAGACCCTTAGATCAGGGTGATAGAGTGATCACATCACCGGCTGATGGCGTTATCAGCCAAGCCGGAAAAATAGCCAAAAATAAGGTATTGCAGGCCAAAAATGTAGACTACTCTCTGGCTCGTCTTATGGGTGATTCAAATCAAGCAAAACACTACGAAAACGGTGTATTTGCAACTATTTACCTATCACCAAAAGACTACCATCGGGTACATATCCCGGCAGATGGCCAACTAATCTGCTCAAGGTATATACCTGGTGAACTATTTTCAGTGAACCAGCAAACTGCTGAAATGGTACCTAACTTATTTGCTCGCAACGAACGTCTAG
>CBFIHQ010000006.1:0-52286 GCA_965662525.1 uncultured Porticoccaceae bacterium
AAAGCGGACCGCGTTGGCTTTAAAGTGCAAGAAGATAACACAAAAATTCGAGTATTTAAGTCAAGCGGCGAAGCCGTAGACGCTTAAGGATAGGTAGAGCAAATGGCAAGGCTGAAAGAAGTTTACAATAAAGAAATAGCACCTGAGCTAAAAAAAGAGCTGGGTCTAGCAAATGTAATGGAAGTTCCACGCATCCTTAAGGTAACGCTTAATATGGGTGTGGGTGAGGCTCTAGGCGATAAAAAAGCCTTAGAGAATGCAGTAGCTGACCTCACGCTTATCTCTGGTCAAAAGCCAGTGGTAAACAATGCCAGGAAATCCATTGCAGGTTTTAAAGTCCGTCAAGGCTGGCCTATTGGTACTAAGGTTACATTGCGCAGTGAGCGTATGTATGAATTCTTAGAGCGTTTAATCAGCGTTGCTATTCCGCGAATCCGTGATTTCCGTGGTATTAGCCCAAAACAGTTTGATGGTAGAGGTAATTTTTCGATGGGTGTCAGTGAGCAGATCATTTTCCCTGAGATTGATTATGAAAAAATTGATAAGTTGCGAGGTCTTGATATTACCATCACGACATCAGCTCGCAATGATGACGAAGGTCGCGCACTATTGCGTGCCTTTAACTTCCCGCTGAAAGGTTGAGGTAGCAGTCCCATGGCAAAAGTATCTATGGTAGAACGCGAAAAGCGTCGCGCCAAAACAGTTGAGAAATACGCCGCTAAGCGTGCTGAACTTAAAGCAACAATTAGCAATGTAAATGCTTCTGATGAAGAGCGTTGGGAAGCACAGCAAAAGTTGCAAAAATTGCCCCGCGACGCCAGCCCAGTTCGTCAACGAAACCGTTGTCGTATCACGGGTCGTCCTCACGGAGTTTACAGAAAATTTGGTTTATGCCGAAACAAGCTACGCGAAGGTGCAATGCGTGGTTTTGTTCCCGGGCTACGTAAAGCCAGCTGGTAGTTTGAGGAGCAATAATATATGAGTATGCAAGATCCAATAGCAGATATGTTGACGTGCATTCGTAATGCGCATCATCGCAGTAAGCCAGAAGTTTCAATGCCTTCTTCAAAGCTTAAAGCTTCAGTGGCAAAAGTTTTGCAGGATGAAGGCTATATCAATGGCTTCAGTGTTAGTGAAGATATTAAGCCAACACTAACAGTAGATTTAAAGTATTTTGATGGTAAGCCGGTGATCGAAGAGATCAACCGAATGAGTAAGCCAAGCTTACGTCAGTACAGTGGTAGCAGTAGTCTACCTCAGGTTAGAAGCGGTCTCGGTATTGCTATTATCTCAACCAGTAAGGGTGTGATGACAGATCGAGCTGCAAGAGCTGCCGGAATCGGCGGTGAAATTCTTTGCACAGTATTCTGATAGGAAACAATAATGTCTAGAGTTGCAAATAATCCAGTAGCCTTACCTCAGGGTGTTGAAGTCACGTTAGGTGATGCAGATATTTCTGTAAAAGGCGCAAAAGGAACATTGGCGATGGCAATAAATCCTCAAGTTGAGATTGTGAAGGGCGATAATGTATTAACCTTTGCTGCACGATCTGGGGACAATTTTGCACGAGCTATGTCTGGTACTACCAGGGCGCTTGTCAATAATATGGTTGTTGGTGTCACTCAGGGTTTCGAGACCAAGCTTGATTTGGTCGGTGTAGGTTATAGGGTGCAAGTCCAAGGTAAGAAATTAAATCTTACCCTTGGTTTTTCTCACCCGGTTATCTATGAATTGCCTGAAGGGGTATCTGCAGAAACGCCAAGTCAGACAGAAGTATTATTAAAATCTGCTGACAAGCAAAAATTGGGTCAGGCCGTCGCTGAAATCAGGGCGTTCCGTCCACCAGAGCCATATAAAGGCAAAGGTGTACAGATTTCTGGCGAATATATAAGACGTAAAGAAGCCAAGAAGAAGTAATAGGTTAAAACCATGAGCGATAAGAAAATATCACGTCAGCGTCGAGCAAGACGTTCACGAATGAAGATGCGCGAGCAGGGCGTTACGCGTCTATGCATCAACCGTACTCCGCGTCATATTTATGCGCAGGTTATTGCTGAAGGCGGCGCAAAAGTGCTTGCTAGCGCATCAACCTTAGATAAGGACCTTAAGTCCGAAGGTACGGGGAATGTAACTGCAGCCGCGGCTGTTGGCAAGCTTGTAGCAGAGCGTGCAGTTGCTGCTGGTGTTAAAGCAGTTGCTTTTGACCGTAGCGGTTTTAAATATCATGGCCGTGTTAAAGCACTGGCAGACGCCGCGCGTGAAGCCGGCCTTGAATTTTAATAGGTAAAAGATATGGCTCTTACAGATCAAAAAGATGCTGCAGCTGAAGGAATGCTTGAAAAGCTGGTACAGGTCAATCGTGTTGCTAAAACAGTAAAAGGTGGACGTATATTTTCTTTCACTGCACTAACTGTTGTTGGTGATGGTAATGGTAAAGTTGGTTTCGGGCGCGGTAAAGCGCGAGAAGTGCCGGCAGCCATTCAAAAAGCAAATGAGGCTGCACGCAGAAATATGATTGATGTGGCTCTGAATGGTTCAACTATTCAGTACCCGACTAAGGGTATTCACTCTGCTTCTAAAATCTATATGCAGCCTGCATCAGAGGGTACCGGTGTAATTGCCGGTGGCGCTATGCGGTCTGTGTTGGAAATTGCTGGAATAGGGGACGTACTAGCGAAGTGCTATGGTTCTACTAACCCAGTGAATGTCGTTAGAGCTACGTTTAATGCTCTACGAGATATGAAGTCTCCTGACGATGTTGCTGCTAAACGCGGCAAATCTGTTGAAGAAATTCTGAATTAGTTGACGTTTTAAAGCGTCTCGGTGATTGGATATAGATCATGGCTAAAGCTAAAGTAAAAAAAGTAAAAGTCACTCAAGTTAAGAGTGCAATTGGGCGATTAAAAAATCATCAGGCTTGCCTGAGTGGTTTGGGCTTACGACGTATGCACCACACAGTTGTTGTGGAAGATACGCCGTCTAATCGTGGCATGATCAATAAAGTTAACTATATGTTGCAGGTTGAGGAAGCGTAAGATGCGTCTGAACACCCTAAGCCCGGCTCCGGGTAGAATTAAAGAAGGTAAGCGCTGCGGCCGAGGAATCGGTAGCGGTCTAGGTAAAACTGGCGGTCGTGGTCACAAGGGCCAAAAGTCTCGAACTGGCGGTTCGGTTCGTCCAGGTTTTGAGGGCGGTCAAATGCCACTTCAAAAGCGTTTGCCAAAATATGGTTTCACCTCACGTTTAGCGGCAGTGACAGCGGAAATCCGTTTGTCTGAGCTAAACCTTATTGAAGGTGATGTGGCTGATATAGAAGCGTTACTAAAAGCTAGACTAATTAATAATAATATTAGTCGCGCCAAAGTGATTGTTTCTGGTGAAATTAATAAAGCAATTACCTTGAAAGGTATTGGTGCTACTAAAGGCGCAGCTGCGGCAATCGTAGCCGCTGGCGGCAAGGTAGAAGAGTAAGTTTTATGGCCAGAGCAGATGCTGCAAGTATGGGTAATTCGAAAGGTTTAGGTGAGCTTTGGGCTCGACTACGCTTTTTACTACTAGCAATTATTGTCTATCGTTTAGGCACCCATATTCCAGTTCCTGGTTTTGATCCAGAGCGCCTTGCTGATTTATTTACACAAAATCAAGGTACCTTTCTGGGTCTGTTTAATATGTTTTCGGGCGGTGCTCTTGAGCGGATGAGTATCTTGGCTCTAGGTGTTATGCCTTACATTTCTGCATCTATCATCATGCAGTTAATGTCTGCCACTGTTCCTGCTTTAGAGCAATTAAAGAAGGAAGGTGAAAATGGACGTCGTCAGATTAATCAGTACACAAGATATTTGACAGTTGCATTGGCTCTATTCCAAGGTACTGGTCTAGCAGTCAGTTTTGCGACGCAGGGCCTGGCGTTTGAAGTCAACAGTCTCTTTTACATGGTTGCAATCGGCTCCTTGGTTTCTGGTGCTGTTTTCCTAATGTGGTTAGGTGAGCAGATTACAGAACGGGGCATCGGTAACGGTATTTCAATGCTAATCTTTGCTGGTATTGTTGCGGGCATACCGGGAGCAATCGGACAGGCAATTGAGTCAGCTCGTCAAGGTGATCTAAATTCACTAATGTTGCTGGTAATACTTATCCTAGCCTTAGCAGTTGTTTACTTTGTTGTATTTATTGAGCGTGGACAGCGTCGATTGACGGTTAATTATGCCCAAAGACAGGGTCGTAAAGGCTACAATGCGCAGTCCTCGCATCTTCCGCTTAAAGTTAATATGGCCGGTGTTATTCCCGCTATTTTTGCGAGTAGTTTATTGCTATTCCCGGCTTCCATAAGTCAGTGGTTTGGTCAGGGTGTTAATGCACCCGCATGGTTGCAGGATATATCGCTACTGATTGGTCCTGGGCAGCCGCTGTATGTATTGTTATTCTCAGCATTAATTATTTTCTTCAGCTTCTTTTACACGGCGTTGATGTATAACCCGAAAGAAGTGGCTGATAATTTGAAAAGGGGCGGTGCTTATCTGCCAGGAATTAGACCTGGTGATCAGACCGCGAAATATATTGATAGTGTGACTACACGTTTGACTCTAATTGGTGGTGTTTACATTACCTTGATTTGTCTAATGCCTCAGTTCTTAAATGTGTACTTTAATGTACCCTTTTACCTGGGCGGTACATCACTGTTAATTGCGGTTGTTGTAACTATGGATTTTATGGCTCAAGTGCAGTCACATCTAATGTCACAACAATATGATTCGCTAATGAAAAAGGCCAACCTTAAAAACGTTGGTCGCAAGTAAAGAGGTGGTGCTGTGAAAGTACGTGCATCTGTAAAAAAGATTTGTCGTAATTGTAAGATTGTTCGTCGTAACGGTGTGGTGCGTGTAATTTGCAGTGTTGAACCCCGCCATAAACAACGTCAAGGATAATCTGGTTGATTTTTGACATGTCTATCGGTATCCTAGCGCGCCCTTTCAGTAGGCCTGTTGGTCTAATGAAAGAAAGCTAGAGCTGATTAAACTTAGTAGAATGGAGTAATGTGAATGGCCCGTATTGCCGGTGTCAACATACCTGATAACAAACATGCAGTCATATCTTTGACGTATGTGTTTGGTGTTGGGCGCCCAACTGCAGCAAAAATATGTGCTGAAGTGGGTATTGCAGAAGACACAAAGATTTCTGAGCTCGACGAAGCCCAACTCGATAAATTACGTGCTGCTGTAGGGCAGAACGATGTTGAGGGTGACCTTCGTAGAGAAAATAGCATGAATATTAAGCGTTTGATGGATTTAGGTTGCTATCGCGGCCTGAGACATCGTCGCAGTCTTCCAGTGCGTGGACAGCGTACCAAGACTAACGCGCGAACTCGTAAGGGTCCGCGTCGTCCAATTAAAAGATAATTAGGATCGGTTTCTAATGGCTAAAGCAGCAACTAAAACTACCCGTAAAAAGGTCAAGAAGGTCGTTGTAGATGGTATTGCACATATTAATGCTACCTTTAACAACACGATTATCACGATTACAGATCGTCAGGGCAATACACTGTCTTGGGCTACCTCTGGTGGATCAGGTTTCCGTGGTTCTCGTAAAAGTACTCCTTTTGCAGCGCAGGTTGCATCTGAGCGTGCTGGCGAGGCTGCTAAAGAATATGGATTGAAAAATCTTGAAGTTCGCGTCAAAGGGCCAGGTCCCGGTCGTGAATCCGCAGTAAGAGCGTTAAATAGCTCTGGATTTAAAGTTCAAAGTATAACCGATGTGACGCCGATTCCTCACAATGGTTGTCGTCCGCCTAAAAAGCGTCGTGTGTAAAAGGAATATAAAATGGCTAGATATTTAGGACCAACTTGTAAGTTATCGCGTCGTGAAGGAACAGATTTGTTCCTTAAAAGTGGCGTTCGCCCACTGGAGTCTAAGTGTCGCTCTGAAAGCGCACCAGGACAGCACGGCCAACGTCGTGGCAGACTTTCTGACTACGGTGTTCAGTTGCGTGAAAAGCAAAAAGTACGTCGTATTTACGGTGTTTTAGAAAAGCAGTTCCGTAACTACTACAAAGCAGCAGCTAAAATTAAAGGCAATACCGGTGAAAACCTTTTGTCCCTTTTAGAAACCCGTTTAGATAACGTTGTTTATCGTATGGGCTTCGGTTCAACTCGTGCTGAATCGCGTCAATTAGTTGCTCACAACGCAATTTTGGTAAACGGACAGAAAGTTAATATACCTTCCTATAACGTTCAGGTAGGCGATGTTGTTAGTCTCCGTGAAAAATCCAAAAAACAGTTGCGCGTTCAAACCGCTCTCCAACTTGCTGCACAGCGCGGTGATGTAGAATGGGTTGCAGTTGATAGCAACAAAATGGAAGGTACTTTCTCAAGATCTCCTGACCGAGCTGATTTGCCGGCAGAGATTAATGAGAACTTAATCGTCGAATTATATTCTAAGTAATCGCTTAATAGCTCTTACAGGAAAAAATATGCAAAATTCTGTTAATGAATTTCTTACGCCAAGAAATATTGATGTAACTTCTTATGATGCCAATCATGCAAAGGTTGTTTTAGAGCCTCTAGAGCGTGGATTTGGTCATACTTTGGGTAATGCTCTACGTCGTATTCTTCTATCTTCAATGTCAGGCTGTGCTATCACAGAAGTCGAAATTGAAGGTGTCGAGCATGAATACTCCTCTATTGAGGGTGTTCAAGAAGATGTTATGGAGATTCTCCTAAACCTTAAATCTGTTGCTGTTGTAATGGAAGGTCGCGATGACACTATCGTAAACTTAAGCGTTAAGGGTCCCGGTCCTGTTACTGCTGGAGATATTCAGAGCGATGGCCATGTTGAGGTTATTAACCCAGAACATGTTATTGCCAATATCACCGGTAAAACCAGTATTAATATGCAGCTTCGTATTGTCAGAGGCCGTGGTTATCAACCTTCTGATGCCCGTGCTTCAGATGAAGAGAGCCGTACAATTGGTCGTCTCCAGTTAGATGCCACATACAGCCCAATTTTCAAAGTATCTTATGATGTTGAAAGTGCCCGCGTAGAGAATCGTACTGACTTGGATAAGCTTGTACTTGAGCTTGAAACCAATGGTACCATTGATCCTGAAGAGTCTATTCGTCGTGCCGCGACAATTCTTCAGCAACAACTTGCAGTATTTGTTGATCTTGAGGGTGAAACAACTGCTGAGCCAGAAGAGAAAGAAGACGAAATAGATCCAATTCTATTACGCCCAGTTGATGATCTTGAGCTTACGGTTAGATCGGCAAACTGTCTGAAGGCTGAAAGTATTTATTACATTGGTGATTTGATTCAGCGCACTGAAGTTGAGTTGCTGAAAACACCTAATCTAGGTAAGAAATCATTAACTGAGATTAAAGATGTGTTGGCTTCTCGAGGTTTATCCTTAGGAATGCGCCTTGAAAACTGGCCGCCAGCTAGCATCCAATCTGATCGTGAGTTGGCTTAAAGGCAACTTGTTTAAAATCATTGCTGAGACAGCAAAGAATTAAGGAATATAATCATGCGTCATCGCTACAGTGGTCGCAAACTTAATAAAACCGGCTCTCACAAAAGAGCCATGTTCCGCAATATGACGGCTTCTTTGGTTGAGCACGAGTTAATTAAAACTACTCTGCCTAAAGCGAAAGAACTACGTCGTTTTGCAGAACCTCTAATCACTATTGCTAAGAATGATTCTGTTGCTAATCGCAGATTAGTTTTTGATCGTTTGCGCAATAAAGAAACAGTGGGTAAGTTATTTACTGACCTAGGTCCAAGATATCAGGAACGTCCTGGTGGCTATTTGCGTATTCTCAAATGTGGTATGCGTACCGGCGATAATGCGCCTATGGCCTACGTAGAATTAGTCGACCGTGAGATTGTTGAGGTCGATGAAGACGTGGAAGCTGTAGAAACTGCTGAATAAGTTTCCTACAGTGAAAAAAGACCGAGCCTAGGCTCGGTTTTTTTTGGCCTTAAATTTGTCTAGGTTAGTTGAGGCTGTTCAATTATTTCTAAACTATTTAGTTCCATCATCCTCAAAGGTCCACCCCATACATATCCTGTATCCATAGCATATAGTTGTGGACCGCAGGGAAGGCCTTTAAGCGCAGCCCAGTGACCAAAAATAATATTCTCAGCCTCTCCGTGTCGCTTATGTTCAAACCACGGCTTAAAGGGTTTTTCTATGGTTTTACGATCTTTTGTTTTTAGTTCTAATTCACCTTTGTGGCTACAAAATCGCATCCTTGTTAAGTAATTAGTAATTGCCCGTAATCGCTCAGTACCTTTTAGGTCGTCTCGCCATACATCTGGACTATTGCCATACATGTGTTCAAAATAGGATTTGCGCTGTACCGATTGAATTGTTTGGCTTACTTCAGCCGCCAAGGAATAAGCTTTTTTTATGTCCCAAATATGGGGAATACCTGCATGCACAATATGAAATCTATTTGCCTGTAGTAGTAGAGGTTGCTTACGCAGCCAATGAAAAATCTGATGCCTATCGGGTGCCTGTAAAATTTCTTCAACAGTATCTTTATTGCCCGCAGATCTAACGCCCTCAGCTACAGCTAAAAGATGTAGGTCATGATTACCTAAAACCATTTTAAATGCGCTACCAAGATTCATACAAAATCTAATGGTTGCTAAGGATTCGGGTCCTCGATTAATCAGATCTCCCGCAGAAATTAATAAATCTTTATCTTTATTAAATCTAACTTTTTTTAATAACGCTTTCAAAGGTGCTAAACACCCTTGAATATCACCAACCGCGTAAGTTGCCATTCGTTAGTGAACCTGATTGGGGAGTGCGAGCAAGAAAGGCGCAATCGGCACATCCAGAGCAGCGCCAAATTCATCAACCATTTGGTAAGAACCCTGCATGGTACCTATTGGGGTATTTAAAACGGTACCACTACTATATTTATACTCAGAGTTGGTTGGAATTATGGGCTGCTCGCCTATAACGCCGGCGCCTCTAACTTCCTGTCTTTGCTCATTGGCATCGATAATAATCCAATGCCTGTGAAGTAACACTATCCCATAGCTTGAATTATTTGTAATGGTGATATGGTAAGCAAAAGCGAAGTGATTTTCGTCTGGATTTGACTGCTTGGCTAGATATTCGGTTTCCACAGACACATTAATATCTGATGAATTAATAAGAGGCTCTGAATTAGTCATCTGATGGCACCATATTTTGATTTATGCTGTTTGATAAAGCGACGAAGTCTTTAACTGAAAGTTGCTCTGGTCGCTTGGTCAGATCAACGATTGTTGAGTCCGGCGAAAGATACTCAGAAAAGTGATTTAAACAGTTTTTAAGTGTTTTTCGTCGTTGCTGAAAACATAGACTGACAATTTGACTGAGTAATTTAGAGTTATCTGCTTGATAGGGCACCTCTGAATAGGGCGTTAATCGAACAACAGCTGACTGCACTTTTGGCGCCGGATTAAATGAGGTTGGCGGAACGGGTATAAGTGGCATTACTCGGCAGTGATATTGGATCATCACTGAAAGCCTGCCATAGCTTTTATGTCCTGGTGCAGCACTTAAGCGGTCAACCACTTCACGCTGAAGCATAAAATGCATATCGCGAATTTTCTCTCTTTGTTCTAGTAAATGAAAAAGAAGTGGCGTGGAAATATTGTAGGGAAGATTGCCCACTAGGCGCATTTTATCACCATGATAAAATTGTGAAAAATCGGTTTTTAAGGCATCGCTATTAATGATTGTTACCGCAGGATAGCTGGCCAGCTTTTTTTCAAGAAATTGAATAAGGTCACGATCTAATTCAACTAATTTCATACTGGGGCACAACTTAACGAGGTGCTCGGTAATGGCTGCCATGCCGGGGCCAATCTCAATAAGATTATCTTTCTCTAAAGGGTTGATTGCCGCGACAATTTGACCAATCACTTGCTGGTCTATAAGAAAATTTTGGCCAAAGCGTTTTCTAGGTTTGTGTTGTGTGCTCAATGGCTATCACCGGTTTGCATTGACGCCATTTGTGCAGCCACATTAATTGCAACGGCAAAGCTTCCACAGTCTGCAATGCCTTTGCCGGCTAGGTCTAATGCGGTGCCATGATCAACCGAGGTTCTAATAATGGGTAATCCAAGGGTTATATTTGCCGCACGCCCAAAGCCACTGTACTTGAGAACTGGCAAGCCTTGGTCATGATACATTGCTAGAACTGCATCGGCAGATTTAAGATGCTTATCAGTAAATAGCGTGTCAGCTGGCAATGGACCTATTAAATTTAAGCCTTGGTTTTTAAAATACTCGATAACTGGTGAAATAGTTTCAATTTCTTCACTGCCTAAATGGCCGCCTTCACCGGCATGAGGATTAAGTCCGCAAACCAAGATATTGGGTTGATGTATTGCGAATTTAGTTTTTAAATCATGACTAAGTATTTCAATCACTCTGTGTAATAGTTCTTTTGATATGGCGTTTGAAACTTCACGAAGCGGCAAATGCGTTGTTGCTAATGCGACTCGCAAATCTTCTGTTGCCAGCATCATTACAACAGTGTCGGTATTTGTTTTTTGTGCTAGATATTCGGTATGACCGGAAAAAGCGATTCCGGCATCGTTAATAATTGATTTCTGAACGGGTCCAGTAACCATTGCATCGCATTGATTAGACTTGCATGCATCTAAAGCGGCGTCGAGGCAGGCTAATACATAGCTAGAGTTTTTGATATCGAGAACACCGGCATGACTTGGCGTTGCTAATTCATTAGGGTATACACACAGCTCACCCTTAAGGAGTGGGGTTGCTGGTCGATCCTGATCAAATAACTTTAGCTTTAAAGGAAGACCTAGTAGCTCGGCCTGCTGCTTTAACAGTTCTGGGTCAGCAAAAGCCACTAATTCATGGGCGCAACCCTGTTGTACCGATTGAATTAAAAGCTCGGGTCCAATACCTGCAGGTTCACCTGGCGTAATCGCCAATTTGAGTGTCATTTTAACGAGATCTCTTTGATTTCAACATAGGCTTCATCACGAATTTTTTGCAACCATACCTGAAGCTCTTCGGAGTATTTACGTTGGCGCAGCACATTATCTGCTCTATTGCGTAAAATATTGTCACTAAAGTCCTGCATTCTACGTTCAGTTACCTGCAATATGTGCCAACCAAACTGAGATTGAAACGGCTCGCTAATTTCATTGAGTGCAATGCTGCCCATTGTTTGCTCGAACTCAGGGACAAATAACCCAGGTGTAGACCATCCGAGTTCTCCGCCCTTAAGCGCGGAACCAGGATCTTCTGAATGCTGTTTTGCGAGGGCATAAAAATTATCGTTATCTTGGGCTTGTAGGCGAAGATCATTAAGGAATGTAACAGTCTCCGCCTGATTGCGAATCTGGTTTGGTTTTAGCAAAATATGGCGGGCAAAATGCTGCTCAATCAGTTGCTCACCTCCGCCTTTGCGATCATATAGCTTTAATACATGGAAGCCCGCACCACTTCTTATAGGTTTAGAGATTTCGCCAGGCTTCAAGTTCTCAATCGCTTCAGTAAAAAGGCTGGGCAGCTGAGCCTGCTTGCGCCAACCTATATCTCCACCTTCCAAGGCGCTTTGATCATCGCTATTGGCAATGGCCATTTGCTTGAAGTCAGCCCCCTGATTAATTTGTGCGATGATATCATCCAATTTATTCTGACTGGCATTAACGTTAGCCGTGGACCCTGCAGACGGGACCGAGATAAGAATCTGCCCGAGATTAACATCTGGAGAGGTCATTAATTTTCCCTCTTCAGAATTTAGGAAGTTATTTAGCTCTTGCTCGCTAATATGAATGCCACGCATAACACTGCCTTGCTGTACTTGCATGATAACCATTTCGTTGGCAATGTTTTCCCTCAGGTCTGACATACTCTCGCCGCTAGAATTTATTTGTTCCAGATATTGCGTCACGCTGAGGTTATTTCCCGCCGCTAGCCTCGCTATTGTTTGATCAATCTCAGTATCAGAAATACGAACACCGGCATTGAAGCCCATATTGAGTTGTAGGCGCTCGGATATTAGGCGTTCTAATACTTGATTTTTTAGCACATCCAATGAAGGTGGTTGGGTTCCAGAATCCTGAATGCTGCGATAGATTGATGCTGTGCGTTGATCGAGTTCGCTTTGCAAAACTATATCATCATTTACTATCGCTGCTACTCGATCTAACACAGCAACCTTGGCTTGAGCCGTTATAGATGAAAGGGTAATGAGCGCAACGCAGATTGCGGCGATGTTTGTTATTGAACGATTAAAAATTTTCCAGAGGTTCATAACCATAGATTCCTTTTTTCAAAATTGAGGTCACGCGACCACTAGCACCTGCAATGCCTTTAAACTGAATTTGCAAAAATATACCATTTCTAAGTTCTGGTTCTCGACTCGACATAAGACGTTCATTTTGCCTGTCCAGCCAGCGTCTAACAACTAAACCGGCACGCCAGCAGCAGTTGTTATATTCGAACCCAGAAAACACCTCAAGTTCCCGATTATTTGTAAAATCATGATGCCAACGACCAACCCAGCTAAGGTCATTTCCCATTGGCATGTAAAAAGACATGTCGAGTTGTTCGATCGGCAACTGTTTAGCCTTAACAGCATAAAGCTCAGCATCAAGAGTTGAATATTTATAGCTTATATTAAAGAGTTTATCTTGATTGTTATAATATAGGCCAGTTGCAGCTTTTTCCCAGTGCTTATCTTGGTTGTTATATACCGCTTCATTATTAAGTCGCCACTGATTGTTGAGTCTAAAAAATAACTCAAAAGCCAAATCAGATTTTTTCCGCTGAAGATTCGAGTTAGTTTGGATAGAGTTTGATAGGGATACCTGGCGGTCATCAAAATAGATTGCCTGAGCTATGCTTGCGCGAAATTTTTCATTCCCACTCTCTTGGCTTGTTAAGCTTGTTGAAAGTCCCAAGCTAAGCCGGTGATCATCGGAAATTCTATCCCCTCCAACAAAACGGTTCTCTCTAAATAGCTGAGAATAGGAGGGGGTGATTTCTTTTGTATCAAAATCAGGCAGCAACTGTTGCTCGCGAAACTCTGAATTCACATAAAATAATCTCGGCTCAAGGGTTTGTTTATAACCGCCAAATAATTGACTATCTTTCTCAAATGTAATGCCGCTATCAAAGCTTACTGTAGGAACTGTAATGGGTGAAATATCGTCGAAGCTAGAAGTGCCAGTTTGAGGTATCGGTGCATTTAATTGGTAGTCCAGATACCTAAGGCTGATATTTGGCATAATATAGCCCCATTCCCAGCGCTTATCCCAGCCAATTTTGTACTCGAGAGAGGTTCTCCCTCCGCTAACAAAGTTTGGACTATCATGTTGAAATTCAGTCTGCTGGTTATACATGCTAACGGTTATTGCATTGGCATATCTATAATTTCCGTTGAGCGTTAATCTCGAGGAAATTCTATATGGGTCGTTCAGCCCTATAGTGATGGATTGATAGTCTTGTGATTCCGCCGAAAACTGCCAATCATCAGTTTGATACCCCAAAAAGCCTACTCTACGCAGGTGTGTTGTATTGTTTTCTTCATCGGCTATTTGATCTATATCGGCTAGATAGTTTTTGTCGCTCACTTGGCTAAAGTCAATATAGGAAGACCAAGATGTTGCGAAATTGCCTTGGTGTTTTAGCTTGAATATATAGCGGTCCTCGCCCTGATTGGGGAACAGCCCACTAGCGGCATCAGGATTATAGTCATGCCTGCCGCCTTTATCATTGCCAAGAAATCCAGCAGTTAGCTGATTGCTAGACCAGCTATTAATGTGTCTGAAATTAGCCTCAATACCCATGCCACGGTGTTGAATAAAACGCGGAGTAATGGTGGCATCATAATTGGGAGCTATGTTCCAATAGACAGGCTGAGAGATATCTATACCATTTTCTTGGTCATTAGAAATGCTAGGGAATAGAAGCCCAGACGATCTGCGCTCAGTAATAGGGAATTTGGCATAAGGGAAATAAAAAACAGGTACCTTGCCGATATCGAGACGCGCATTTTTTAGTGTGGCAAAACCGGAGGTTTGATCTAAGCTGATTTCGCTAGTTTTTAATTTCCAAGTATTTACACCGGGTTCACATCCCGTGAACGAGGAATCCTTTATTAGAATGATCCCATCTGGTTTTCTGCGTAGTAATTTGGCAGACCCTCTAACAGAAGCTTGGTGTAAAACATAGTTAGGGTTTTCAATGCTTACTTCCTCACTATCCAGATTTAGAAGTGCATGGTCTCCGGTTAAAAGCATATTGGGTTCGCGAAAACGAACATTGCCAATCAGAGTGATACGTCGATTTTCTTGATCGACAATAGCGCTATTACTTCTCAGTTGACGGTAGCCCTGAGCAATATTTACATCACCTTCAAGGATTGCCACCGAATCACTTTGCGCCTCGGTACTCAGAGCATCGACTCTAAGTGAAGACTCGTCCGGGTGCTTATCTGCATCCGGGTAGTAGCGCTTGGGTTCAATATAGGCGCCACAGCAAAATTTAGCCACTGAGGCCTGCTGTTCGGGCGTCATATTGTCTTTCTTAACCCAGTCTAAATTATTTGAGGGCACTAAAATTGGTTGCTCAGTGATTTCCAGCTGATTCTGAGAAAACTCAGCTCGCACTGTCCCAGCGCACAATGAAGCCAGTGCGAACAAACAAAATATTGCCGTTGAAAGACTGTATTTAAAAGAGTTGAACAAAAATAATTCTCATGGCTTATTCTAAACCCTATTATTCTAACTGAAATGGACGTGGAATTGATGATTCTATGTGAATTAAAGCGAATCGATTGACCGCTTTTCTTTTGCATTACTTGAAAGCTAATAGGTTGTTAGGGCTATAATGGAATTGCATTCCATATACATAAATTTTTCTATGCAAGATCAGCAGATTTTTTCTAATTGGATTAAGCGGTCACTGCCTTTATGGGCAAAGGCTTCTGATGCCTTACAGCTCGACGCACTTGCAGGTGATGCCGGGTTTCGACGCTATTTTCGCGTTAATACCAAGCCGAGTCTTATCGCTGTGAATTCACCGCCTACTAAAGAAAAAAATCCAGAATATGTTCGCCTTTCATTGTTTTTGCAGGCTCAGGGCTTATTTACGCCCAAAATATATGCAGTTAATTACCAGCATGGCTATATGCTATTGGAAGATTTTGGTGCTAAATTATTTAGCAAGCAATTGGAGATAGACACACCCAATCAGCTTTACCACGAAGCTGAACAAGAATTGTTAAAAATTCAGCAGGCAACTAGCAAGGTTTCCTCTATACCTTTGCATGATGCTATCAAGATGTCTGAAGAATTAGCTTTATTCGAGCAGTGGTTTTTAAATAATATGCTTGATTATCAGCCAAGCGCTGATGAAAAAATCTTATTGGAAGATTTCTTTAAAATTTTGATCAGTAATGCTGAACAGCAACCTCAGGTATTGATCCATGCGGATTATCACTCGCGCAATTTGATGAGGTTAGATCAGTATAAGCTTGGAGTTATAGATTTTCAGGATGCCATGCTAGGGGCTATTACCTATGATTTAGTCTCTTTGCTAAAAGACTGTTATGTATGCTGGCCAGAAAGCTGGGTTGAAGCGCGAGCTTTAACATATAAGCAGCATTTGGAGTCGGCTGGTTTATTGGGTAGCATAGAGGATAGTGAATTCCTTCAATGGTTTGATTTAATGGGCATGCAACGACATATCAAGGTGCTTGGAATATTCTCTCGGTTAGCACTTAGAGACTCCAAGCCTACCTATTTAAATGATATCCCTCTGGTTGTGCACTATTGCCTTGAGGCATCTAGAAAATACCCTAAAGCGGCAAAATTTAATCATTGGTTCAGAGAGAAGATTCTACCTTTGCTGGCGCAACAGACTTGGTATTGTGGTTCTAAAGGTGCTCAAAAGTGAAGGCCATGATTCTGGCAGCGGGTTACGGTAAGCGATTGCAGCCCCTGACCAAAAAAATTCCAAAGCCAATGTTGCCATTAGCGGGCAAACCATTATTACAAAGGCATATTGAGCATCTGGCTTCTATTGGGATCACTGATATCATTATCAATACCTCGTGGCTGGCGGAGAAAATAGAGGACTATTTTGCCGACGGATCAAGCTATGCAGTCAATATAACATGGTCTAGAGAAACCAAACCTCTAGAGACCGGTGGCGGTATTAATAAAGCCTTACCATTCTTGGGGGAGGAGCCTTTTTTATTAATTAATGGTGATATTTGGACGGATTTTTCATTTTCTTCCATCACAAATTATCGGTTCAGTGCAAATCAGGCTGCTTGGTTATTGTTAGTTGAAAATCCAGATCATAATCCTAAAGGCGATTTTGGCATTACAGATAATATGGTTAGCTATAAGCCCCGGACGAGGTTTACCTATAGCGGCATAAGCCTTATCAGGCCACAGCTAATAAAAGACTACGTTAAAAATCACCCCGAAGAGCCATGGTTTGCTTTGCGAGATGTATTGCGTCCTGCGATTGAGCAACAGACAGTGGCTGGAACCATATATTCGGGCGGGTGGTGTGATGTTGGTACTCCTGAGCGCTATAAAGTTCTGAATAATTTTCTAAATAATCTATAATAGAATGAACAAAAATTAGGGTATAGAATGAATTTAGTAAAAGCGTATAGAGCGATATTTTGGTTGTTGCTGGCAGTGGTAGGTCTGCTATCAATTATATCCCTAGAGTCACCACCGCAAATTTTTAGCTGGCAGGATAAGCTTCATCATCTGTTGGCTTATTCTGTGCTATTTTGGTTTCTACTTGGTGCCTATATAAAGCAATACAGACTATGGGTTCTGGCAATTTCATTGGCCATATTTAGCGGCTTAGTAGAAGTTGCGCAGTCATATACCGGATATCGCCAAGCAGATTTAATGGATCTATTGGCAAATTGTATGGGTATTCTATTAGTGACTTTGTGGTATTTTCTTAGAGGACGTGCCTGACTAATGCTGTAAAAGAGTTTTAATAGTCTTTGGGTGTAGGGTTTGACTGCCGGCAAAGGATAAAACTAGGGTTGTTAATTCATCCCAGATATCTGCTTGACGCAAACCTTTTACGCCGCGGTCAATTGCTCCTGCTTGATGCATTAGCATGCGCAAGTGAGCAGGGGAGAGTCGGCTTAAGGCCTTTCTAAAGAGCGGGATGCGCTTATCCCAGACCCCGGCACTTTTTAACGCTTTATCTTTGGCGCCGCCAGCTACAATTTCAAGAGATGCTTTATTCAGTGTTCGTATCTCACGGGTTATAGCCCACAATATAGCAAGGGGTTCCGTGCCCTCATTCTCAAGACCCCGAAGTGCTTTTGCGGCGGATTGAGCATCGCCATCTAATACGTTGTCGACAAAAGAAAATAAATTATAGCGGGCGCTATCGGCAACCACGGTGGACATAATATCTGCATCCACCTTGCCTTCTAATGACAATAATGTGAGTTTGTTAATTTCTTGCATGGCCGCCAGAAGGTTGCCCTCAACACGATCTGCAAGTATATCTACTGCGGCTTGGCTGGCATTGATTCCGGATTGTGTCAGGCGTTGATTAATCCATCTTGGAAGTTGCTCGGGGCTTACCGGCCATACTTGAATATGAACGCCCTTTGATTCTAGGGTTTTAACCCATTTGCTTTGATAGCCGGCTTTATCTAATTTGGGCAAAATAACCAATATCAAATTGCTATCGCTAAGATTGTCACATAGCTCGCAAATTGCTTTACTGCCTTTATCGCCAGGCTTGCCGTTGGCAATTCGTAATTCAAGAATTTTTTTATCAGAAAAAAGTGATAGCGCATTAGTTTCGTTGAAAACATGGTTCCAATCAAATCTAGCATCTATATCAAAGATTTCACGTTCTGTGAATTCAAGCTGGCGGGCAGTATTGCGAATAGAATCTGCCGCTTCCTGAGATAAAAGCGATTCATCGCCGCTAATAATAAAAATCGGTGATAGCTGTTTAGTTTGCAAAGTTTGTTGCAAATGAGACTTTAGCTGATCAGCTTTTATTTTCACTGTTTGCCTTTTAGTTTGTCAGTTGCCTCGCCTAAACGACGTAGTATTTGCCTGACAATTTCCTTGCGTAAATTATTATACAAAAGGGTTTCTTCACTCTGTGCCGCCAAAACATCTAACTCGTTAAAGTTATAGGTAGTTTCTGCAGATGCTGTTGTCGGTGGGATAATCTGAACTCCCTGTTTATCAACAACCAAATAATCAGCAGCTTGAGAAATCTGATATTGCGCCGCTCTTGCGCTGGGGTTAAGGGCGCTAATTCGTCGGGATTTCTGCGCGTCTAAAAGTTTTAATTGATAATCAGCACCATCTGCCGCGCCAACAAGTTCTATATTGTTGGCTTTTAGGGCACGTTTTAGTTCAACCGCTAAAGCTAACTGTGATGGTGGATAACTAATATGGACAGTACCAAACTGATTGACCAGCAAAGGATTGCTTCGCAACTGCCAGCCGCAGGCGCTCAGGGTTAAGAATACCCATGCGAAATTGATTAGCAGACATTTTTTTGGCATTAGTCAGACCTTTAAATTAGGTAATTTTTATCAATTGGCAACAATATTAACCAATCTTCCAGGAACCACAATCACTTTTCTTACAGTATTGCCTTCGGTAAAGCGTTGAACATTGGGCTCATTCAGTGCAATTTGTTCAATTGCATCTTTAGGTTCATCAATTGCAACCTGAATTTTTCCGCGTACCTTTCCATTAACCTGAACAACTAGCTCAATAGAGCTTTGAATCAGAGCGGTGGCGTCAACTTCAGGCCACGCCGCTTCTGCAATACTGTCCGTATTGCCCAATTTTTGCCAAAGGCTATGACAGATATGAGGAACAATAGGCGCTAAAAGCAGAATAGCAGAAGTCAGTGCCTCGTGTTTTACCGCAATACTTTGTGCATCATTGCCAGAGAGCTGAGAGATATCATTTAACAGTTCCATAACAGCAGCAATTGCGGTGTTAAACGTGTAGCGGCGGCCAAAGTCATCGCTAACTTTTTCAATCGTTTGATGGATTTTACGTCGCAGATTTTTTTGATCATCATTAAGGCTTTCAGTGTCCAGAGATGGTATTTCTCCCGCTTTACTGTGGGCTATAACCGCAAGCCATAGGCGGCGCAAAAATCTATGAGCACCAGCAACGCCGTCATCGCTCCACTCTAATGTTTGTTCTGGGGGTGCTGCAAACATGGTAAACAAACGAACCGTGTCGGCACCGTGTTTTTCAATAGCAAACTGAGGGTCGACGCCATTATTTTTAGACTTTGACATTTTTATAGTGCCGCCACTTTGTACTTCTTTGCCAGTATTCCGTTCTACTGCTTTAATGGTCCGGCCTTTATTGTCGCGCTCAATATCAATGTCTAAGGGAGACAACCATTCTTTACGACCAGCCTCTTCTCTATAAAAAGATTCAGCTAAAACCATACCCTGACAGAGTAGGCGTTTAAAGGGCTCATCACTGGTTACAAATCCTTCATCTCTTAAAAGTTTATGAAAAAATCGGGAATAAAGAAGATGCAAAATAGCGTGCTCAATGCCGCCGACGTATTGATCAACCGGAAGCCAATAATTAGCTCGATCGGGATTTAGCATAGATTCTTTTTCATCAGGACAGGTGAAGCGAGCATAGTACCAAGATGACTCCATAAAGGTATCAAAAGTGTCTGTCTCGTGCTCTACAGCTTGGCCATTTAATTCTGACTTACGCCACTCAAGATCAGCTTTTATAGGCGATTGAATGCCGTCCATTTCCACATCTTCAGGCAAAAGCACCGGTAACTTTTCTAGAGGAACTGGAATATCATTGCCATCACCAAGGTTAAACATGGGGATGGGTGAGCCCCAATAACGCTGTCGGCTAACGCCCCAGTCACGCAGTCTAAAGTTAGTTGTTATTGATCCCATATTTTTTTCTTCTAACGCCGCTGCTATGGCATCAAAAGCGTCATTAAAATCAAGGCCGTCAAACTCAGCTGAATTGACCAAGGTACCTTTGCTGGTGAAGGCCTGTTGCTCTAAATCACAGTCTTCGCCATTAATAGGTGCTATTACCTGCTGAATAGGCAATTGGTATTGTTGGGCAAATTCATAGTCCCGCTGATCATGAGCTGGGACCGCCATAACCGCTCCAGAACCATAATCCATCAATACATAGTTACCTACCCACACCGGAATCTCTTTTCCGGTAAGCGGGTGAAGGGCATTGATTCCAGCTGCTACGCCAGCTTTTTCAATAGTAGCCATTTCCGCTTCTGACACCTGCTGTGACTGGCATTTTTCAATGAACTGGGCTAATTCAGGGTTGGTTTTTGCAAGCTCCAAGGCAATTGGATGTTGTGGCGCTAAGGTGACGTAAGTAACGCCCATTAATGTATCGGGGCGTGTAGTGTAAACATCAAAACTTTTTTGGCTAACAATAGCTTTATTTAACTTAAAGCTCATATTGATGCCGCGACTTTTACCTATCCAGTTGCGCTGCATAGTTTTGACTTGCTCTGGCCAGTGTTCTAGTTGATCCAAGTCATTCAGTAACTGATCGGCATAATCAGTAATGCGAATAAACCATTGAGGTATTTCTTTCCGCTCAACCACGGTGCCACAGCGCCAGCAACCGCCATCAATCACCTGTTCGTTAGCCAACACAGTAGCATCATGGGGGCACCAATTTACGGCGCTAGTTTTTTTGTAGACCAAGCCTTTTTCATAGAGCTTAGTAAAGAACCACTGCTCCCATTTGTAGTAATCCGGTTGACAGGTAGCAAGCTCCCGCGACCAGTCTATACCAAAGCCCAGCGATTTTAGCTGGGTCTTCATATAAGCTATATTTTCAAGAGTCCATTTAGCGGGGGCAGTTTTATTTTGTATGGCGGCATTTTCAGCGGGTAGGCCGAAAGCGTCCCAACCCATAGGGTGAAGAACATTCTTGCCCTGCATTTTTTGATAGCGAGCAATAACATCAGTAATAGTGTAGTTGCGAACATGCCCCATATGAAGCTTGCCACTGGGGTAAGGGAACATAGCAAGGCAATAGAATTTTTCTTTATCCTGATCTTCGCCGACTTCAAAGGTTTTATTTTCAGACCAAAATGTCTGCGCCTCTTGCTCTACTAGAGCCGGATCATATTGCTGTTCTTGGGTCATTGGACTCACTGTTGATACGTTATTGATTTACAGTGGCGAATTATAGGCGAACCTAGGCCTCTCTAACAGTGATTAAGTTAAGCAGAGTGATTTTGTGCGTTATAAATCTTACTCAGCTGAGTTAACAGCAACTTTAGGGATGCCTAATGCTTCAAGATTAGCCGCTATATCTTGTGCAGAAGTTGCCGCATTGATTTTGCGATCAACCATAAGAATTTTTCCTTCTTTGCTGATATAAATGGTGTGTCTTTTAGGAACGCCATATAGGGCTAGCACATCGAAAGCTTTGGCAACCGTTTTATTGGGGTCACTTAAAAGTGGAAAGTCAGCCTTTGTGGCTTCGGCAAATGAGGTGTTTTTTTCTAAAGAGTCGACACTAGCCATAAAGTAAGAAACATCGAATTTTTTTAATAAATGGCCATTTTCAGCAAGAGATTTACACTCAATAGTACAGCCTCGGGTAAATGCCATTGGATACCATGCAATAACGATAGCCTGATTGCCTTTGAACTGTTCAAGGCTGTAAGTATTTCCATCAGATGCTTGTAAGGAGAAATCAGGGGCCTCATCACCCACTTCCAAAGACAGAGTGGCACCGGAAACAAGAAGTGCTAAGGTGGCGATACTTTGAGTGATAAATTTCATTTTAATCTCCTAAAATTTTTATGCGTAAACGATAAGTTACAAGCCCTAAAATTATTATCAAACAAAAAATAACAACTGGCCAACTTGCAGTTCTGGAGAATGGTGTTTTTCCATGATGGGGGATAACCTCTCCAGTTAATACCCCAGAAGTAAACTGATCTAGCTGGCTAATAATTTGCCCTCGATGATCAATAATAGCAGTAATGCCATTATTAGTGCCGCGTATAACCGGCTTAGTATTTTCAATCGCCCGCATTCTTGCCATCTGTATATGCTGATATGGCGCTATTGAGTCACCAAACCAAGCGTCGTTACTTACGGTTAGTATCATCTTGGTGTTACGCGTATTTCTGGCAACTAGATCGGGATAGGCTATCTCATAACAAATAGCTGTTGATATATTGACCCCTGCTGCCTTCAGCGGTTGTTGATCATTGTTGCCAAGAGAAAATGACGACATGGGTAAATCAAAAAAGTTATTAAGGCCGCGAATTACTGCTTCAAAAGGGACATACTCACCAAAGGGTACGAGTCGCGTTTTGTTATAGATGCCATTGCCCTCACCTAGTGCAAGCATGGAGTTATAGTAGGGTCCTTCTGGGTTGCTGTTGCTAGGCAATCCAGTAATCAGTGCTGTCTTATGAGTAAGAGCTTGCTGATGAATAATGTTGAGGAAGTCACTTACTTGAGTGTAGAGAACAGGTATTGCCCCCTCGGGCCATATAATAATATTAGCTCCCCAGTGAGGCTGAGTTTGCGAGACAAGATTTTGCAGTATTTGGCTGCGCATGCCGGGGGACCATTTGTCACTTTGGTCCACATTGGGCTGAATAAGTGCCACAGAAATTGGCTTATCCGCAGGTTCGGTCCAGTTAATTTTTTGCAGCGCTAGGCCACTTAAAAATAGCGTCAAAAATAAGCTTAAAGCAGCCAAGAATAGGGATAAATTTTTATGCGACCATAGCTGAGATAGAACTGTAGCCAATAATGCTGTGAAATAACTCAACAGCAAAACACCACCTATGGGAGCCCAGCCATTTAGCCATGTATCCGTGTGGCTGTAGCCCACATATAACCATGGAAAGCCAGTAAAAATCCAGCTTCTATACCACTCGCTCAATACCCAAATTGCCGGCAGAGCGACAAGCCATAAGCTGTTTCTTTTTGGAATAAAAGCGCAAAACACAAAAGGCAATGCAAAAAATACACTATTGAAAAAACAGAATAGAAATGTACCAATTAGTGCCAATAAAACCGAGATATCGCCAAAAAAATACATACTGACAAAGACCCAGCTGACCCCAGTGCTGAACATGCCTAGCCCAAACACTAAGGTGTACTTAAAGGCATCTTTTGCCGATTGCTGGTATAGGCTAGAAAACAAAATCACCATGCTAATAATAGCCATGGGCCACAGTGAGAGGGGCGCCAAGGACAGCGGCAATAAAGTCCCTGCAATCAATAGGACTAGGTAGCGTGAAAGCGTTTTAATGCGCATGCTAGCGAGCTAGGTTTGTGGGTCTTTTGAGACTTCAAGCAGGGTAATTTTTCGGTTATCGCAGTTCAGTACCTTAAAATCAAACTGTGATATTTTGGTGTTTTCGCCAATATTTGGCAGATGACCAAAGGCATTGATGACCAAGCCGCCAACAGTATCGAACTCATCATCTGGAAAGCCAACATCAAAGAATTCATTAAAATCATCGATGGTAGTAATAGCTTCGACACTGTAAGAATTATCTGAAATATGTAGGATCTGTGCAGCCTCGTGTTCGTCAGTTTCGTCTTCAATTTCACCAACAATTTCTTCTAACACATCCTCAATGGTCAAAAGGCCTGATACGCCGCCATATTCATCGACAATAATAGCCATATGATAACGTTGTTCGCGAAACTCCTGAAGCAATACATTAAGCCGTTTGCTCTCAGGAATAATGGTGGCGGGTCTAAGCATGCGCTGGAGGTCAAAGGATTCTTTGCCGGATAAAACTAATGGCAATAATTCTTTGGCTAAAAGAATACCCTTAATGTCATCTGAGGATTCGCCAATCACTGGAAAGCGTGAATGTTGAGACTGAACGACTACCTGAAGTATTTGCTCAAGTGAGAAATCTTCTTCAATCACCATCATTTGTGACTTGGGCACCATAATTTCTCGTGCTTGAAGATCTGATACTTTTAGGGCGCCCTCCATGATTTGCAGTGCACCTGGATCGATAATTGACTGATCCTCAGCATCGCGGAGGATCTCTATAACGTCATCACTACTGGATGGAGCAGGCGAAAAAATTTCCCACAGCTTTTGCAAGAGATTTTTTTGTTGATGATTCTTATCTATTTCGTCATTCATTTTTCTGTTCTTATTGACATGTATAGGGCGGTGGAAAACCCAATTTTTGCATTATTTCTGTTTCAAGCACTTCCATAATCGCCGCTTCTGAGTCGTTTTGATGGTCATAGCCTAACAAATGTAGCACACCATGAATAATCATGTGAGCCCAATGTGCGGTTAAATCTTTATTCTGTTGTTGGGCTTCTCTTGCAACAACGGGTGCGCAGATCACTATATCGCCAATTAATGGCATAGGTTCTGGAGTTTTTTCATCAAATGGAAATGACAGTACATTGGTCGCCCCGGTCGCGCCGGTCGCGCCGCGGTAAGTTTCATTTAAACGGGCACCCTCGGATTCGTCGACGATACGAATACTCAACTCAGTATCACCAGTTTTTGAATCTATAGCAGCGCTTACCCAGCGCTTAATACTTTGTTCGTCTGGGGCGTCTTCAGAAGATGAAGCCGACTGAATATCTAAAATGATTGTCATTGTTATAATTTTATTTCTTAGGATTTAGCTTCATGATCATCATAGGCATCAACAATGCTCTGAACCACGGGATGGCGAACCACGTCTCGTGAAATGAAAGTCGTAAAACTTATATCTTCAACAGACTTTAATACTTCTTGCGCATGAACAAGTCCCGAGCTTACTCCCCTGGGAAGATCTATCTGGGAGCAATCTCCAGTGATAACAGCGGTAGAGCCAAAGCCTATTCGTGTAAGGAACATTTTCATTTGCTCGCGCGTAGTATTTTGACTTTCATCGAGAATAATATAAGCGGAATTTAAGGTTCTTCCTCGCATATAGGCCAGCGGTGCAACTTCAATGACGCCGCGTTCCTGCAGCTTTGCCACTGCCTCAAAGCCAAGCATTTCATGAAGAGCGTCGTACAAAGGACGCAGGTAGGGGTCTACTTTTTGTGCTAGATCTCCCGGTAAAAAACCAAGACGCTCACCGGCTTCGACTGCCGGTCTCACTAGGAGGATGCGCTCTACTTCGTCACGCAGTAAAGCTTCTACAGCGCAGGCAACCGCAAGGTAAGTTTTACCTGTTCCGGCAGGACCAATACCAAAGTTTATATCATGAGTTTGAATAGCTCTCACATAGCGTTGTTGATTTAACCCTCGAGGCTTAATGTTGCCTTTTTTGGTTCTAATTACCGAAAAGTTTTCAACATTGCTGGAAGACTCGATATTGCTAGCATTTTGGGTCATAGGTTTTTCTCTCTCAGATTGTCGGAGGTTGAGATGCACTTCTTCAATAGGTAATTCTGGATAATGAGCAGTTTCTTGATAGAGGTTAAATAATATATCTAGAGCATTTTGACAGGCATCAGACTCACCATAGGCGGCAAAATAATTATCACGTGAGCGAATTTCGATGCCAAGCCGCTGCTCGATTAGGCGCAGATTCTCATCAAATTGGCCGCAAAGGGAAGCGAGACGATGGGCGTCGTTGGGCTCAAGGGTAATGCTGCGAGCGGGTGATAGTGATTCCAGTCGGTTCACTAGTTATTTAAATACCTCTTAATAGTAAATGACCCTAGCATAGCGCGAAAATAATCACAGGGTAAATAGTTTTTATGATTATTAATTCACCAAAAAATAATTCTTACTCTTTTTATGCTGCTAACAAAGGGTTCCGCGCAAGCTATTGGGAAGTGCTTCTGTTATTTCGGCCTGAACAAATTGACCAATTAATGCATGGTTATCGGCAGAAAAATTTACCACTCTGTTATTTTCGGTACGCCCTTGAAGTTGTCCAGGATCCTTTTTCGAAACCCCAGTTACTAATAATGTTTGTTGAGTGCCAACCATTCGTCGACTAATTTCGAAGGCATTTTGCACGATGCGATCTTGAAGAATTCTTAAGCGCTGTTTTTTGACGCTTTCATCTTCATTGTCAGGTAAATCTGCCGCAGGGGTTCCTGGCCTAGCGCTGTATACAAAGCTAAAAGAAGTATCAAAGCCAATATCTTCAATCAGCTTCATGGTGGCAGCAAAATCTGCCTCAGTTTCACCGGGAAAGCCAATAATAAAGTCAGAAGAAATACTAATATTTGGTCGTATGGCGCGAAGACGGCGGATTTTAGATTTATATTCAATCGCTGTATGGCCGCGTTTCATGGCCATTAGAATTCTATCCGAACCGCTTTGAACAGGAAGGTGTAAGTGGCTAACCAATTCTGGCACTTTGGCATAAACATCGATTAGCGCATCGGAAAACTCTACAGGATGAGATGTGGTATAGCGAATGCGGTCAATGCCTTCAACTTCAGCGGCAAAGGTAATTAGCTCTGCTAAATCGCAGATTGATCCGTCAGGCATATCGCCTTGGTAGGCGTTAACATTTTGGCCGAGAAGGTTAATCTCTCTAACTCCCTGTAGCGCAAGAGCGTTAATTTCAGACAGAACATCTGCTAGCGGCCGACTAACTTCTTCGCCGCGAGTATAGGGTACAACACAAAAGGTGCAGTATTTTGAGCAGCCTTCCATAATCGACACAAAAGCACTGACCCCATCAGCTTCGGGGGTGGGAAGTCGATCAAATTTTTCTATTTCAGGAAAGCTAATATCAACAGCTACAGTGCCGTCATGTTTTTGCTTTTCAATCATTTCCGGAAGGCGATGCAAGGTTTGCGGTCCAAAAATCACATCGACAAAGGGGGCTCGTTTAGCAATAGCATCGCCCTCTTGGCTGGCCACGCAACCACCAACACCAATGACTAAGTCAGGGTTTTTATCTTTTAGGTTTTTCCAGCGACCCAATTGGTGAAATACTTTCTCTTGAGCTTTTTCGCGTATTGAGCAGGTATTTAATAACAACACATCAGCTTCGTCGGCATTCTCTGTAGCCACCATATTATGGCTTTCGCCCAATAGGTCTGCCATGCGCGATGAGTCGTATTCATTCATCTGGCAGCCGTGGGTCACAATATGTAGTTTTTTAACAGATTCAGTTGCCATAAGTGCGGTGCTTTTAATGTTTAATTAGAGTGACGTGCATTATAGCTTTGCTCAGTCAATTGGCAATATTATCGCGCTTTATTTGTGGTATGATTGGCGCCATTTTTTAACAGTAGGTGTGTGATTTTTAAATGATTAATGAGCCAATTTACAGAATTACTTTCTTTAATCAGGGACAGGTATATGAAATATATGCGCGGCATGTGTTTCAAAGTGAGCTTTGGGGTTTTCTTGAAGTGGAGCAGTTTGTGTTCGGCGAGCGCTCAAAAATGATCGTAGATCCGGCAGAAGAAAAATTAAAAAGCGAGTTCTCATCGGTTAAGAGAAGCTTTATCCCGATGCAGTCCATCGTCAGAATAGATGAAGTTGAAAAAGAGGGTGCCTGTAAGATTTCGGAGGCGCCTAAGGGCGGCAATATAAGCCCATTTCCATTTCCCAGCGTGGCTAGTGTTAAGCCGGTTAAAGAATAAGAATCGTTAAAAAATATAAATTTAATACGGATTAGTTTTGTTCTTAACGAATAATCGTTAAGCCGGCTTTTAAATAGGTTGTAAACACAAACCACAGTGTATACTTTATATAACTGTATGCTATTGTCATGTTGTTGATTTATGTGAAACGATTGCTAGCTTAAGTAACTTTTAGAGTACGATTTATGTTGGAACAGCAGGTGCTAAGATTATTGCCCTTCGAGTTTGCGCGAGTTAACCGAGTTATTGTGGACAGCGAGCAAGAACAATTGCTGTTGGGTCCGGCGGCGCCTCTTTGGGCAGTCACAGAGGTGAGTCGAGTGACCGGGTCTAAGCTACCGGTAACCTATTTAGCAGAGGCTGAATTTGACGCTCATCTAAGTCAAGTTTACAGTGGCCGTTCGGGAACCTCCGAAGCAGTGATGGAAGATATTAAAGACTTCGTCGATATGGAATCTGCGGCAGCAGATCTTGAGGATGTAAGCGATCTTTTAGATGCAGAAAATGACGATGCGCCCATTGTTAGGCTGCTAAACGCCATTCTTACAGAGTCACTTAAAGAAAGCGCCTCAGATATCCATATTGAACCCTATGAGAAAGAAGCGCTAGTTCGTTTTCGTTTAGACGGTGTTCTCAGAACAGTTTTAACCCCCTCAGTGCAAATTGCACCACTGCTAATTTCGCGTATTAAGGTTATGTCAAAGCTTGATATTGCTGAAAAGCGCTTACCCCAAGATGGTCGTATGAGCGTTTTAATTGGCGGTCGCAATATTGATTTGCGAGTTTCTACCATGCCCTCTAGTCATGGCGAGCGTGTAGTTATGCGTTTGCTTGATAAAGACGCGGGTAAGTTAAAGGCTCAACAGTTGGGCATGCCGGAAGCTACCAAGCAAGAGCTAGATCAGCTGATTTCAAGACCCCATGGAATTATTTTGGTGACAGGGCCTACGGGTTCAGGTAAGACTACTACTCTTTATGCTGCATTGCAGCAAATGGATCGTCAACAGCGTAATATTATGACCGTTGAGGATCCGGTAGAGTATGATCTTCCGGGTGTCAGTCAGACGCAGATTAATATGCGTGCTGGAATGACTTTTGCGCGAGGGTTGCGAGCTATTTTGCGTCAGGATCCCGATGTTATTTTGATCGGTGAGATTCGTGACGGTGAGACTGCGGAAATTGCAACCCAAGCCAGTCTTACCGGCCACCTGGTGTTATCCACGCTACATACCAATACCGCTGCTGGTGCTATTACTAGATTGCAGGACTTAGGGGTTGATAGCTTCCTTTTAGCATCGACGGTAAGAGGGATTATTTCCCAGCGACTTATGCGCAAACTATGCACTCATTGTCGCAAAGAGGTGCCAGCAGACGAGTATCAGAGCAACCTGCTTAATATCAAGCAAGGTGCGACTATTTATGAGTCACAAGGCTGTGAGCATTGTAATAATACTGGCTTTGTTGGTCGTCAGGCATTATTTGAGTTGGTCACTGTAACCGCTGAGCTTCAGTCCTTGGTTCACGAAAATGCGGGTGAAATTGAGCTGGAGCAATCAATAAGACAGCATGTTCCAAGTATTCGTGAAGCTGGATTTGACCTTGTGCGAGAAGGGACTACCACAGTAGAAGAAGTGCTACGAGTTACGAGTGTATAAGCCTCATGCCTACTTATGATTATGCCGCTTATGATGTATCCGGAAAGTTGGTTGATGGCGTAGTGTCAGCTGACTCTGAGCGCCACGCTCGTCGTCTATTAAAAGAAAAAAAACTGCTGCCATCAAAGTTATCGGAAGTAGCAAAATCGTTACCAAAATCTAAATTAGGAAGAGCCAGTAAGGTCAATGAATTTGACCTCTCTCTCGTGTTGCAGCAGCAAGCAATATTGATTCAGTCTGGATTGCAGTTAGAAGATGCAATGCGTATGACTATTGAGCAGGCTGAAACAGATCGACAAAAAAGAATGGTTGAAAGCTGGCGTTCAGAAATTATTGAAGGTCGAAGTTTTTCTGAGGCTATGCGTCGTTCTCCCTACAAAATTCCAGAAAGTGTATTAGCAGGTGTAGGTGTAGGTGAGGAGAGTGGTCACTTGCATACTGTGCTAATGCGCTTAGCTGAAGATATTGAAACCAGTGCGGAAAATCGAAAGACCGTCACTAGGGCAATGATTTATCCGGCCACACTTTTAGGCGCTTCGATGCTTGTGGTGGCTATGATGATGGTCTGGGTAGTGCCCAAAATTACTGCGATTTTTATAAGCTCTAACCGCGAGCTGCCGACCATTACTAAAATTATTATCGCTATTAGCGACTTCACTCAGCAATATGGCTTATTTATTCTGTTAATTGGTATTATTCTGGCAGGTATTTCTTCCTGGTTATTGCGCGATGACAATCGAAGAAGGCGCTGGCATCAAATTATCCTTGGCATGCCTGGGTTGGGTCGCTGGACGACTATGGCTAACGTTGCTGACTGGTCTCGAAGTTTAGGTGTATTGCTCGGCAATGGTGTCCCTGCCTTGGCGGCACTCAAGATTTCCTCAGCAGTTGTCAGTAATCTGTATATGCGCAGTAAAATGGAGCAGGTGACTGAGAGTATGCGGCGGGGGACCTCGTTGCAAAAGGCCCTAGAAGAACATCAAGTGGGCAGTGGATTTCTAATCCACATGGTAGGTAGTGGTGAGGCATCGAGTGAGCTAGATAAGATGTTAATTCGAGTGTCTGAATATTATTCTCTGCGTTTAACTAACGCGGTAGAAGTGTTTTTAAAGCTAATCAATCCAGTGCTTATTATATTTATGGGGGGCATTATTTTGTCGGTTGTTGCCGCAGTAATGTTGCCCATTATGGATATGGGTAATATGGTTTAATTCTGCCGAGCAAACTGCTTTGGCGGGTAAAAAGTTAATTAAGGGGAACGTTAATGAAAGCGAGTAATAAAAGAAAACAAGCAGGTTTTACTCTAATTGAGATGATGGTTGTTGTTGCGGTTATTGGTCTTCTAATAGCCATGGTTGGACCGAGAGTGTTTAATCAGGTTGAAAAGGCAGAGCGAACCAGGGTTGCTCAAGATATTAGAGTGGTTGAAAACGCGCTTAAATTTTACCGTTTGGATAACTTTCGCTACCCAACTCAGTCACAGGGCTTAGAAGCCTTGGTCTCTCCTCCTGCTGGTTCCGATAATTGGAATGGCCCCTATCTAGATGCGGTGCCTAATGATCCGTGGAAGACTCCTTATTTATATTCATACCCGGGTTCTCGCGGTAAAGATATTGATGTCTACACCTACGGAGCTGACGGCGTTTCCGGTGGTGAAGGTTCAAATAAAGACTGGGGTAATTGGAACGTCCAGTAAGGGTCTGAGTGGATACTATACGTAAGGATTAACTGTGGTTGCCAACCCTCGTCGTCAAAAAGGCTATACGCTGATAGAAATTATGGTGGTTATTGCTGTTATCGCTTTAATAGCTGCAGTGGCTGCGGGGTCTATCGGCCAGACTGTTAATAAACGCTATTCTAGTGAGGCGGAAAAATTATCCATTTGGCTAAATCAGTTAGCTGATTTAGCTGTTTTGCAGGGAGCTGCTTTTGGCGTGCTTGCGGATACCAATAAAAAAACCAAGCAAACCACTCGGCTAAATGCAGTGATATATTACAGAAATAAATGGGTTAAAGTTTCTTTTCCCGAGCCCTACAAATTGGGGGAGGGTGCTAATATCACTTGGCTGTCGGAGGATACCGACGAAGAACCATTGTTCTATCAGCAGGCAGCCCTACCATCGCGACAAGAGATTGAAAAAGGAAATATACCTTCCGCAAAAGATAAAAAAGAATTTTTGCAGCCAACTCTCGCTTTTTTGCCGGACGGTTATGTTGAACCTGAGGCATTATTAAGTCTGAACTATAGTAACTATGAAATAAGCTATAGTTATTATTGGGATAGTGAGGATTTGCTTATCAAGATGAAGCAGCAGAGGCAGAAAAAGTGACTTATTCCAGTCGAGAATCAGGCTTTACACTTATTGAGGTTGTCGTTGCCCTTGGTATCTTGGGGCTGGTTCTAGGGGGTGCTATTTCCGCTGTCCATCAATATGCTGATCAGCGGGTCCATATGAATGCCAAAAACCTTAGCAATCAGGTCGCCTGGAATGTTTTATTGGAACAGTATCAGGAATCTGAAGGTCGAGGCACTATGTCTCGGCGATCAAGTAAAACTAAAAAAGGTCAGCAAGCCCAATATGGCCAGGATTGGAATTGGATGCTATCTGTCGAGCCAGCAGTTGGGAAAGACCTCTATCGTTATGAGGCAAAAGTCAGTGCTGTAGATAGCGATCGTGTGACAAGCTCCCTATCTATTTATATTATTGAGAAATAGTTATGAGAGTAATTAAATATCTCAGTCATAACAATAATTATAGGGTTCAGTCAGGTTTTACCCTCATAGAGACATTGATTGCGCTTTCATTGTTGGCAATTATCTCGCTAATGTCTTATCAGGCAATTGAGGTGGTGATTGACGCAGATGAACGAAGCCGCGCCAAACAAACAGGCGCAACTGAAATACAGAGAGCTTGGAAAATTATTCAACGAGATTTAATGCATATTAGAAATCGTCCTTTTAGAGACGGTCTGGGTGGTATTGAGCCTCCATACTTTACTGCTAAAAGTGACTTCGGTGTTCGGTTTAGTCGTGGAAGCGGACCTATGATAGCGACTAATCCAAGCGGCATAAGAAGAGTGTCCTATGATCTAGACGATGATCAACAGTTGATCCGACAATCTTGGGGTATTACTGAATCAATGAGATACAGTGATGGTGTATCTATGGTATTACTCAAGAATGTAGATAAGATTTTATTTGAGCATACAGATGGAACAAGTACCTTTGCCCCTGACTGGCCCCCTGTCAAACGTCGTAATGCTAATCCCCTGCCAAAAATGATTCGGGTTACCATAACCTTAATTAATGGTGCAGAGACGTCGAAACTATTCTTAGGGGTAAGCTCCTGATGCAGTCAAGTTTCTCTCGACAGTCTGGGGTTGCCCTAATTGCAGCGTTGCTTTTAATGACTAGCATCATGTTTATTTTGGGAAATATCTTTTATCGCCATCAAATTAATATTGCTCAGTCCACGCTAGCTATTCATCAGGATCAGGCCTATCTTTTAGCCCTAAGTGCTGAGAGTTGGGCAAGGCAGTTGTTGGAAGAAGATGCAGCAGATTCGCAAGCTGATCATTTTGAAGAGCTCTGGGCTCAAGCTATACCTGCTATGCCGGTGGAAGGCGGGATAGTTAACGGCTGTATTTCTGATTTGCAGGGACGTTTTAATATCAACAGCTTATATTACAAATCTCCTTCAGAATTAAAGAATGCACTAAACGGAGATGAGTCTAGCTTTGCCAAGACTTGGAATAATTTGCTGCGTTATCTTGATATACCTGTATACCCTGGGAGAATTGAGGCTATTGTTGACTGGCTTGATCCAAATTCCACAAAAGTTGGCCCCGATGGTGCAGAGCAAGAAGAGTATTCGGGGTTTTATCCGCCTCGTACCATAGCGGATGCGCCTATGGTTGAGGCGGGTGAGCTTGCGTCTGTATTGGGTTATGAGGTTTTTGAGGTGCAAAGATTAATGCCCTGGTTAACAGCTTTACCCGTGCCTAAAGTTATTCCAGGTCAATCTACCAAAGCTGTAGCTATTAACATAAATACTGCTTCCGAAGAATTATTGCTGGGACTGGGCGATATCTATGATATCCAGTTTAGGGATACCGTAATAGCCAATCGACCTTTTGAAACGCTAAATGATTTTCATAGTCTTCTTGAATTTGAGTTGGCGTTGCCAATCGCTGATATTGTGCGGCGCTGGCCAGAAGATGTTATTTCTGTGGCATCTCAATTTTTCGAATTATATATTGAGGTCACATTGGGAGAGGCGAGAATTGAAGTTAGAAGCATTATAATGCGCAGTTCCAGCGCAGATTCGGGTATAATCTCAAGGGAACTGATCGCTGTGCCGGCTAAAATGAACAAAGATAGCGTAACAGAATTGCTAGAGAAAATGACGGCAGGTAATAATTTAGGATCTGATAAAAACTCAGATAGTACGTTTGACGATGAGCAAGTGCTTCCCGCTTGCGCGATGATTGGGGCTTAAAATGACACTGCCAGTGGACCATATACACAACCTTGATAGCTATATCACCAATGAGGGTGAGGCCTTTGAGTCGGTTGCAGATGCAGATTTAGTCAGTATGGATCTATGGGTGCCGTCTGAGTTAGTTGCTATGCATCTAATAGATCCTCCGTCTGCGCCGAAACGCAAGTGGACGGAGCTGATTCCATGGATATTGGAAGATAAGCTTCTGCAGCCAATAGAAGAAGTGCATTTTGTAGTGTGCGGCCATAGTGCCGAAGGCCAATTACAAATTTTGGTTGTTGCTGAAGCAGATATCCAAAATTGGCAGCGTATAGCGAAAAATTCGGGCGTAGCGCCTAAATCAATGTACCCAGATTATATGGCATTGCCTTATGAAGATGGCAGGGTTAGTGTTGGCTGGCGTGATGGTGTATATCTTGTTCGCTATGGTGTGGTAGACGGGTTTGCTGCAGGACCAGATATGGCGTGGTCAATGATTGATTCTCTGCTGCAACAGGATGAAACACTGAGAGTGTCTATTTCTGTACCTGAGAATGTGCTGGTGCCAGAGCAGATGCTTGAAATTGCTGATATTAACGACTCGACTCTGGATTGGCAGTTTTCTCAATTGCCTAGCCAATGTGACCTTTTAATCGGAGAGCATCAGCCTGCAATTTCGTTAAATGCGTTGATGTCTTGGCTTCCTGTATCCCTATTGGGATTAATTTCCATCCTTTTATCCGTGATCTATTTACAAATTGCTAGCGCCAATATGGTAGAAGAAACTGCTCAGTTAGAAAATCGTTTGATGCAGAGTTATTCGCGTTTATTTGAGGGCCGAAGGCCAGCGCCAAAGAATGTTAGACTAGAGGCGAACAAGAATTTAACCTTATTATCCACTCAGCGTAATAGTCTTAATTCCGAGCCTATAGCCGGTATAGTTGCCCTTAATAAATTAATGAAAGGCTGTGGCTGTCAATTGAGTGAGCTGAGATATTCTGATGAAGATGGGTTAGTGATGCAGATTCAAAATGGTCTAGCGCTAACCAAGCGAAGACTCAATGTACCAGGTTATCGAATCGGTGTTACTCAACAGGCTGGTAAAGGTAAGGATACGATTGAGTTGCGATTAACTCCGAAAAAAAAGGGAGATAATCAATGAATGATATCTTGGCAATAGTTTCAGATTTTTTTGCAAATCTTGAATCGCGAGAAAAGCGTGCGCTTAAAATTGGTGCAATGATTTTGGCAGCTTTGATTGCAGTTATGTTGCTGCTACCCAAATGGGAAGCCTATTCACAAGTCAAAGGCCAAAGAGATAGCTTAAAAGCGGATGTTATGTGGCTGCAAGATAAGCGCGACTTGGTCGCAGAGTTGGTCAATAATTGTCCAAGCGTACGACAGAAAAAAGACGACTTTAAAGCCGATTTGTCCCATTTGGTTGGGCGCAATCAACTAAAGATCGTATCCACAAAAGAAAAAGAAAATAGTATTACTTTGACAGTAGGCGGAAGTAAAAGTAATCAGTTTTTGAAATTTATGCACCAAATTTCCTGCCGAGGCTATATTTTAGGTGAGGTAACGCTTGTTACAGAAGCAGATGATTTATCAAAAATTACAGCAACCCTAGAGGTCCAGCGTGTTAACTAACTTTATAGATAAGGCTGGATTACAGCGAAGTCAACTATTGCCTCTATTGATCATGGGTCTATTTAGCCTTGGGCTAATGTTCGCTGTATTACACGAAAAGTACAAAGAACCGCCAGCTTTTAGTGCTATTGAGCAAGTAAGAGCTTCAGTTAAAATAAACTTTGACTGGTTTGGAGACGAGGTAAAGCCCCAGAAAGAAATAGATTTATCTAATATTCCAGATAATTTGCCTATTGCAAATATTGACGCTCAATTATTGGGAGTTGTGCTTGCTGGCGATGCCTCTACCGCAACTATAAAGTTTGGTGGATCGAAAGAGGTAGTTCATTTTATTGGCGATAAAATTGAGGGAAAAATCAAAATTGTTGATATTCAGGGCTATAGAATAATTGTTCTTCAAGATGGCGTGAATAAACAAATGGTAATGAAAAAGCCGGACACTATTATTGAGCAATCTGTGGGTACTGCAAAATCCGGTAAATCGTCAGATAGTGGTTTCGCTTTTGCTAATATGTTTGGCGCAGTGCCAGTAATTGCCGGTGGAACGACAGGATTTAAACTAAATGATTTGTCCTCAGAGGTTCAATCTCTAGCGGATATCCGCGAGGGAGATGTTGTTATCGGTGTAGATGGAGTTTCGTTGAAGGATATAATGGCTGATCCCAGTAGTTGGGTAAAGTTTAGTGCCTCTACAAATCTGCCAGTAACAGTTTTAAGAGATGGCGAAAAGCAGATTATTTATATCAATGCTTCTAGTCTATCGGCTAAAATGATGCCAAATTTAGGATTTAAGCCCTAATATGAATATTAAATTTAATAAATGGTTGAAGTATATGAAAGTGGGTCAATTGAGAAGATGCTCAGGTCTTATTAAATGGTTAGTGACACTAGCTATTTCTATTGGTTTTGTAGTTGAGACTTTTGCCGCAGATTTGGTAAAAATAAATTTTCGCGATGCAGATATTCGCAGCGTTATCGAAAGTGTAGCTGAAATTACCGGTGAGTCTTTTGTTCTCGACCCAAGAGTTAAAGGCAAGGTAACCATTATTTCGCCTGAGAGTATCGATAAATCGCTGCTCTATGAAGCTATTCTTTCTGCTATTCAGGTGCAGGGATATCAAGCTATTCGTGATGGCGCTGTGACAAGAATAGTGCCGTTTAACCAGTCATTTAACCTGGCTGGGGGTGGTGACAGTGAGCTGGTGACAGAGATTCTTAAGGTCCGTTATGTCCAAGCGGCAACCCTAATACCGGTATTAAAGCCCCTAATGAGTAATGGTGCGCGAGTTCAGGCATATAACCAGAGTAACTATCTTGTTGTTTCTGATATTCGTTCAAATGTTAATCGCTTAAAAATGTTACTTAATGAGCTTGATGATCCCGATCAGACAGCGGTTGAAGTGATTAGTTTAGAGCATATTTCTGCGGCTGAAGCGGTGCATATCGCAGGTCAATTAAAGCAGTTGCAAAAACAAGAATTATCTTTAGTTGAAGATGACCTAAATAATCGCGTTATAGTTAGCGGTCCCGGCTCTGCTAGAGCTGCATTTAAAACCATGCTGATATCCCTTGATGTGCCGCTGAGTAAAAAGGGCAGTGTAGAGGTTATTTATCTTAATTATTCACGTGCTGCAGAACTTAAGCCGGTATTAGATGGGCTTTTAACTTCGGAAATTCTGCTACGATTAGCCGGAGAAACGACAGGAAAAGGTAAGAAAGGTGGTGCTAGAGCGGCCTATAAGGTCGAAATTGATGAGTTGAATAATGCTTTAATTTTAGCTGCTCCTGCCGCCGTGATTCGTGAAATTAAAAATATTGTCGGTAAATTGGATATTTCTCGTCCTCAGGTATTAATTGAGGCAGTAATTGCTCAGCTTTCAGAAGAACAAGCCAATGAGCTTGGTTCTGATTTGCTCTATACCAGTAAGGATAAAGGGGGCTATCTTACCAATTTTGATGGGTTGCTGACTCAACTAGTCGGTGTTGGTGTAAATGGCACACCAGATGCCACAGGGGTAACAACCATTGTTGGCAGTATTCCAAATTCTGCGGTAATGGCTGGCGGAGATTTTGATCCTGTTACAGGCAAAGGAATGGGATTACTAATTCAGGCACTTAAAACTGATGAAGATACCAATATTCTTTCGACACCATCGGTAGTGACTTTGGATAATGAAGAGGCTAAGTTAACCTCAGGTGAAGAGGTGCCATTTGCATCAGGCAAATACACCAGTGGTGCAAATGGGGCGAGCAATCCATTTACTACCTATAACCGTGAGGAAGTCGGCATCCTGTTAACTGTTAAGCCACAAATTAGTAAGGGCAATGCTATTCGTTTAGAGATTGAGCAGGAGTCTTCTAAGGTTTTGACAACGGATAATAATGGTCAGACCACTACCTCTAAAAACACCATTAAAACCAATGTAATGATTGAAGATGGTGAGTTGCTTGTGCTGGGTGGCTTAATTGAGGATAACTTTAAAGAAGGAGAATCCAAAGTACCATTGCTTGGTGATATTCCGCTTTTAGGTAAGTTGTTTACCAAATCCTCTAAGACTGAAAATAAAAAAGTCACAATGATGTTTATTCGACCCACCATTATTCGCACACCTGGAGATGCTAAGGATTTATCGAATAGTAAATTTGAGCATCTTATTAGTCGCGATCTGGATGGTAAAAAACAGAGTAAATTAAGCGATAGGCTCCAAGAAATATTGGAAGAAGGTCAGCTCCAAGAGACTGAGTAAATATGGATTATGAGCATTTATCAGCAGTATTTTGCCCTTAATTGCGAACCATTTTCTATAGTACCAGATCCAGGGTTTTTATACCCTAGTAGCCAGCATCGTCAAGCTGTAGCCCATCTAAAGTATGGGCTTGACCGCGAAGGTGGTTTTGTCCTTCTAACCGGCGAAGTGGGTACTGGAAAAACCACCCTAACGCGCACATTGTTAAAGCGGCTTCCGGCGCATGTGCGCGTAGCCTATGTGCTTAATAGCACCCTTGAGGTAACAGATGTGCTGGCAAGTATTTGTCAGGAACTCTCCATCGATTTACCTAAATCTTCAAAGACATCCCTTTCAAAAAATTGTATCGATGCTTTAAATAGGGATCTTATTGCCGCTCATGCTGAGGGTAAGAAAACCTTGGTAGTTATTGAGGAAGCGCAAAATTTAAGCCCAGAGGTTCTTGAGATATTGCGCCTACTGAGTAACCTTGAAACCGCAACTCATAAGCTGTTACATATTCTGTTGGTGGGCCAGCCAGAACTTTTAGAAACCCTTGCGCAAAAAAGTCAGAGACAGTTAAACCAACGGGTAGTTGCGCGGTTTCATCTTTTGCCATTGGCAAAAACCGATATAGCTAATTATGTAAACCATCGTTTGCATCATGCCGGGGCCAATCGGGAAATTTTTGAAAATTCCGCAATGACTGCTTTGTTTAAACTAACAAAAGGTGTCCCTCGGTTAATTAATTTAATTTGTCATCACGCACTGCTTGCCGCCTATGCTACTGGTGCCAAAACGGTATCGGCTAAATTAGTCAAAAAAGCGGCAAGAGAAATATTTGATACTCAGCTACCGGAAAAGAAATCCCCGGGTAAATGGTTTGCCGCTTTATTTGTTGTAAGTATTTTTGCGTTGCTAATGGCTGAACGATATGACGCCAACAGGCTGGAAATTGATTTTGAAGAAGTCGAGATTAAAGTTGATATAGAGGCCGAAATTCCCCAGCCGCAACAGCCCCTATTTGAAGTTATTGAATCAGATGCAATTTTAATAGAGCCTATTATTCAGGGCCAGTCGCCGGTTCTAATTCCACAATCAGACACAGCTCAAGTCCAAGTTCAGGACAAAGATCAGAAAAAAATAACGACTTCGGCGGTCAGTAATCCTTTTGCTCACCTGTTTACTTTATGGTCGATCGAGGTAGAGCCATTGTATTCTGAAGAGGAAGTCTTTGCTTTAGCCGCTATCAATGAATTGGGTGCTGTAAAGCTAACCAATACGGAAATTGATGTGTTAAAGGCTGTTGATAGGCCGGGTATTATTTGGATTAAAGAAGATAATGGCCGCTTAAAAAGTTATTTGTTAACAGCACTAGATGATCAGTCAGTTGTGTTAAAGATGGGGGACGGTATTCGTCGCGAAACTTTACAGTGGTTGGTTGAGCGCTGGAATGGCGCCTTTCTCTTTCTCTGGTATTCGCCATCAGATATTCAAAGCCTGAGTCTTGGAGATAGCAATCCATTAGCGCTTAATTGGCTACAGAGACAACTTCAACAGATAGATAACAAATATTTGCCAGTTATTACCGGTGGCAATTACACTGAAGTGATTCGCGATACAGTGCTGAATTTTCAAAAGCAGCAGGGCATTCGTGATGATGGTGTGGTTGGTCGGCAAACTATTATGAAGCTTAATCAGCTAGTGGATCCTGCTATTCCAACATTAAGTGATAGTGTGCAACAACAGGATAACCTCTAATGTCTTATATACTGAATGCGTTAAAAAAAGCCGAGCAAGAGCGTTTGCGTGATGATCCAAAAGACTTGGAAGATTTTGCCAGTGCACGCTGGGATCCCTATGAGCAAAAGGCATCATCTAATAAAGTCGCAATAATTGTAATTTTTATTTCTTTAGTGATTGTGAGTGCGGTCCTAGTGATTTATCAGATTGAATTTGAATCTTTGGCAGAGAAAACTGAGGTTTTACAGGATAAGAGTTCAGTGCCACAGGTGTTTGAATATACAGTTATTGAGGCAAAACCCATTGTTGAAATCGATCCATACGCGCTACCGAAATTAGAGATAAGCGGGCATATGTTCTTCGCTGAGGGTTCTAAGTCCAACCGATTATTTGCCAATGATAAATCATTTAAAGAAGGTGACTTAATTGCTAATGGTTGGCAATTAACCGCCATAAGAATAGAAGGTATTGAAATGGCAAAGCAAAAACGTTCGGTCTTTGTGGCCTATCCCTAAGTAAAGTCAGTCGACTAATTTTTTTAGCTTCTTAAGTTGCTTTAGGTTTTCTGCACGGCTGGCTTTTTTTGCTGAGGTTTCTGGTAATTCTTTTGCTGGCTCAATCGTTAAATCTTCCCCTCCCAATACAAGATCGCAGTAGTTGCGATAGCAATCACTAAATAACGGAAAGGCTTTACGCTCTATCTCGTTAGCCAATAGATGCCAGCCGCAGTCGCGACCAGCCAGATAAACCGCGGCATGAGACCAGTCCTGTGCTGCCTTAGGGCTGGGTTTATTACAGGCTTCTAAGTAGGCATTGCGTGCGCTGGGTAGACCTTTTGGCATGCCGACTTGGCGGCAGGCTTCAAGCATCTTATGCAGCGTGGGCAGGTAATCATTATCGGCAATAATTTTCTCTGCCGCGCCACAAATAGTTTCAGGGCTAAATTGCGAAAGTTTATTCAGCCAGAGATTTTTAGCCAAATTCTCTGATTTGGTGTTATCACCAAAAGCACTGAAATATTGATTGTGATAATTTATTTGAAACAGCGCAAATACCTGATTGATAGCGTCAATCAGTTCAGGGCTCTGAACTTTAGTATCAGGATGCCCAGCTTCTGTCTGAGAGCGCGTCGATGATGTTGCGATCTCGGATACGACCTGTTGAATCAGATCCTTGTTGCTTGCCATATTGTTTTTCCGCTGTCTGGGGTTGAATATGCCGCGCCCATTGACGTTTAACATACTGTAAAAATTTTGTGCTCCAAGAGCATTGTGCAGAGCCATTTTCTTGCCAGTAAAGCACAAATTCAGGGATCAGTCTCTGGGCAAAATCACGTTCTATATTAGCCATGTGTAAGACGTCATAGACTGACTCATTGGGCTGCCATAAGGCAAACATGGTCTTAGGTGTTTTATCTTGATTCATCATGCCATTAAAGAACTGCCACTGGCGGCGAACATGTTGAACAAATTTTGAGTCCCATGTGCTTGAAACCTCTCCGGTGCCTCGCCAATAGAGTATAAATTCTGGGATAGCATCTTCGATAAAGTTGCTATTGATAGCCCCTTGCTTACACAGGATATCAAGCGCATCTTGAGCTGGATACCAGTCTCCTGTCATAGGAACTTGCTTGGTCTTGCGATGGCTTGCCGTTTCCGCTTGCTGCCACTGACGCCATACTTCTTTTATATATTTCGAATCCCAGCTATGCCGTGGAATATTTCTATCACGCCAGTAGGTTACAAACTGAGGTACCTGCTGATAGGCAAATTCATTGGTTACCCCTAGCTGTGCAAGTTGTCGTAAACAATCTTCACTCGGTTGCCAGCTACTGCCAATGGTTTTTGCTGAATGTGCCTTAGGAGTAGGGGAAATAGCAGTATTTCTCGCTTTCGTGTTGCTTGATGCTGTACTGATTTCATTAAAGGCAAAGCGAAATTCTTGGTCGGTCCCAAATGCACCACCACCAATTAACAATAAACCTTTTTCATGCAGACTAGCAGTTAGTCGCCGAATATCATGCTCATTCCAAAATGGGCTCAGTTCAAGAAATTTATGACCAGAAATAGATGTCCAGGCGAAGCCACTACTAGCTACTTGCTCAGAATGACTGGCGCATTCTTGCAGAATTTGAAGCAGTATCGCCTCCTCTAAACCTATAGTAGCGGCTAAAGTTGGCGAAAAAACGATGGATTTTTCTGGTATTAATGACATGTCGATACTTTATCAGAAACATTCCAAATGAACGAGAAAATAGTATCTTTGATGGCGAATGGTTTTAGAAAATTGAGATTGAAAATACCCTCTGTTTAAGTTACTGTATATAAAAACAGTAACGGAGATAGATGGTTGTCTACTAAAACCAAAACAGCTTATGTATGCAGTGACTGTGGTTCTGAGTACAGAAAATGGCAGGGGCAATGTAATGACTGCAAGGCTTGGAACACCCTAACTGAGGTTCGTCTAGCAAGCGCGACGCGCTCATCGCCCATTTCGCGAACGGGTTTTGCCGCAGCTGTTGATGGTCAGGTTAAAACCCTTTCTGAAATAACTCTAGATGAAATTCCTAGAATAAGTACCTCAGTAGGTGAGTTAGATCTAGTCTTAGGCGGAGGCTTAGTACCCGGTTCGGTAATTCTAGTGGGCGGTGAGCCGGGCGCGGGTAAGAGCACATTGCTATTACAAACGCTGTGTAAATTAGCCGATACAGAGTCGGCACTGTACATCACAGGTGAGGAATCCCCTCAGCAGGTAGCTATGCGCGCCTCTCGTCTGCAGTTACCCACGGATAAGCTAGAAATTATGGCGGAAACCTCTGTGGAAACTGTGTGTGCGGTTGCTCAGCAGAAAAAGCCAAAGATTATGGTAATTGATTCCATTCAAGTGATGCATATGGAAGAAGTCACTTCAGCCCCTGGGAGTGTCTCGCAGGTGCGAGAAAGTGCTTCTATGTTGGTGCGGTTTGCCAAACAGACTAATACAGTATTGATTTTAGTCGGCCATGTAACCAAAGATGGCTCATTGGCCGGTCCGAAAGTACTTGAGCATATGATTGATTGCTCATTAATGCTTGAGGGGAATAGTGATAGTCAATTTAGAACTCTTCGAAGTCATAAAAATCGATTCGGTGCCGTCAATGAGTTAGGTGTTTTTGCTATGACTGACAAGGGTCTGGTTGAAGTGGCTAATCCATCCGCTATCTTTTTGCAGCGTGGTGATGATATCTCATCGGGTAGTGTGGTCATGGTCGTTTGGGAAGGCACGAGACCTTTGTTGGTAGAATTACAAGCGCTGGTAGATGATAGTCATTTGGGTAATCCACGCCGGGTAACGGTTGGCTTAGATCATAACCGACTCTCTATGTTGCTCGCGGTTCTTCATCGGCATGGCGGTATTATGGCCGGTGATCAAGATGTTTTCGTCAATGTAGTTGGCGGTGTTAAAGTGTTGGAAACCAGTGCCGATTTAGCGCTGATAATGGCGGTTATATCTAGCTTCAGAGATAACCCATTGCCAGAGGATTTAGTGGTATTTGGTGAAGTAGGTTTGGCCGGAGAGATACGCCCAGTGGCCAATGGTCAGGAGCGCCTTCGCGAAGCTGCTAAGCATGGGTTTAAACACGCCATAGTGCCGGCGGGTAATAGACCCAAACAGCCTATAAAAGGCATGAAAGTCACCGCTGTTCGAACAGTCAATCAAGCCTTAGAGGCCTTATCTTAGTTTATTAAGTGTTTAAATAATTAGTGTACTGTGTTTAAATCTCATCTTGCTTCGGCAACAGGTTCTCTTTTGATTTTAATTCTAATCTCAAAGAGTGAAACGGGAAATCGGTGCACTTAGACTCTTTAAGTTTCAATGAGTAAAAGTTATTCCGATACTGCCCCCGCAACGGTAGGTAAGAATGTCAGGTTGTATGACCACTGTGCTCCAATGAGGCATGGGAAGGTAACCTAGCAGAGCAGTCCACTCGCTCACTTACAAGTCCGGAGACCGGCCTGTCGCTTTGCAGACAAACCGCGGGGTGCGGTATTGCGCTGATCGACAGTTTCTTGCTGTCTTTTCGCCTGTGTGTACCTCCGCTTAAAATAAAATAATTATGCTCGGGTGAGAGTACAGGTTCTTATGATGAAAAAATTAATAAATTTAAACCTAGGTTTATTCCTAGTTCCGCTTTTTGCAATATCCTCTGTTAATGCGCAGGAGTCTCTTGATGGTTCTTCAGACATCGAAGAAGTATTAGTAAGCGCGTCACTTATTCCAATTGCTGCCAATCGCTCAGCGAACGCCATTACGGTTATTGATAGTGAGCAAATAAAGTTACGTGCCCCATCAAGTATTTCAGACTTATTACGGGATGTTCCCGGCTTCGCTGTAAGTCAAAGTGGTGGTTTAGGCGCGCTTACAGAAATAAGGGCTCGAGGCGCTGAGTCCAATCATCTGGTTGTTTTGGTTGATGGCGTTGAGATTAATGACCCATCTGGTGGTGATCAGGTAAATTGGGGAACATTTTCTACCGCAGAAATTGAGCGTATAGAAATTGTTCGTGGACCACATAGCGCAGTGCAAGGCAGTGATGCTATTGCAGGCGTAGTCAATATTATTACTAGCAGTTCTGATCAACCATACTCTGCTAATATCTTTAGTGAGCTTGGTAATTTTTCTTCATCGAAAAATGGATTTAGTGTTGGGCATAGATCAGACAAATTTAATATAAAATTTGGCGCTTCACATTATGAAACGGCGGGTAACAATATAAGACCCGACACTGGAAGTATCGACGACGATGGTTACCGCAACACTGGACTGAATTTAAAAGCTGCCTACAAAATTAGTGATGAATTTTCGGTAACACTAAGCAACCGTCAGTCATCTGGTATGGCTGAATATGATAATTCGGGGGCTGAATTTATGAGTAGTGAATTTGAACGCGATTTTTCAAAAGTTCAGGGTGATTTTAATTCAGCCGATGGACTATGGGCGCATTCACTTAAGATAGCCAAATCCGATTTTGAAAATAATGAATTCAATGATGCAATTGCTTATGGTGGCACTGAGTCTGGTGTGAAAAATTATCAGTACATAGGCTCTCGATTTATCGAAAACCAAAATCAGCAGATTTCTTTGTCCTTAGAAAAAGAAACACAAAATTTTAAACAACATGTGAGTTCTGGCGAAGATAATAATAAGCTGCTCGAGCGGAATGCAGACAGTGTAGCCCTTGAATACAGATTTGATCCATCTGATGCAATTACACTAGCTGCCAGTGCAAGGCATGAGGATAATGATTCTTTTGAAAATGCGACAACAGGTAGGTTAGAAGCTATTTATAGGCAATTTGACAACCTTAAATGGCGAGCAGCATGGGGTACAGCGGTTAAAAACCCGACATATGTTGAGCTTTATGGTAACTACGAAAGTTTTGAAGCAAATGAATTCCTTATCCCAGAAAAATCAAATAGTTGGGAATTAGGGGTTGATGCGGGCTTGCTTGATAATCGTATGCAATTATCAGCTACTTATTTTAACTCCAAGCTTGATAATGAGATTGGTACTGATTGGTCTAGTTGTGATGCTAATTGGAGTAATTGCAGTCTTTATAATAATAGCCAAAAAAGTAATAGAAAGGGTCTTGAGGTTTCATCATCGTATGCGATCAGCGATGTGATGCAGGCATCGGCTGCCTATACCTATACAGATAGTAAGGATGGTTCAGGTGCTGATGAGGCTCGTCGACCAAAAGATATTGCAAGTTTTAATATCTCATGGCAGCCACGCTCAGATGCCAACGTTAACTTAAACGTCCAATATAATGGTGAGCAGTTTGGGTGGGGGGCAACTGATCCTTATACATTAGTCAATTTAAATACTAATGTTAGTGTCGCCAATAATTTGGATGTGTATATGAATCTGACCAATCTTTTTGATGAAGATTATCAAGATGTAGCTGGTTATGAAACGCTTGGTTTTGGTTTAAGCACTGGCTTCCGCTACAAACTTAATTAATATAAGGCTCGCCCTATGACAGACATAACAGCACAGAAGGAAAAATCGCATCAGACCAAGATGCAGAAGCTTAAAGAGAATATAGATGCCTCTATTGAGTCTGCTTCACTGGAGCGTGGTGTATGTATTTTACTGACCGGGAATGGCAAGGGTAAAACTAGCTCTGCTTTCGGTATGGTGATGCGTGCACTGGGTTATGGACACAAAGTCGCTGTAGTGCAGTTTATTAAGGGTGAGCAACTTTCTGGTGAAGAACTTTATCTGCGGGATCAATGCCCGCAGGTAAAGTTTTATCAAATGGGTACCGGTTTTACTTGGGATACTCAGGATCGTTCAGGGGATATTGCTGCGGCAGAGAAAACCTGGGCGGTAGCTGAAGAGGCTCTGGCTGATAAGCAGTATGATTTGGTTGTGTTGGATGAATTAACCTATATGCTGAGTTTTAAATACCTCGATAAACAGCGTGTTTTAAGTGCCTTACAGGATCGTCCCTTTGAGCAATCGTTAGTGCTTACCGGTCGTGGGGGTGGCAGTGAGTTGGTAGAATTGGCTGATACTGTATCAGAAGTCAAAGAAATTAAGCATGCCTACAACGAGGGTGTAATGGCTCGTAAAGGTGTGGATTTCTAGTTGCGTTACTTAACTGCCGCCAAGTTGATTTGGTGTCTGGCATTATTGTTGCCAGCGGTGGTGATTGTCTCTTTATCTATGGGTACGGTCAGTATTCCATTATCACAAATCATACAAGCACTTCTCACCAGTATGGGTGCCGGCATTGAAAATTCTCAAACTTCCAGTATTGTGTTAGATATTCGCTTGCCGCGAATTCTTTTGGCGCTACTGGTGGGCGCCGTATTGGCAGTGCTGGGTACGGTGATGCAGGGCTTATTTCGTAATCCTTTGGCTGATCCCTCATTAATTGGGGTATCCGGCGGTGCTTCGGTTGGCGCCAGCGTGGTGATTGTTTTGGTCGGTGGAGCTATGGTTTCACCCCTAGCTGGGTTGTCACTGATTTCTTTTGGTGCCTTTATTGGCGGCATTATTTCTACTCTTTTAGTCTATCGAGTGGCTACTTCAAGTTTGGGCACCTCAGTCACAACAATGTTATTGGCGGGAATCGCTATCGGTGCCATTGCTGGTGCCTTTAATAGCTTGTTAAGTTATTTTTCGGATAACCAAATGCTGCGTCAAATAAGCGTATGGCAAATGGGAAATCTAGGCGGCGCTAATTGGCTTAAGGTGAGTATTATGCTTGCTGTGGCCGCTATTTTGGCGGTAGTTTTGCCTGGTCAGGCTAAGTCACTCAATGCATTGTTACTCGGCGAGTCTGAGGCACGTCATCTGGGTATTGATGTACAAAAAATTAAGCGCAAACTGATATTTATGACGGCATTGGGTGTTGGTGTTAGTGTCGCCTTGGCCGGCTTAATTGGTTTTATTGGTCTGATTATTCCACATATGATTAGACTATTGATTGGTCCAGACCATAGATGGTTATTGCCTGCCTCAGCTTTAGGTGGCGCTAGCCTTCTTATGATTGCAGATAGTATTGCGCGTGTTGTTGTATTGCCGGCAGAATTACCCACAGGTATTTTAACTGCGTTGTTGGGTGCGCCATTTTTTGTAGCACTATTGATTCGTCAGCGAGGGGAGTTCTAGTTATGTCGATAGTAGCTAACAATCTCTCTTTGCATCTGTCAGGCTTTGATTTGCTGCGTAATATAGATTTGTCGGTAGAGTCGGGTCAGGTAACCGTTCTTGTTGGCCCTAATGGTGCAGGCAAATCAAGTTTACTGAAAGTGCTAACTGGGGAGTTAAGACCATCACAGGGATCCGTCAGTTTAAATCAGTTAGAATTATCACAATGGGATATTGAGAAAAAGGCTAATGTGTTGGCAGTATTGCCTCAGCACAGTGAGCTAAATTTTCCATTTACGGCTACAGAAGTTGTTGGACTTGGCTGTATACCTCATACAACGGGGTACGCTGAAGACCAGAAAATCATAAATCAAGCTTTGCAGCTGGTTGATGCGAGCTACCTGCAGCGTCGTCTTTATACGCAGATGTCAGGTGGTGAAAAGCAGCGTGTCCAGCTGGCTAGAGTGCTGGCCCAGGTTTGGAGTCCCAGTGATTTCGGTGAGCAATTTTTGGTGCTCGATGAACCAACAGCCGCATTTGATCTTTCACATCAGCAAATGACACTCGATATTGTCCGGCAATTTTCTGCTCGAGGTGTCGGAGTATTGATGGTGTTGCATGATCTTAACTTAGCCGCTCGCTGTGCGGATAACTTGGTGGTAGTGAATGGCGGTACTATAGAGGCCACTGGAAGTCCTGAGAAGGTTTTAACCGAGGGTCTGGTAGACAAGGTGTTCGATGTAAAGGCTACTATTACCCGTCATCCAGTTGCCAATACACCATTGGTAATTACCTGATGCAGTCGCGACTTCTGTTGATCTTTTCTCTGCTATTGAGTCCTTTGGATGTAGTGGCTATTGAGGCAGTTGATGACAATGGTGATCAGTTAAGACTTGCCAGTGTGGCTCAGAGAATAATTAGTCTGTCGCCAAATACCACCGAAATTTTATTCCATATTGGCGCCGGAGAAAAAATTGTCGGAGCTGACGAATATAGTAATTACCCGCCAGCGGCGAATGATATTGTTAGAGTGAATAATCACGCTGCGGCAAATTATGAATTAATTTTATCTTTAAAGCCTGATTTGGTCATTGCCTGGCAGTCTGGCAATGGTGAGCAAATTATTAGCCGAATTAGGGAGCTAGGTATTCCGGTATTTGTGGTCGAAACAAGTAATCTTGCAGATATTCCGGATCTTTATCGCCGCCTAGGCCTTCTTACAGGGCGGCAGCATCAGGCACATATTAAGGCCAGTCAATTTTATAGGCGACTTGATTATTTGCGCCACACATACAGTAATAATAAAAAGATACCGGTGTTTTATCAGATCTGGAGCGAACCCCTAATGACTCTTAATGGTGATCATATGGTGACTGATATGATCGAACTTTGCGGTGGCATTAACATTTTTTCTGATGCTGGCGCATTAGTGCCTTACGTTAATATTGAATCTGTGGTGGCCGCTAATCCGCAAATTATTATTTCAGGCGGCAAGAATAAAAGTGATCTATTAGACTCAGGATTTTGGCGTAAATGGTCAGGTATATCCGCAGTCAAAAATCAGCATTTATATGCTATTCCTTCAGATTTACTTCAGCGTCATTCGGATCGGATCCTTGAGGGCACTCAGCTGATGTGTGATTATTTTGATCTAGCTAGGCCATTAAAGTCGCGCGCTGGAGGGAAGAATTAATCCTTACTAGATATAAAAAAGCCGCTGACTAAGTCAGCGGCTTTGAGTGCCTTTTGTATTTTATTTTTTGTAAGGCAGCGTTTTTTCATTCGCTTATTATTTTTCTTGTTACAGGTCATACCCCTTCTCATCATGCTCTACAAGATCAACACCTTGTAGTTCTTGCTCTTCATCTACCCGTAATACTAACAGCTTATCGACAAGTTTCAAGAGTAAATATGTAATGATTGCGGTATAAGCAAAAGTAGCAACAACACCCACAATTTGCACTTGCACTTGGCTCGCCATTGTCATGCCTTCATTGAAGCCTTGACCGCTGAATACGCCTAGTGCGTCGGATGCAAAAACACCTGCTAGAATAGTACCTAAAATACCACCCACGCCGTGAACTGGGAAAACATCGAGTGAATCATCAATTTTAAATTTCTGCTTAATAGCTTGAGTAGCATAGTAGCAAACGATACCAGCACTAAAGCCGATGATTAAAGCGCCACCAGGACCAACAAAACCAGAAGCTGGTGTGATAGTGCCGAGGCCAGCAACCATGCCAGTTACGATACCCAGTACGGATGGCTTGCCGTGTCTAATCCACTCCATCATCATCCAAGCTAGTGAGCCTGTTGCTGCTGAAATATGTGTTACAAGTATTGCCATACCAGCATCGCCATTAGCGGCTAGTGCTGAACCACCGTTAAAGCCAAACCAACCAACCCAAAGCATACCAGCACCAGTTACTGTCATCGTCAGGTTATGTGGAGGCATTGCCTGTGTTGGGAAGCCTTTTCGGTTGCCAATAACCAGTGCGGCAACTAATGCGCCAACACCAGCAGTGATGTGAACTACAGTGCCGCCGGCAAAATCTAGAAGACCCATTTCACCTAACCAGCCGCCGCCCCATACCCAGTGAGTAATGGGTGCATAAACAACGACTAACCAAAGACCGCTGAATAGTAGCATAGCGCTAAAGCGCATTCTTTCTGCGAAAGCACCAACAATAAGTGCTGGAGTAATAACAGCAAATGTCATTTGGAACATAGCAAATACTGACTCTGGAATATCACCGGCCATAGAGCCTTCGGTGATTTGTCCCATAAGAATATTGTCTAAGTTACCGAAATAGGCATTGAAAGAACCGCCATCACCAAATGCAATACTGTAGCCAAAGACCAACCAGATAATTGAAGCTAGGCAAGTAATGGCAAAGCATTGCATTAATACTGAAAGTACATTCTTAGAGCGAACTAAGCCGGCATAAAAAAGCGATAAGCCAGGAATGGTCATAAAGAGAACTAGGGCGGTAGATGTCATAATCCATGACGTATTTGCGCCGTCTAATTCTTGGCCAAATACTTGGCCAGATAGTAAACATAAAAGAAATGCGATTGCGCCTCGCTGGAGGCTGCTAGACTGTAAAAACATTGTTTTTCCTCTGCAATAATTAGCACTAAAGTAGTGCTTAATGTCGTTATTGTACCCTAAGCGCACTATAATGGTGCAATTAAAGGCTGTTTAGGGCTATATTCGCCCACTTACAGGATTTATAAAGCAATTATTATGCCATAAAATTTAATCATGCACTAAAAGAATGCTTTTTTGAGTTTTGGTAGGCACAAAAAAGGTGCTAGGAAATTTCTTAGCACCTTTTTTGATGTGGAATTTAGTCGCAGATAAGCGAACTATTGTGTCTATTTAGTCTTTCAATGCTTTATGTCGAACACGCTTTGGTTGAGTATCACCACCTTGGCGTTTAATTAAATCCTCATGATATTCAGTATAGTTGCCTTCAAATAAGGTGACATCGCCGCTATCTTCATAGGCAAGAATATGGGTAGAAACGCGATCTAGAAACCATCTATCGTGAGAGATCACGAGAACACAGCCTGGAAAAGATAAGATGGCTTCTTCAAGTGCGCGCAACGTTTCAATATCAAGATCATTGGATGGTTCATCTAGTAGTAATACATTGGCACCCTGTTTCAGCGTGTTGGCTAAGTGCAGTCGTCCGCGCTCACCACCGGATAATTCGCCCACACGTTTTTGCTGATCAGTACCCTTAAAGTTAAAACGACCAACATAGGCTCTAGAGGATACCTCGTAATTATTGCCAATTTTTAAGGTATCTAAACCGCCAGAAATGGCCTCCCAGACCGTATGATTGTCATTTAGCGCATCCCGAGTTTGCTCGACATAGGCAACCTTAACTGTTTCACCTAGGTCGATTGATCCGCTATCTGGCGTCTCTGTCCCTGCAATCATTCTAAATAGAGTTGATTTGCCCGCACCATTACCACCGATAATACCGACAATTGCCCCTTTGGGAATTGACAGAGATAGGTCGTCAATAAGCATTTTATTACCATAGGCTTTGGAGACCTTATTGAGTTCAATAACCTTATCACCAAGTCGCTGTCCCGGTGCTATATAAATTTCGTTAGTCTCGTTACGAGCTTGGAAATCTTGTGCATTAAGTTCTTCAAAACGCGCTAAACGCGCTTTGCTTTTGGCTTGGCGCCCTTTAGTATTTTGCCTAACCCACTCTAATTCCTGTTTAAGCGCTCGCTGTCGAGAAATTTCCTGCTTGGCTTCAATTTTAAGTCGCTGCTCTTTGTTTTCTAGCCAGGTAGAGTAGTTACCCTCATGAGGAATTCCATGTCCACGATCCAGTTCTAGTATCCAGCCGGCAACATTATCGAGAAAATAACGATCATGAGTCACAGCGACCACAGTGCCGGTAAATTGCTCAAGGAATTTCTCGAGCCAGAAAACAGATTCTGCATCCAAGTGGTTGGTAGGTTCATCAAGAAGAAGCATATCCGGCCTTGAAAGCAGCAGTCGACACAGTGCAACGCGTCGTTTTTCACCGCCGGATAAATTATCGATGCTAGCATTCCAGGGTGGAAGTCGCAAAGCATCTGCTGCAACATCTAATGTATGCTCCAAATTATGCGCATCCCAGGCATCAATCACTGATTCATAATCTGCCTGTTTTTTGGCTAGGGCATCAAAGTCTGCATCGGGTTCTGCGTAATCCAGATATACCTGTTCTAAGCCTTTTAGCGCGTCTACAGCATCTCTCACACCGTCTTCTA
>CBFIHQ010000007.1:0-51113 GCA_965662525.1 uncultured Porticoccaceae bacterium
TGACTGATAGCGCTCAATTACCTGAGGTTGATGTCAGTGGTGTGACTATTGATAGTCGCGCGGTTGTAGAAGGTGACTGTTTTATTGCTCTAAAAGGTACTGTGACCGATGGTGCGCATTATATTCAGCAGTCTATTTCAGCTGGCGCAGTGGCGGTTTTGGTTGACGAGGCTTCTGAGGTAGATATCAACCGATCCAATATTTCAGTCCCTGTTGTATCGATTAAAAATTTAACCCAATGGGTGTCACAAATTGCCGGTCGATTCTATAGCGACCCATCACATATATTAAATATAGCGGCCTTCACCGGTACTAATGGAAAAACTACCTGTTCGCAGCTTTATGCGCAGTTAATGGCTTCGGTTTCTATTGCTGGCGATACGGTTAAGTCAGCTTATATCGGCACTAACGGTTATGCCACAGCTGAGCCACAGTTGAAAAAGAATGTAACTACAGTCTTTACAGATAAGTGCCGCGGCCACCAATTAACCACACCAGATGCAGTTTCTGCCCAGCGTATTCTGGCAGAGCTAGCTGATGGTGGTTCACAATATATTGCTTTAGAGGCTTCATCGCACAGTTTGGTTCAGTATCGTCTTCAAGCGGTGCAGATCGATACTGCTGTATTTACTAATTTAAGTCGCGATCATTTGGATTATCACCAAACCATAGAAAACTATGCTGCGGCCAAGGCCAGTCTATTTGCATTGCCCTCGGTGAAAACCGCGGTAATTAATATGGATGATGCTGTGGGCAAGCAGATAATTGCTGATTTGCGTACTGATATTTGCCGGCTAACTTATAGCTTGAAAAATCAAGCGGCAGATATTTATTGTAAAGATATTGTTTATTCTGCCTCAGGAAGTAGCGCTACCATTCAAACTCCATGGGGTTCTGGCAAGCTTAAATCTTCTTTGCTGGGCGAATTTAATTTGAGTAATTTACTCGCTGTAATTGCCGCTGCCTGTGCTCAAGGTGCGGTTTTACAGGATTGTTTACTCGCCGTTGCAACATTACAGGCGGTCACTGGTCGTATGGAGTTGATCTCTTCAACTATCCAGCCGCAGGTGATTGTAGATTATGCCCATACCCCTGATGCTTTAGAAAAAGCACTCTGCGCACTAAAGCCCTTTTGTGAGGGTAATCTCTGGCTGGTCTTTGGCTGTGGTGGTAATCGCGATATTGGAAAGCGCAAAGAAATGGGTGCGGTTGCTAGTCAATACGCCGATAAGGTGGTTATTACCAATGATAATCCGCGATTTGAAGCGCCAGAGAAGATTGCACAACAGATTCTTGAGGGTATTAGTTGTGATGTCGAAATTGAGTTAGACCGCAGGCGCGCCATTGCGACAAGCATTATTCAGGCTGATAAGCAGGATATTGTATTGATTGCAGGTAAAGGCCATGAAAACTATCAAATTATTGAAAATAGTCGCATTGCCTTTAGTGATCAGGAGGAAGCATTAGCGGCATTGGAAACTGCTCAACTTAATGGTTCCGCCTCAATTGAAGGAGGGATTGTATGATCTCAGAACTTCGATTAACTGACGCTGCATTAGCCTATGGCGGAACATTACTTAATCCAGATTGTGGCTTTAGTCGAGTGTCTATTGATAGTCGAAATTTTGCCGATGGTGAACTTTTTGTAGCGATCAAAGGTGAACGTTTTGATGGGCATGATTATTTAGGTGAGATTGCTATTAGGGCCTCGGGCCTAGTGGTTAGTGAGCCGGATAAAAGCCTGCCTATTCCGCAGTGGGTGGTTGAAGATACTACTAAGGCGTTGGGTCAGCTAGCGCGAATAAATAGAGATAGATTTGATGGGCAATTAATTGCAATAACCGGAAGTAGTGGTAAAACTTCGGTTAAAGAAATGGTTGCAGCCATTCATAATCAAAATGCTGTAGTTCACGCTACCAAAGGGAATCTAAATAATCATATAGGCGTTCCATTGACGCTTTTATCCATGCAAGCGGGTACCGACATTGCAGTGATAGAAATGGGTGCCAGTGGTGCCGGTGAAATCGCCTATCTATGTGATATCGCCAAGCCAGATATCGCCGTAGTGAATAATATACAGCATGCCCATATTGAGGGTTTTGGTTCAATTGAGGGTGTGGCCTCAGCAAAATCAGAAATTTATAGTGGTTTAAAGCCTGGTGGAACTGCGATCATTAATCTGGATTTGTCTTGGTCTAAAGATTGGCAGAAATCACTGACCAATACGCGATGTATAAGTTTTTCTACAGAGCGAACAGATGCAGATATCTATGCCGATAATATAAAGACTCTAGAAAGTGGTTGTTGTGAGTTTGAATTGTGTGCAAATGGTGAAAGAGCATCGCTAATTTTACCAATGCCGGGATTGCACTCAGTTAAGAACGCTGTTGCTGCCGCTGCCTGCGCTCTTGCGTCGGGAACGGATATAGCCCAAATCATTAAGGGGCTTTCATTAGTTGAGCCTGTATCTGGGCGTTTAAATACTCATCAATTAACCAATCATGTAACCCTTATTGACGATACCTATAACGCCAATCCCGATTCATTTAAAGCAGCTATTGATGTTCTTGGTGCTGTTGAGGGAAATAAAGTTTTAGTCATGGGTGATATGGCTGAGCTAGGTGAAAGGGCAATGGAGTTACATGAGGAAATTGGCGACTATGCTCAGGAGAAAGGTGTGGAGGCATTGCACTCTGTAGGCCTTTTAAGTGCCATTGCCGCTAGAAAGTTCGGTGGAATTCATCATCAAGATAAAAACCAACTTATCAGTGCGGTAACTGATCTTTTGGCTAAAAAAACAAAAACAACTATTTTAATTAAGGGCTCTAGAAGCTCAGGTATGGATGAAGTGGTGAAAACCCTTTCCAATACGGAGATTAGCTAATGTTATTGTGGCTTGCAGAATATTTAACTGAATTTTATGCGCCGTTTTCGGTGTTCAAATATATAACATTAAGAGCCATTATGGCGGTGCTTACTGCTTTATTGATTAGTTTAGTTGCCGGGCCAAAAGTGATTCGTCTGCTTAATCGCTTGCAAATGGGTCAGGCAATTCGCACCGATGGGCCAAAAACTCATCTGGAAAAAGCAGGCACGCCAACCATGGGTGGGGCTTTAATATTGCTGTCGATTTTTGTCAGCATTCTGCTGTGGTCTGACTTGAGTAATCTCTATGTATGGGTAGTAGCGACAGTGACATTACTGTTTGGTCTAATTGGTTGGGTAGATGATTATCGAAAAGTTGTAGAGAAGAATCCCCGTGGATTACCGAGTCGTTGGAAATATTTTTGGCAGTCAGTAGTGGGTCTCGCTGCGGCAGTATTTTTATTTACCACTGCCGAAAGCTCTGCAAACTTAGAGTTAATTGTTCCATTTTTTAAAGATATAGCAATTTACATGGGACCATTTTTTATCATTCTAACCTACTTCGTAATCGTAGGAACTAGCAATGCGGTTAACCTCACTGATGGTCTTGATGGTTTGGCGATCTTGCCTACAGTTTTAGTCGCTGGTGCTCTTGGTATATTTGCTTACTTAACCGGTCATTTTCAATTTGCCAGTTACCTCCATATCCCTTATATCGCTGGAGCTGGTGAGCTTCTTATATTTACTGCCGCAATCTGCGGTGCAGGGCTGGGATTTCTTTGGTTTAACACCTATCCCGCTATGGTGTTTATGGGTGATGTTGGATCTCTCGCGCTGGGTGCAGCACTGGGTGTAATAGCCGTTATTGTTCGACAGGAAATTGTCTTAGTTATTATGGGCGGTGTATTTGTTATGGAAACACTGTCAGTGATTTTGCAAGTTGCTTCATTCAAATTAACCGGTAAACGCATATTTAGAATGGCGCCACTGCATCATCATTATGAACTAAAAGGTTGGCCAGAGCCGCGTGTCATTGTGCGCTTCTGGATAATTACAGTCATGTTAGTCCTGTTGGGACTGGCTACATTAAAACTGCGTTAAGATCGAGATTTTTGATGTCAGATATTATTGTGACCAATCGTAAAACGGCTATCCTTGGTATGGGAGCTACAGGTATTTCTGTAGCCTCCTTCTTCGCCTCAAAGGATATGCCTTTCGATTTTGCCGATAGTCGCAATGTGCCACCTAATATTGATTTAGTTAAAGTTAATTATCCTCAGGCAGAAATTGCCTTGGGGTCTTTTGATACAGATTTTTTATGTCGTTATGATCGTCTAATTGTTAGCCCAGGGATTTCATTAGCTGAATCAGCTTTAGTTAAGGCTAAACAACAGGGCGTTGAATTGTTGGGTGATCTCGAGTTATTCCTTGAGCAAGCAGAAGCTCCAGTTGTTGCTATTACAGGATCTAATGGCAAAAGTACGGTCACTGCATTGTTGGGAAAAATGGCAGCAGACAGTGGTATAAGCGTAGGTATTGGCGGTAATTTAGGAACGCCAATGTTAGATTTACTTGATCATAGCCATAAACTCTACGTTATTGAGGTTTCTAGTTTTCAGCTTGAGCTGCTGAATGATTCTCGCGGTGCTATTTCCTGTTTATTAAATATTAGCCCAGATCATCTCGATCGCTACAAAAACTTACAGGAATACCATACAGCAAAACATCGTATTTTCCGCGGCGCGAGTAAAGTCATTGTCAATCGTGAAGATGTATTAACTCGCCCACTGATTTCAACTCAGATTCCAATGATTGGTTTTGGATTAAATCAACCAGACCTTGGAAGCTTTGGTATTTTAGAGGGTATAAAGGACGGCTACTTATCTTATGGCATTGAGCGCTTAATGCGAGTGGATCAAGTTGCCTTAAAAGGGACACACAACATCGCTAATGCATTGGCCGCACTGGCATTGGGTTATAGCGTTGATCTCCCTATGCAAGGCATGCTTGACACATTGAAAACCTACAAAGGATTACCTCATCGCTGTCAGTCCATTGCGCAGATTAATAATGTCAGCTTTATTAATGATTCCAAAGCAACTAATACTGGCGCTACTATTGCTGCTATTAAAGGTTTTGGTAATCCGAACAGCAAGAATATTGTATTAATTGCTGGTGGGCAGGCAAAGGGTCAAGATTTTTCAAGCTTGTCAGCAGAAATTACCGCCTTTGTTAAATTAACCATACTAATTGGTGAAGATGCTCATCAGCTAGCTGCAGCTCTTGATGGTAGCTGTGAAATCAAGTATTCAGATTCCCTTGACGAGGCAATTATTCAAGCTAATCACTCGGCTATTTCCGGTGATACAGTTTTGCTATCACCTGCCTGTGCAAGTTTTGATATGTTTGATGGATTTGAACATCGCGGTTATTGCTTTGAAACAGCGGTAAATGCGCTTATTGAAACTCAGGGGGTTGTGCAATGATTCAAACCACCCCTATGAAAAATATGGCACAAAGAAATGATAGTTGGTATTTCGATGCTAAGCTAATGGTGCCAGCCCTAGCCTTATTGTCCATTGGTCTCGTGATGGTGGCCTCCGCCTCCTTCAGCTATGCCGATTACAGATTTGACGACCAGTTTTATTTTGTAAAACGCCATTTTGCCTATCTTATTATCAGCTTTAGCGCCATAGCGGTTGGGTTTTATATATCTCCGACATTCTGGGCAAAATATAGTCTGGTATGGATACTGCTCTCAGTTTTATTGTTGGTTGCAGTGTTGGTTCCCGGTGTTGGTCTAAATCTCAATGGCAGTCGCCGCTGGCTGGGTATAGGTGGTTTTACCCTACAAGTCTCGGAGTTAGTCAAAGTTGCTACAGTGGTTTTTTTAGCTGCGCAATTAGAAAAATACCGAGATACTCTGAGTGATAGTTGGGCTCAGTTTGGCAAGCTAATGGCAGTTATTATTGTGTTGTCTATATTGCTTATTTTAGAGCCAGATTTTGGCTCTGTAGCAGTGCTCGGTTGCACTTTTATGGCGCTATTATTTTTAGGTGGCTCCCATATACGTCAATTTTTAACGGTGCTGGCATTGGCCGGTTTATCCTTTTGGGTGATGGCTACCGCAGCACCATATCGTATGGCTAGATTAACCGCTTTTCTTGATCCTTGGGCGGATAGGTATGATTCTGGCTATCAGTTAATTCAGTCATTAATTGCCTTTGGTAGAGGTGAGTTATTTGGTGTTGGCCTAGGTCAATCTGTGCAAAAAATGCTGTATTTACCCGATGCCCATACAGACTTTGTATTTGCAATTTATGCTGAAGAATTTGGCTTTATTGGTGTGGTATGTCTAATTGCACTTTATAGTTTTTTTGTTATTCGTATTTTACAGTTGGGTAAAAAAGCCATTAGTAAACAAAATTGGTATGCCGCCTATGTACTGATTGGTTTCGGTTTAATTCTCAGTGGTCAGGCATTTATTAACTTAGGCGTTAATGCCGGCTTACTGCCAACTAAAGGTTTAACACTGCCATTTATAAGTTACGGCGGCAGTAGTTTGATAGTTTGTTGCGCCATGTTAGGCATGATGATGCGACTGAGTCATGAGCTTAAGCGAACTAAGACAGTTTCTGGGAGGTTTGGTTATGCAAAATAATACAGCTTCCTCTAACTCTATGCGCGTTATGATAATGGCGGGTGGCACGGGTGGGCACGTATTCCCAGCCTTGGCCGTGGCTAAAATACTTCAGCAACAACAGGTTTGTATTTCTTGGCTTGGCACGCGTAAAGGAATCGAGTCAGAACTTATTCCTCAGCAGGGAATAGAGTTACATTTTCTCAATGTGGAAGGTCTTCGTGGTCGCGGCTTACTGGCATTACTAAGAGCGCCGTTTAAGTTGCTCGCTTCAATTATTCAGGCTTGCTCAGCGCTAAAGCAATTTAACCCATCTGTGGTACTAGGCATGGGTGGCTTTGTTTCTGGTCCCGGTGCTGTAGCGGCTAAATTAAAAGGTATCCCCCTTGTTATTCATGAGCAAAACTCAGTGGCAGGGACTACAAACAAGCTGTCCGCAAAAATAGCGACTCGAGTAATGCAGGGTTTTCCTAATACCTTTAATCATGGTGAACATTGCGGCAACCCTGTTAGGGGAGAAATTGCAGCTATAAAGCCACCAGTTGAAAGGTTTGCTAATCGTCAGGGTGCGATGAGGCTGCTTGTATTGGGAGGAAGTCGTGGTGCACTAGCAATTAATCAGCTTATTCCAGAAGCATTGGCAAAAATAAATCCCCAGCAAAGACCAGAAATTCTGCATCAAGTTGGCAGTCAACATCTAGAAAAAACTCAGGCACTCTATCAGGCACAGAGTCTTGATACTGACTCAGATACTATTCAAATAATGCCATTTATTGACAGTATGGAAGAGGCTTATCAATGGGCTGACTTTGCTATCTGTCGCTCTGGTGCCTTAACTGTTGCCGAATTAAATGCTGTTGGTTTAGGTGCGCTTCTGATTCCGTTCCCCTATGCCATCGACGATCATCAAACTACAAATGGTCAGTGGTTGGTCAATGCGAAAGCGGCGTTAATGATTCAGCAGCGGGATATAACGGCTCAAAAATTAGCCGATCATATTATCAGTCTAGGAAATAACCCTGATCAGCGTTTGGCTATGGCAAATAATGCGCGATCACTAGCCAAAAATGATGCGGCTAAACGTGTTTCTGAAGTGTGTATGGAGGTGGCTAATGTCTAATCATGTTAACTTTCAACCGCCAGAAATGCGCAGAATAAAACGTATTCACTTTGTCGGTATTGGTGGCAGTGGCATGAGTGGTATAGCTGAAGTTCTATTGAATCAGGGCTATCAAATATCTGGGTCGGATATCACTGTTGGGCCCACAGTAAAAAGACTTAAAGCTAGCGGTATGGAGATTTTTAAAGGCCATGCTAAACAGCATATTGAAGGTGCTGATGTAGTTGTTAAGTCTTCTGCAGTGACTTTGGATAACCCTGAAATATCCGCTGCTTATGAATTGGGTGTGCCAGTGGTTAGGCGAGCGGAAATGCTGGCCGAACTAATGCGTTATCGCCATGGTGTGGCAGTTGCTGGTACTCATGGTAAAACCACAACAACAAGTTTAATTACTGCAGTATTTGCCGAGGCCAAGCGAGACCCAACATTTATTGTTGGCGGTCGGGTCAATAGAACAGGAACCAATGCTAAATTAGGGGACAGTAGATACATTATTGCCGAAGCAGATGAAAGTGATGCGTCATTCTTGCATCTGCAGCCTATGGTCTCGGTGGTGACAAATATCGAGCCAGACCATATGGAGACCTATGGTTTTGATTTCGATCAGCTAAAAACTACCTATATTGAATTTCTTCACAATCTACCATTTTATGGTTTAGCAGTTGTTTGTATTGATGATCCAGTGATACAAGAATTACTAAAAAGCATAGGTCGACCTACATTGACCTATGGCTTTAGTGAGAATGCAGCCTACCGCATTACTGAGTTTTCCATGATAAATGGGCGCGGAAATTTTGTAATTGATCGCCCCGATAATCAAAAAAGCCTTAGTGTAACTCTAAATATCCCCGGTCGTCATAATGCCCTTAATGCTGCGGCAGCTATTGCGGTCGCCTCTGATGAAGGGATCTCAGATAACGCAATCATTGCTGGTTTGGAAAAATTCTGCGGCGTAGGGCGGCGTTTTGAAACAATTGGTGAATATCCAGTTGGCAAGGATGCTAAAGCGGGAATAGCGACTTTAGTAGATGACTACGGTCATCATCCTACTGAGTTGAAGGCAACCATTGACGCAGTCCGTGATGGCTGGCCAGAAAAGCGTTTGGTTATGGTGTTTCAGCCACATCGCTACAGTCGTACAAGAGATCTGTATGAAGACTTTGTACAAGTTTTATCAGAAGTTGATCTATTAATTATTTTAGATGTCTATTCGGCTGGAGAAGAGCCTATAGTGGGTGCGGGCAGCAAAAACCTCTGCAATAGCATACGTCAGCGCGGTGCAATAGATCCGATTTATGCAGAAACTATGGAGCAAATACCAAGCCTTGTAGCTAGTTTAGTGCAGGCGGATGATCTGGTGCTGACTCAGGGTGCAGGAAGCGTTTCAAAGCTTGTCGCTATGCTTAAAGAAAGCCGATTAAAGCTATTAAAGGAGTGCAAATAATGACTTCTAAATTAACTAATTTTGGCAAGGTTGGCGTGATTTATGGAGGTAATTCATCAGAGCGTGAAATCTCCCTGTTAACCGGTGCTGCGATTGTTCAGGCGCTAAAAAATCAAGGTGTAGAGACAGTTGCCATAGATGTAAAAGATCAGTCCCTTGAGGCAATAAAGGCGGCGAATATAGATCGTGCATTTATTGCTCTGCATGGTCCAGGTGGTGAAGATGGCACTCTTCAAGGTGCACTTGAATATCTTGGTATACCCTACACTGGAAGTGGTGTTATGGCATCCGCGTTGGCTATGGATAAGTTGCGTTGTAAGCAAATATGGAAGGGTATCGATCTTGCGACAACAGACTTCGCCTCTCTAGACAAAGACACAAATTGGCAGCAGACCCTCGATAGGCTTGGGGGTTGTGTAGTGGTTAAACCAGCCTGTGAAGGTTCAAGCGTTGGTATGAGTATTGCTGAATCAGCCGATCAGTTAATGCAGGCTTGGGAATTGGCCTACAAATACGATGCCAAAGTGATTGCTGAGCCGCGCCTTATGGGTGAAGAATACACGGTTGCGATACTCGATAACCAAGCTTTGCCATCCATTAGAATTCAAGCAAATGCTACATTCTATGATTACGAAGCCAAATACCTGTCAGATAAAACTGAGTATTTTTGCCCCTCAGGTCTAGACAATGAGCGCGAATATGAATTAGCGCTGCTGTGTAAAAATGCCTTTAAAAGTATTGACGGTAAAGGCTGGGGTCGTGTTGATGTAATGACTGACCTAAATGGTAAATTTTATATCCTGGAAGTCAATACAGTACCGGGTATGACCAGTCATAGTCTGGTTCCAATGGCCGCAAAAGCATCCGGAATAGATTTTGAAAAACTTGTTTTAGCGATTTTAGAGGAGTCTATCTAATGAGTCGTTTAGAACAGCAATTGAGCTTAAAAGCTACGCAAGATAATCGCAGTATTATAGATAAGTTAATGGATAATATGAGCAAGATAATTACTTTGCTTTTATTCTTTGGTATTGCCTACGGTGCAAATTTAGCGATTCAACATTTAGATAAGCCAATTACAAAAGTCAGTATTGAAGGTGAGTTTAACTACCTAGATCAACAACAACTTATTGCACTAGTCAATGGTCAGATTAATGGTGGTTTTATCACCATTGATCTCAAGGCGATGCAAAATGCTCTTCATCAGCACCCTTGGGTCGCTGGTGTGAGCGTTCAGCGCCAGTGGCCTACCTTTTTACGCATTAATGTCACTGAAGAAGTGCCTATTGCCCGATGGGGTGATGATGCGTTTTTAAACAGACTCGGGGATAAATTAATTATCCAAGACAATAGTCATCTGGCAAATTTGCCCTTGATGATGGCTGAATTTGGCAGTTCAACTGAGGTGATGAAGCAATATCAGCGGCTATCGGATCTTTTGCAGCCAACCGGATTAAAGCTTTCAAAATTGAAACTCGATCGACTTGGAGCCTGGCAGGTTGAAACCAGTAATGGCATTCAGCTAATTTTGGGTCGCAATAAAGTAGGTGAAAAAATTAGACGTCTTGTTATGGTTTGGGAAACTAATCTCAGTCAACAATCAAACAAGATTAAAACCATAGACCTACGTTATCCAAATGGCCTAGCAGTCTCATGGCAAGATCGGAAATCAGTTGCTGAATTAAAGTTAGAAACACAACTGGATGCATTGAAAAAAGTGACTATTGTTCGCGGATGATAGAAACCTGTAGAGGAAAAAATGGCAAATAAAAATGAACAAAATATGATCGTCGCACTAGATATAGGTACATCTAAGGTGGTTGCCATAGTGGGAGCAATTAATGCTAGCGGTGAGTTAGAAATTATTGGAACCGGAATGCATGCTTCTAGTGGGCTGAAGAAAGGTGTAGTGGTCAATATAGAGGCAACAGTCAATTCTATTGAGCGCGCTATTGAAGAAGCAGAGTTGATGTCTGGTTGCTCAATCCACTCAGTTTATGCCGGAATTGCAGGCAGTCATATCCGCAGCCTAAATTCACACGGTATTGTTGCGATTAGTGATCGTGAAGTGCAGCCAGTTGATATTGATCGAGTGATTGATGCAGCCGGCGCTGTGGCAATTCCTGCCGATCAAGAAATCCTGCATGTGTTGCCGCAAGAATACATTATCGATGACCAAGAGGGTGTGCATAAACCTATAGGTATGTCGGGAGTTCGTCTCGAGGCTAAGGTGCATCTAGTGACCTGTGCCGCCAATGCTTCACAGAATATCAAGAAGTGTATTCGCCGCTGTGGGCTAGAGGTCGATAACGTCGCCTTAGAGCAACTGGCGTCGAGTTATGCGGTTTTAACTGAAGATGAAAAACAACTGGGTGTGGCTTTGGTTGATATAGGGGGTGGAACCTCTGATATAGCTATATTTACCGATGGCGCTATTCGCCATACCGGCGTTATTCCAATCGCTGGTGATCAGGTTACCAATGATATAGCTATGGCGTTGCGCACTCCAACAGCTCAGGCCGAGGAATTAAAAATTAAATATGCCTGTGCATTGGCCAAGTTGGCGCGTCCAGAAGAAACCGTCAAAGTGCCTAGTGTGGGTGAGCGAGACTCAAGAGATATGTCACGCCAGCTTCTAGCAGAGGTGGTAGAGCCTAGATATGACGAATTATTTACTCTGGTTCAAGCAGAGCTCAGACGAAGTGGATTTGAAGAGTTAATCGCGGCCGGCATTGTGTTAACAGGCGGCACCTCAAAAATGGAGGGCGTTTGTGAGTTAGCGGAAGAAATATTCCATATGCCGGTTCGAATCGGCACACCAACTGGTGTTAAAGGATTAAAAGAGATAGTCAACAACCCAATTTATTCAACCGGGGTTGGGCTTTTGCAGTTTGGTGTGCAAGAGCAGGCAAGACAGGGTTTTAAGCAAATAGTAAGTCAGGATGGTAATAGCATACTGGATAAAATTAAAAACTTTTTCCAGGCGGGAGTATAGGCACAAAACCAAAGGTTTTGATGTATTTTTTTGAGGCGCATAAAAAGGGGAAACCTATGTTTGAACTAGTAGATAGCATTCCAAAGAATGCAGAAATAAAAGTAATAGGCATTGGCGGCGGCGGATGTAATGCTGTACGTCATATGATCGCGAGCAATATAGATGGTGTAGATTTTATCTGCGCTAACACTGATGCTCAGTCACTTAATGATATGTCAGAGGCGACAATTCTTCAGTTGGGCGGAAGCCTAACTAAGGGTTTGGGTGCTGGCGCAAACCCTGAAGTAGGTCGACAAGCGGCTATTGAAGATAAAGACAGGATTGCTCAGGCTTTAGATGGTGCTGATATGGTCTTTATTACTGCAGGTATGGGTGGTGGAACCGGAACTGGTGGAGCACCTGTAGTCGCAGAGGTTGCCAAACAAATGGGCATCTTAACCGTAGGTGTAGTGACTCGCCCATTTGGATTCGAAGGACGCAAGCGTATGGAGCTTGCTAATCAGGGAATAGCTCAACTAAAAGAGCGTGTAGATTCATTAATTATCGTTCCCAATGAAAAACTTCTTCAAGTATTGGGTAAAGATATGCCTGTACTCAATGCCTTCAAAGAAGCAAATGATGTCCTTTTAGGGGCGGTTCAAGGTATTACTGATCTTATCTTGTTAGACGGTCTAATTAATGTTGATTTCGCCGATGTGCGCACTGTTATGTCAGAAATGGGCATGGCCATGATGGGTACAGGTGAAGCCAGCGGTGAAGATAGAGCAGTTGTTGCCGCAGAAGCTGCTATTAGATGCCCGCTACTCGAGGATATCAATCTTCATGGAGCTAAAGGAATTTTGGTTAATATTACCAGTGGCTATGATCAAACTCTGGGCGAATTTGAAGAAGTAGGTAATACAGTTCGCGAATTTGCTGATGAAGATGCCACTATTATTGTCGGTAGCGTATTTGATCCAAATCTTGAAAATCAATTGCGTGTGACGGTTGTAGCAACAGGCCTGCGCTCGCCCGCAGAGCAATCAGGTCCACGTGCAGTCATTGTTGATAATCAACCGCCGCGCAAGATGGGTGGTGATATAGATTATGGTCAATTAGATCGCCCAACTATTAATCGCAATAGAAGGACAGCAACTATGCATGCTGGCAGTGAGGCTACTGCAACTCAATTGGATCAACAATTAGACTCTGAAGCGGACTACTTAGATGTACCCACTTTCTTGCGCAAGCAAGCAGACTAATATCGCTAGCAACCTCCTGCCACCGCGCCTCGGATTATATCCTTGGTGGTAGGAGGGCTTGTCTGTTAGAATGCATAGCCTGAAAATAGCGAGCTGTGCTGTTTATGGTTAAGCAAAGAACATTAAAGAATGCCATTCAAGCCACGGGTGTGGGTCTCCATACCGGTGAAAAAGTGTATATGACACTTCACCCATCAGCACCAGATACTGGTGTTGTGTTCCGTCGTACCGATCTGGATCCGGTAGTAGAAATTCGTGCTAAGGCAAAAAATGTGGGTGACACAACGCTTTCAACTACTTTAATAAAAGATGACGTGCGCGTCTCAACCATTGAGCATCTTATGTCCGCCCTAGCTGGAATGGGGATTGATAATGTAACTATCGATGTGTCGGCGGCAGAAATTCCTATAATGGATGGCAGTGCGGCACCCTTTGTATTTCTTATACAATCCGCGGGAATAGAAGAACAGGATGCGCCGAAAAAGTTTGTTCGAATAAAACGACCTGTTACTGTGAAGCAGGATGGCAAAGAAGCGACATTCAAGCCATTTGATGGATTTAAAATAAACTTTGCCATTGATTTTGATCATCCAGTTTTTACCAGTCAAACACTTAATGCCTGTATTGATTTTTCTAGCACCTCATTTGTAAAAGAAGTAAGCCGAGCCAGAACCTTTGGTTTTATGCATGAATTTGAATACCTCAGAGCTAAGGGCTTAGCGCGAGGTGGCAGTCTAAATAATGCGATTGTGGTCGATGAATCTCAGATTGTTAATGAAGACGGTTTGCGTTTTGAAGACGAATTTGTAAAACATAAAATTCTCGATGCAATAGGCGATCTATACCTAATGGGCAATAGCATTATTGGCGAGTTTGATGCCCATAAATCTGGTCATGGTCTTAATAATGCCTCGCTTTTAGCACTGATAGCTGAAGAAGACGCATGGGAAATGGTAACCTTCGTTGAAAACGCAGACGAAGCCCCCATATCCTTTAATAGTTAACATGCGTTCTAGAAATTAGACAAAGATCGGCGAGGCAATTCTTTCAGTGAAATTAATTCTTATTAGCAAGCGTTCAGATAAGGTCAGAACATTCAGCTTAAATAGCTGGGTGAGGGTCCTTCTGTCGGCAGTTGTTTTAGGAATTCCTGTGGCCGCAGGTCTACTTTTGGGCTTGAAGCTTGCTGATGGACGCTGGCAGATACTATTTGAAGATCATATTGCAGATAGGCAAAATGAATTAAATATCAGTCGACAAGAACTACTTGATGATCGCCGGCGCGTTTCACAAACGCTGTCACTAATGACTGCTAAATTAGCTCAAATGCGTGCCAGTGTTGTTAGGCTGGATGCCCTTGGCGAGCAATTAACTGAGCTTTCTGGGATAGAGGGTGGTGAGTTTGATTTCTCCACTACCCCTGGACTAGGTGGGCCAAATAATCTAGATCAGCAGGTGTATCGTGGCATTAAAGACGGTCAAGTTGATTTAAATCTATTGATGACAGATATTGATAGCTCGCTTACACAGCGCGAAATACAGCTGCAGCTTTTACGCTCTAACCTTGCCGAAATGAATTTAATCAACGATCGTAGACTAGCCGGTCGACCCATTGCCCATGGTTGGCAATCCTCAGCATACGGTATGCGCACTGATCCCTTCACTGGTGAGCAACGCTGGCATGGAGGTATTGATTTTGCCGGCCGTCTTGGATCTGATGTCATTGCCGTAGCATCCGGTGTTATTACTTGGTCTGGCGAAAAAAGCGGTTATGGCAAGATGATAGAGGTTAATCACAGTGATGGTTACGTGACCAGATATGCCCACAATCAAAAGAATGTCGCCAAATTAGGTACTGTTGTTAATAAGGGCGATGTTATTGCAATGATGGGCACTTCGGGGCGTTCTACAGGACCTCATGTTCACTTTGAAGTGTTTAAAAATGGTCGTGTTGTCGATCCTGCTTCCTATATTCGCCGAACCAGTCGCTAATCTCCTAGACTATAGATAATATAGCGCAGTACATAAATATGTGTGTACTGCAGGTTTGGGTATGGTTAGGTGAAAATTTAATGTTAAGCAAGTTAGCAAAAAGCATCCTCGGTAGTAGTAATGATCGTGAACTTCGCAAAATGCGAAAGATTGTCGATCGCATCAATCAGTTAGAGCCTGAATTACAGGCCCTAACATCTGAGCAGTTGCATAATAAAACCACAGAATTTAAACAGCGTATTAATTTGGGTGAAAGCCTAGATGATATTTTGCCTGAAGCATTTGCAACCGTAAGAGAGACCGCCAATCGGGTTCTTGAAATGCGTCATTTTGATGTGCAAATGATCGGTGGCATAGTCCTTCATCAGGGTAAAATTACTGAAATGCGTACCGGTGAGGGTAAAACCCTTGTAGCTACCTTGGCCGCTTACCTAAATGCATTAAGTGGTGGCAGTGTTCACGTAATTACAGTGAATGATTATTTAGCAAAACGCGATGCTGAATGGATGGCGCCCTTATACCAAGCTCTTGGTATGTCGATTGGTATTATTCAGTCCTTCCAAGGGCCGGACGTCCCAAGTTCCTTTATCATAAATAGTAACGATAGAAGCAAACAAGCCGGTCCATGTAATCGAAAAGATGCCTATGCTGCAGATATTATCTATGGCACTAATAATGAGTTTGGTTTTGATTATCTTCGCGACAATATGGTGCTGTCTCTAGCGGACAAAACTCAACGAGATCTCAGTTTTGCTATTATTGATGAGGTCGACTCAATCTTAATCGATGAAGCAAGAACTCCTCTGATAATATCGGGTGCGGCACAGGATAGCTCTGAACTCTACAAGAGTATAAACAAGCTAGTACTAAAACTTGAACCTCAAGAGCAAGTTGAAGACGACGAGCAAGAGCCTGAACCCTCGGGTGACTTTATCTTAGATGAAAAGATCCGAGGTGTTGAACTTACTGAGGTAGGCCATCAAAAAATTGAACAAATTTTAATTAAAGCCGGACTTCTGCCGGAAAATGAAAATCTCTATCAAGCGACTAATTTGGGATTATTGCATCATGTTCATTCAGCCCTAAGAGCTCAGCATTTATTCCACAAAGACGTAGAATATATAGTACAGGATGGAGAAGCTGTATTAGTTGATGAGCATACAGGTCGAACCATGCATGGTAGACGCCTATCAGAGGGTCTTCACCAAGCCATCGAGGCCAAAGAAGGATTAAATATTCAGCAAGAGAGTCAAACACTGGCCTCCACGACCTTTCAGAATTACTTCCGTCTGTATCAAAAATTGTCTGGTATGACCGGAACCGCCGATACCGAAGCTTACGAATTTCAACAAATATATGACTAGCAGGTCATGGTTATTCCGACCAATGTCGAAGTTCGCCGAGTTGATCACAATGATTTGATCTTTATCTCTCAGCAAGAAAAATTTGAAGCGGTGATTGAGGATATTAAAGAGCTAGTAGAAAAAGGCGCGCCGGTACTCGTGGGCACGGCGTCGGTTGAAACCTCGGAAATTCTCTCAAGTCTACTAAAACAAGCAAAAATAGAACACAGCGTACTCAATGCTAAACAGCATGAGCGCGAAGCCAATATTATTGTAAATGCCGGGCGACCCGGGGCCGTCACTATCGCCACTAATATGGCGGGTCGCGGGACAGATATTGTTCTTGGCGGTAACCTTGAAGCAGAGCTAAAAGAACTAACGCAAAATAATGCTAAAGAAAGCGTTATAGCCGCAGTTAAACAAGACTGGAAAGAGCGACATGCCAAGGTTATTGAAGCCGGCGGTCTACATATTGTCGGAACAGAAAGACATGAATCCCGTCGTATAGATAATCAACTACGCGGTCGATCGGGTCGTCAGGGTGATCCGGGTTGGTCAAGGTTTTACCTGTCTTTAGAAGATCCATTGATGCGTTTATTTGCCTCAGATCGCGTTAAAAACATGATGCGCGCCATGGGTATGGAGCACGGTGAATCTATAGAGCACCGCATGGTAACCAATGCCATAGTGAAAGCTCAGCGAAAAGTTGAGGGGCGCAACTTTGATATTCGTAAACATCTTTTAGAATATGATGATGTGGCCAATGATCAGCGTCAGGTGGTCTATCAGCAGCGCAATGATCTACTTTCAGATGATGATATTAGTGATGTTATAACTAATGTGCGCGATGATGTGGTTAACAGTACCATTAGTGCCTTTATTCCGCCGGAAAGTTTGGAAGAGCAATGGGATATAGCCGGTTTAGAGAAGGCGTTAGCCACAGAATTCGTAGCAACATTGCCGGTGCAAAAGTGGTTAGATGAAGATCAAAGATTTGATGAAGATCAATTGCGAGAAAGAATTGTAGAAAGGGTACAAACTGCCTATGAAGAGCGTTATGCCCATGTAGGTAGTGCTATGCGCGAGATCGAGCGGCAAATTATGTTGCAGCTACTCGATACCCTGTGGAAAGATCATCTAACTAATATGGATCAGTTGCGCCAAGGTATTGGTTTAAGAGCCTACGCGCAAAAGAACCCAAAACAAGAGTACAAGCGCGAATCCTATGATCTATTCGAGCAGTTATTGGAAAATATAAAGCATGAGACGATTAAATATCTCAGTCATGTTGAGGTGTCTTCCCGTGAAGATGTGGAGCGCATAGAGCAGCAACGCAGACAGCAGGAAGTTCAGCGTCAATATCAGCATGCTCAGGTTGCCGATATGGCGGGCGAGGAAAAAGATCAACAGAGCTCGACAGACACTAGCAAACCCGTGATAAGATCAACACCCAAGGTAGGCCGAAATAGCACTTGCCCCTGTGGATCGGGTAAAAAATACAAACAATGTTGCGGTAAAATTCAATAATGGCGACCGGTAAAGAAACATTTCCAGCTATGCATCCAGTTACAGGTTTTAAACTGGGAACTACATCTGCCGGTATAAAAGTTGCCGGTCGAAAAGATTTGGTACTTATGCAAGTAGCAGATGGAAGTACTGCAGCTGCCGTGTTTACCCAAAATAAGTTCTGTGCAGCACCGGTTATTATTGCCAAGCAACATATGCAACAAGCTATCCCTAGTTATTTTTTAGTTAATACCGGAAACGCCAATGCGGGTACTGGTGAGCAGGGCATAGCTGATAGCCTAAGTTGCTGCCAAGCGGTTGCTGATGCAACAGGCGTAAACCCTAGTCAGATTGTTCCTTTTTCTACCGGTGTTATTGGCGAGCCATTGCCAGTTGAAACCATCTGTAGTGCCATTTCTGCGGCTAAAAACAATCTCTCAATCAGCGGCTGGCAAGATGCTGCTGAGGGTATTTTAACCACAGATACCCGAGCCAAGGGCGCTTCAAGCCAATTCAATATTCAGGGGTCAACGGTCACTATTACTGGTATCTGTAAGGGTTCCGGTATGATCAAACCCAATATGGCGACCATGTTGGGCTTTGTGGCGACAGATGCATCTATCGATGAAGAGCTATTGCATGCAGCCATAAGAAAAGCTAATGGTAAATCCTTTAATAGAATTACAGTGGATGGTGATACCTCCACTAATGATGCTGTGGTATTGGTTGCCACTGGCGCAAGCGGTGTTGTAATTGATGAGGCTAATTTTAATCAGTTTTTAACACAGTTGACCGATATCTTTGTGCAGCTTGCGCAATCCATTGTGCGTGATGGGGAGGGTGCGAGTAAATTTGTAACAGTCAACGTTGAGACTGCCGAAAATACTCAAGAAGCGCTATCAGTAGCCTATACCGTGGCGGAATCTCCTCTGGTCAAGACCGCACTAACTGCCTCAGACCCAAATTGGGGAAGAATTTTAGCCGCAGTTGGGCGTGCCGATGTCAGTGATTTGGATGTGTCAAAAATTCAGATTAGTTTGAATTCAGTGCTAATCGCAGAAAATGGCGCTAGAGCCGCATCCTATACCGAGGAGCAGGGTCAAAAAGTCATGCAGGCGGAAGATATCGAAATAACTATTCAGTTAAATCGCGGGCAGGTCAGTGAGACATTGTGGACGACAGACCTCAGCTATGAATATGTTCGAATTAATGCCGAATATAGAACCTAAATAACCCCTAATTATGTCCAATACCCCGATCCATGTTGCAGTAGGTGTTATCTTTGATAATCAAAAAGCGGATCAAATTCTTATCGCCAAAAGACCACAGCATTTGCATCAGGGAGGGCTGTGGGAATTTCCCGGCGGAAAGGTAAATGAGGATGAGACAGTTGATCAAGCACTAGAGCGCGAATTATTCGAAGAGTTGGGTATCACGGTTATTCAGTCCCAGCCACTAATGCAAGTTCAGCATAATTATTCAGATAAACAGGTGTTTCTCGATATCTGGACAGTGACCCAATATTCAGGTGAAGCTAGAGGCTTAGAAGGGCAACAGTGCCAATGGGTAGCTATGCAACAGTTGCTCAGTGCAGAGAGTAAGTATCAGTTTCCTGAGGCTAATAAGGCGATTTTAGAAAAATTAAAATCGCTTTAGGATTCATCTTCTTCGCCGAGTTTTGAAGGATCTAAACAGGGTTCACCGGCAATGCTAAAGCGTTCAGTTGCCCAGTCACCAAAATCAATTTGCTTGCATCTATCCGAGCAAAATGGCCTGCATGGGAAAGCATCTGTCCACTCAACTTTTATCTCGCAAGTAGGGCAGTTCACAATGGTTGGCATAGTCATTAAAAAAATCCTAAAAATTTATTTTGATTGAGCTAAGTTTTCAAATTGATGATGAAGGTCCAAAACTCTTTTATCAATGCTTTCAAGAGTATGAGAATTATCAAAAATATAATCGGCTACGGAGATTTTTCTTTCGCGGCTCATCTGTGTGTCAATAATAGCCTGTATCTGCTCAGCAGTTACGCCATCGCGCTTACTAGCTCTGTGTTTTTGTAGCTCAGGAGAAAGATCTACCAGTAGGGAGGTGTTTATGCTTTTATATTGATCGGTTTCAAAAAGTAATGGCGATTCTAAAATAATATAGGGGCTAGAGCTGGGTTGTTGAATTTGCATTGTAATCCATTCGCCAATCAGCGGGTGAAGTAACTCCTCAAGCCAGACTTTTTGTTCAGGGTTATTGAAGATGATTTCTCTAAGGACGGCACGATTTAGTTGCCCATCATTCAATAATTGATCATCTGCGAAGTGATCAATAATTGCTGAAAGGGCGTAAGATCCGGGTTCTACCACTGCGCGAGAAGCTTGGTCAGCATCTATAACTCTTACACCCAATCGTTTAAATGCACCAGCAACAGTGCTTTTACCACTGCCAATACCACCCGTTAAGCCCACAATAAATTTTTTATTCATACTATGGTTAATCCAGATATTTAAAGCGATAGGTAGCTAAAAAGAAAGCTTAGTTGTTCACCCCATTCCATAGCAATCCAGCCAGCTAAGCAGAGGTAGGGGCCAAAGGCAAAAGGACTGCGTCGATCATGGCCCAAAAACAAAATTGCGCCGAGACCAATCAGTGCGCCTAAAAATGAAGATATCAAGATAACGGTTGGCACCATTTGCCAGCCAAGCCAAGCGCCAATGGCAGCATTGAGTTTAAAGTCGCCGTAGCCCATACCCTCTTTGCCGGTAAACCATTTAAAAAGGTGCATTACAGACCATAGAGATAAATAACCTAAGCTAGCGCCAATAATTGCCGAAATAGGGTCGGACCAATATCCAAATATGCTGGCAATTAAGCCCAACCATACAAGGGGTAAAGTAATCTGATCGGCCAGGATTTGCTCGTGCAAATCGATTACCGCTAGGGCGATTAAGCTGTAACTAAAGATTAGGCTAAACAAAGCCTTTTCTGATATTCCATGAGCAATCAAAATATAGGCGGTAACAAATGCCGAAAGTAATTCAATTAATGGGTATTGAACTGAAATCAAACTATTGCAGTTGCTGCAGCGACCACGTAAAAAGCAATAGCTCAATATTGGAATATTATGCATAGCTTTTATTTGAGTACCGCAGTCAGGACAGCGAGATCTCGGTGTCACTAAAGATAGCTGTTGCTCATTTTGAGATTCTATTTGCAAAAATAGCTTTGCTTCATGAGTCCATTCTGCGCGGAGTATTAGCGGTAATCGATAGATCACCACATTAAGAAAACTACCAATAATGGCGCCAAGCATTAAACCAATCATGGCTAAAGATGTCGGCGAAAGATTTAGATCAAAAATCATCAATAATCCATATTACTTCGTTTTTTTTGGCAAGCCGCTGCAAATAAACTACCTGCTAACTCATTTATCTATAATATTATTAGTATATTAGAATATATGTCCTAGTTGAAACACAGGTAAATACATAGCAACTAATAAACCGCCGACCATCAATCCTAGTGTAATCATCATAACAGGCTCTATAAGTGGAATTATAGTGTCTAATTTCATCTCTATGTCACGCTCATATATCTCGCTGGCTTTATCGAGGATAGATGCTAAAGAACCTGATTCTTCACCAATATCAACCATCTGCTTCAATGTTACTGGAAAGATAGCATGCCTGCTTAAAGCTCTGTGAAGAGATAACCCTTTGATGACATCTTTTCTAATACAGTTGATAGCTTCTTTATAGCATAAGTTATCAATAGCTGATGCCGCTGATTTTAAAGCGTCAACAATTGGCAGTCCGGCACTAATGGTAGTGGCTAGGATTTTGGTAAACCGCCCAAGTATTACATTTTTAAGTATATCCCCAGCCAAAGGTAGTTTTAAAACAGTTAGATGAGCAACTCTTTTGGCTAAAAGTGAGTTCCTTAGCGTTATGCTAATTGAGATATAGCAAATAATAAGGCTACTTAAAAGATATGGCCAAATATGACTAAAGCTATCAGAAATACCAATGACTAGCTGAGTATACAAAGGAAGATCTGCACTAAATTCTTGATAAGCGTGAGCAAAACTTGGAATAACCTTAGTTAGCATCACTGAGGAGACTAAAAGAGCGATTATTAATACAATAAAAGGATAGGTTAGAGCCTTTTTAACCCGCCTACTAAGATATTCAGTTTTTTCATAATACTTTGCTAGACGCTCTAAGGACGATGTAAGCGTTCCGGAAATTTCACCAATATTAACCATATTGCAAAAAATATTATTAAACTGACGAGGATGATTTCGTAGTGATTTAGCAAGACTGTCACCCAGAAAAATATCATTATTAATATCGCGAATAAGTTGTTTCAATGCAGATTTTTTGGAGCTACTTGCAATAATGTCAAAGCTTCTGCGAATTGGAATTCCAGCCTTTAACAAGATCGATAGTTGTCGGGTAAGTTGAGTAATATCAGACGCCTTAATGGCCTGTGTTCGAAAGGGTAAATCCCAGCTTTTTTGTAAGGACTGGATTTTGATACCCTTCTTTCTCAGCTTATATTTTGCCCATTGATTATTTTCAGCTCTAACTCGTCCCTCAATATACTGACCCTGACAGTTTTTGCCACGATATATAAAAGCTCGATAGCTATTCAGAGGCAATTTATAACTCCCAGATAATAATGGTGGTTCCTTTGATTTTTTACCCCTAAAACTTTAGGTAAAAGAGAAATTTTTTTCAGTGAACTAGCTCACAAAACATCAGAAATATAAAACGAGTAACAAAAGACTGATCTACAATTGAATAAATAGCTTTAAAAAATACATAACCTAATAGCAATGGAGTGGCATGAGGTAAATATGATTAAGATATTTGGAAAGGGATTTTCTTTGGTTGAATTGATGGTGGTAATGGGGATTATAAGTCTATTGGCTCTAGTGGCATTACCCAGCTATAGGAATTTTATTTTAAGAGCAGAATTTATAGAAACTAAAGCGGCGGTGGGTGCGATTAAGGTAAGTTTTGAAGTCTGTGCCCAGATGTTAGGTCTTGCTAATGTAAGAAATTGTCAACATAACAGTCATGGTATTCCAGCTATTAAAAATGCAGCAAAGGGTGTTGTGGGGGTAACGTTAGTTAGCGATATTTTTAAAGCAGGTACTTCTGAAAGTGCCAGCGATGGTGATCAGGTGAAAATTATTGCAACAGCGCCTATTGACTCGAAAAATGCAGAGCAAACCTATACTCTAACTGCCACATTAAAAAAAGGCGGTCTAGTGCAGTGGAATAATGGTGAATGCTCTAAGGCAGAGTTGTGTTAAACCAGATAATCGTTAATTTAAAGAGATAATCGCATTGAAAGATCAATGGCATGCACATGCTTAGTTAGGCTGCCCGAGGAAATAAAATCAATGGGAGTATCAAAGTACTGTGACAAACTGTGCTCAGTTATATTGCCAGAAACCTCTATTTTAGTATTGCCTAAATCAAAGGTTTCTATTTGCAGAATTTGATCACGAGTAAAATTATCCAGCATCACCCGATGAGCTCCAGCCTCAACTGCCTGTTGCAGTTCTACAAGGCTCTCTACTTCTACTTCAATGTCTTTTTGTGGCGCAATTTCCTTGGCTCTATGCACTGCCTGAGCAATACCGCCACAGGCAATAATATGATTTTCTTTAATCAAAAAAGCATCATACAGGCCGATGCGGTGATTGCTGCAGCCACCTATATCTATCGCGTATTTTTGCGCAAGACGCAGGCCGGGAATAGTCTTTCGGGTGTCCAGTATTTTTATTTGGGAATCATTAGCCAGGCTCGCATACTGACGCGCTGTGGTTGCTGTACCGGAGAGAGTCTGTAAAAAATTTAAAGCACAGCGTTCAGCGCTTAGTAATACCCGTGCATTCCCAGAAACAGAAAACAAAGATTGATTTTCCGTAACCCAGTCACCCTCGGTAATATGCCAATCAATAATAACTCTGGGATCTAATTGTTTAAATACCTCATCAACCCATGGGCGACCGCAAATCACGGCTTTTTCTCGTGAAATTACAGTCCCAGTGGCTTGTTTATTTGCATCAATCAATTGTGCGCTTATATCACCTGTGCCAATATCTTCCTCCAGTGCTCTAGCAACAGATTTGGGAATATCTTCAGCGATAATTTTTGCGATGGTGCTCATTTGAGTTACATAACCTTATTTAAAGGGAATTGGTTTAAGCAGTATAACATTTTGACTATGGTATATACCCTCGTATTGGTGTTGCTAAATAGTTATTATAATCAATAACCATTTTCTAGGTCTTGTGCCTACAACGCGTGGATAAAATATGACGTTAGCAACGGGCTGGCTAAATAAGGTAAAAAAACTTGAATCTCCCAATGCGGATTTAAGACCTGATGCCAATGATATTAGTCTTTTGGTTATTCATAATATTAGTTTGCCGCCAGAGCAGTTTGGCGGCCCCTATATTGAACAATTATTTTCAAATTGCCTAGATCCTGAAGATCATCCATATTTTCGTGATATTTATAGCTTAGAAGTGTCATCACATGTGTTGATTGATCGTCAGGGCAATATCACCCAGTTTGTGCCCTTTGAAAAGCGCGCCTGGCATGCCGGTGTCTCAGAATTTCAAGGGCGTCAGCGCTGTAATGATTTTTCAATTGGCATTGAGTTAGAGGGTGCGGATCATATCCCCTTTACCGATAATCAGTATTCGGTTCTAGCAGAGGTAAGTCGGCAAATTATAAGCCATTATCCAATGATTACTGGCGATAGAATAGTGGGTCATAGTGATATTGCCCCAGGTCGCAAAACTGACCCTGGAGAAGCCTTTGATTGGAAGAGATACAAGCAGTTGCTCAATGGCTAGCTTACTATCTTGGAGCCTAATAGACGATTGACCCAGACAATCAAAAATAACACCGGTAAACCCATCAAGGCTGTGATTAAAAAGAACAACTCATAGCCAATACCTTCGACAATAGAGCCAGAATAGCCACCTAGAACCTTAGGAAAAAGAGTCATTATTGAGCTAAAAATAGCATATTGCATAGCGGTAAATGAAATATTGGTTAAGCTCGATAAAAACGCCACAAAGGCGGCGCTAGCCAAGCCGGCAGATAAATTATCGGCAGCAATCACCCAGTAAAGTAACCCTATATCCTGCCCAGCTTTTGCCAAAACTATAAATAATATATTGGTCAAAGCCGATAAAACTGCACCGGTAAACAAAATCCGCATGACGCCGAAGCGCAACGCTAAAATACCACCGACAAAACCACCCAATATGGACATGCCTAGGCCAAAGCTTTTCACAACACTGGCAATAGTATTTTTGCTAAATCCAAGATCCTGATAAAAGACATTGGCAATAACGCCTAAAACAATATCCGAAACTCTATAAAGACCGATTAAAGCAAGCATGGTTAAGGCTAGGTGAAGTCCATAGCGGTCAAAGAAATCTTTAATCGGTAATACATAGGCATAATTAACTTGGTTTTGCTTTACCATGCCAAGCGCAATTAGCATCTTAGCGATTAATCCAGCTATTATTAAGGCGGCAACAAGGCGGATTAGTTCAACCATTGTGGCGGCGAGATAAGCATTTGAGAGCAGTTGACCAAGTTGCTCTTTCAACAGCAAAGCTAACGGAGTGCTGGCAAAGTAGCAGCTAATAAATCCAACAACAGCAGCGGTAAATAACAAAAAGAATCGAAGGTTGTTTTTGCTGGAGGGTATTTTTCCGCCCCTTTGTCCAATATCGGGCTCAGAAATACACAGTGTCGTGATAACACCCACCAACATAGTGAATGCCATAACCAGATAGGTCGACTGCCAGGCGTGGTAACTGTATTGATTGCCCGTAGAGCCAAAGTAACTGGCTAGATAAAGAGCTCCGGCTCCGGCGATTAGCATGCCGATTCTGTATCCCGCTATATAGCCAGATGACATCAATGCCTGATATTGCTCCTCTGCAGATTCTATTCGGTAGGCATCAATGACGATATCTTGAGTGGCGGCAGAAAAGCCCAATAAAACTGCAGCTAAGGCCATTGCGGTTAACTGGTCTGTTGACGGATCGACACATGCCATCATGACGATCGCCAGGTTAATCATCAGTTGAGATAGCAATAGCCATGATCGTCTCCGCCCCATTTTTCCTGTAAAGAAGGGCAGTTTCAAACTATTTACCAATGGCGCCCAGACAAACTTAAAGGAGTAACCCAGAGCCGCCCAGCTAAAATAGGTGACTGCAGATCGATCCACGCCAGCCTCCCGCAGCCATAGACTTAGAGATGAAAAGATAAGCAGTAACGGAATACCAGCAGATACCCCTAATAGCACCATAGTTATTACTCTGGGGTGACAGATTGCTGTTAGGCTCTCTTTCCAGCTAGTATTGGCCAAACTATTATTTGAAGTCATTATTTATACTCATCAGCAACTTTCATAACTTTACACTAGCTAAAAAAAGATAACATTGAAAAACCTGAAACTACCCCAATATACTAATTAGGTTAAAAATTGGTGAAAAATATGCGTTTTGCTCTTTTACTCTTTATTGTAATGCCGATTGTTGAAATGTGGTTACTGATAACCATTGGTAGTTATATTGGCGCACTAAGCACTATCTTATTGGTACTGCTTACCGCATTGATTGGTATTGGTCTTCTTAAAAAGCAGGGAATATCGACGCTGTGGCGCGGAAAAGAAAAATTACAGCAGGGTGAAATACCCGCTCAAGAAATGATGGAAGGTATTGTTTTGGCTGTTTCAGGCGCACTTTTACTAACCCCAGGTTTTGTTACCGATACTATTGGTTTATTGGGTTTAATTCCGTTAACGCGTATTTTGCTAGTCAAAGGAATATTACAAAAAGTCAACTTTATCACTGCCAGTGCTCAGTCTTTTGGACAGCAACCGTTTGGATCTGACTCTAAAAATACTGGTTATACTTTCGATGGTGAATCTTGGGAAACTGAAGAAAGCTTAAAAAAACCTAAATAAATTAAAGTTTTTTTAGTTCAGCCCTTGAAATGCGACACCGGCGTCACCATATATGCAACAAGCGCGGAGATTGATGCTCCGCAATACCATGCTAAAAACTGTAGATAGATAATTTGGAGATAAAAAGTATGAAAATTCGCCCTTTACATGATCGAGTGATCGTGCGTCGCGAGGAAGAGGAACAGAAAACAGCCGGTGGAATTCTTCTGCCTGGTTCAGCTCAGGAAAAGCCAAATCGTGGCGAGGTTGTTGCAGTAGGCAGTGGCCGTGTACTTGATAATGGTGATACTCGTGCAGTAGATGTCAAGGTTGGCGATGTTGTGGTATTTGGCCAATATGCTGGCAATGACAAGATTGATGTCGATGGTGAGGAATTAATTATCCTCAGCGAGAGTGATATTAAAGCGGTAGTTGAAGGCTAATTTATTTGAATTTTTGTAACTGATTTTGCAAGGAAAAGAATCATGGCAGCTAAAGATGTAAAGTTCGGCGACAGCGCTCGTCAAGGAATGCTAGAAGGTGTAAATGTTCTAGCTAATGCAGTGAAGGTAACTCTTGGACCTAAGGGTCGCAATGTAGTTTTGGATAAATCATTTGGTGCACCTACTGTAACTAAAGATGGTGTTTCAGTAGCCAAAGAAATTGAACTAAAAGACAAGTTTGAAAATATGGGTGCTCAAATGGTTAAAGAAGTAGCATCAAAAGCATCAGATGATGCTGGTGATGGTACAACAACAGCCACAGTATTGGCACAGACCATTGTAAACGAAGGTCTTAAATCTGTTGCTGCTGGCATGAACCCAATGGATCTGAAGCGGGGCATAGATAAAGCCGTTGCCGTTGCTGTTGAAGAAATTGCTAAAATTGCCAAGCCTTGCTCGGATAATAAAGAAATCGCTCAGGTTGGTACAATTTCTGCCAACAGCGATGAAAGCATTGGCGATATTATTGCTGAAGCTATGGATAAAGTAGGCAAAGAGGGTGTGATTACCGTTGAGGAAGGTTCAGGCCTTGAGAATGAGTTGGATATTGTTGAAGGTATGCAATTTGATCGCGGTTATCTTTCTCCTTACTTTATTAACAACCAAGACAGTATGAGTGTTGATCAAGAGAGTCCGCTTATCTTATTGGCCGATAAAAAGATTTCCAATATTCGCGAATTATTACCTCTTTTAGAAGAAGTAGCCAAAGCTGGTAAACCACTTCTAATTATTGCAGAAGATGTTGAAGGTGAAGCGCTGGCAACCCTAGTGGTTAATAACCTTCGTGGTATTGTTAAGGTTTCAGCCTGTAAGGCACCAGGATTTGGTGACCGCCGCAAAGCGATGCTTGAAGATATTGCTATTCTTACCGGTGGTACAGTGATCTCTGAAGAAGTTGGTCTGGATCTAGAGGGTGCAACTCTTGAGCACCTGGGTACTGCAAAACGCGTTAGCATGACTAAAGAAGCGACCACAATTGTTGATGGCGCTGGTGTTGGTACTGTTATCGAAGCGCGAGTTAAGCAAATTCGTGCACAAATTGAAGAAACTAGCTCAGATTATGATCGTGAAAAACTTCAAGAACGTGTTGCAAAGCTAGCTGGTGGTGTTGCGGTGATTAAAGTTGGCGCTACCACTGAAATCGAAATGAAAGAGAAGAAAGCACGTGTTGAAGATGCACTTCATGCAACACGAGCTGCGGTTGAAGAAGGTGTAGTCCCTGGTGGCGGTGTTGCTCTGGTTCGTGCCTGTGAGAAAATCGCATCACTCACCGGTGCTAATGATGATCAAACTGTAGGCGTTGGTATTGCTCGTCGCGCTATGGAGGCGCCACTTCGTCAAATCGTTGAAAATGCGGGTGAAGAAGGTTCAGTGGTTGTGGATAAAGTGAAAAATGGTAAAGGTAACTTCGGTTACAATGCTGGCTCGGGTGACTACGGCGATATGATTGAGATGGGTATTCTCGATCCTGCCAAGGTAACGCGCACAGCACTTCAGGCAGCGGCTTCTATTGCTGGCTTGATGATTACTACTGAAGCAATGGTGACAGATGTTGCTGATGATAGTGCTGCGCCAGCTGCTCCAGATATGGGCGGTATGGGTGGTATGGGCGGCATGGGCGGTATGATGTAATTCTACCAATGCTTGTTAGCCTCACCGAAAAGCCCTGCATCTATCGAATGCGGGGCTTTTTATTTAAATTAACCCAATTTATAGCATATTTTATGCGTTAAATGGTTGATATTTTCTGGGCTTTGCAGAACAATTGTGGGGTTAGGAATCAATGCTCATTCAGGGCAATCAATCAAAGGGGAATCACTATGACAATGGAATTTATTAACTTTCTTGCACGTTGGAGCCATGGATTATTCGGCATTACTTGGATAGGCATGCTCTATTATTTTAACTTTATTCAGGGTGCCTACTTTAAAGAGGCGTCTGCAGAAGGATTGGCTGATGCCAAAGAAAAGCTTGCACCGAGGGCACTGTGGTGGTTCCGTTGGGGCGCAATGTTCACCTTTATTACAGGCATCATTCTCCTTGGTGGTGTACATCATAATGCTCAGATGAATAACTATATTATTATTGGTGTGGTTATGGGTACTTTAATGGCAGCCAATGTTTGGATGGTAATATGGCCAGCACAAAAAATTGCACTGGGCATTGAAGAGGGTGGTGATAAGGCTGCGGCAGCAGGTAAAGCGTTGTTGGCCTCGCGAACCAATACTTTCTTTTCTGCACCTATGTTGTGGGCAATGTTTGCTGGTCCTCACTACGCTGGCTATGGCTATGGTACAGCGGTAGGCGGAACTGGTCTTATTGTTGCGCTTGTCATTATTGCTGCAATTGAATTAAACGGCTTAAAAGGCAAGCAGGGTCCTTTGACTACTGTTCGCGGTGTGATTGTGTCAAGTTTGGTATTGACCGCAGTATTAGCTATCGCACTTAACGTACTTTAAGCTAAAACTGGTAGTTAAAAAAACCGGTGCTTTTAGCGCCGGTTTTTTTATGTAATAAATTCACTGGACTGGTATGGTTCTGCTGTCGGATAGAGGTATAATCATTTACAAATAATCCCAATCTTTAGGTGTTAATTAAGTAATGGATAATCAGCGCAATCACCCAATTGTTCCAGAGCGAGACGACAATCTTGGTCGAAGTTCTAATGGATCTCAGTCTGAGCCTTACAAAAGCAGAGAATCAAGCAAGTCTGCGGAAAACCTACCCACCATTTGGAAGCTAATTTCCGCAGTGGCTTTATTTGGAATGCTGGTTGTTTCTTTATTTGGGTGGCAACAATATCAACAATTTATTGAATTACAACAACGCTTTGAAGTGCTTGATTCCAGACTTAATAATACTGACGAGTCGGTCAATCAATCTGGTGTTGCTATGCAGGTCAATATTAGTAAACACAGTGAGCAGCTAAAAAAACACTGGAGCGAAATTAAAAAGCTTTGGGGTATCGCTAATGATAAAAATAAAGAAAAAATTTCTAAAAACAGTAAGGATATTTCGTTTCTTGCCGCTAAGCGTGCTGAATTAGAATCATCTATGAAAAAACTTCGCGCTCAAGCGAATAAAGACAGAGCAGCAGCAGAGAGCGTTGGCGAAAACTTTTTTGGCCTTTCTGCGGATATGGATAAACTGTCAAACTCTCTGGATGATTATTTTTTAGCGGTGCAAGATATTAAGAAATCGTTTGCTCAGCAAGATAATAAAATCCAGTCTAATAACGAGGCAGTAAAGTCCATAGATGCATTTCGTAGACAGGTAAATCAAAAGATATTAAATCTCGAGAAAAAGTTCGATAAGCAGAGTGCTCAGAAGCAAGATATGGGTCAAAAATCTGATTCAAATACCCTTAGTCCACAGTAGTTTAAATAATTTTCTAGCGAGCTAAAGATAAACTATGACTATTATTCGCCAACAAGATGTCACCCAAAGTGTTGCAGATGCACTGCAGTATATTTCCTACTATCATCCTGCTGATTTTATTCAAGCGGTCAAGCAAGCCTATGATCGTGAAGAGTCAAAATCTGCCAAGGATGCTATGGCACAGATTCTAATTAATTCTAGACTCTGTGCAACAGGTAAACGTCCTATCTGCCAGGATACGGGAATTGTTACTGTGTTTGTCAAAGTGGGTATGCAGGTTCAGTGGGATGCTGAGGACAGTCTTGAAGATATGATTAATGAGGGCGTCAGGCAGGCCTATATGCATCCAGATAACGTCCTGCGTGCCTCAATTCTTGCAGATCCAGATGGTGCGCGAAAGAATACAGGTGATAACACCCCAGCAGTTATTCACTATCAAGTGGTGCCGGGTGATAAGGTTGAGATTGATGTTGCTGCAAAAGGGGGTGGCTCTGAGGCAAAATCAAAATTTGCCATGTTAAATCCCTCTGATTCAGTGGTTGATTGGGTATTAAAGGTTGTTCCTACTATGGGAGCTGGCTGGTGTCCTCCGGGAATATTAGGCATTGGTTTGGGTGGTACTGCTGAAAAGGCTATGTTAATGGCAAAAGAAGCGCTGCTTGAACATATAGATATTCAAGAGCTCAAGGCTAAGGGCGCAGAAAACCGCAATGAAGAGTTGCGCTTGGAGCTGTTTGAAAAGGTTAATGCACTGGGTATTGGTGCTCAGGGTCTAGGCGGTCTAACGACCGTTTTAGATATTAAGATCAAAGATTACCCGTCTCATGCAGCCAATAAAGCGATTGCGATAATTCCTAATTGCGCCGCTACTCGGCATCTGCATTTTGTACTAGATGGTTCTGGTCCAGCTAGCTTTGATCCACCTGACCTCAATGACTGGCCTGACATTTCATGGGAAGCTGACGAGTCTGTAAGGCGCGTTGATTTGAATGCTGTGACTCAGTCTGATATCGATCAGTGGCAGCCGGGTGAGACTCTTTTACTTTCGGGGAAAATGCTTACTGGCCGCGATGCTGCACATAAAAAAATGACTGATATGCTTGCCGCTGGTGAACAATTACCGGTGGATTTAAGTGGGCGCTTTATCTATTACGTTGGGCCTGTTGATCCTGTGCGTGATGAAGTGATGGGTCCTGCGGGCCCTACAACAGCAACCCGAATGGATAAGTTTACTCGCACCATGCTTGAGCAAACTGGGCTTATGGGAATGATTGGTAAAGCCGAACGAGGACAGCAGGGTATTGAGGCTATTAAAGATAACCAATCTGTATACCTAATCGCAGTAGGTGGCGCAGCATATTTAGTATCTAAGGCTATTGTCTCGGCAGAGGTTGTGGCATTCCCTGAGCTTGGCATGGAGGCTATTTACGAATTTGAGGTAGTTGATATGCCGGTGACAGTAGCAGTCAATACTCAGGGTGAATCGGTGCATATTAGCGGTCCCAAGTTGTGGCAAGCCAAAATTGAAGAAAAAGTAATACAAGTTAAGTCATAAAAAATAATAATTTTCACTAGTAAGTAATCGATTGACCTATTTGCTAAGATTGATAAACTTGCTGAAAATTTGAATAATATTCAACGGGGCATGTATGAACCTTTTAAAATCTTTTGTGGTTGCAACTCTATTGTTTGCAACTGCACCCGCTTTCTCGTCAAATCCATGGTATGTAGGTGCTACACAGGGCTTGTTCGCTGTTGGCGAGGGTGACACTTGGGTTGGCAAAATTGATATTGGTCAAGCTGGTTTGCAGGTTGGTAAATTTTTGAGAGACGATATGTCTATTGAAGGTGGCTATGCTTTTAACTCCGATAGAAGTGACTTTTTTATAGGCTCTGTTTCTGCTGTATTTTGGATGGGTGAAAATACTGACAAATATCAACCTTACGTATTGATGGGAGCCAATGTGTATCATTTCGATGACGATGATGATGAATCCATTAAGCGTCGAAGTGCACAAATTGCATTCGGTGCTGGATTTGGTACAAAATTTTCTCAATCTTTCCAGTTACGTGCAGATCTTCGTTTAATGGCTCGCGACGATGAAAATGAGGACGATGTAGCATTACAGCTTTCAATTAATAAATTTTTTGAATAATTGAAAAACCTATCTATCAAAATGGCGCATCTTGCGCCGTTTTTTTGGTAATAAAAAACTATTAAGCTAGACTAAAGATTGGTAGGTTAGTTGAGTGAACTTTTATTATTTTAATGGAGCTGAAAAAGAGTTATGCAAGACAGTTTATATTGGCATGATTACGAAACCTTCGGTGCGGTTCCAGCCATAGATCGACCCAGTCAATTTGCTGGCTTAAGAACAGATTTTGATCTCAATGTTATTGGTGAGCCACTGGTTATTTACTGCCAACCTCAGATGGATATATTACCATCTCCACAGGCCTGTTTAATCACCGGAATTACCCCTCAGCATGCTTTGGAGCATGGTCTACCTGAGCCAGAATTTATCCGCCAAATTCACTCTGAATTGGCGTTGCCAGGAACCTGTGGCGTTGGCTATAACAGTATCCGTTTCGATGACGAAGTCACCAGATATAGTCTTTATAGAAATTTCTTTGATCCCTACCAGCGGGAGTGGCAAAACGGTAATTCACGCTGGGATATTATTGATTTGTTGCGCGCTACTCGTGCCCTACGTCCCGATGGCATAGAGTGGCCAGACCATGAGCCAGGAAGCCCTAGTTTTAAACTTGAGCATCTTACTCAGATCAACGGTATTAGTCATGAGGATGCGCATGATGCCCTATCAGATGTCACTGCAACCATTGCAATGGCAAAGTTGGTCAAACAGGCACAACCAAAGCTATTTGATTATGTGTTGCAAAACCGCGGCAAGGTCGCAGTAGCCAAAATTGTTGACACCCAAAGTCGCAAACCATTTTTCCACTGTTCGGGCATGCTATCTAAAGAACACCTCTACAGTGCAATTATGATACCTTTGGCCGCTCATCCCACCAATAAAAATGCGGTTATTTGTTTTGATCTTTCGGCGGATCCTGAACTATTAATTAAGCTTGATGCGGATGAAATAAAACAGCGTGTATTTAGTAGGGCAGATGATTTACCTCAGGGTATTGAACGTATACCGCTTAAATTAGTTCACCTTAATAAGGCGCCCATGGTGGCTACGCCCAAAGTGGTTGACTCGACTACAGCTAAGCGACTATCAATCAACTTGCAACGATGTGAAGAGCATTGGCAGCGACTGCAACAAATAGATCTTCAACACAAATTACAGGCAGTATTTGTTGAGCCGGATTTTCCAGCTAAAAATGAGGCTGAGCAGCAACTCTATGGTGGTTTTTTACCCAATCGAGATAAACCCCTACTGGATCAGGTGCGCACTGCTACTCTACAAGACTTCAAGCAACAGGAATTTTATTTTTCTGATAAACGCTATAACAGCTTATTATTCAACTACAAGGCTAGATATTTCCCCCAAGCGCTAACCGCTGATGAGCAAAGTAACTGGTTACATAGCTGTCGTGAGCGACTAACTAATCCAGAGGCAGGCTATCTCACTCTGAATAATTTGCAATCTGAAATTGAACAATTACTCACTGAAAGTGAGTTGCCCGTTAAAAGTCGTGAAATCCTCGCGGAACTTGAGGCGTGGCGTCAGCATGCAGTCAAAAAATTTGCCATCGATGCTCACAAAAATAGCCCCCTTGACTAGACTCTATTACTGGAAATGATATTCGGGCTAGAGTACCGCGGTTAAACAGGCTAAAATCGCGTAGTTAATTTACTTTTGGGGCAATAATTTGAATTTCCAAGGCGCTCATATACTCTCAATCAATCAATTTGAGAAACAGGATGTGACTCGCATTTTTGATGTTGCTGATCAGATGCAGCCCTATGCTCTGAGAAAAAAAGTAACCAGAGTTTTGGAGGGGGCTATTCTTGGCAATATGTTTTTCGAAGCCAGTACTCGAACTCGAGTAAGTTTTGGCTCTGCATTCAATCTTTTAGGCGGTGAAGTAAGAGAGACAGCTGGCTTTGAAAGCTCGGCTCTAGTTAAAGGTGAATCGCTTCAGGATACTGCAAGAGTGCTGTCTGGTTTTAGTGATGTGATCTGTATGCGTCACCCAGATGAGGGTTCAGTTGCAGAGTTTGCCAATGCCAGTCGCGTGCCGGTAATGAATGGTGGCGATGGTGCCAATGAGCATCCTACCCAAGCATTACTTGATCTGTATACAATTCGTAAAGAAATGGCGGCAACTGGGCGAGATATTGACGGATTAACTATAGCAATGGTGGGTGATCTTAGATTTGGTCGAACTGTACACTCGCTCTGTAAGCTACTTTGCCTCTACGACAAGGTCAAGGTGGTTTTGGTATCGCCGAAAGAGCTTATTTTACCGTCAGAATTAATCGAAGCAATGCGCTCGGCTGGAGTTGTTGTTGAAACCTCAGAGGATTTGGCGCCCAGTATTGCTGATGTAGATATTGTCTACTCAACAAGAATTCAGGAAGAACGTTTTGGCAGTAAGCAGGAGGCTGATCTTTATCGAGGTCGGTTTAGATTAAATCAGGCGATATACACCGAATTCTGTCAGCCTAATACGGTAATTATGCACCCACTTCCCAGAGACTCAAGAGCCGATGCCAATGAGTTAGATAATGATTTAAATAATAACCCCAACCTAGCAATCTTTAGGCAGACAGACAATGGGGTTTTAGTGCGAATGGCGTTATTTGCGCTGGTACTTGATGTGGTTGATACAGTAGATAAGTACTCTCATGATATCCGCTGGTTTAATGCTCGCGCATAGTAATAAATTATCAATAATAAATAAGCGATTGCCTTAGAGTATGTCGCAAAAAATTGAGTTAGGCAGAATTAATGAATCAGTTTGATGATATTCGTCCCTACCGGGATATAGAAGTTCCCGCAGTACTATCGCGATTAATTGCTGATAATGAGTTTATAGATCTTCTCTTATCTAGACGTATTCCTCTATTGATGAAACTTGCGCCATGGTTGTTTAAACCAATTGCACGATCTTTATTAAAGCGCAACTTAAGAAGATTAACCGCCGATGTTAAAACTGTTTCGGATTTTCAAGATCATGTAAAAGTGGGGTTGCAAAAGAGCCTAGACAAAACTACCGACGGCTACAGTTTTGGCGGCTTAGATCAGTTAGATCCAGACCAAGCGTACCTGTTTATCTGCAATCATCGTGATATTGCGCTCGATCCAGCTATGATCAACTTAGCCCTTCATATGGTGGGGCTTGATACAGTGCGAATTGCTATTGGCGATAATCTTTTAAGCAAGCCTTTTGCCAGTGATCTTATGCGAGTTAATCGTAGCTTTATTGTTAAGCGCTCGGTCGAGGGTCGCAGAGAAAAGCTTGAAGCGCTTAAAAAGCTATCTGCTTATATTCGTTACAGTGTAACTGAAGACAAGGCCTCTTGTTGGATAGCTCAGGCGGAAGGGCGAGCGAAAGATGGTAACGATCGCACTGAAACAGCATTATTAAAGATGCTTACATTATCCAAATCAAAACAGCAGACATTTGGTGAAGCGATTGGCGAGTTAAAATTAATGCCGGTGAGTATTTCCTATGAATATGACCCCTGTATTATTGAAAAAACTCGAGAGCTTTATGCTGCTAGCCAAGGTAAAGCGTACGCAAAGTCTGAATTTGAAGATTTAGATAGTATTCAAAAAGGATTTTTGGGCTATAAAGGTCGGGTTCAAGTAAATTTTGGAGACGTTTTAAGTGATCAATTTGACGCTGCAGAAGATGTAGCGGTAGAAGTTAATCGACAAATATGTGGCCTATATCAACTATTTCCTTCCAATATTGTTGCTTGGCAAATGCAGCAGAACATAGAGGTAAAAGATTTAGATCAATTAAAGCAGCAGTGGCCGGATGAAGATTGGATTCAGGCTGAGGCTAAATTTAAAGACCATCTTCAGTCAGTGCCGGCAGAACAGCAATCATTGGTTATAGATGCCTACGCTGCTCCGGTAAAAAATCAACTAGACTATCAACAGCAAAGCCCAGTTTCGGGCAATTCCATTAATGAGGAAGCTATTGTTTGTTAGATGATTCAATTAAGGAAACCATTCAGCAGGGTTACCGACAATTTCTAAAATCTCGTGATTTAAAACCTCGGCAGGGTCAGAAGCAAATGGTGGCTGCCATTGCCAATAGTCTTAGTCATGATGATCCTGATAAACGTCTTGCGGTTATCGAAGCGGGCACGGGCACGGGTAAAACTGTTGGCTATCTTCTCTCGGCACTACCAATAGCGCGTGCGCTCGATAAAACAGTCGTAATTGCTACAGGTACCATTGCTCTTCAGGAGCAATTAATCCTCAAAGATATTCCAGATTTACTTGAAGCCTGCGACTGGGATCATCAGGTTGCCTTGGTAAAGGGTCGCGGTCGATATATTTGCAACCTCAGGTTAGAGCAATGTTTAGATGCGATTAAATCCAAAGAGGCGGGATTATTCCTGTTTGAGGATGAATTACAATTTAATCCCAATGACCAAAGTGAGGCGCTTTTTCAAGAATTATCAGAATCACTCGAGGATGGCAGCTGGGATGGTGATCGCGATGCCTGGGATAACCGCATTCCAGATGCTGATTGGCGAGCATTAACTGTCGATCATCGCCAGTGTTCTGGTCGGCGCTGTCAGTTTGTCGACCAATGTCCTTTCTTTAAGGCCCGTGGTGAGCTTGAAGAAGCCGATTGTATTGTTGCTAATCATGACTTAGTAATGGCCGACTTAGCCTTGGGTGGTGGTGCCATACTCCCGCCACCTGAAGATTGTATTTTTATCTTCGACGAGGGGCATCGTTTAGGTGAGACTGCAGTTAAGCACTTTGGCGCCCAGTGTCGAATCAATAGCACAGTTAATTGGCTAGAGAGACTCCCAAAACAGTTAAAAGGTCAGGCGCCATTATTTGAAAAAGAAACCACTATTAGCCAAATGCTGCCTCGAATAGAATGCGGTGCTAATGAGATTTTGGAGCTTTTAACCGTTGCGTATCCTCTATGTAAAGAGTATTTAGACAATCTGGAAGACGATCGACAGCTCTATCGTTTTCCACAAGGTGATGTAGGTCAGGGTATGCGCGATCTAGCGCAAAATATTAGTTCTCTAACCAGTCGTTGGATGGGGCGTGCCGAGGTTCTTCGGGATACCCTAAGCGAAGCACTGAGTGATAAAGATTATTCAGTGCCAACGCCTGATGTTGAGTTATTTTACCAACAGGTGGGCAGTTGGTTAACCAAAGGCGAAGGCTTGTTGGCACTCTGGGATCGGTTAAAGCAACAGTCTTCGAATACTGGTGTGCCACTAGCATGCTGGTTGCGGCTGGATGATTCGGCATCAGGTAATGTAGATATCGCAATTAATGCCAGTCCAATTCAGGCAACCGATATTCTGCGCGAGCAGTTGTGGGGTTGTTGCTTTGGTGCCGTTATCACTTCTGCAACCCTGCGATCATTGGGTACATTTAATACCCTAAAAAGGGAAACGGGTATTCCCGATTCAGCGCAATTCCAATCAGTTGCGGGAGCATTTAATTACCGCGATGCCGCCACTCTCTGTGTTCCCTCTGATTGTATTGAAGGTAATTCAATCGATCAACACACCGATTATATTGCCGATAATCTTGGCGCTATGTTAGAGAAAAAGGCGGGAACACTGATACTATTTTCATCCCGTCGCCAAATGGAAGAGGTAGTTGATCGACTTGATACAGATGTGCAAAATATCAGCCTTGTTCAAGGTAAATACTCCAACCGAGAGATGGTCAGGTTGCATAAAGAGCGAATCGATCAGGGTAAAGCGAGTGTTTTAATTGGCTTGGCGAGTTTTGCCGAGGGTGTTGATCTTCCGGGTGATTATTGTAAGCATGTGATTATTGCTAAGTTACCATTTATGGTGCCGGATGATCCGTTGCATGAAGCCTTATCAGAATGGATTGAAGATAAGGGTGGCAATTCATTCTTTGATATAGCACTTCCTATTGCTTCTTTGCGCCTTATTCAGGCTTGTGGGCGTTTGTTGCGAACGGAAAGTGATACGGGGACAGTGTCAATTCTTGATAAGCGCTTGCTTACCAAGCGCTATGGTGGGCAATTAATCGACGCGCTGCCGCCATTTAGACGGCAGCTATAGATTACTTTTTCTTGTCTTTTTTGGTGTAAGTCTTTTTCTTTTTCTTTAAAGGCGCACTACCATCGTCTTTAGTGAACTTACGCTTTGAAGAATGATCGCGATTAGCCGACTTTACCTTTTTAGGACCTTTTTTCGGTCTTGGTGATCGACTAGAAGGTGCAGAATTATCGCCACCCTTATCTACACTGATGTTGAGTGCCTTGGAGCGCACACGCGCTTTTTTAAGGGTTTTGAATATCTCATCAGGCATGCCGTCTGGAAGATCCACCGTACTGTAATCGTCATGTAAGATAATTTGACCAATATATTGGCTGCTTATATCTGCCTCATTGGCGATCGCACCAACAATATTTGAAGGTTCAACGCTATCGTTTTTACCTACTTCAAGACGATAGGTTAGCATAGGGACTTCATTGCCATCCTCATCGCGAACAACGCGTTCAGATTTGGCTCTAGTATTTCTAGTATTGCTGTCTTTAGAAAAATTATCCTTACCCTTTCTTTCCCTTTTTTTACTATCTCTATCTCTGTTTTTACCAGAGTTATCTTGGCGAGGCGCGACAATATTATCTAATTTCGGGAATAGTGGACGCTCTTTTTGGTTTTCATAAGTCAAAGCGGCAGCAACATCTGCCATATCCAAATCATTTTCTTCAACATATTTAACAATCATTTCACGGAATTTATCCAAACGTGGCGTTTCAAGTGTCTTAGATAATTGTTCAGTAAATTGCTGGATACGCTGATCGCTAACTTGCGCGTTAGATGGCATTGTCAGCGGTGCAATAGTACTTTTCGTGGTTTTCTCAATTGAACGTAGAAGGCGCGTTTCTTTTGGCGTAATAAATAAAATCGCATTACCCTCTCTGCCAGCTCTACCGGTACGACCAATTCGGTGGACGTAAGATTCGTTATCATAGGGAATATCAAAGTTGATAACATGACTAATACGCTCAACATCTAAGCCTCGAGCGGCAACATCAGTGGCTACAACCACATCAATTTGACCGCGTTTAAGCTTGCCGATAGTACGCTCTCTAATAGCTTGGCTTAAATCGCCATTTAGTGCAGCGGAAGAAAAACCTCTAGCTTGAAGACGATCTGCAATATCCACGGTAGAGGACTTAGTACGCACAAAAATAATCATGCCATCAAATTGCTCAACCTCAAGAACACGAGTCAGCGCATCCATTTTTTGGTGTGCTTTAACGGTTATATATTGCTGTTTAATACGCTCTACAGTTTGGGTTTTGCTCTGTATACGAACCTGTTGAGCATCCCCAAGGTATTTATCGGCAACGCGTTTGATTGCCGCAGGCATGGTGGCAGAGAATAGTGCACGCTGACTTTCTGCAGGAGTCTTTGAAAGTATGGTTTCTACATCATCAATAAAACCCATGCGCAGCATTTCATCTGCTTCATCTAGAACTAGCGATTTTACCTGACTAAGATTGAGACTTTTACGCTTAAGATGGTCTAGCATTCGTCCTGGAGTTCCCACAACTACCTGTGCGCCACGTTTTAAACCACGCAGCTGGGCGCCAATATCTGCGCCACCGTATATTGGTAATACATGAAAGCCCTTAATATGTTTGGCATAACTTTGGAATGCTTCAGCAACTTGAATTGCCAGCTCCCTTGTAGGGGTCAAAACTAAGATTTGTGGAGCCTTTTGTTTTTCGTCAATATTGCTAAGTAAAGGCAGGGCAAAAGCCGCTGTCTTACCAGTACCAGTTTGGGCGGTACCCAGAAGATTTTTACCACTTAATAGAATAGGGATACTTTGCGCTTGAATTGGCGAGGGCTGCTCGTAACCCAAATTTTGAACAGCTTTAAGCACCGGTGCACTGATACCCAGTGATAGAAATTCGTTAGAAGACATTAAATTACCTTTGGTTATGCATCTCAACAGCGAGAGGTCGCGGAGTATACGCTTGTCATCAGCATTTTTATAGCTTAATCATTGTTATTATTGGCATTTCATGCATTTTAGCCACAATTTAGTGTTAAATTGGTCATAAAAATGTGAACAAAAATTTCTAGCCAACGTACAACTGTCTGATCATGGTGACAATAAGCGCCAAGCTAGGCTTTAACTATGGTAAATTAGATGCATCTTGGTTTTATTGAAATCACTTTGGAGTCAATATGAGTTTAGAAGATAATCGTCGAGAATATGATTACGGTAAGCTAACCCGTGATTCATTAATGGACGAGCCATTTTCACAGTTTGAGTTATGGATGAATCAAGCGATTGAGTCGCAGATTCAAGATCCTACCGCTATGAGTATTGCGTCTGTGGATGCCGAGGGTCAGCCTTCACAGCGTATGGTATTGCTAAAACAATTTGATAAAGGAGGCTTTGTATTTTATACCAACTTAGAAAGCCGAAAAGCCAAAGAAATTCAGGCCAATAAAAAAGTGAGTTTACATTTTCCTTGGTTGCAATTAGATCGGCAGGTGATTGTCGGTGGTCTTGCAGAGGCTTTGCCAAGAGCCAAAGTTTTAAAGTATTTTTTGAGCCGCCCAGTTGAAAGTCAGTTAGCTGCATGGGCCTCAAAGCAAAGTAGTGTTTTGAGCTCAAGACAGGTTTTAGACCAGCAGTTTAGTGACATCACAGAAAAATTTTCCACGGGCGAAATTCCGTTGCCAAAATTTTGGGGTGGATACCGAGTAGTGCCGACTGAAGTTGAGTTTTGGCAGGGCGGTGAAAAACGTCTTCATGACAGGTTTCGTTACCAATTAAAAAGTGGTAGCTGGGAAATATCTCGCTTATCCCCCTAATATTCTATTGAGATAATAACAAAACAGCGTTCACCTTCAGGGGTAACTACCTGCACCTCATCGTCTGTAGACTTACCTATTAAAGCCCTCGCCATAGGTGAATCAATACTTATCCAATTTTGCGCGCTATCTATTTCATCAGAGCCAACGAGTCGCAAGCGTTGAGGCTGTGCATCTGGATTATCTTGATCTTCTAGAGTGACCCAAGCGGCGAAAAATACTTTTGAGGTATCTCTAGGCTTATCCTCAACAATGGTGGCATCCTCAAGGCGTTTACTCAGATAGCGTACTCGGCGATCAATTTCTCGCAAACGACGCTTACCATAAATATAGTCGCCGTTTTCTGAGCGATCGCCATTTTTTGCTGCTTCATGCACTACTTGGGTGACTTGAGGCCGTTCTACTTTCCATAACTGGCGCGCTTCAGCGCGTAATTTAGCCGCACCATCAGCGGTAATATAGGGTGAACTTTTTGGAGCGGGTGGTCTATAGCGAGACATGGTTTAACCCCCTTGCTTAAAGTTGAAAACTTCAGAATAAAAGGCCAGTTCCGACTCCATGGCGTGGGTAATATTTTCCGATTTTCTAAAACCATGGCCTTCATCGGGAAATTTGATATACACCACATCAATACCCTGTTTTTTGAGGCTGTTGAACATTAATTCCGCCTGATTTGGAGGCACTACCTTATCTTCTAAACCCTGTAAAAAAATAACTGGGCAATTGAGTCGCTGTATATGGTTAATGGGTGAGCGTTGCTGATAAATTTCTTTTTTCTCAGGATAGGGCCCGACTAATTTATCCAAATAGCGCGATTCGAATTTATGAGTATCGCTAACTAGGGTTTCTAGATTGCCAATACCATATAGGCTAGCGCCTGCCTTAAAGGTGTCGGTAAAGGTAAGTGCAGATAATACGGTATAGCCACCGGCACTACTGCCGCGAATAATACAGCGCTCAGGATCTATTTTTTGCAGCTTGGTTAAATGCTTAATGACGTACTGCATATCTTCAATATCAGCTACGCCCCAAGCGCCATTTAAGGCATTGCGATAATCTCTTCCAAACCCAGTGCTACCCCGGTAATTGATATCTACCACGGCAAAGCCGCGATTAGTCCAGTACTGTATTTTCAAATTTAAACTACAGTCAGTGGCTCCTGTAGGGCCACCATGACAAATGGCTATGACTGGTGGCAATTCCTTATCATGGCCACAGTATTGACTGTTAGTTGGTGGATAAAAGAAAGCCTGTACCGATGAATTATCTGCCGTTGAAAAATTGATGGATTCAGGTATAGCTAGGTTTGCCTGTTCAATATCTAGAATTGAGGGAGAATAAATCGGCTCGATGTGAGTCTGTTGTGAAACGGCAACAATCTTATCGGCAATATCCGGCGCACCGGCGACCATAAATAGACTATTGTCATGGCAGCAAGCAGCGTGCATGCATTGATAGAGACATTCCACGTGATTCAATTTTGCCGTGGCAATATCCACATAGCCACAGTGCCAAACGCCTTGCTGAGTCCAAAGGCAGCCGATTGTATGGCTATCAATAAAGTCATAAGTCGACATACCAAATTGCCACAGTGGGGTAGCAAATTCAGCCGGCATCGCTAGAACAATACCCTTATCGGCAGAATAAATATTCCACCAGTTATCGCGATCAGAAATATAATAGAGTTGGTTGTCGGGAGACCACTGAGGTTGAAATATAGCCTCATGACCATTGCCTCCAGCGACCAGTTGTTTGTTCTCGATACGATGGTTATGAATATCTGCCTGCCATAATTGGGTGCAATCCCATGGCATATTGGGATGATTCCATTCTATCCAACACAGACTTTTTCCATTTGGGCTGATTCTTGGGTAGGCATAAAAATCTGCGCCCCTAGCAAGAGGCGTTAACTGTGGATTGTCTGCTTCAAGTGAAATCCCCACCAAGTAATTTTCTGGTTCAGAGGTTTTATTATGCTGCTCACAGATTGCAATTAAGCGATTATTTGCACTATCTAGGATTAGATCAGCAAAGCGTGGGCCAGCTTCAGTAATGGGGATAGGGTTTTTTGCGCCAATTGGTTGTTGATATATACGCTGATCGGAGGCATTGACAAAGTAAATGCAATTTTCTGAGAGCGTATAAGCCATTCCACCATATTCATGTACTCGACTGTGATGGCTATAGGGTGCGGGTATAAGGTCTGAAATTAACCCATCTTGGGTGCGCCCCATAATTACATTTCTGCCGCCCTCATTGGGTCGGCTTTCTACCCAAGTTAGCAGAGTATTGTTAGATTGTAGATGATTTATTTTAGGCGCAGCACTGGCCACTTTTTCTGCGCTTAATGATGAGGGCCAAGTGCCGAAGGGCAGGGTGGTTTTGGAATTCATAACACTAACCGCCGGCTAATTTCACGGGGTAACCCATTTTATCTAATTGCTGTTTTAGCTTATCCCGATGATCGCCCTGAATTTCAATAATGCCATCTTTCACAGTGCCGCCGGTAGAGCAAGTTTTCTTAAGCTGTTTAGCTAGAGCTTTTAACTGATCGGTATCCAAATCAAATCCGCTAATCGTGGTCACACCCTTGCCTTTGCGCCCTTTAGTTTCTCGGCGAATGCGAATAATGCCATCGGTTTGCATGGGCACGCTAGTTTCGCTTTGTTGCTTAATACGACCCATTTCTGTGGAGTAAACAAGACGCGATTCTTTATTTGGCATTAATATGTCTCAAATAGTAGAGGGGAGAACGATTATTACTAATTTTTCTTATTTAATCATCATTTAACTCTTAGCTTTTAACTATTTAGTCGCATTAAATTGACTTCGATAACTTAGTGCCTCTTGATATTGTGCAATATCTGGAGCTTCTATGGCGGATAAGTCTGCAATACTGCGAGCTACCTTAAGAAGCCGATGGTACTCTCTCGCGGAAAGACTGTAACTATTAATGGCTTTTTCCAAAAAGTATTGTAATTGTGAGTTTAATGGACAGACTTTTTTTAATTGCTGGTTGTCCAGCCGAGCATTCACGATGCCCTGTCTCTGCATCTGAAGGTCTCGAGCTTTAGTTACACGTTTTCGGATATCAAAATTGGATGCTTCTTTGTGATTAGTTTTCCCTTGAATAAGTTGGCGATTATCAATGTTATTAACTGGGATATGCAAATCAATACGATCCAAAATAGGGCCAGATATTTTGTTTTGATAGCGCGCTATTTTTTCTGCGCTGCAATCACAGCGTTGGCTGCCTAAATAACCACAGGGGCAGGGGTTCATTGCCGCTATTAATTGAAATTGTGCTGGAAAAGACTGTTGTGCTGACGCTCGTGAAATATGTATTTGCCCAGACTCTAGTGGTTCGCGGAGCATTTCTAATACAGATCGCTGAAATTCTGGTAGTTCATCAAGAAATAAAATCCCTTGATGGGCCAGAGAGATTTCTCCAGGTTGCGGGGTGCTACCGCCACCCACAATAGCAATTGCAGAGGCACTGTGGTGGGGTGAGCGAAAGGGTCGTTGAAGTATATTTTCGGTGCGGTCTTTTTGGCTAAGGGAGTGAATACAAGCCACATTAAGAGCTTCTTTTTTAGTTAATGCCGGCAAAATCCCTGTTAGACGGCTAGCTAGCATGGACTTACCCGTTCCTGGAGGACCAAATAAAAGCATATGATGACCGCCACAGGCGGCTATTTCAAGTGCACGCTTGGTCTGATTCTGCCCAATGACCTCATGTAATTCTGGGTATTTTTCGACTGCAGAAGGAGCTTTTTTCTGCCAAGGCGTAATAAGTTGTGTTTGAAATAGGTGGGCTGATACTTCAAGTAAGTTGTTTGCTGCTAGAATGGTAATTGATTCAACCAGTAATATGTCACTGGCATTTTGTTGGCTAATGATCAGTTGCTTTTTAGCCTCTGCGCAAGCCATTGCTGAAGGTAAAGCGGCCTCTATGCCACGCAGTTCACCGGACAATGCAAGCTCACCAATAAACTCATAATCTAACAGGGGTTGTTTGGGTACTTGATCAGATGCCGCCAAAATACCAATCGCAATAGCCAAGTCAAAGCGGCTGCCACCTTTAGGTAGTTCTGCCGGTGCTAAATTAACGGTGATGCGTCGGTTGGGGAATTCAAACTTAGAATTTAAAATAGCGCTGCGAACACGATTTTGCTTTCTTTGACAGCAGTTTCGGGTAAACCGACTATATTAAACGCGGGCAGACCATTTGAGAGATGGACTTCGACCGATACAAGAGGGGCCTTTAGACCTACCTTGGCCCGTGTATTAACTTTAGAAAGCGACATCCGTTGTCCCTAGTGTTTTTCAAGTGCAGTGTTACTATATATTTCCCAATGCTTTCTCAAGTTTAGTTATCTGTGCTTCAAGTTGCACAATTTTTTCTCGTGAGCGAGTTAGAACAGCTTTTTGTGCGTCAAATTCTTCTCTAGATACAATATCAAACTTATCAAAAAGATGGTTGGTCGCAGCCTGAAGGTAAACCATCGCCTCCGCATTAAGTCCTTGTGAGGCAGTCGTTGCTTGTTTGAGCTGGTCTTTCAATTCTTGGTAGAAGTCTTCTGGTTTCATAATTATATATTCCTCAATTAGTTAACTTTAGCAAAATTGCCAATCTATATCATGGAATATTTCAGCTAACCAAATAGGTGCTTGGCGAGTGCATTTCCGAACCATTTTGGTGCATTTCAATTGTTTCTAGAAGTCTTTAAGTCATTTTTTGGTGTAATTTTGGTGTATTTGTATATTTTTCCGTTATTTACATAGTGTTTTCAAAGTTGGCACGCTAAATGCATTGTCATGGGTGCGTATTGAAAAACATACATTTAACACGCACTTAAATCTTGGGAGATTTAAACAAAGAACTTTTTACTGATGAAATTAAGTCGTATGCAAAATTTAGTTTCATCAGTAGAAGTTTTAACTAAGTTTAAAAAAAGATGAGCGTATAAACCGCTCAATGGAGAATTTCAATGAAAATGGTTACGGCAATAATAAAGCCCTTCAAACTCGATGAAGTGCGAGAGGCTTTAGGTGAGCTTGGTGTAACAGGTGTCACTGTTACCGAAGTAAAAGGATTCGGGCGTCAAAAAGGGCATACAGAGCTCTATAGAGGTGCTGAATATGTGGTGGATTTTCTACCCAAAGTAAAGGTTGAAGTTGCTTTATCGGATGAGCTTGTTGATCCGGCAGTAGAGGCAATTACAGCAGCTGCTCAAACCGGAAAAATCGGCGACGGCAAAATTTTCATAACCAATACTGAACAAGTAATCCGAATCCGTACCGGCGAAACCGGTGCCGAAGCGATTTAATTAGAGGAAATATAAAATGACTGAGATCTTTCAACTTCAATACGCACTAGACACCTTCTATTTCTTGGTGTGTGGTGCATTAGTAATGTGGATGGCTGCTGGTTTTTCTATGCTAGAAGCTGGTTTGGTTCGCTCCAAAAATACCACTGAAATTTTAACCAAAAACGTAGCGTTGTTTGCTATCGCCTGTACCATGTATTTGGTTTGCGGTTATGCAATTATGTACGGTGGCGATACTTTCCTAAGCGGAATTGCTGGTGATGGTGTTGCTGATGACTGGACTTATGCTCCTGCTGCTGACTTCTACTTCCAGGTTGTATTCGTAGCGACTGCTATGTCTATTGTTTCTGGTTCTGTTGCTGAACGCATGAAGCTATGGTCCTTCTTACTATTTACGGTAGTAATGACTGGTTACATCTACCCAATGGAAGGTTCTTGGACCTGGGGTGGCGAAGCCGTATTCGGTATGTACACTCTTGGCGATTTAGGCTTCTCTGATTTTGCTGGCTCTGGTATTGTTCATATGGCTGGTGCTTCTGCAGCATTGGCTGGTGTTATCTTGCTTGGCGCTCGTAAAGGCAAATATGGTTCTAAAGGTGAAATCAACGCAATCCCCGGCGCTAACCTACCCATGGCTACACTAGGTACCTTTATCCTGTGGATGGGTTGGTTCGGCTTTAACGGTGGTTCAGTACTAGCTACTGCCTCTGTTGAGAGTGCCAACGCTGTTGCAATGGTATTCTTGAATACTAACGCTGCTGCTTCTGGTGGTCTTATCGCTGCTCTAATCGTTGCTAAGCTTCTATTTGGTAAAGCTGACCTTACTATGGCACTTAACGGTGCGCTAGCTGGTCTAGTAGCTATTACTGCTGAGCCTTCAACTCCAAGTGCGCTTCAGGCTACACTATTCGGTGCTCTAGGTGGCGTATTAGTAGTATTCAGTATCCTTACTCTTGATAAGCTAAAACTTGACGATCCTGTCGGTGCTATCTCTGTTCACGGTGTTGTAGGTCTACTAGGTCTATTACTAGTTCCTGTGACTAATGATGGCTCTTCTTTCTCAGGTCAGTTGATCGGTGCAGCTACCATCTTTGTATGGGTATTCGTAACAAGCTTCATAGCTTGGTATGTTATCAAAGCACTAATCGGACTCAGAGTTTCTGAAGAAGACGAAGCAAATGGCGTAGATATCGCTGAATGCGGGATGGAAGCATATCCTGAATTCACAAGCTCAAAAAGCTAAGTTTCTGCTCTGCAAGCTTACCGGGGCCATGTGCCCCGGTTTTTTTTTGCCTATTGAAATAGTAATAAGTTACTAGCTATATTCTGTTTTAAAACTTAATATTTAGTGCAAAGATGCAATATAATGAAATAATAGGTATCTTTGTAATTACTAATTAATATTTTTGTTTAAAAGGAGTGCTATATGTTTTTGGTGTCAGCCACAATAAAACCATTTAAATTGGATGATGTTCGCGAAGCATTGTCTGATGTCGGTGTTCAAGGGATAACTGTAACTGAGGTTAAAGGATTTGGACGCCAGAAAGGCCACACAGAATTGTATCGCGGCGCAGAATATGTAGTCGATTTTTTGCCCAAGGTAAAATTAGAGGTTGTAGTGGCAGATGATATTCTAGATGCCGTTATAGAAGCTGTCGAAAAAGCTGCTAAAACAGGTAAGATTGGTGATGGCAAAGTGTTTGTTTATAAAGTTGAACAGGCATTGCGTATACGCACCGGTGAAACCGGCGAAGACGCTTTATAATTTTTGGTACTATAGTTTAGACTTACTTTATAGAGGCAACCCTTTTTTCGGGTTGCCTTCCTTTCTGAGATCCCCTAGGAGAATATTTTGGGCTTAACTAATAAGTCAGGTTTTTTGTTGTTTGTATTAGTGCTGTGCTGTTTGCTTGGTGTGGAAAAATTTGTTTCATTAGCAGATAAGCAAAATACTACTATCGCCGATACAGAAAAGGTTGCTGTTATAGATAATATTGCTCAATCAGACACTAATAATGTACTTAAAAACTTGTTAACTGCAAGACCAGATCTTGAGTTTACAATTGTGGGAATATCAGCCGTTCCGGGCGTTTACGAAGTGCAGGTCAAAAATGGTCCGCTACTATTTGTTCATGAGTCGGGCGAGTATTTGTTCCAGGGTGATTTGCTTCAGATAACGGCGAGTGAGATTACAAGTACAATGGAGTTAAGGCAAACCGAAAAAAGACGTCAGTTATTTGCCGAGCGCTCGATAGAGGATATGATTATCTTTAAGCCTGAGGGTGAATCTAAGGCAATTATGAATGTGTTTACTGATGTTGATTGCGGTTATTGTCGCAAGTTTCATCGAGAGGTCCCGCAGTTAAATGCTATGGGTATAGAGGTTAGATACCTAGCTTTCCCAAGAGCGGGAATTCCATCAGGCTCCTATAATAAAATTGCTAAAGCCTGGTGTGCAGACGATAAGCAGGAAACTCTGACCCAAGTAAAAAATGGTCAAAACGTTGATATTAAGGTCTGTGCTAATAACCCAGTGGCAGAGCACTATGCCTTTGGTAACAGCATTGGAATCAACGGAACACCGGCGATTATTTTAATGGATGGCACCCTAATTCCAGGTTACCAGCCCGCTGAAAATTTTGCTCAATTGATGGGTATTGCAGCCGAATAAACTCAAGGTCTGATAACTCTATCGGACCATTTGCGTTAAAAAAGTAAAAATAACCCCGAAAAAGCCTCTTTTAGTATAGAATTGCGCCATTGACAGAGCTCAATTAGGTGTTTAATGTTGCCGCCATTTTTAGCGAAACAACACCTAAAATATTATTAATTTTTGGAGAGTAAACGTGCGATCTGTGCAAGTTGGTATTTGCGGTTTAGGAACGGTTGGTTCCGGAGTATTTAATGTTATATCACGCAATTTAAGTAGTATTAATAATCGCGCCAATTGCGATATTAATATACTGCAAGTTGGTGCTCGCCGCGATAACCCTAGTTGTGATACCTCGAATGTAGATGTGGTTCGAGATATTTTTGAAGTCGCTCAAAATCCCAATATAGATATTGTGGTCGAATTAATTGGCGGCACAACTGTTGCCTATGATTTGGTAATGACTGCATTAAAAAATAATAAGCATGTGGTTACGGCTAATAAAGCATTGATTGCAGAGCATGGTATGGAGATATTCTCTTTTGCCGCATCTAAGGGGCTTGTTGTTGCCTACGAGGCTGCTGTTGCAGGTGGTATTCCTATTATTAAAGGGCTTCGCGAAGGCCTTTCCGCTAATAAGATCAATTGGGTGGCTGGTATTATCAATGGTACCACCAACTTTATTCTTACCGAAATGGATACCAAAGGCCGTGATTTTAGTGATGTTCTAGTTGAGGCTCAGGAAAAGGGTTACGCCGAAGCAGATCCAACCTTTGATGTGGAAGGTATTGATGCGGCGCATAAGCTGGTTATATTGGCCTCTATTGCCTTTGAGATGCCGCTGACATTGGAAGGCTTGTATACCGATGGTATTACCCAATTAGAGCCGCAGGATGTTGCCTATGCCAAAGATCTTGGTTATGCCATTAAACATCTGGGTATTGCCCGACAAACTAAACAGGGTGTAGAGCTTCGAGTGCACCCAACATTAGTGCCACAAAGTAGCATGATTGCTGGCGTTAATGATGTATCTAACGCGGTTATGGTTAATGCCAATGCTGTAGGCACTACATTATTCTGTGGTCCTGGTGCAGGGGCTGAGCCAACAGCGTC
>CBFIHQ010000008.1:0-47933 GCA_965662525.1 uncultured Porticoccaceae bacterium
TGAGCAGTCAGTCTCTCTCAATATTAATGATATTGATGAGTCTGGTCCTTTGATTATTTCAGCGGTTACAGCTACTGCTATTGATGAGAATAGTGATTCTGGTCAGTTAGTTTACACAGTTGAATCTGCGGGTCCAATTGCTACATATACTCTTGTGGGTGATGATGCGGACAAATTTAGCATTGATGCTAACACGGGTGCTGTAACTCTTATAGCTAGCCCAAATTACGAAGACCAAGATCAGTATAGTTTTACTGTGGTAGCTACTGGTGGGATTGCAAATTTAAGTGATTCTCAACCAGTGACTCTAGCAGTTAATAATTTAGATGAAGTCGCCCCAACCATTACTTCTGGCTCTGATGCGGGCTCAGTTTATGAGAATGGCGCTGCCCAAGTTGTTTACACAGCGACAGCCGAAGATAGTGGTGATATCTCTGGTGGAGTTAGCTACAGTCTATCGGGTGCTGATGCGGCTAGCTTTAGTATTGATTCTGTTTCTGGAGCGATAACCTTTGCTGGTGGCGCTGACTATGAAACTCAATTTGCATATAGCTTTAGTGTTATTGCGACGGATGCTGCCGGTAATGCAAGTACCCCGAAGGCGGTTACATTAAGTGTTAATGCTCCTCTTGAGCTAACAACATACGCTATTGATGAAAATTCTGGCGTGGGTCAGATAATTGCAACAGTTGATAATGCCACTGCAGGTGAAACCTTCTCGTTGGTGGGTGCAGATAATGCTCCTGCTCCTGTTGCTCCTGCTCCCGTAGTCTATGAGACTGTTATTTCGATACCTGAACAGCAAGATAATACCCAACATGTGTATGTCTCAGGCAGTCAGTTAGACGGTAGCCAGGTGACAGTCACTCTATCCTATAAGTCTGATGATCCAACCCTAACGGGCGTTGGGTTTAATCTTAACTTTGATAGCAGTGCATTAAGCCTAGATTCAGTATCTGGTGTTGCTAGTGGAGCAATCGCTTCAGGTTCACTTAACCCTAACGGCGATGGTTTGACCTTTGCTTGGTCCGATCCCTTTGGTGGTAACTGGCCTGGTTCAACCGAAGCTGAGTTAGCCACAGTCACCTTTAATATTGCTGAGGGTGCAACCGGTTCAACAGAATTGGAATTGGTTAAAACAAGCACGCCTCCTGGTTATGATTTTGATGGTCAAGCACAAGAAATTGCGGTTGTTGCAAGTTCTGGCGACTCTTCGGGTTCATCTGATTCGGCAGAATCAGTGATAACAGTGCCTGAGTTGCAAGCGCATACTCAGCATGTGTATGTCTCGGAAAGCACTAAGTCAGAAGATGGAAGCCAGGTTACGGTTAAGCTGTCTTATCTGGTTGATGATCCAACCCTAACAGGTGTTGGTTTTAGTCTTGACTTTGATAGTACTGCGTTAAGCCTAGATTCAGTATCTGGTGTTGCGAGCGGAGCAATCGCTTCAGGTTCACTTAATCCTGATGGCGATGGTTTGACTTTTGCATGGTCTGATCCCTTTGGTGGCTCTTGGCCTGGTTCTACAGAGGCTGAGTTAGCCACAGTGACCTTTAATGTTATTGAGGGTACAACCGGATCTACAGGGTTGGATATTGTAAAAACAAGCACGCCGCCCGGTTACGCCTTTGATGGTCAGTCTCACGATGTGGTTATTTCGGTTGAGACTGATTCGCAACCTGTATCATCAGCCCTTAGCATTAACAGCGCTACTGGTGAAGTTACTCTTAATGTAGATCCAGATTTTGAAGATGTTTCAGAATATTCTTTCGAAATTGTGTCTAGTAATGATAGAAATGCTTCTGGTACTGCGGCTATTAACAACGTAGATGAGGTAGCGCCAAACGTTACCTCTGGCTCTGATGCGGGTTCAGTTGATGAGAATGGCTCAGCGCAGGTTGTATACACAGCCACCGCTGACGATAGCGGTGATATTTCTGGTGGCGTAACCTTTAGTTTAGCCAATGAGACGGGTCCATTTAGCATTGATGCTACTTCTGGCGCTGTTACTTTTGCTGGCGGCGCTGACTATGAAAGTCAATCTGCCTATAACTTTGGCGTAATCGCGACTGATGCGGCAGGCAATTCTAGTGAAGCACAGTCAGTGACCCTTGAGGTTAATAACCTTGATGAGGCTGCTCCAACGATTACTTCTAGCTCTAATGCGGGTTCAGTTGATGAGAATGGCTCTGCCCAAGTGGTTTACACAGCCACAGCTGATGATAGTGGAGATATTTCTGCAGGCGTTACCTTTAGTCTATCAAACGATAGTGACTCTGCATTTAGTATTGATGCGGCTTCTGGTGAAGTAACCTTTGCTGGCGGCGCTGATTATGATAATCAATCTGCCTATAACTTTGGCGTTATCGCTACTGATACTGCGGGCAATGCAAGCGCTCCTAAAGCGGTTACGTTAAATATTAATGCTCCTCTTGAGGTAACAACATATGCTATTGATGAGAATTCTGGTGTAGGTCAGATAATTGCAACCGTTGATAATGCCGCCGAAGGTGAAACCTTCTCGTTGGTGGGTGCGCCGGTATCTGCACCTTCACTGGCAATTACTTCAGCTGATTCAGGAGTTGTTGTTCCTGGGGTTTCTGAGACAGTTATTTCAGTGCCTGAGTTGCAAGCGAATACTCAGCATGTGTATGTCTCGGAAAGCACTAAGTCAGAAGATGGAAGCCAGGTTACGGTTAAGCTGTCTTATTTGGTTGATGATGCAACATTGACGGGCCTTGGTTTTCTTCTGAATTTTGATAGCGATGTGTTAAATTTTGTTTCTGCATCCGATGTTCTTCCTGGAACTGTTGGTCCTGTTTCGCTTAATGATGATGGTAATGGTTTGATTTTTGCTTGGGCTGATCCCTTTGGTGGATCTTGGCCTGGCGTTACTGAAGCTGAATTAGCCACAGTCACCTTTAATATTGCAGAGGGTGCAACCGGTTCAACAGATTTGGAATTGGTTAAAACAAGTACGCCGTCTGGTTATGCATTTGATGGCCAGTCACAGCAGGTTGCTATCACTGAAAGTGGTGGAAGCCAGGTGATCTACACCGCAGAAGCTAACCTGGAGGGAACAACCTTTGAGTTGGTGGATAATACAGATTATCCATTAATAGGTGGGGAGTCAGTGTTAACAGTCCCTGAATTGGTGGCTGATACCCAGCATGTGTATGTCTCAGAAAACACTCAGTCAGCAGATGGTACTCAAATTACCGTGAAGCTCTCTTATCTAGTTGATGATCCAACCCTAACTGGCGTTGGCTTTAGTCTAGATTTTGATAGTAGTGTGTTGAGTTTGGATTCAGTGTCTGTCTTAGCAAGTGGGAACATTGCCCCAGGTAACCTTAATGATGATGGAGATGCATTAACCTTTGCATGGTCTGATCCTTTTGGTGGTAACTGGCCGGGTTCAACTGAAGCTGAGTTAGCCACAGTCACCTTTAATATTGCAGAGGGTGCAACCGGTTCAACAGATTTGGAATTGGTTAAAACAAGTACGCCGCCTGGTTATGATTTTGATGGTCAGTCTCATGAGGTGGGAATATCTTTAGCGCCTATGAGCTCTCAGCTAAGCATCGATAGTGCTACTGGTGTGGTTACTCTAAATGGTGTCGCTGATAGTGACGTAGTTTCAGAATATAACTTTACAGTTATAGCAACTAATGGTGATGAGACTGCATCGCAAGATGTTTCTGCTAATGTATTCGGAATTGTTGCTCCTTCTGATTCAGCAGAATCAGTAATAACAGTGCCTGAATTACAGTCAGATACTCAGCATGTGTATGTCTCGGAAAGCACTAAGTCAGAGGATGGTTCTCAGGTTACGGTGAAACTTGCTTATCTAGTTGATGATCCGACCCTAACCGGCTTTGGTTTTAATCTTAACTTTGATAGCGATTTATTAAGTCTAGACTCTGTATCAGGTGTTATGTCTGGAGCTATTGCTTCTGGTTCGCTTAATAGTGATGGCAATGGTTTGGTATTTGCTTGGTCTGATCCTTTTGGTGGTAACTGGCCCGGTTCTACTGATGCTGAATTAGCCACAGTCACCTTTAATATTGCAGAGGGTGCAACCGGTTCAACAGATTTGGAATTGGTTAAAACAAGCACTCCGCCAGGTTACGCCTTCGATGGTCAGTCTCACGATGTAATTATTTCGGTTGATGTTGTAACCGAGCCAGATCCAGTTTCTGATCCGCAACCTGTGTCATCAGCGCTAAGCATTAATAGCGCGACCGGTGAGGTTACTCTGAATGTAGATCCAGATTTTGAAGATGTTTCAGAATACTCTTTCGAAATTGTGTCTAGTAATGATAGAAATGCTTCTGGTACTGCGGCTATTAATAACGTAGATGAAGTGGCGCCAACCATTACTTCTGGTCCTGATGCGGGGTCAGTTGAAGAGAATGGGGCTGCCCAAGTGGTATACACAGCCACAGCTGACGATAGCGGTGATATTTCTGGTGGCGTAACCTTTAGTTTAGCCAATGAGACGGGTCCATTTAGCATTGATGCTACCTCTGGCGCTGTTACTTTTGCTGGCGGCGCTGACTATGAAAGTCAATCTGCCTATAACTTTGCTGTTATTGCAACGGATGCTGCTGGTAATGCAAGTGAAGCCCAGTCAGTAACTCTTGATATCAGCAACCTAGACGATGTAGCGCCAACCGTTACCTCTGGCTCTGACGCGGGTTCAGTTGATGAGAATGGCTCAGCCCAGGTTGTATACACAGCCACCGCTGACGATAGTGGTGATATTTCTGATGGCGTGACCTTTAGCCTAGCTAACGACAGTGACTCTGCATTTAGTATTGATGCGGCTTCTGGTGAAGTGACCTTTGCTGGTGGCGCTGACTATGAAAGTCAATCTGCATACAACTTTGGCGTTGTCGCTACTGATGCCGCTGGTAATGCTAGTGAAGCCCAGTCTGTTACTCTTGGTATTAGCAATCTAGATGAAGTGGCTCCAAGCATTACTTCTGGTCCAGATGCTGAACCGGTTGTTGAAAATGGTCTCGCACAGATGATTTACACAGCCACGGCAGACGATAGTGGTGATATTTCTGAAGGCGTGATCTTTAGTTTAACCAGCGGTAGTGATTCTGCGTTCAGTATTGATGCGGTTTCTGGTGAAGTTACTTTTGCTGGAAGTGGTGATTCTGAAGGTCAGTCATCCTATAACTTTGAGGTTATTGCGACGGATGCCGCTGGCAATTCAAGCTCTCAGCCTATTGCTGTTTCAGTGGTAGAGCAAGGGTTTGAAATTACCTCAGGCTCAGCGGTTAATGCCGATGAAAATATTGGTGAAAATCAGGCTGTTTACTTAACCCAAGTGCTGGGTACGGAACAGGGCGATGTAATAACCTACAGTCTTCCTGAATCCTCAGCAGATGTTGTTGGTGGCTTTGAGCAGCGCTTTGTTAACAATGATGATGGTAGCCTCACACTACAGATATATGTGAGTGACACTGTGTCAGCTAATTACCAAGATGGCATTGAAAACTTTGATCTTACGCTTTCTTATAATTCATCTGAAATTTCTGATATTGATCTTTCTATAACCTCAGACGCAACTATAAGTGCAGCGAATGAGATAGCTACAGATGAATATGCAATTGCAGGGCTTTTCTTCCCTAATCTCTATGCTGTCGATAGCCCGCTTGTTGAGCTTACGTTTAATCTAAATGCAGACTTAGCCTCTACATCATTTACCATCTCAAATGGTTTGGTTAATGCAGATAGTGCATATCTTGATCAATCAGTTTCAAGTTATTACAACAACAATGGTTTCACAATTAATGAAACCACTGGTGAGGTTACCTTAATTGAAAACCCAGATCATGAGGCCAGAATAGATTATGTTTTCTCAGTCATGGCAACCAATACCACAACCAATGAAACAGCGGTGCAGTCGGTTAACTTGCAAATTAATGACTTAGATGATTCTAAGCCGGTGATTACTTCTGGCGATATCGAGAACACAATCGATGAAAATTCGGGTGCTCAGGTTATTTATACAGCAACTGCCGATGATAGTGGTGATATAAGTGATGGCTTTACTTTTGCTCTTGCTGGGTCTGATGCAAGCGCATTTAGTATTGATGAAAATTCGGGCGTTGTAACCTTAATTGCTGATCCGGACTTTGAAGCTAAGTCTGTCTATAACTTTGCAGTAATTGCTATTGATGCGGCGGGTAATACAAGTGAGCCTAAGGAGCTAACCCTTTCGGTTAATAACCTTGATGATACTGCTCCTACCCTTACCTCTGTGGCTGATGCCGGTTCGGTTGATGAAAACGGCTTAGCTCAGGTGGTTTATACAGCAACGGCTGACGATAGTGGTGATGTTTCTGATGGCGTGACCTTTAGCCTAGCTAACGACAGTGACTCTGCTTTCAGTATTGATGCTACTTCTGGTGAGGTAACCTTTGCAGGTGGTGCTGATTACGAAGATAAGTCTGAATATAGCTTTAGTGTTATTGCGACTGATGCCGCTGGCAATACCAGTGATCCGTATGCAGTTACTCTTTCAGTGAGTAATTTAGATGAGGTGGCAGCTACTATTGACTCTGGTTCTGATGCTAGTTCTGTTGTTGAGAACGGTACAGCACAGGTGGTTTACACAGCCACAGCAGACGATAGTGGTGATATTTCTGAAGGCGTAACCTTTAGTCTAGCTAATGGTAGTGACTCTTCTTCTTTCACTATTGATGCTGTTTCGGGCGAGGTAACTTTTGCCGGTGGTGCTGATTACGAGGGCAAGGCTGAATATAGCTTTAGTGTTATTGCGACTGATGCCGCTGGCAATGTGAGTGACCCGCATGCAGTCACTATGCAGGTAACTAATGTTGATGAGGTGGGGCCAAGCATAACCTCTGCATCTGAAGCAGAATCTATCTTTGAAAATAGTGGCGCTGGTCAGATGGTCTATACAGCTTCGGCAGTGGATACTGATTATAACGGTGAAGAAATCATCCAATACAGACTTGATGACTCAAGCGATGATGTATTCTCAATTAATGCAGAAACAGGTGAAGTTACCCTTAATGCTGACCCAGATTATGAAGCAAAACCCATTTATAGCTTTTCTGTAATTGCCATTGATGGCTCTGGCAACGAAGGCCAGTCTCAGACGGTTAGCCTTTCTATTGAAGATGTGGACGATTTCACTCAAAGCGGTGCGGTCTATCACTGGGCATCTCGAACGCTGATGGAAGACGTTGCCATTACTATGGTTATGGAGGATGGAAGTGTTAAAACCGATATGACCGATGATGGGGGCCATTATCACTTTGATCAACTGCCTGTTACTGAATTTGTTTTGAAGGCGGAAAAAGATACTCATGCAAGTGATGCTAATTTGATTACATCTAAAGATGCGCTGATCGTTCTACAAATGGCGGTGGGTATGAATCCTAATGGCGTGGATGAATATGGCAATGAAATTGATATTTCGCCATTTCAGCTAATTGCTGGCGATGTGAATAAGTCTGGCAAACTGACCAGTGCCGATGCTGTATCAGTTCTGAAGATGGCAGTAGGCCTGCAGGATTCTTTTGAGCAAGAGTGGATGTTTATTAATGAGTCTGAAGTCTTAGATATGCACAGGGATTCAATAACCTGGGATTCAGATGGCGTTGATCACACTATTCATCAAGATCAAGATACAAACTTTGTAGCTGTGCTACTGGGCGATGTATTCAGTTCTTGGTCAGGCCCTGAGGGCGCTCAAACCATGCTGATGCCTGCTCAGGTTGTCGTTCCTGAATCCTTTGAGGAGGTTATTTCCTTAGAGGGCTTTGAATCGGGTGAGGATTCAATTGATTTATCAGCGATATTAACTGCGGCGGGTTACACTGGCGATAGCAGTCTAACTAAGCTATCAGAAGCAGATATATCGGATGATATCCTCGATCTAGTAAGCGGTGATGATAGTAGCTTAGATAATTTGTTTGGTGGCTCCTATAACGAGGACACCAATGTGTTAACAATCTTTGCTGACACCGACAGTGAGCAGGGTGTTACTCAGGTTGAGTCAATGCAAATTCAGTTGAGTGATGATTCAACGATTGATGAGGATGATATTACGGCAACATCGTTTATTGCCTAATATCTACTTAGATTCTAAAACCGAGGGCTTAAAAAGTAACCAAAAGCTTTTTAAGTGCCTCGGGGTTGGATCTTTGCGCATTGTGATCGCTATCTAAGGTCTTAACTACCCAACCTCTTTTTTCTGCCCGTTGCCACGAAGAATTAATCGAGCGTTCTCGTTTAATTAGATTTTCGGGCGTGAAGTTAATATAGGTTGCCGGTAACTTCTTTGCTTCTTTATTATTGAATGTGACCTTTTCGGTTAAGGTTTTAGCCGGATGGGGTAGGTCCCGCGGAAAGGGTTGCTTGCTGTCTAGCCAGGGTGGATACACCAAGCCATTCTTGGTGGTATATTTCATATATTTACCGGCAACATCTAATGCCGACATACCGTGGTCAGGTACCATGGCGTCGAGAAAAAAGACATGTTCTATCTTTTCTGGGAATTCATTCATAACGCCGGTGATGACCATGCCGCCATAGCTGTGTCCCACTAAAACGATATTATCCAACTGCTCAAATTTAATCAGATTGACAATATCTAAGATGTGAGTGCTAAGGTCTATATCTGGTCCCCCCAGATGCATCCTTTCGCCTAGGCCTGTCAAAGTAGGGCGGTAAACTTTATGCCCATCCTTGCTTAAAAGCTTATCGACTAGTTTCCAATCCCAGCCGCCGCCGGTCATGCCGTGTACTAAAATATAATTAAAATCTTTCTTTTCCATACTATGACTGTAGGTGATAAAAATAGAAAATAATACAAAGAACGTAAAAGATTTTTTTAATAGACTCATAAAACACCCCTAAAAGGTTATTTTTTTTTGTTATTTTCTGTCGCTGCTTGCTTTAGCGCTTTCTTTTCAGATCGGCGACGCTCAGTGTCTAACTGGGCTGCAGCGCCAATATGCGATTCGCCGCGCGCTTTTGCCAGCTTGACTTGCTTTTGTCGTTGGGCAAAACGTTTTATTTGTTGTTCAGACACTTTATTGTGACAGTGAAGGCATGAAACACCCTCAATATAGCTATCTAAGGTTTTTTCATGCGCGGTTATTGGCATTCTGCAGGCATGACATTGGTCATAGCTGCCAGATTTTAAACTGTGATCAACAGTAACTCGGTTATCGAATACAAAGCACTCTCCCTGCCACAGGGATTCGTTTTCAGGCACTTTCTCTAAATATTTAAGGATGCCACCCTGCAGGTGATAAACCTCGTCAAATCCCTTTTCCTTTAGAAATGCGGTGGATTTTTCACAGCGTATGCCGCCAGTGCAAAACATCGCGACTTTTTTATTCTTTTGGGCGTCTAGGTTGTTTTTTGACCATTCGGGGAATTCTCTAAAGCTTGTGGTTTTTGGATCTATAGCATCTTTGAATGTGCCAACCTGTACTTCATAGTCATTGCGCGTATCGACTAAAACCACATCGGGATCAGAAATTAGATCATTCCAGTCCTCAGGTTTCACATAGGTCCCTGAAGTTTGCTTTGGATCAATACCCTCAACACCCATGGTGACAATTTCTTTTTTTAATTTTACCTTGGTGCGGTAGAAGGGAATTTTGTCATCGTAGGATTCTTTGCTATCAATATTTTCCAGCCCGGGCTGTTGGTTAATCCAATGCAATAAGCTATCGATACCCTCCCGAGTGCCAGAAACCGTGCCATTAATGCCTTCGGCTGCTAGCAGAAGGGTGCCGAAAATTTGGTGTTCAGTCATGGCTTCAAGCAGGGGCGCGCGAAGACTTTCAAAATGCGGAAGAGCCACAAATTTATACATGGCACAGGTGACGTACTGAGTAGGCATATTTGCCCCTTTAAAGTTTGTTCAGCTCAACCAGAACGTAAATCTGGCGCATACGTATTTTTAAGTTGTGCTATTGTAACAAAAAGTAAAAATAAAAAATATTTAGCCATGCGTTCAAAATTATATCGGTTTAAGCTAATCAGCTCAGCAAGCCTAATTATTGCCTTAGTCATGTGCTTGTCATCCTGCTCTGGAATTTATTTTGAGGGATTATCAGCCCCTGATACCTATAAAATCTCTCGCGACCAGTACCAAGAAAAGTTAGAAGGTTTTTGGTTGGGTCAAAATATCGCTAATTGGACGGGGTTGATTACCGAAATGGATAAGGTCGGCACGCCACAAACAATGCCTTTTTACACAGATAGTGATTGGGGTGCTAGGGATCAGGTGGCGATGTGGGGTGAGTATGTTCCCCATGCAACCCATATTGATTTTTATCTTCAGTCGCCAGAAATTCCATGGGGTGCTGATGATGATACTGATATCGAGTATATGTACCTTCATCTGCATCATAGCTTAGAGGCTAGTAAGCTGAGTGCTAAACAGATTCAACAGGGTTGGCTAACCCATATTTATTCCGAAGAAGATGCGCCGCTGTATAAAAAATTTGCCGATTCAGTGCCGCAAAAGGAAAATTTTCTTTGGGAATCAAATCAGCAGGCTAGGATATTGATGGAGCAGGGCGTATTGCCGCCACATACCAGTGATCCAGCAAATAATATCAAATATAACAGGATAGATGCACAGTTAACTACCGAGATATTTGGTCTAATGGCCCCGGGAAGACCGGATATAGCCTTAGATATAGCTTATCTACCGATTACAGCTACCGCTAGGTACGATGCGCAGTGGATCGCCGAATTCTATGTGGTGATGCACAGTCTGGCGGCTGTAGTGGATAGTGATAAAAGTCTAAAGCAACAGACCCAATGGTTAGCTGAGCAGGCTAGTCAACAGTTACCTGTCGGCTCAACGTCCGCGGCGGTGTATAGTTTTGTAAAAGATCATTATCAGAATAACCCTGATAAAAGTGATTGGGAATCTACCAGAGATGCCATTTATAAGCGCTACCAGCTTGATTCTAATGATGGTTATCAATACAGCCAGCCTTTTGACGCGGTGATTAACTTTGCCGCTAGTCTAGTCAGTCTTTTTTACGGTGAAGGCGATATAATGCGAACCATTCAAATTGGCACATTAGTGGGTTGGGATTCTGATAATCCAACCGCAACATGGGGTGGTTTGTTGGGGTTTATGTTGGGTCATCAAGAGCTAAAAAAAGCCTTCAATATAACGGCGGTTTCCGATACTTATTGGATACATAGAACGCGACGAAATTTCCCCGATTTAACGCCCAGTAAACCCGGTGAAAATAGCTTTTATGGTATGGCTCAAATGGGGCTTGATGTGATTGATAGGCTGATCTTTGAGCGCGCAGGTGGTAGTTATGATGCGGATAGCGGCTATTGGTTTTGGAAAAAATAAACTATATTAATCAATAATATATATAGTATTTTTAAGATATATTATAGTTTATTATTGCGTTAATGTAAGACCGCTCAGTCATGGTTTTTAATTTACTGCTTTACTTGATTAGGCTTATGCTAGTTGTTTCAGGCAGAAGCTAAAAAGGGGCGAGCCACCATGACAGTCTATAGGGTTCCTCAGCAGGAATTACACTTTATTCTCGAACATCTAGTCAACTATTCTGAGCTCTGTGCGATGCCTGAATTTGAGCAGGCGAGTGAGGATATGGTCAGCGCTATTCTGCCTGAGGCAGCAAGATTTTTTGAGCAGGTTGTTGCCCCTACAAACTGGCCGTCCAATACTCAGCCTGCTTACCTTGATAATGATCGGGTAATCACTTCACCGGCCTTAGATGGGGTTTATCAGAAAATGGTTGAAGCCGGTTGGTGTTCCCTTAGCGGTGCTCCTCAATACGGTGGCGCTGGTTTTCCTGCAGTTATTGATGCAGTGGTACAAGAAATGCTGCAATCAGCCAATGTCGGCTTTAGTCTTCTGCCCACGCTAACTCGCGGTGTTATTTATGCGCTTAAGCTGTATGGTTCTGATAAGCAAAAAAACCTCTATCTCGATAAGCTAATTTCTGGCGTCTGGTCGGGTACTATGAATTTAACTGAACCTCAGGCGGGGAGTGATCTATCAGCGGTTAAAACTAAGGCCATGCCCAATGGTGATCACTATCTTATTAGCGGCCAGAAAATCTATATTACCTGGGGTGATCATGAGCAGGCAGAGAATATTATTCATCTGGTTTTGGCTCGGCTACCCGATGCCCCTGAGGGCAATCAGGGTATATCGTTGTTCATAGTGCCTAAATACAATATTAATGCTGATGGCACACTTGGTTCGAGAAATGATGTGAAGCCTGTGGGTGTTGAGCATAAGCTAGGAATCCATAGTAGCCCTACCTGTACACTAGCTTTTGGAGATCATGGCGGCGCTGTAGGTTATTTAGTGGGGCCGCTTAATAAGGGTCTAATGTGTATGTTTAGCATGATGAATCATGCTCGTTTAGCTGTAGGTCATCAGGGTGTATCCGTTAGTGAGCGTGCCTACCAGCAAGCGGTTGATTATGCTTCTCAGCGAGTTCAGGGTGCAGTTGAGGGTGTTGAGGGTCGAGCGCCAATTATCAATCATCCAGATGTAAAGCGAATGTTGGCGCAAATGCGTGCACTGACAGAGGCTGGTAGGGCGATGTCTCTGCATACCATTGCGTCTGAAGATCGTGCATCTCATCATCCTGACACACACATTAGACAGCTATGTGCGCAACAAGTAGAAATTATGACGCCGTTGGTAAAGGGCTGGTGCACAGAAATGGCAATGGAAGCCACATCTTTAGGGGTTCAGGTGCATGGCGGCATGGGCTTTATTGAAGAAACTGGCGCTGCGCAGCATATGCGCGATGCTCGAATACTCCCCATTTATGAAGGAACAAATGGCATACAGGCTCTAGATTTTATAGGCCGCAAATGTCTTCGTGATAAGGGTAGCGGTATTCAGCAATTGCTTACTGAGATGACAAAAAGCGTCAATAACTGCGACTTTGCCTCAGCCGATACCAAAATGCTTAAAAAGTCCCTTTTTAGCAGCATTGATCAGTGCCAGTCTGCTCTTGAGCACGTCCTTGAAAATCAGCAAAAAGCCCCCTTTGTGGCCTATCAGCTTATGATGTTATTTGGTAATTCAATTGCTTATTGGCAGCTGGTCATACTAGCCTGCGCCGCACAGAAAAAAATAGATGCAGGAGATGGCGATACGTTTTTATTGCAAAAGGTGGCAACGGCTCGATTTTTCAGTACGCAAATACTGCCCCGTAATTATGCTTATTTAGAGGCAATTATTTGCAACGCTGATTTTGTCGATGATCTGAGTTTTGAAACAAACTAAAAGCGCCTAACGGCTTAAAACAAACCCCACAATTAGGGAAAGGCTGACAATAAACAGAAGTGTAAATACAATGCCGCCAATAATAAAAGTCAGTGGGTTACCTTGCTCGAAATCGCGGGTTCGGTTTTTATCACTTTGAACCCCAATTGCAGCGGCTAAAATACTTTTTACCACTGAAATAAGGCTAGGTTTGTTATGGGAGTTTTTACTCATTGTTTAGTCCAAAATTGGGCTTAACCAGCGTGCAAGGTCATCGATTGGCATAGCTTTTCTCTGCGCTAATGATGACAGTTGATCTTTATCAATTTTGCCAGTATTAAAATATTTGGCCTCTGGATGACCAAAATACCAACCACTCACTGCAGCAGTTGGCGACATAGCAAAGCTATCGGTTAGAGTTAGGCCGGTATTTTTTTCCGCGTCAAGCAGCTTGAATAGAGCCGCCTTTTCGGTGTGATCTGGGCAGGCAGGATAGCCGGGGGCAGGACGTATGCCGCGGTACTTTTCTTTGATAAGCGCTTCATTATCAAGAGTTTCATCAGTGGCATAACCCCAATACTCCCGACGAACACGTTCATGCAGATGCTCGGCAAAGGCCTCGGCTAATCTATCGGCTAGAGCCTTCACCATAATTGCATTGTAGTCATCATGTTTTGCTTCATATTGATTGGCTAGCTCATCCGCACCAATACCTGTGGTGACGGCAAAGCCACCAATATAATCTTTGATGCCATTTTCTTTGGGTGCAATAAAATCTGCCAGTGAAAAGAGCTCTTCACTCGCACCGGGCTTTTGAATTTGCTGACGAATATGATGCACCGTAGTCACGGGTTGAGAGCTATCCGCCGGATTATAAATCTCAATATCATCGTGATTGACACTGTTAGCTTGCCATAGCCCAAACACCGCACGAGCTTTAAGACGTTTATTTTCAATAATATCTTTTAGTAATACTTGTGCGTCCTCATACAACGTCTTAGCCGCATCCCCGACCACTTCATCATCAAAAATTCGTGGATATTTGCCCACTAGGTCCCAAGTGATAAAAAAGGGCGTCCAATCAATGTAGGGAACCAATACTTCCAGTGGGTAATCGTCTAAAACACTTAAACCCAGTTGTTTGGGGATATCAGGTGCATAGTCGCGCCAGTTAAGCTGTGGCTTCTGCTTAACCGCATCCTCGTAGGCAAACAGTGTGCCGCGAGAGGTCTTATTAGCTGTGCGCAGTCTCACCGCGTCATAGTCCTTTTGTATATCGGCAACAAATTCATCTCGACTGTCTTTGTTAATAAGTTTGCTCGCAACACCTACGGCTCTTGAGGCATCAGACACATAGATTGCCTGATTACCATCATAGGTCGGAGCTATCTTTACCGCTGTATGCGCCTTAGATGTGGTAGCGCCACCAATCAGTAGAGGTACAGAAAAGCCCTGACGTTGCATTTCCTTGCCTAGATGGACCATTTCATCAAGGGATGGCGTAATCAGTCCAGATAGACCAATAATGTCGACATTTTCATCTTTTGCCGTTTGTAAGATTTTTTCAGCGGGTACCATCACCCCGAGGTCAATTACCTCATAGTTATTGCACTGCAGAACAACACCGACGATATTTTTACCAATATCGTGAACATCGCCCTTCACTGTGGCCATCAGTATTTTGCCATTAGTGCTTGCGGATGCATCTTTTTCATCTTCGATATAGGGCTGTAAATAGGCCACTGCTTGTTTCATGACGCGAGCAGATTTAACCACCTGAGGCAGAAACATTTTTCCAGAGCCAAATAGGTCGCCAACAATATTCATGCCGTCCATCAGCGCACCCTCGATCACATTCAGTGGACGATCAGCCTGTTGTCGAGCTTCTTCTGTGTCCTCCTCGATATAAGCAGTAATACCCTTGACCAAGGCGTGTTCAAGTCGTCGGTTTACATTGGCTTCACGCCAACTTAGATCTTCAGTTTTGGCCTTGGTTTGGCCGTCGCCACGATAATCATTGGCTATAGCTAAAAGATTATCCGTAGCCTGCTCGTTGCGATACAGCACCACATCTTCAACGGCATCACGCAGAGTAGGAGGGAGCTCATCATACACTGCCAATTGGCCCGCATTAACAATACCCATGGTCAAGCCTTCACGGATAGCGTGAAATAAAAATGCCGAGTGAATCGCTTCGCGCACAGGGTTATTGCCGCGGAAAGAAAAGGACACATTAGAAATGCCACCAGATACTAACGCATGGGGTAAATTTTGCTTAATCCAGCCGGTGGCTTCAATAAAGTCCAAGCCATAGCGGTTGTGTTCTTCAATGCCTGTAGCCACAGCAAATACATTAGGATCAAAAATAATATCCTCGGCAGGAAAACCAATTTGGTTAACCAGTAGATCATAGCTACGCTGACAAATTTGTTGGCGGCGCTGAAGATTATCCGCCTGACCCTCCTCATCAAAGGCCATAACCACAATAGCGGCACCATGCTGTTTGCATAATGTAGCCTTCTCAATAAACTCCTGTTCGCCTTCCTTGAGGCTAATAGAGTTAACGACTGATTTACCTTGTATGCATTTTAAACCAGCCTCGATTACTTCCCACTTTGAGGAATCGACCATGATCGGTACCCGAGAAATATCAGGTTCTGATGCAATAAGATTAAGAAATTTCACCATAGCGGGCAGCGATTCCAGCATGCCCTCATCCATATTCACATCAATAATTTGCGCGCCGTTTTCTACCTGCTGCAAGGCAACTTGCAAGGCTTCATCATAATTTTCTTCAAGTATCAGACGTTTAAACTTGGCAGAGCCAGTAACATTACAGCGCTCACCGACATTCACAAACAGCGAGTTAGTATCAATGGTAAATGGTTCAAGCCCAGAAAGACGACAGGCAGGAGCGATATCAGGTATTTTGCGTGGCTTAATATCCGCAACCGCTGCAGCAATTGCTTTAATATGCTCGGGAGTCGTTCCACAGCAACCGCCGACAATATTTAGAAGTCCCGCCTGGGCAAACTCTAAAATAGTTTTAGCCATAGCCTCAGGGCCTAGATCATAGCCGCCAAATTCATTGGGTAGACCTGCATTGGGGTGAGCAGTGACTAGTGTGTCCGCTACATTAGAGATTTCTAATAGGTGGGGGCGCAACTCATCCGGCCCCAATGCACAGTTAAGGCCGACACTTACCGGCTTGCTGTGACGAATAGAATTCCAAAAAGCTTCTGGTGTTTGTCCAGAGAGTGTTCTTCCACTAGCATCAGTAATAGTGCCACTGATCATTATGGGTAATTCAGTTTCGAACTTTTCAAATACTTTTTGAACGGCAAATAGTGCAGCTTTGGCATTGAGCGTATCAAAAATGGTTTCGACCATAATGATATCGCAGCCGCCTTCAATTAAAGCTTCAGTTGATTCGCAATAGTTTTCAACCAATTCATCATAGGTAACGTTGCGCGCACCTGGATCATTAACATCAGGTGATAGAGATGCGGTACGACTTGTAGGGCCTAAAATACCAGCGACAAAGCGAGGTTTATCGGGGGTGGAAAACTCATCGGCCGCCTGCCGTGCAAGCTTGGCTGATTCACGATTAATCTCTGCAGACAGTGACTGCATGTTATAGTCAGCCTGGGATACCTGAGTAGAGTTAAAGGTATTGGTTTCAATAATATCTGCACCAGCCTCAAGATAGGCGCGATGGATATCGAGAATAATTTGCGGTTGAGTGAGGCTTAAAAGGTCATTATTGCCTTTAATTTCTGAATCCCAAGCAGCAAAACGCTGGCCGCGAAAATCCGCTTCCTCAAGACTATGCTGTTGAATCATAGTGCCCATGGCGCCATCAATTAACAGAATTCGCTGCTTTGCGGCCTCCTCAAGGGACTTATGAGTTTTACTGAAGCTGGTCTTATGCATACTCTGTTGAAATACCTTTATTTCCCAATACATCAAAATATTTTGATGGATGCGCATCATACCAGTATTTTTTAAAAAGAAAAGTTTTGTTTGAACACCGCATGCCGTAAAATAATGATCTTCTACACTCGTTTAGGTTAGTATTTATTTCATGGTTAATGTCACTATTACAGAATCAGCTCAAGTTTATTTAGCAGGTCTGCTAGAAAAACAGAATTGCGAGGGCATAGGTATTCGTATGTTTATTTCCGATCCGGGAACTCCAAAGGCAGAAACCTGTATTGCCTACAGCAGGCCGGGGGAGCATAACGAAGAGGATGTGATTATTGAATATGATCAGTTCAAGGCCTACTTTGAATTGCGCAGTATTCCATTTTTAGATGATGCTAAAGTCGACTTTGCTGAAGATAAATTTGGTGGCCAGCTAACCATTAGAGCCCCCAATTCTCGTGTACCTAATGTGACAGATGATAGTCCTATCGAAGATAGAATTAATTATCTGCTTCACAGTGAAATTAATCCAGGTCTAGCCTCTCATGGGGGTAATGTAGCGCTATCAACAATTGATGATGGTTATGCGGTGCTTGAATTTGGTGGTGGCTGTCAGGGTTGCTCATCTGTTAGTTTAACCCTTAAAGAGGGTGTTGAAAAAACTTTAATGGAAAAGATCCCTGAGCTAAAAGGGGTGAAAGATTCCACCGATCATACAGATACCAGTAACGCTTATATGTAGGGTTAAAAAAAAGTTAAATTAAACAGTTACAAAAAAACCCCGCTTTTGCGGGGTTTTTTTTGTAGAGCTTGCCTCGAACTTATCTAACTTCAACGATCTGCTCGGCAGCGATGGTTTTACCTTGCTCAGCTGACTTCTGGAACGATTCAATCTGATCGAAGTTCATATAGCGATAAATCTCATCCGCCATCGAATCGATTTTACCCGCATACTGCATATATTCATCTGGAGTAGGCAGGCGTCCCAAAATACCACCCACAGATGCTAGTTCAGCAGATGCCAAATATACATTGGCGCCATCGCCTAAACGATTGGGGAAGTTTCGGGTTGATGTAGATAGCACTGTAGCACCAGCCAGCACTCGAGCTTGGTTACCCATACACAGTGAACAGCCGGGCATTTCGGTACGTGCACCAACCTTACCGTAGATATTGTAATAACCTTCTTCCATCAGGGTGTGGGCATCCATTCGCGTAGGTGGGCAGATCCAGAATCTAGAATCCACTGAGCCTGCTTCATCTAGTAACTTACCAGCGGCACGGAAGTGGCCAATATTAGTCATGCAAGAACCGATAAAGATCTCGTCTACCTTATCGCCGGCAACCTCTGATAGGAGCTTGGCATCATCTGGATCATTCGGGCAGCAAACGATAGGCTCTTTAATCTCCGCTAAGTCGATTTCAATTACTGCGGCATATTCGGCATCTGCATCGGCAGACATTAGACTTGGATTTTCTAACCACTCTTCCATCTGGCGTACGCGACGCTCTAGGGTTCTTACGTCACCGTAGCCTTCAGCAATCATCCAGCGTAGTAGGGTAACGTTAGAGCGTAGGTATTCAGCTACTGAATCTTCCCCCAGTTTAATGGTGCAGCCAGCGGCTGAGCGCTCCGCTGAAGCGTCAGATAGCTCAAATGCTTGCTCAACGGTGAGGTTTTCAATACCTTCGCCTTCGATTTCTAGAATACGCCCAGAGAAAAAGTTCTTTTTGCCTTTCTTCTCTACGGTTAATAAGCCTTCTTTGATGCCGTAGTAGGGGATTGCATGAACTAGGTCGCGCAATGTGATACCCGGCTGCATTTCGCCCTTAAAGCGCACTAGAACCGATTCCGGCATATCCAGTGGCATAACGCCGGTAGCGGCTGCGAAAGCCACCAAGCCAGAACCACCGGGGAATGAAATACCCATCGGGAATCTGGTGTGGGAATCACCACCAGTACCTACGGTGTCAGGTAATAGCATGCGGTTTAGCCAGCTGTGAATAATGCCATCGCCCGGGCGCAGTGAAACACCGCCGCGGTTCATGATAAAGTCAGGCAGGCTATGTTGAGTGTCAATATCTACTGGCTTAGGGTAGGCGGCAGTATGACAAAATGACTGCATTACCAGGTCTGCTGAAAAGCCGAGACAGGCAAGATCTTTAAGCTCATCGCGCGTCATAGGGCCGGTAGTGTCCTGTGAGCCTACTGTGGTCATTTTGGGTTCACAGTAGGTTCCGGGACGAACGCCATCTACACCACAAGCTTTACCCACCATTTTTTGAGCTAGTGAGAAGCCAGCTGTTGATGCTTCTGGTGTTTCTGGCTTGCGGAATACATCAGATGAAGGAAGGCCAAGATGTTCTCTGGCTCTCTGGGTCAAGCCGCGACCAACAATTAGGTTAATTCGACCATCTGCTTGAACCTCATCTAGAATAACTTCTGATTTATGTTCAAATTCACAGATAATATCGCCAGCCTCGTTAAGGATTTGTCCGTCATAGGGGCGAATCTCAATAATATCGCCATAATGAATATCGTCTACTGGCGCTTCAAATACAAGGGCGCCGGCATCTTCCATGGTGTTAAAGAAAATTGGCGCCACTTTACTACCGATACAAATCCCTCCAGAGCGCTTATTTGGAACGCCCGGCATATCTTCACCAAAAAACCACAGTACTGAATTAGTCGCTGATTTACGCGAAGATCCAGTACCCACAACATCTCCGACAAAGGCAACTGGTAGGCCTTTAGATTTAATCTCTTCAATCTGTGTCATAGGGCCGGTAACAGCATGCTCTTCAGGATTTAAGCCATCACGGGTCATTTTGTACATAGCTTTAGCATGCAATGGGATATCAGGACGTGACCAAGCATCCTGTGCAGGGGAGAGGTCGTCAGTATTAGTTTCGCCAGTCGCCTTAAATACTATTGCTTTAATGCTAGCCGGAACGGCATCATTGGTTGTAAACCACTCCGCATCAGCCCAAGATTGCATAACTGACTGTGCGTGAGCATTACCTGTATCAGCTTTTTCCGCTACATCGTGAAATGCATCAAATACAAGGGTGGTTGCTTTGAGTTGGTTGGCGGCTAATTCGCTTAATTCTGTATCGTCCAGAAGCTCAACCAGAGTTGCCACATTATAACCACCATGCATGTTACCTAATAGCGCAACAGCAGCGGCTCGATCGATAAGAGGGGAGGTGGTTTCACCATTGACAATGGCGCTTAAAAATCCGGCTTTAACATAGGCTGATTCATCAACACCTGGGGGTACGCGATTGGCGATTAAGTCGAGTAAAAACTCTTCTTCACCTGCCGGTGGATTTTTTAAAAGTTCAACTAAACCAGAGGTCCACTCAGGGGATAATGGCTTGGGCGGGATACCTTCTAATTGACGTTCTGCAACATGGGCACGATAGGCTTCTAACACGTAATACCTCATTAATAACAATAGGTTATAAGATTTAATTAAATTAATTCTTAGGTTTCAAGGTTGGTATGTGCTGATTGTACAAGAATTTGTAGTTTTTTTACAGGAAGTTATGTGGACTCCGGACTATTCAATGGCTCAGGCAAATAATAAAAAGATTAATAGTTAAAATGCCAATGGTTATTTGGTGTTAATTTACCCTGTCAGTTATAGCTATAAAGTCTTATAATTCTGGCTTTAAAATTAAGCCGATAATTCCTATGACAGTTCTGCAAGAAATTGAAGATTTCCTACCCTGTAAAACACCGCAATTATGGATAGAAAATGCCTTGGCTAATCCTGAGATATTATTGATTGATCATGCTAATTGCGAGAAAAAAGCAGCAAGCACTGCGCTTAATTTAATCTATAGGTACGTTGATAATTTCGATCTTTTAAATAAGATGTCGAGGCTAGCCCGTGAGGAGTTGCGTCATTTTGAGCAGGTGATCGCTATTATGAAGCGTCGAAACATCGAATACCGACAGATAACAGCTTCTCGCTATGCGGTCAAACTTAGAGAGTCGGTCAGGTCTAACGACCCTGATAAGTTAGTAGATATACTCATTGTAGGCGCGCTTATTGAGGCGCGCTCCTGTGAACGATTTGCTCGAATTGCTCCGTTTCTGGATGAAGAGCTTCAATCCTTCTATTTATCCCTGCTTAAATCTGAGGGTAGACACTATAGAGATTACTTAACACTGGCGGGGACTGTTGCTTCCTCGCAAGAGATCGATAAGCGTTTGGAGGTGTTTTTGCAGATTGAAAAACAACTTGTTGAATCACCAGATACCGAGTTTAGATTCCATTCTGGGCCCTGTCATGAAGAAACTACATTAGTTATTGACTAACCTCTTTTGCAGGTCCTTGTTCAAAACCACCATTTTGCTTATTTAGCCTTAGATGCAAGGGGTTAATATTATCTCTAGTTATAATTGTTTAGTACTTATAGCTAATTGAATAGGTTTGCAAAATATGGAGAATGTCGGCAGTAATAACTTCACGCTGTAAATATCTAAGTTACAGTTCTTTCCATTTTTAATCCAAGGAGTGGATTTATGTCAACTCAAAATTTTGTTAGTCATCGACTGCTATCTGTAAAAAGTTTTCGAACATCAGTTTGCGATTTTATTGGTTATATTCAAGCGTTAATATATGTGCCTGTTTTAATTTGCATCGCGCTATTATTCTCAAGCAATTCCTATAGTTTTTCTAGTGATATCAAGCAATATATCAGAATTGCTCAAGGCTTTTATCAAGCTGTATTGCACGTAGAGGATGATACAAATAAGGCTGTTTTAAAATTCTCTGGTAATCTCCCAGCCAGCCTAGATGGCTATGCTCAATATACAATTCATAGTTTTAATTTAAAGATAGGGGATAAGGAATATCCAGTTACTGAGTACAATAATTACAACCAATTAGTTAGTCTTATTGAGCTTGAAAATTTGAACTACCCTATAAATAATTTCCCTCAATCAGAGCTAGTTTTTTCTTACTCATTATCAGCATCTCAAGCTAGCTTAGAGTCTCGTAAATGTTATTCAGCACATTCAGGTTTGGGTTTTTTTTGGTGGGATTTGTTGGTTAATTCTGATTATAGAGCATGTGTAATGAAAGCATGGAATGTATTTTGGAAATCACGCTATTACAGCATTGATACAACAAGCTCACTAGAAACGGTTATTTCAAATAAAATTCATAAAATGGATGATGATGCAAGTAAAAGGTTCGGCGACTTAAATAGGTTCGCCAACCCACATTATTTTCGACATGCTCATAAAGAGGCAATGAAGAGTATCTTCCCATCTGATGCTAATTCAGAAACTCAAATTCAACTTGAATATGAATTAAAGCAATCTATATCGGTCTTCAATGCAGTAAGTTATGATTACTTCGAAAAAGAGTCTACTTCACTTTTGGATGCTTATTATCGGCAAAAATTAGTCAGTAATTTATTGAACACTTTTAACGATACGCATGATGATGATCAAGCAGAGCTTATATTTAAAGCAATTAAACCATTTGAATCTGAAAAATGTGAGGATGAGCTTCCGAATAATCTTCCTATGACTTTAGACGATCCGCAACTTTTTGTGTACGCTAAAAAATACGCTTCTGAAATTTGTCAATATAATACAATTTCGTCTAATAGACGGGCAGCTAATCCCCCAACAAACCCTCATGTATTTAGTGATACGGCCACAGATAAAGATAATTCAACTTTTCTACCCTATGTGTTTTGCGATAATTACAGATGTGTGATACAGGTAAGCGAGATTCTTTCTTATAAGCTTTCCTTGAGTGATGATTTAAATACAGGTTTTTTCAAAATTGAAATTGGTGATCAATTTAAATACAGGTTTTTTCAAAATTGAAATTGGTGATCTTAAAAGTTATTTGCTTTTAGATCGCAAAGCTCCTGAAAAGCTGTATCTGTGTAGTTCTTATTGCACTGTTAGAGATGGTGATATTGATGGTCTTCAGAAAGTGCTCGATCAATTGAGACATGATAGTGAGAATTATCATGGAGGTAGATTGGCTTAGATAATAATCATGTATAAAAAATAATCCAACTAACTGACCATACATTTATAGCAGTTTTACTGCTCAAAGGTAAACAGGCACGTTTTCTATTGGCATGACCCTAGGTTTGTTAATAGAGTCTAATTAATAACTACTTCCTGTTGGCGTTGAAATTTAAAGTAACAATTAAAAAAGGCAGCCATTGGCTGCCTTTTTTGAATCTATTCTGCTTATTATCTTTTACTAAGTGGAACATAGTCGCGGCTATCAGCACCAGTGTATAACTGACGTGGACGACCAATACGGTAGGGGTTGGTAATCATCTCATTCCAGTGAGAGATCCAGCCTACGGTTCTTCCTGTAGCGAACATGGCAGTGAACATCTCGATTGGAATACCCAGTGCTTTAAGGATAATTCCCGAGTAGAAATCAACATTTGGATAAAGTTTTTTGCTAACAAAATACTCATCTTCCAAGGCAATGGTTTCTAACTTTTTGGCTAGGCGAAATAGGGGATCATTTTCTAAGCCCAAAACTTCAAGAACTTCGTTGCAGCTCTCACGCATAACTGTAGCTCGAGGGTCGTAATTTTTATATACCCTGTGGCCAAAGCCCATCAATCTAAATGGATCGTTCTTGTCCTTTGCTTTGCGAATATATTCAGCAATATTATCTTCATGTCCAATCTCATTCAGCATAACCAGAACCGCTTCATTGGCACCGCCATGAGCAGGCCCCCAAAGCGCCGCAATACCTGCAGCTATGCATGAGAACGGGTTAGCGCCAGAAGAACCAGCCAAGCGGACAGTAGATGTTGAAGCATTTTGCTCATGATCTGCATGAAGAAGGAAAATGCGGTCAATTGCCTTGGCAATTGCTGGTTCGATTTTATAGCTCTCACAGGGCGTACCAAACATCATATGTAAGAAATTCTCAGAGTATGACAGAGAATTATCGGGGTACATAAAGGGTTGGCCCATAAAGTGTTTGTGGCACATCGCCGCGATTGTTGGCATTTTTGCAATTAAGCGATGGGCAGAAATTTTGCGATGATTTTCGTCGTTGATATCGAGAGAATCATGATAGAAAGATGACATAGCTCCAACAATACCGCACATCATTGCCATGGGATGGGCATCGTGACGAAAGCCGCTGATAAAGTTTTCTATAGAGCGGTTCACCATAGTATGGTATTTAATATTATTTTCGAAGTCCGCTTTTTGTTCAGCGTTAGGCAGATTGCCTTCAAGCAATAAATAGCAGGTCTCTAGATAGTCTGATTTTTCCGCAAGCTGTTCGATAGGGTAGCCGCGATGCAGTAAAATACCTTTGCCCCCATCGATGTAAGTGATGTCAGATTTACAGGCTGCAGTAGCTGAGAAGCCTGGGTCATAGGTAAAATAACCCTGCCCGCCAAGGCTGCTTATATCAATTACGTCTTGACCTTTTGTACCTTCCAAAATCGGGAGGTCGACGGTCAAATCTCCATCTAAAGAGAGAGTTGCTTTACGATTGGTCATGCATGATCCTCGAGAAATACTGATGATATGTCTGGCTTGAGCCGAGCGGTAAACTATAAATGCTCAGCCAAAATTGTCAACTTGAGAAATTCATTTTACCTTAATTTTAGTTTTAAAAAAGAAAAAATTATGGCTTATCACTCACTACAAGCGCTTAATTTTAAACAGCTTTGTTTTTTTTGGGGGCAATAATAGCGCCAAAGTTGTTTGTTTGCAGGGGGTCAGATTGAATTAATTGGGTGAACTATCTATAATGCCACGCCGTAGTGAGAGAGCGATCTAAATTAAAGGTTGTTCGAAGTTTTCAGCGCTATTAAGTTGCCTACCTTAGACTACTTATTAGAGTTCCATTAAAGAGTTAATCCACTGTGAAGACAAAAAGACCCGTAAATCTGGATATTGGTTCAATCAAGTTGCCAATAACCTCATATGTTTCTATTTTGCACCGAGTTTCAGGTGTTGTTTTATTTTTTTCTGTTGCTGTGTTGCTTTGCGTTTTTGACGCAAGTTTAGAATCAGAGCAGAGCTTTCAGTCACTTAAAGACTGTTTTTCTAGCCCTGTTGCTCAGCTTATTATCTGGGCTTCTCTGGCAGCGTTGGCTTATCATTTTGTCGCTGGTATCCGGCACCTAATTATGGATTTTGGTATTGGAGAGGATAGTTATGAGTCTGGCCGCAATAGCGCATGGGCTGTGGTAGCTGTCGCTATTATCTTAATTGCTTCTATTTCGGGGTGGATCATTCTATGGTGAAGTCATTAATCCGTATAGGTCGCAGTGGTCTTTCTAACTGGCTATTGCAAAGAGTTTCAGCACTTATTATGTCTGCCTACTTAATCTTTATGGTGGCATATTTCTTTGTGAACCCCAGCCCAAGCTATGCCCAGTGGTCAGAACTTCACAGCTCGCTGGCTATGCGCATATTCAGTTTGGTAACCATGCTTTCTATTGCAGCCCATGCTTGGATTGGAATTTGGTGTGTATTAACTGACTATATTACAGTCCGCTTAATTGGACCGAAGGCCACGCCGATACGTATGTTTTTACAGTTGGCAATGATTGCAGTAATACTTTTTTATGTGGTTTGGACTTTAGATATCCTCTGGGGAATTTAATTAGATGGAAAATATGAGAACATTGAGCTTTGATGCGGTTATCGTCGGCGGTGGCGGATCAGGTATGCGAGCAGCGCTGCAGCTGGCTCAGTCAGGTTATAAGACAGCAGTAATTACCAAAGTTTTCCCTACAAGATCACATACTGTATCCGCTCAGGGCGGTATTACCTGTGCAATTGCTAGTGACGACCCCAATGATCAATGGCAGTGGCATATGTATGACACGATCAAGGGTTCAGATTATATTGGTGACCAAGAAGCTATTGAATATATGTGTAAGACTGGTCCCGAGGCAGTATTCGAGCTAGAGCATATGGGCCTTCCATTTTCACGCAATGATAATGGACGTATTTATCAACGACCCTTTGGTGGTCAATCTAAAGACTTCGGTCAAGGTGGTCAGGCGGCAAGAACCTGTGCTGCGGCCGATAGAACCGGACATGCTCTTCTGCATACCTTGTATCAGGGTAATCTTAAAAATGAGACGGTTTTTTTAAATGAATGGTTTGCTGTTGATCTGGTTAAAAACTCCGATAATGCTGTTGTTGGGGTTATTGCGATTAATATCGAAACCGGTGAAACCGTTTATGTGAAATCTAAAGCAACGGTATTTGCCACTGGTGGTGCAGGGCGTATTTATGCCTCAACAACCAATGCTCATATCTGTACTGGTGATGGTATTGGTATGGCCATGCGCGCAGGCTTTCCGGTGCAAGATATGGAAATGTGGCAGTTTCACCCAACCGGTATTCATGGTGCTGGCACTCTTGTAACTGAAGGCTGCCGTGGTGAAGGTGGCTATTTGATCAACAAAGATGGCGAGCGCTTTATGGAGCGTTATGCTCCTAATGCTAAGGATCTAGCCGGTCGAGATGTTGTCGCGCGCTCAATGGTTCAAGAGATTCTTGCCGGACGGGGTTGCGGTGAAAATGGTGACCATGTATTCCTTAAGCTCGACCATTTAGGTGAAGAAACCCTGAATGCAAAACTTCCTGGGATTCTTGAATTATCTCGAACTTTTGCCCATGCAGACCCAGTGGTCGAACCTATTCCAGTGGTGCCAACCTGTCATTACATGATGGGTGGAATTCCTACCAATGTAGACGGTCAGGCACTGACGATGGATGAGCAGGGTAATGAGCAGGTTGTAGAGGGCTTTTATGCCTGTGGTGAGGCGGCTTGCGTTTCTGTGCATGGCGCCAACCGCTTGGGTGGTAATTCGCTCCTCGATTTGGTGGTCTTTGGTCGCGCCTCTGGGTTGTTTATCGAAAAGCAGCTTAGTGAGGGTGTTGATCTTAAGGATGCTACCGAAGATGATATTGAACGGGCAATGACAGTCCTTAACCGAGTCAATCAGTCTCAAGAGGGCGAAAAGGCCTCTGTATTGAGAGCTGAATTGCAAACTATTATGCAAAACCACTTTGGCGTATTCCGTCGCGGCGACTTTATGAAAGAGGGTATTGAGAAATTAAAAGCCCTGCGTCCTCGTATTGAAAATGTACAGTTAAGTGATACCAGTAACGCATTTAATACTGCAAGAATTGAAGCCTTAGAACTGCAAAACCTTCTTGAAGTGGCTGAGGCGACGGCTATTGCTGCTGAGTGGCGAACGGAAAGTCGTGGCGCCCATGCCCGTGAGGATTTCCAAGAGCGAGATGATGAAAATTGGTTATGTCACTCAATCTACTTCCCGCAAAATCAGTCTGTTGCCAAGCGAGATGTAAACTTTACCCCTAAAACGCGAAAGGCCTTTGAGCCAAAAGTTCGGACCTACTAGGAGAGCCAGGCGTGTCGATGTTAGAAGTAAGTATTTATCGTTACAACCCAGAAATTGATTCTGAGCCCTATATGCAAGAGTTCTCTTTTGATACTCAGGGCAAGGATATTATGGTGCTAGATGTCCTTGAAAAGCTTAAAGCTGAGGACCCAACACTGGTTTTCCGCAGATCCTGCCGAGAGGGTGTATGTGGTTCAGATGGAGTCAATATATCAGGTAAGAATGGCCTTGCCTGTATTACGCCACTTTCTGAGGCGGTGAAAAATAACAAGCTGATTATTCGCCCTCTACCCGGTTTGCCGGTGATACGTGATTTGGTTATCGATATGAGTCAATTTTATGCTCAGTACGAAAAGATCCAGCCATACTTAATTAACAATACGCCAGCACCGGCAATTGAGCGACTGCAGTCTCCGGAAGATAGAGCCAAGCTTGATGGCCTTTATGAATGTATTTTATGCGCCTGTTGCTCAACGGCCTGCCCATCTTTTTGGTGGAACCCTGATAAATTTATTGGACCTTCAGGTTTGCTTCAAGCATACAGATTTCTTGCAGATAGCAGAGATACTGGAGCTGAGGACCGTCTAGCCAATCTAGATGATCCATTCAGCGTATTCCGTTGCCATGGTATTATGAACTGCGTTCAGGTTTGCCCTAAAGGATTGAATCCCACTAAGGCTATCGGACATATTCGCAGTATGCTGCTGTCTAGTGCAGCTTAGAATTACCGTTACTACTGCATTTAAAAGGGGCTTTTTAGCCCCTTTTTTTGTGCGTAGTTTTTTTATCTTATTTGCATAAAACAAAAGTTATTGGGGTCAAATTTGTCCAGTCTTTGCTCGGTTGATTCAAAAAGCAGTAACTAAACCCTTTATACTTGTAATTTCAATACATTATTCGTAAATTTATACTAGTTGTTTGTTGAATAAAGGTCTAAAATATGCGCCTTAAATTTACTGGTTGCCGATGTAAACCTACGAGGAATTTTCGCGATGGCAGAAGGCTTAATGGAGCGTTTTTTTAACTCCTCCCACTTTTCTGGTGGAAATGCCGCATACATAGAAGAACTCTACGAGACCTACTTGCACGAGCCAAATAATGTGCCAGAGGAGTGGAGCCGCTTTTTTGACTCTTTGCCGCGCACTAATGGGTCGGTTACTCCAGATATTTCCCACGATACTGTGGTTAAACACTTTGAGCTGCTAGGTCGCAGGCAGGCTCGCCCGATGCCGGCACCGGGTTCTGGCGGTGTGCATATTGAGCATGAGCGAAAGCAGGTTAAAGTTGTTCAACTGATAAGCTCTTATCGTTTTCGTGGTCACCAAAAGGCCAATCTCGATCCTCTCGGAATTATGAAGCGAGAGCATGTGCCTGATCTAGATTTGCACTTTCATGGTCTTACCAAGGCTGACTTGGATACAACCTTTCAGTCTGGTCCTCTGTATATGGGCAAGGTCGAAGCAACTCTGAGAGAAATCGTTGAGACTTTGGAAGAGACTTATTGCCAGAGTTTGGGTGCTGAATTTATGCACATTACCTCATTTGCAGAAAAACAGTGGTTGGCACAACGTTTTGAGAGTCATAAATCTAAGCCTACTTATGGTGATGCTGCGCGCATTGATGTTCTTAGTCGATTGACTGCGGCAGAGGGTTTAGAAAAGCATCTGGATTCAAAATATCCTGGAACTAAACGCTTCGGTCTCGAAGGTGGAGAAAGCTTAATACCCTTGCTTGATTGTCTTGTTCATCGCTCGGGCGAATATGGTTGTAAAGAAATCGTTATGGCTATGGCCCACAGGGGAAGACTAAATGTATTGGTTAACGTTCTAGGCAAAAACCCTACCGAGCTTTTTGAAGAGTTCGAGGGAAAGCGCATGGTTGATACATCTGGCGATGTTAAGTACCACCAAGGTTTTTCTTCTAATGTGATGACGCCCGGTGGTGAACTTCATTTGGCGCTTGGGTTTAATCCATCCCACTTAGAAATTTCATGTCCTGTAGTAATCGGTTCTGGCCGTGCTCGACAGGATCGTCGCGATGATGCTGAGGGTCAAAAGGTTGTTCCTATTTTGATTCATGGCGACGCTGCATTTGCCGGTCAGGGCGTGGTAATGGAAACATTCCAATTGTCTCAAACCCGAGCGTATAAGACTGGTGGTTCAATCCATATTGTAATCAATAATCAGATTGGTTTTACTACCAGCCGTCAGGAAGACGCACGCTCAACAGAGTATTGCACTGATATTGCCAAGATGGTTCAAGCGCCGATTTTACACGTCAATGCGGATAACCCAGATGAAGTGATGTTTGCCGCTATGTTGGCTATGGATTATCGCTATGAGTTTGGTAAAGACGTGGTTATCGATCTTGTTTGTTACCGTCGTCGTGGTCACAACGAAACAGACGAGCCCTCAGCGACTCAGCCATTGATGTATGATGTGATACGCAAGCATCCCACGGTGCGAACTCTGTATGCTGAAAAGTTAGTTAAAGAAAGTGTAGTGAGTCAGGCGCAAGCAGACCAAATGACTAATGATTATCGCGCCAGTTTGGATCGCGGTGAATATGTGGTGCACAACCTTGTGAGTGAGCCAGATACTAGTTTGTTTGTCAATTGGTCTCCATACTTAGATCATGGCTGGAGAACGCCAGCCAATACTGGAGTTAAGCTTAAAAAGCTTCAGTCGGTCGCTAATAAAATTAGTGTTATTCCCGATGGAATTAAAGTTCAGCGTCAGGTGGCAAAAATTTATGACGATCGTCATAAGATGGCCGGTGGCGCACTGCCTCTCAACTGGGGTATGGCGGAGCTTTTAGCCTATGGTACCTTGCTTGAAGAGGGTTATCCGATTCGCTTAACTGGGCAAGATGTCGGTCGTGGTACTTTCTCTCATCGCCATGCTGTTGTGTTTAATCAGAAAGATGGGAAAACCTATCTTCCACTGAAGTCTCTAGCGGACGATCAACCGCGTTTTGATATTTACGATTCAATTCTATCCGAAGAAGCTGTTTTAGCCTTCGAATATGGCTATGCGACCACCGCACCGAAAGGGCTGATTATTTGGGAAGCGCAATTTGGTGACTTTGCCAATGGCGCTCAGGTTGTGATTGATCAGTTTATTGCTAGTGGTGAGCACAAGTGGGGTCGTTTATCGGGCTTAACTATGATGCTACCTCACGGTTTTGAAGGGCAGGGGCCAGAGCATTCATCGGCTCGTCTAGAGAGATTCCTGCAGCTTTGTGCTCAGCACAATATGCAAATATCTATTCCAACTACGCCGGCGCAGGTTTTCCATCTACTGCGTCGACAGGCAATCCGACCAATGCGTCGGCCGCTAATTATTATGAGCCCTAAGTGGATTCTGCGTCACAAGCTAGCAACATCTTCGCTTGAGGAGTTAGCTAATGGTGAATTCCAGAATGCCATTGGTGATACAGTTAAGCCTAAGGGTGTAAAGCGAGTTATTCTTTGCTCAGGTAAGGTTTATTATCATTTGCTTGAGGAGCGTATTGCTCGAGGAATTGATAATATAGCGCTAATTCGTATTGAACAGCTATACCCATTCCCCGATGATGAGTTAGAAGAAATACTCGGCGCCTACAGCAATATGGAATCTGTTGTTTGGTGTCAGGAAGAGCCGATAAACCAGGGTGCTTGGTATAGTAGTCAGCACCATATGAAACGTGTAATTCATGCTCTTAAGCCAGAAATAACTCTGAGCTATGTGGGGCGTAAAAGCTTAGCGGCACCGGCTAGTGGCTATATGTCGGTGCACTTGGAAGAGCAGAATTCATTTATTGATGAAGCTCTAACTTTAGATAATTAAAATATTAGGAATAGATCAATGGCCATCGAAATTAAGGCACCAACTTACCCAGAATCAGTTCAAGAAGGCACTATTGCTACCTGGCATAAACATGCGGGTGACAGCGTAGCTCGCGATGAGCTTGTGGTTGATATTGAGACCGATAAAGTGGTTCTCGAAGTGGTTGCTTCCGCTAGCGGTACCCTCACAGAGGTGCTTAAAAATGAAGGTGATATCGTCATGAGCAATGAGGTGATAGCCCGTATCGAAGAGGGTGCTGTTGCGGCACCGACAACGACGGCGCCAGCGACAGCCTCGGAACAGCCAGTTTCTCAGGATTCATCTGAGTCAGATGCCTTAGTCAATCCAGCCGCCAAAAAACTCGCTGAAGAGCGTGGTATTGATTTAGCCCAAGTAAAGGGTTCAGGTAAAGGTGGGCGAATCACTAAAGAAGATGTGGTTAATTATTCGCCGACAACTTCAGCAACTTCGTCATCGAGTGCAGTGGCAGTTTCTCAGGAATCAGCAGAGCAACAAATTATGGAAGCTGGCGAGAGAGTAGAACGCCGTGTCGCTATGACAAGAATGCGCAGTAGAATTGCTGAGCGGCTGCTTGAGGTTACTCAAACCACTGCATCATTGACCACATTTAACGAAGTGGATATGTCGGCAGTAATGGGTTTGAGAAAAAGCTATCAAGATGAGTTCGTTAAAACTCACAATGGAACTCGATTAGGGTTTATGGGCTTTTTTGTAAAGGCCGCAGTTGAAGCACTTAAGCGTTTCCCTTTAGTAAATGCTTCAATCGATGGTACTGATATTGTTTATCATGGTTACCAAGATATTGGTGTTGCAGTATCCACAGAGCGCGGCCTTGTGGTCCCTGTTTTACGTAACGCTGAAAATATGAGCATTGCTACTATTGAAAACTCAATTGGTGACTATGCGGGCAAAGCGCGCGATGGAAAGCTTACCATTGAAGAGATGACCGGCGGAACATTTACCATTACCAATGGTGGAGTCTATGGTTCTCTATTATCCACGCCAATTATCAATCCGCCGCAAACTGCAATTCTAGGTATGCATAGTATTCAGCAGCGTCCGGTAGCCGTGAATGGTGAAGTGGTTATTCGTCCAATTATGAATTTGGCACTGTCTTATGACCACCGACTAATCGATGGAAAAGACGCGGTTCGATTCTTGGTGGCGATTAAGCAGTTAATCGAAGATCCAGCGAAAATTTTGTTAGAAATTTAATCTTTAAGTTATCTTAAATAGGTCATTAAATGTCAGAAAAATATGATGTAGTGGTAATTGGTAGTGGACCCGCTGGTTATGTAGCGGCAATTCGTGCAGCTCAACTTGGTCTAAAAACCGCTTGTATTGAAAAGTGGAAGAACAAGGACGGTAAAGGCGTCAACGGTGGTACATGCCTTAATGTTGGCTGTATTCCTTCAAAAGCACTGTTAGACAGCTCGCATAAATATCACGAAGCCAAGCATGATTTAGGTATTCACGGTATTAGCGCCGATGGCGTTGGTATGGATGTATCTGGCATGTTGGACAGAAAAAATAAGATTATCAATCAGCTTACTGGTGGTATTGCCGGCTTGTTTAAAGCTAATGGCGTTACCTCCTTGTATGGTACAGGAAAGTTGCTGGCAGGTAAGAAGGTTGAATTCACAAGCAATGAAGGCGAGGTTAGCGTTCTAGACGCAGAGAATGTCATTCTTGCATCGGGATCACTGCCAATTGCAATTCCAGTTGCTCCTGTTGATGGCGAGCTTATTCTTGACTCCACTGGTGCCTTAGAAATTGATGCAATCCCAGAGCGTCTTGGCGTTATTGGTGCAGGTGTTATTGGTCTAGAATTAGGTTCAGTGTGGAATCGTTTAGGTTCTGATGTTGTATTACTTGAAGCGATGGAAGATTTCTTAGCAATTATGGATCAGGCGGTTGCCAAAGAGTCCAAGAAAATCTTTACCAAGCAGGGCTTAGATATTCGTCTTGGCGCACGTGTAACTGGTACGGAAATTAAGGGTAAGCAAGTTGAAGTTACATACCAATCTGTAGCCGGTGAAGAGCATAAAGAAACTTTTGATAAGTTAATTGTTTGTGTGGGACGTCGCGCGTTTACCGACGGTCTTTTAGCAGATGATAGTGGTGTTCAGCTCGACGAGCGCGGCACTGTATTTGTTAACGAACAATGTGCAACAAACGCTCCGGGTGTATTCGCCATTGGCGATTTGGTTCGCGGTCCCATGCTTGCGCATAAGGGTTCAGAAGAAGGTGTAATGGTTGCGGAAATCATTGCCGGCCACAAAGCACAAATGAATTATGATATCGTACCCAACGTTATCTATACCCACCCTGAAGTTGCCTCTGTTGGTCTTACTGAAGAGCAAGTTAAAGCAGCTGGCGACGCTTACAATGTGGGTACTTTCCCATTCGCAGCCAGTGGTCGTGCCATGGCGGCAAATGATACTGATGGTTTTGTAAAAGTTATTGCTCATGCCGATACCGATCGCATTCTTGGTTGTCATATCGTAGGGCCAAGCGCTGCGGATCTAGTACAGCAGGTCGCTATTGCAATGGAATTTGGTTCAAGTGCTGAAGACTTGGGAATGACAGTATTTGGTCATCCAACCCTTTCTGAAGCGGTTCATGAAGCCGCACTAGCCGTTAACGGTGGGGCTATCCATATAGCAAATCGCAAGCGTAAATAATTACTATCCTTTGCGCCCTAAATAACCTTTAGGGCGTCAATACATTAAAGTTACAGGAATAAACTATGAACCTGCATGAATATCAGGGTAAACAACTTTTTGCTGAATACGGACTACCTGTTTCACAGGGTATAGCCGCTGCCACAGCAGAAGAAGCGGTAGCTGCTGCCGATAAAATTGGTGGTGACAAATGGGTGGTAAAAGCACAGGTACATGCCGGCGGTCGCGGTAAAGCTGGTGGAGTAAAATTAGTCAGCTCTAAGTCTGAAATTGAAGCCTTTGCAAACCATTGGCTGGGAAAAAACTTGGTAACCTACCAAACCGATGCCAATGGTCAGCCAGTAAGCAAAATTCTTGTAGAAACCTGTACCGATATTGATCAAGAACTTTATCTTGGAGCTGTAGTTGATCGATCTACACGCCGTATTGTATTTATGGCTTCTACAGAGGGTGGTGTAGAGATTGAAAAAGTTGCTGAAGAAACCCCTGAGAAAATCCTTAAGGCAATTGTCGATCCAATGGCTGGAGCCCAGCCTTATCAAGGACGCGAATTAGCCTTTAAATTAGGCCTCAAAGGTGTGCAAGTTAAGCAATTTGTGCAAATCTTCTTGGGTCTAGCCAAATTATTTGAAGAGCGTGATCTAGCTCTTTTAGAGATAAACCCATTGGTAATTACTGATGAAGGCAATCTACATTGCCTAGATGCAAAACTTGTTATTGATAGTAATGCTATGTATCGACAGCCTGCGCTAAAAGAAATGCATGATCCTTCTCAAGAAGATGCAAGAGAAGCTCATGCTGCATCTTGGGATCTTAATTATGTTGCTCTCGATGGCAGTATTGGCTGTATGGTAAATGGTGCTGGCTTAGCTATGGGTACTATGGATATTGTTCAATTACACGGCGGTTCACCAGCAAACTTCCTCGACGTTGGCGGTGGTGCAACTAAGGAGCGTGTAGTAGAAGCCTTTAAAATTATTCTATCTGATGAAAATGTAAAAGCGGTTCTAATCAATATCTTTGGTGGTATTGTGCGTTGCGATTTGATTGCTGACGGTGTTATCGGTGCAGTAGAAGAGGTAGGCGTTACTATTCCCGTGGTTGTTCGGTTAGAAGGTAACAATGCAGAATTAGGGGCTAAAAAACTGGCTGAATCAGGTCTTTCAATTATTGCTGCAACCAGTTTGACGGATGCGGCTAAACAAGCAGTAGCTGCAGTGGAGGCTAAATAATGTCTATCTTAATCAATAGCGACACTAAGGTTATCTGTCAGGGCTTTACTGGTGGCCAGGGTACTTTCCACTCAGAGCAAGCCATCGATTATGGAACAAAAATGGTAGGTGGTGTGACTCCGGGTAAAGGGGGTACAGTTCATCTAGGTCTTCCAGTATTTAACACCGTAGTTGAAGCCGTTGCAAAAACTGGCGCAGAAGCCTCTGTTATCTACGTTCCAGCACCATTTTGTAAAGATTCAATTCTTGAAGCAGCGAATGCCGGCATTAAGTTAATTGTGTGTATTACTGAGGGCATTCCAACGCTTGATATGCTGCAGTGTAAGGTTAAATGTGATGAATTAGGCGTGCGTCTAATTGGGCCTAACTGTCCAGGGGTTATAACGCCGGGTGAATGCAAGATCGGTATTATGCCTGGTCATATCCATTTGCCTGGCAAAGTAGGTATTGTTTCACGTTCAGGTACCTTAACCTATGAAGCAGTAAAACAAACTACGGATTATGGATTTGGGCAATCTACCTGTGTAGGCATTGGTGGGGATCCAATTCCTGGTTCAAACTTTATCGATATCCTCGAGATGTTTGAAAAAGATCCAGCCACTGAAGCCATTGTTATGATAGGCGAAATTGGCGGTACAGCGGAAGAAGAAGCTGCGGCCTATATTAAAGCTAATGTAAGTAAGCCTGTTGTTTCATATATTGCAGGTGTTACAGCACCTCCGGGAAAACGTATGGGCCATGCCGGTGCAATTATCTCCGGTGGTAAGGGGACTGCGGATGAAAAGTTTGCCGCGCTGCAAGATGCTGGTGTTAAGACTGTTCGCAGCTTAGCGGATATTGGAGAGGCTTTAAAAGAATTAACCGGTTGGTAAGCTAACCGAGAAAGCATAAAAAAAGCGACCCTTGGGTCGCTTTTTTTGTATTACTGCAAAGTAACTTTTATTTTGCAGCCTCTAATGCCTGATCAATATCAGCAATAATATCTTCAACATTCTCGATACCCACGGAAATACGAACAAGATCAGCACTTACACCTGCAGTTTTTAACTCATCTTCATTCAACTGACGGTGAGTTGTACTTGCTGGGTGACAGGCTAGAGACTTAGCATCACCAATATTCACTAGTCGCTTAATCATTAGCAAGGCATCAATAAATTTGGCGCCAGCTTCTTCACCGCCTTTGATACCAAAACTAATGATCGCTGATGGCTTGCCTGATGCCACGCGTTTAGCCATTTCATGGTACTTGTCTGATTCTAATCCGGCGTAATTTACCCAAGAAATCTGCGCATTATTTTTTAAGTGCTTAGCCACTACCATCGCATTTTCAACGTGACGATCCATTCGCAGTGCTAGTGTTTCAAGTCCTTGTAGAATCAAGAAAGCGTTAAATGGCGATAGGGCAGCGCCCATATTGCGCAGTGGAACAACACGTGCACGACCAATAAATGGTGCCTCTAGTGCCTCGGCATAAACCACACCATGATAGGAGGGGTCTGGGGTGTTAAATTGGTCAAAACGAGGATTATCCTTAAACGGAAACTTACCCGAATCAACAATAATGCCGCCAATAGTTGTTCCGTGACCACCAATATATTTAGTCAATGAATGAATAACAATATCTGCACCATGCTCAAAAGGACGGCATAGGTAAGGGGTCGCAACCGTGTTATCAACGACCACAGGAATTTGATGTTTATGCGCCATTTCAGAAACAGCCGCTAAATCTATAATATTACCAGCGGGGTTGCCGATAGACTCACAGAAAATAGCCTTAGTGTTCTCATCGATTAGAGCTTCAAGGGCAGGAATATCATCGCCGGATGCCATACGCACTTCAATTCCCTGTTGCGGAAACGTATGCGCGAAAAGGTTATAGGTGCCGCCATAAAGTTGGCTTACACTAACAAAGTTATCGCCAGCAGCACAGAGTGTCTGCATAGAAGCAGTAATCGCTGCCATACCAGATGCAACACATAGAGCCGCCGCACCACCTTCCATTGCCGCAATACGCTGTTCAAGAACATCGCAGGTTGGGTTCATTATTCTAGAGTAAATATTACCTGCTTCAGCAAGGTTGAACAGATCAGCACCATGTTGGGTGTCACGAAAACTAAATGAAGTCGTTTGATAAATAGGGACGGCTACCGCTCTAGTTGTTGGGTCGTCACCAAATCCCGCATGTATGGCCTGAGTTTCAATCTTCATTGTTTAATCCTATGTGCTTATTTTAAAAAAGGATGCATAGTCTCCTACAAGATCGCTTGTAGTTCAATCTAAAAGAATATTTTATGCGTCGCCTGATCTTTGCAGGTTGGTAATCCATACTGTTTGATAGGGGGATAAATCAATTATTTGATTGGACTCACCAAATTTTTCACCAGAAATAAGATCAAACCAATCTTCTGTATCAATGAGGTTTAGATCAGACATTTGAAGAGTTTGAGCTTTATTACTAATATTGCTAACACAGAAAATACTCTGTTCACGATCTATGCTTTGACGCCAAAAACCAAATAAATGCGAGCCAAGATGCAAGGTAAATTGGGTGGCATTCGGGTGGAAGGCCGACTGTGCGCAGCGAATGTTAATCAATGCTTTCAGGCTATTATAGACTTGGTGATGGTCGCTCTGTGGATTTTCTAACTCAGATTGAAGAACTGAATAATCCCATTGATGGCGATTAATAGCTCGATTGTGTCCGCTATTTTCTGCCCGCTGATAGTCATTTCGGGTGCCAACTAAGCTATGGATATAGATGCCTGGAATTCCCTCTAGGGCAAGCATAATGGCATGGGCGCAGACAAAGCGCTGTAAACCATTGTTATCCACACCATCTTTGGTGCCTTGAAGTGCATCAAACAGAGAAATATTGATTTCATAGGGTTTGCGATTGCCATTTTCAGTATTACGCCAAGAAATTAAACCACCGAAATTCTGCATGGTGCTGACCAGAGAGTCGATTTCTTGCTCATCTAAAAGACCCTCGGCAGGACGCAGTCCTATGCCGTCATGAGACGCAATAAAATTAAAGTAGGCAGTGCCATTGCGAGCGGGTGGCATGCTCATCATCCACTGTTTTAAATAATCACAGTTTCCACTGACTAGAGTATTTACCAGTAGCGGTGGAAGAGAGAAGTTATAGATGCAATGAGCTTCATTAGCATTGCCAAAATAAGTTAGATTTTCACGGTTTGGAATATTAGTTTCAGTAATAATAATGGCATCAGGTCGAGCCTGTTCGATAAGTGATCGCAATAGCCTGACAACCTCATGGGTCTGATCTAAATTAAGGCAGTTTGTGCCAATTTCTTTCCATAAAAAAGCCACCGCGTCCAATCGGAATATTCGCACACCATGATCAAGATATTGACGAATAATACTGACAAATTCTTTTAAAACCTCAGGATTTTTAAAATTTAAATCCACCTGATCATGACTAAAGGTGCACCACACATGTTGAGTGCCTTCGCTGGTTTCCACCTCGCGTAGTAAATTATTGGTACGTGGCCTAACCACTGCGCTTAAGTCATCTTCAGGGCTAGCAGTAAAAAAGAAATTGCGTCCAGGGTCACGATTCTTTTTAAAATTATCAAACCACAGGCTTCGAGCAGAGCAATGGTTAATCACCAAATCTGACATGAGTGAATAATCTTTAGCAATCATCTCAATATCATCCCAATCACCAAGGCTTGGGTTGACTGTGGAGTAATCTAAAACTGAAAAGCCATCATCTGTGGTAAAAGGATAAAAGGGCAGGATATGAACACCATCAATCATATCCTTGCTGTAGGAGTCCAAGAAAGATTTTAGGGATGCTAGTGGCTTTGTATTAGGCTGTAAAACACTATCCCCATAACAGATAAGAATACTGTCTTTTTCATCCCAGTGATTAATATAACGATTTTTAATCGGCTCTATATTCTCAAGCCGCATCTGCTTAATAAGGTCTGCGGCAAGCTTGTCAGTTTCATCGACCTCAGTTTCTCTATAAATATACTCAAGGTGACGTTCAATTTGTTGAGTTAGCGGAGATGACATGGTTTTAATCTTACTCTATATTATTGGTTACTAAATTCTTTGTGATCTTCTTCAACGGCATGCACTAATTCATCAAAGATATCCGGCACTGCACTGACTACACGATTCCAGCTTGGTATAAATGGTCGCTCCATTGGGCAGGTGAAAAACAATTCCCCAGCTTTCATAATGTTTTCGGCAAACATTTCCACTGCCTGCTCCTCTTGGTGAACATCCAGAGTCAAACCATTCATAATTGCGTCATTATGGCAGGTCTCAATTACATCTAGAGCCATTCGATAGTAGGTTGCTTTTAATGAACGGAAGGCCTCTTGGCTGAAGACCTCGCCCTGAGTGGCTAGTTTGCGATACAGCGCTTTGGCAATATCAATCGACATCTTAGATAGACCATCAGTATCATTGTTGAGCGACAGTTTCTGGTGCTTATGGTCATAGGTATCTGCAATATCGACTTGGCACAATCTGTTATTGGCATAGTTGCGATACATTTCTGAAAGAACACCAATTTCCAAACCCCAGTCACTAGGAATACGAATATCATTGAGTACATCTCGGCGGAAAGAGAACTCCCCAGCCAGTGGGTAGCGATAGCTATCCATATAATTCAAATAGTCAGTATGACCCACTGTCTTCTTTAGTGCTCGCAATAGGGGAGATACTAGAAGGCGCGATACACGCCCATTAATCTTGCCGTCAGCGACACGGGCATAGTATCCCTTGCAGAACTCATAGTTAAAAAGAGGGTTAGCTACTGGATAAATCAATCTGGCTAAGAGTTCGCGGTTATAGGTAACAATATCGCAATCATGTAGTGCCACTGACTCGGCCTTGTTAGACGCAAGAATATAACCCATGCAGTACCAAACATTGCGCCCCTTGCCCATTTCCTTTGGCGCCAAATCTAAATCTTGAAGTTTCTTGTCCAGCGCGCGCAGTCTTGGACCATCATTCCAAAGCACTCTAAAATCCTGAGGTAGGTCGGAGAAAAATTTAAGCGCATCACGATATTGTTTTTCATCGGCACGGTCTAAGCCAATCACAATCTGATTTAAGTAAGGCACTTTTTTCAGCTCTGAAATAATAAGGGGCATAGCTTCACCCTCAAGCTCAGAGTAAAGCGAGGGGAGAATCAAACCCAGCGGTCTCTTTTTTGAAAACTCAACTAACTCAGATTCCATATCCTCCAGTGGTCGTTTAGATAAATTGTGCAATGTTGTAATAATGCCATTCTGATGAAAATCACCCATAATTTTTACTGCCTATTTCTAAAGAATTTGAAAGCCAAAAAGACACGGATTCTGCCCAACCTTGTGGACCGAAAGCATTGCTTTTAATCAGATTGCTATCTCGATTTAAGCTCGGAGCTGCATGTGTTTTTGATCGAATAATAATTGCGCTTGTGGCAGCTTCAAGCATGCTTATATCATTGCCACTATCGCCAATAGCTAAGGTATGAAATTCTGCTAATAAGTTAAATTGTTGATACAGTTTGGTCAGTTGCAGTAGGGCGCGTCCCTTATCAACTTTGCCGCCAAGTGCTAAAAAGCGTCCACCCTGAAGCAGTGTTCCACCCGCTGCGGTTAATTTTGCAATAAACTCCTGTTTGCGTTGTTCCCTACCTAACCAATGTATGGGTTCACTAAAGTCACGTTGATTGCTTAATTCTGCTTGATCTAGACTCAGTCCGGTAATTTCTTGAATACCCTTGGCTCCCTTAGCTGTATAAATGCTGCTAAATGTTTCAAATTCACCGTCAAATTCTTGGCAATTTTTTTCGAGTAAATTATTCCAATGATTGCGAGGCCGGCTATTGGCAACAATCCAAAATCCAGATTTTTCATAACATTCTTTGGGCATGCTAGGAAAGTAATTACTGGGAATAGCGATTGCCGCACCATTTTCGATAATAAAAGGGTGGCGATTGTTTAATTTGACGCGAAGTTTCTCAACTTCAGCAAAGGTTTTGCTAGTTGTGGGAATAACTGGAATATATTCCGTTTCTAGGTTGTTTAATAATGGTTCAGCTGGTGCAAAGCTGTAGCTGTCGTGATCTAGTAGGCTTCCATCAAGATCGGTAAAGATTAGCGCTGGGTTTTTGCGGATTATAGACACAGCGAGGCACCACAATATCGCACCATTATGGTGCGACATTTAAGACGTAGGGTTTCCCATTGGAGTCCGTGGATAGCTGTTATTAGCATCAATGCCCTATACGTTGTATATCAACGAGTTAATTACGCTTATATATGGGTATAAAGCAGAAATCGTGCCAATTTTTTAATTAAGGGCTAATTCGATAACAACGAAAACTTGGTAAAATATTTTCAGGTAATTGATTAGTAAAAGATAGCAGGTTTAAACGTTTAAATTTATCTATAGAAATAGCGTTGAAGACATACTGTAAAAGTAAAAAAGCAAGTTTATTAGGTAAGTATGGCACCTAATTTCATAGCCAAGCCCATTTCCCCTTGGACTTTGAGTTTACCGGTCATAAAAGCAGCAACTCCGTCTAAAGAACCCTCAGCCATAGCCATAAAGTCCTCTACACTAATTATCATGGTGCAGTCAGGGTCGGCACCCTCAGTAGATACAATATTAGGCACTTGCGATGCGTCGAGGATAACACTGCCTTGGTCGCCAAAATCAAATTTAACCACGGCTCCGAGGCCGCAGTCTTCGCCGATTTTTTCCTGTAGGCCATCAATAATTTTTTGTAATGTCAAAATTTCTTCCTAAATAGTTCATTAAAAAATGCTTATGCCTGAATAATGGCGGTTACACCTTGACCGCCAGCAGCACAGATAGAAATTAAGCCGCGACCACCACCATTTTGTTGAATCATTTTTGCTAATGTAGCAAGAATTCTAGCACCTGTTGCGGCAAATGGGTGGCCAGTAGCCACACTTGAGCCTTTAATATTCAATTTACTGCGATCAATACTGCCAAGAGCCTTATCTAGGCCGAGCTTGTTTGTGCAAAACTCGTCACTTTCCCAGGCCTTAAGTGTACACAGAACCTGAGCGGCAAAAGCTTCATGAATTTCATAAAAGTCAAAATCTTGGAGGGTTAATCCAGCGCGTTCAAGCAGTCTGGGTACAGCATAGGCAGGGGCCATTAAAAGGCCTTCGCTTTTGTCACCTTGAGTGTGAAAATCTACAGCGGCAACTTCACTGTGAATTAGGTAAGCCTGAACGGGAATATTGCGCTCCTCAGCCCATTCCTCACTGGCTAAGAGAACTGAGGCGGCACCATCGGTAAGTGTGGTTGAATTAGCAGCAGTTAGGGTGCCTGATTTACGATCAAAAGCAGGCCTTAATTGGGCTAATTTTTCCAGTGGAGTGTTGCGCATAATGCCATCGCGATCTACACCATTAAACGGCGATAAAAGATCATTAAAAAAACCATCCTCATAAGCTTTGATTAAATTTTGATGACTATCAAAGGTAAGTTGATCCTGTTCCTCGCGGCTGATATTCCAGTGCTTGGCCATTATTTCGCAATGTTGCCCCATAGACAGGCCGGTTCTGGGCTCAACATTGGCAGGCAGTTGGGGGAAAATAAAACTGGGTCTAAAGCGAGCGAGGGTTTTAAGTCTCTGACCCATTGTCTTGGCTCGATTAAGATCGAGTAGCATCTGTCTGTAGGACTCATTGATAGCAATAGGAACGTCGCTTGCGGTATCAGCGCCGCCAGCTACAGCGCAATCAATTTGCCCCAAAGCGATTTTGTTAGCTACAAGAATAGCCGCTTCTAATCCAGTGCCGCAGGCTTGTTGAACGTCATAAGCTGGGGTTCTAGGGGAGAGTTTTGAACTTAGAGTGGCTTCCCGAGCCAAATTAAAATCTTTAGTGTGCTTCATGACGGCTCCTGCAGCCACCTCACCCAAACGCTCGCCCTCTAAATCAAAGCGTTTAACCAGTCCTTTTAAAGATGCAGTTAACATATCTAAATTAGATGCATTTTTATAGGTTGTATGACTGCGAACAAAAGGGATTCTATTGCCACCTAAAATTGCTACTCTGTTTATGCTTTCCATAAGTTTTTTATCTCATCTTAGCGTCAATTAACTACGATTTTTGCCTATATAGGTTAACAATAGATAACTTAAATAACTAATTCATTGGTAACCTCACAAATTAAAATGGCATTTGGGTCAATTCTCTTTGGCTAAACTTTGTTAAAGTAGTTGTTATAAGAAGGGTATCACTACAAAAATAAGGAGTATTGAATGAGTGATAAATATTTGGAGTTTGCTAATTCAACCATAGGCAAATCTTTAGTGTCTATTTTGGGTCTCCCCAAGCCGCAAAGATTAGCTAGAGAGAATGCCGATAAGCCACATTATTTGTCTGGACGCCTGTTATTTGAGTCCACTACTGGTGGGCTCTATGCGACTCAAGTCAAACAATCCCTTGAAGCAACAGACTTTGAGTTTGTTAGTCAAGATGCTCAGTCTTGCCATCTAGTATTTGATGCCAGCGGTATCCGAAGTACACATCAGGCAACGGAGCTTTACCAATTTTTTCACAACAATATTTCAAAATTACCACGCTGTGGGCGCGTGGTTATTATTGGTCAGCAGCCCAACAATATTGTTAGTATAGAGCATGCGATTGCACAGCGCGGTTTAGTTGGCTTTATAAAATCTGTCGCTAAGGAAATAGGGCGCAAGGGAGCTACGGCTAACTTAATTTATTTAAATGGTTTTGGCCACAAGGGTTTGGCAGCACCATTAAGATTCTTACTGTCAGCTGGCTGTGCCTATACCAATGGTCAGGTTGTTGGCTTAACCACTCCAGTGTCAGATATTTTACCCGACAATAATTGGCAGCAACCTCTTGCTGGAAGGTCGGTAGTTGTCACAGGAGCGGCCAGAGGAATTGGCTTGGCGATGAGCCAGGTGTTGGCTAGGGATGGCGCAAAGATTATAGGGGTAGATGTACCTCAGGCGCAGGAACAGCTTGAACAGGCGATGTCAGATTTAGATGGTATAGCATTGGCACTTGATATCACCGCTGATGATGCCCCTCAGCGATTAGTCGATTGCTGTGCGCAACAGGAACATAGGCTATTGGGTTTAGTTCACAATGCGGGAATAACAAGAGATAAGATGTTGTCGCGTATGTCAGAGCAACAGTGGCAGCTTTTGGTGGATATTAATATAGGCAGTATTCAACGAATTAACCAAGCATTTTTGGCAACCAAAATGCTAGATCAGGGTGGTAGAATTATTGGTGTGGCATCAATTAGCGGGATTGCCGGCAATCTTGGTCAGAGTAATTATGCCTATTCAAAATCTGCAGTTATTGGCATGGTAGATAGAATGGCGACTGTTTGTGCAGAGCGGGGGATAACCATTAATGCGGTGGCGCCAGGCTTTATAGAAACTGCAATGACCGCCGCAATCCCCTTTGCTACGCGTCAATTTGGTCGACGACTATGCTCCCTTAGTCAGGGTGGACTGCCACAGGATGTAGCAGAGGTTGTTGCCTTTTTCGTTAATCCACAAGCATCAGCTGTTAACGGTAATACAGTCAGGGTATGTGGACAGAATTTAATGGGCGCTTAAGTTGCGCCCATGAGTTCCCAAAAGATTAGTTTGATGCGTGAAGTTCGTGATTGAGTTCAACCGCAGATTTATTGGTTAGGCATTCAACTGTTCCGGTGACTGAATTACGTCTAAATAGTAGATCGCTTTTACCCGCCAGGTCGCGCGCCTTCACTTTTCCAGTGGGCTGTTTATTTTCATCAAGCATGGTGACAATGGTGCCGGCGGTAATATACAGGCCTGCTTCTAAGGTGCAGCGTTCGCCCAATGGGATGCCGAGACCTGAATTAGCCCCTAAAAGGCATTTTTCACCCATTGAAATAACCATATTGCCACCGCCTGAAAGGGTGCCCATTATGGAGGCGCCACCACCAACGTCAGAGCCTGCACCGCAGAAAACGCCAGCAGATACACGGCCTTCTATCATGTTAGGGCCTTCAGTGCCGGCATTAAAGTTTATAAACCCTTCATGCATAACTGTCGTTCCCTCGCCCACATAGGCGCCAAGACGCACGCGGGAGGTATCGGCGATACGCACCCCAGATGGAACTACATAGTCGACTAACTTGGGAAATTTATCGACGCAGTTAACGCTTAGTGGTCGACCTGCTGCGCGAGCTTCGAGCATTCTTGCGGGAAGGTCATCTATATCGATAGCGCCCTCGTTAGTCCATGCAACATTTTTTAGTGCACCAAAAATACCGGTTAAGTCAGTGCCATGAGGTTTAACTAAGCGGTGACTTAGAAGATGGAGCTTGAGATAACTCTCGGGAACAGAGGTGGGTGGACTATCTTGTTTTAAAAGAGTCACTACTAAGGGGCGTTTGCCGCCTTTAAGAGTACTCACCGATGCCGCAAGATCACTATACCCATTCTCTTCAAGTGCAGTTTGTAGAGAAGTTAACTGATCACTGGTAGGCTCAATATCGGTATTATCCCCAAATAAGCCAGTTAGCAATTTTGCTAGTGCTGGTTCCGGGTTGATGACTGGCGTGGGGTAAAAAACTTCTAGCCACTCGCCGCGACTATTTTTAGTGCCTGCGCCAATGGCGAAGCTGTAAAGGTTGCTCATAATGTGACTCTTTATCTTAAATTTATCTTAGTTAAAATACCTTCATAGGTATCCGAGTTAAACCCGACGGTAATTGTATCATTTACATCCATTACTGGTCGCTTTATGAGTGTCGGATTTTCTAGCAACAGATCGACTATATTATTTTCATCGATAGTCTGTTGAGTAGAGGGGTCTAGACTACGCCAACTGGTACTGCGTTTGTTGAGGATTTTATCCCAGGCAATAGTTTTTAACCAACCATTAATAATTTTCTTATCTAGACCATCTTTGCGAAAATCATGGAATTTATAATCAATACTGTGGCTTTCAAGCCAGCGTCTAGCTTTTTTAACGGTATCGCAGTTGTTTATGCCATAAATTATCATCAATGATCCTTATTATAATCTGTGTATTTAAGCTTTTTTAGCCTTAAAAGGATTTTTTCGATTGGGATAACAGCTAGTGCAGATATCGCAAACTCGTCCATCGCAACCGCGAGCACTACAGAATTCTCGCCCATAAAAAATTATCTGTAGATGGAGGCTATTCCATGATTCTTTAGGGAATAGTTTCTTCAAGTCTCTCTCAGTTTGGGTAACGTTATTACCCTTGGTCAAGCCCCAGCGTTGGGCCAGACGATGGATATGTGTATCGACCGGGAAAGCTGGGTGTCCAAAACCTTGAGACATAACCACACTAGCGGTTTTATGCCCAACCCCAGGAAGGGTTTCTAGTGCCACCATATCTTCCGGCACTTCACCGTCGTACTGATCTACAAGGATTTTTGAAAGATTTGAAATAGCTTTGGATTTTTGCGGTGCAAGTCCACAGGGTCTGACAATTTTGTATATTTCTTCGACGTCAATATGCTGCATTGTTGCAGCATTATTACCCAGTGCAAATAGGGCTGGTGTTACTTGATTAACTCGCTCATCAGTGCATTGGGCACTGAGAAGAACAGCTACCAGTAATTCAAAGTGATTGCTGTGATCTAAGGGCACAGGCGTTTTTGGGTAGAGTTTATTGAGTCTCTCCAATACCAGTTGGGCACGCTCTTTCTTTAGCATAACAAAAACTCTTAATTACAGACTTTGTGTGTAACGCACAATTCGTTCTGCGGCTTCAACGCAGTCTTTAAGGTCTGGAACTAGCGCTAACCTAATACGATTCTTTCCCGGATTGCCGGCTTCAGTTTCACGCGCTATAAAGCTACCAGGGAGTACTGTTAGATTTTCCTTGGCATAAAGATCTCTGGCAAAGCTAACATCATCAATAGGTGTTTTTGGCCATAGATAAAAGCCAGCAGTTGGCATATTAAAATCTAGCGTGCCCTTGAGTATGCTACTTACAGCATCAAACTTTTCTCTGTATAAATCACGATTTTGTAAAACATGATTTTCATCATTCCATGCCGCAATAGACGCGCGTTGTACCGGTAAGGATAGGGCGCAACCATGATAGGTGCGGTAGCGAAAAAAGTATTTTATTAGCTCGCTATCACCTGCCACAAAACCTGAGCGCAAGCCGGGAAGATTAGAGCGTTTAGATAGGCTGTGAAAAACAATACAGCGGTCAAATTTATTTATTCCAAGTTGTTGACAGGCATCTAGCAATCCAAGAGGTGGGTTTTTCTCATCTCTGTAGAGTTCGGAATAGCACTCATCATTGGAAACAATAAAGTCATATTGATCTGCAAGCTCTAATGCCCTTTGATAATAGGCTAATGATAATGTTGCCCCAGTTGGATTGCCCGGAGCACATAATTGAAGCAGTTGGCAGCGTTTCCAAACATCTTCGGGGACTGAATCTAAATCAGGGTTGAAACCATCTTCAGCGATGCAGTTTAAGTAGTGAGTATCTGCACCTGCAAGTAGGGCGGCTCCCTCATAAATCTG
>CBFIHQ010000009.1:0-38389 GCA_965662525.1 uncultured Porticoccaceae bacterium
TCTTCAGGCTTAATGGATATTTCAAAACCGTCTTCACCGGTGTAGCCGGATCTGGTGACATAACAGGAACAACCCGCAATAGTGACTGCGCGGCCCTGCATAAAATGTAAATCAGCAACATCTGGCGCTAGCTTAACAAGAACATCAACCGCTATTGGGCCTTGAAGAGCCAATAAGCCTTGATCTTCTAACTCAATTATTTCAGTGCCGGGTAGATTATCGCGAAAGTGTTGTATATCTTGATATTTACAGGCCGCATTTACTACCACAAAAAATGTATCATCATTCCAGCGTGTAATAATTAAATCATCAAGAATACCACCCTGCTCATTTATCAGCGTACTGTAGGTCATGCTATTGACAGCAAGCTGTTGTAAATCAAGCGGCATGAGCGCTTCAAGTTGCTCAGCTGCTTTGGTACCACGAATTATTACCTGACCCATATGGGATACATCAAACAGACCCGCTGCGTCACGAGTATGAAGATGCTCTTCCATAATACCGCCAGCATAGTTGATAGGCATTGAGTAACCGGCGAAAGGCACCATTTTTCCGCCAGCCTCGATATGATAATCGTAAAATCGTGTGTTTTTTGACTGTTGTGATATAGACATAAATTAAGCAATATTTGTCTGAGGAGTAGAGCAATAATATCGCTAGATTTACAATAAGTTAAATTAATAGATATAATGTCTCCATTAGTTTTATAAATACTTAACGTGAATTTAAAAAGCGCCATTAAATGAAAAATTTACCCATGGACTTGCTGCGTGCCTTCGTGACTGTTGTAGAGTTTAATAGCTTTACAAAGGCTGGCGATTTATTGGGGCGATCACAGCCTGCTATTAGCCTGCAGATTAATAGACTCGAAGGCCTATTAGATGAAACCTTAATTGTTAAGGATGGAAAAAATCTTGTTTTATCAGACGCTGGTGAGACTATTTATGAATACGCTAAACAAATATTGTCGCTGAACGACCTTGCGGTCAGTGAATATTCAAAGAGTAGCGTTATGGGCAAGGTGCGACTTGGAATTCCCAGCGAATTTGCCACCATACTTTTACCTAAGATAGTGGGTAGATTTGCTAAGGCATACCCCAATGTCACCTTGGAAGTAAATTGTGAGCTCAGCAAGACCCTGTTGTCACGATCGGGAAAAGCCGCTCACGACTTAATTCTGGCACTGCAAAATAACCCCTTAGAAGAATCCGACAATCTGGTAAAAACTGATAACCTAGTTTGGGTTTCGGGGCCTGAGTACAACAGTCAAAAACCACCGCCAGTTCCGCTTATAGTGGCACCTGAGGGTTGTATCTATCGAGCGCGAGCGATAAAGATTTTAAAAAAAATAAAACAGCCATGGCAGATTGTATATAACATCCCCGATCTAACTGGCATTCAATATGCTATACAAGAGGGCTTGGGCGTAACTGTACTCGCCAAGAGCACGGTGCCAGAAAACCTAAAGATCATCCCTGCTTCACAGCGCTACCCTGATCTTGGAACTGTAGGAATAAGTCTCTTAAACGTGCGTAAAAATAGCAAAAACCAAGCTATTGACCTACTTGCAGAGTTTTTAAGAACCAGTCTTGCCTGATTATTGTCGCACCTGCCTAAACAATGGTGGTCGCGACAAATGAGTACTTCTAAATGGATTGATGTCGAGCCCTCCCCTTCGCATATAACGAGCATAAACTGATAACTCTGAGGGTGAACAGGCTGACATAATATCTGTGAATATTTGTTCGACACATTGCTCATGAAAATCCTGATGCTGTCGATAAGAAACTATATATTTAAGTAATCCCGCCTGATCAATCTTTGCACCCTTATAAAAAATATAGACCGATGCCCAATCTGGCTGATCTGTAACCGGGCAGTTGGTTTTCAGCAAATGAGAGTAAAGGGTTTCAATGACCTCTGTGTCGCTCTGCACCCTCAAAAAACTGGCATCGGGGCTATAAGTATCAATAACCAATGGCTGCCTATCAACGCATAGCCCTTGAGGCTCGCCTATAGGCTGAATACCTTGATATTCTGAGATGTCATAAAGTGTAACTTCAACAACAGCACCAGTAGCTTCTGATAGATCGATAACCAATTGATTTTCCACTGCTTCCATAGAGGGAAATTGCGTCTGTATAAAGGAATTTAGATACAGCTTGAAGGACTTTGACTCGACAATAGACTGGCTATCACAGGGAACCATAAATTCAACAATTGCAATTTGTGGTAACCCGTCTAGATTTAACCAAGATAACTCATAGGCTGTCCAAACATCGACTCCAACAAAAGGCAACGGCTTAGACTGATCATTAGACTGCCTAGCTTTGACTCTAGGTATAGGGCATAACAGACTAGAATCATAAGAATCACTATAGCTTGTATCTTTACCCAGCTCGGTAAATGTGTAATCACTCATTAACTTCTTAACCTCGAGCCTTTTTCTAGCAACCACAACGCCACAAAGAACAATATGGCTGAAAACAGCCCTACCATAGCAAAAGAGCCAACAATATTTATATCGGTTATTCCTACCATGCCATATCTAAACGCATTAACCATATACAGTATGGGGTTTAAAAGGGTTAAGGCTTTCCAGAAACCGGTTAACAACTCGATTGAATAGAAAACACCGCCTAAATATATAAGCGGTGTTAAAACAAAGGTCGGAATAATAGAGATATCATCAAAACTTGAAGCAAAGATGGCATTAATTAAACCTGCCAGTGAAAACATAAGCGAAGTCATCAACACAATGCCAATAGTTACCGGCAGGCTATAAAGCGTAAAATCAGCAAAATAAATCGACAATATAGTGACAATTAAGCCCACACCCAGCCCACGCGCCATACCGCCGACAATATAGCCAAGTAAAATAATCCAGTTAGGGGTGGGTGAAACCAGTAACTCTTCAATATTACTCTGGAATTTTGAGCCAAAAAAAGATGAAACCACATTGGAATAAGAATTAGTAATAACAGACATCATTATCAAACCGGGGGCAACAAACTGGATATAGGGTAGTGATGCCATCTCGCCTATACGTGAACCGACCAATTTACCAAAAATAACAAAGTACAGAGCCATAGTTATCACCGGAGGCACTAATGTTTGCGGCCAAATACGCATAAAACGACGAATCTCGCGCCGCACAATGGTTGAAAAGGCAACCCACTTTTTGTGATTATCCATTGCTTAAAGCCTCGTCAGATTTCAGATTTTTCTCTACCATATCAATAAATAATTCTTCCAAGCGATTGGCCTTATTTCTCATGCTGATAATCTCAATATCCATAGCTGTAAGGTGGTTAAACAGCTGATTTAATGACTTATCCTTATCTACAGCAACCTCTATTGTCGTGCTATCAATCAAGGTTAACGGGTAACCTTCAAGAGGCTCTATATTTTTAATTTCTTTATTTAAATCAAGCACAAAGGTTTCTTTATTAAGCTGTTTTATTAAGTTTTTAATGCTGGTGTTTTTAACAATCTTACCCTTATCTATGATGGCAATATTGCGACATAGGCGCTCAGCTTCTTCGAGATAATGAGTAGTTAAAATAATAGTAGTTCCCTGACGATTAATATCTTCAAGGAAGCTCCACATTGATCGACGCAGCTCAATATCAACACCCGCAGTAGGCTCATCCAGCACCAATAATTTAGGCTCATGAATTAAAGCGCGAGCAATCATTAATCGACGCTTCATTCCGCCGGATAGGCTTCTAGAAGGCACATTGTGCTTTTCCCATAACCCTAAAAGTTTAAGATACTTATGGGCTCGCTGGGTGGCAACGGAAGCTGGAATACCATAGTAACCCGCCTGAGTAACCAGAATATCTATAGGCTTTTCAAACTGATTAAAATTAAACTCTTGAGGTACAACGCCGACATATTGCTTAGCATTACTAAAGTCGTCGTCTATATCAACACCAAATATTTTGACGCGACCACTAGATTTCCTAACTAATGAGCAAATAACGCCTATCGTTGTCGACTTTCCAGCACCATTGGGGCCTAGCAGCGCAAAAAAGTCTCCCTCTTTGACTTCGAGATCAATTCCCTTTAGCGCCTCAAAGTTATTGTCATATGTTTTAGCTAAACTCTCGATATGAAGAGCACTACGTTGATGATTATTCAATTAATATGATCTCTGCGTCTATAATTTAAAGAATTGATGTATTGTAGCCTGCTTCATAGAATCTGTCCGCTGTTATAGCGTGACTCCAAGTGGTATTCGACATAAAATTAACGATAAGCAAATAAATGACTTAACAATATGCCTAGAAAAATCATTCATCGCTTCTTGCCCAATGTGAATAAGCTATTGGATACGCCCTCTTTGCGATGGATAAGATCACTAGCAAAAGATCCGAATTTATTTCACATCAATCGCCACTCCGTCTCTCTTGCCGTTGCGATTGGCATATTTTGCGCGTTTTTACCACTACCTGGGCAAACATTAATTGCCGTTGTTCTCTGCTATTGGCTCGGCGCTAACCTACCCATAGGTATTATTTTGATATGGATTAGCAATCCTATCACTATCCCACCGATGTTTTTTCTTGCCTATCAACTGGGCTCGAGCATTCTGGATACGCAAGCTGTGCAGTTTTCGGCTCAAATGGACTGGGAGTGGTTTAAAAGCTTGGGTTCTGATATTTTAAAGCCACTATTATTGGGTAGTCTTATATGCGGCACTATTCTCTCTATTGCTAGCTACTTCGCCATTTTTCAGCTGTGGCGATGGAAGGTGTTAAAAAACTGGCAAGAACGCAATGAGAAGCGAGTTCAAAACAATAAACATTAACCCTAGTTTTGGTAGCGCAAAGCCTCGGCAAGCACTGTATTGCTGGCCTTTATAGCAGGATATAAAGTAGCCAACAATGTTAGCAATAAGGCTGACAACGCAACAAATAATACGTCTCCCAACCTTAAATCGACGGGCACATAATCAATCGGATAAATTGATGTATTTAGGAGCGGCGTCCCTAAATAGGCTTCAACAACTGCGACTAAGTCTGCCACCCAAAAGCAGCCTAATACCCCTATAATCACGCCAATAAAAATCCCGGCAAGCGCAATACATACACCCTGAATGAGGAAAATACTTATTATCTGAGGCTTGGATACTCCCATGGTCTGCAAGATAGCTATATCTTTACGCTTTTTCAACACCATCATCATCAACATGGAAATCACATTAAATGCGGCAATACCCACCACTAAAAATACTAACAAAGTAACCATGTTTCTAGATAGCTGAATGGCTTGATAAAGATTTCCATGGGTTTGAGTCCAATCAACTGAGCTATAACCATAGGGAAGCTGACTTAAAATACGATTAGCCGTATTTCTAGACTGAAAAAGGTCATCGAGTTGCACCCTAAAGCCAAAAACATCACCCACAGTACCCGACATAAGCGCTGCTTGATTAAGCGACACAATACCCAGCATTTGATCCGCTTCAGTTCTTGTGGCAAAAGCCCCCCTAAGCACTAGCACAAACACCTTAGCTCGGCGATTAGTCTCAGAAGGCAGTATAAGATTTATAGTTTGACCTAAGGTTAAATTTAGCGAATTGATAATTGGCTTTGCTAGCAATAACTCACCATCTATTGGAATGCTTAAATTTGCATCATTAAGAACAGTCTCGAAACCTATTGGCAATATTTCTCGATCTAAACCTATAAGCTGTATGGGCCTTGTATTATTTTGCGAGAAAATAATCCCTTCTACTCGATTAAAGGGGGTTACTTCCTTAACATTAGGCACCGTAGTTAAGAATTGACGCTGAGACTGCCAATCCAAGATAGAGTTAGAATGAGTAATCTGAACGTGGGGTACAACAGATAAAATATGCTCACGCATCTCGCGATCAAAACCATTCATCACTGATAGCACTAAAATAAGCAAGCCAATACCTAGAGATAAACCCAATAGTGCTAAGAGCGATATAAAAGAAACCAGTCTGCTATTACGGCCTCCTGAGGAAAAATAGCGAAGACCAATAAATAGGGGTAGATTTCTAATCAAGGGACTGCCCCAAAACACCATCCACCAGGCTAATAGTTCGGTCTAATTGCTGCGCTATATGTGGATCATGTGTTACAACCACAAAGCTTATTTTAAGCTCTTCGTTAAGCTCCATTAATAGCTTTAAGACCGATTCCGCTGTCTTAGGGTCAAGATTACCTGTAGGCTCGTCCATTAGCACTAGAGAGGGCTTGCGAGCCAATGCTCTAGCTATAGCGACTCTCTGGCGCTCACCACCCGATAATTCTGACGGTCGATGATGCAATCTCTCTGATAACCCAACTCTGTCCAGCAGCTCTTTAGCGAAGGCTTTACCCTCTTCCGTATCACCTGCTATTAAACCGGGTAAGCAGACATTTTCAAGCGCAGTAAACTCATCCAGTAAGTGGTGAAATTGATAAACAAAACCTATATGTTGATTACGCCATGCTGCGCGCTGAGTAGGGTCAAGATCTTTCCACTCCTTGCCCTTTAGTATCACTGAACCATGGCTGGGATTGTCTAGCCCACCCATTAAATTTAACAGGGTTGACTTACCAGAACCTGAAACCCCAACAATAGCTAATTTCTCGCCCTGTATGATCTCAAGATCAATACCCTTGATTACTTTGAGGACAGAGGCAGCATCACCCTGCTGGTAATCACGGCGTAAATTAGTTACCTTTAAAACAGTTTTACTGGTCATATCGAAGTGCCTCCGCTGGCAATACTTGACCTGCACGCCAAGCGGGATAAAGAGTAGAAAGAATACTTATAACTGAAGCCCCTACAGCAACTAGCATAATATCTGAAAAAACCAGTTTACTGGGCAATGAATTAATCATGAACACCGCTGGATCAAAAATATGCGAGCCAGTAAGCCGCTCAACTAAAGCTACAATATCGCCAATAAACAAAGAAATTATACAACCCAGAACTAAACCTAAAGCCACCCCAACTATCCCTATCGCGGAACCCTGAATAATAAATATTTTAACAATTTGATCAGATCTGGCACCCAGTGTTCTTAACACCGCAATATCTTTGCGTTTATCGGCAACCATTAACACAAGGCAGGCAATAATATTAAATGCAGCTACTGCAATAATAGCTGACAATAGCAAACCGATAACTAACTTTTCCATGCGCAGAGCCTGAAATAGCGTCGCCATTTGCTGGTCCCAGCTTTCAACAACCATTTTTTTCGGTAAATTAGGCGCTATTGAGTCAATCACACTATGGGCCAAAAAAGGATTATCTAACACCAATTGTAAGCCTTGATAATTGTTGGCCAATTGAAAAAACTTTTGAGCATCACGCGAGTTAATATAGGCAGTAGTTGCATCAACCTGAGCACCCACCTCAAATATCCCTGTAACCTGCATCATCTTTAAGCGCGGAAATGTACCTACGGGGGTTACTGAAAGTGTTGGTAGTATAACTTCAACTGTATCTCCAAGCCCAACGCCTAGACTTCTTGCCACTTGACTACCTAACAATATGCCATAAATTCGCGGCTGTAATTGAGATACATCACCCATCAGCATATTGTCAGATAACAACTTAGCTGATGACCACGAAATATCAATTCCCTTTAGGAGCACCGCCTGCTGACGTGAGCTGTTGGCCAACATGGCATAGTTTTCAAGGATGGGGATTACAGCGGATACTCTGTCGTCATTGATAGATAATTGCTTAGATAATTGATCAAATTGTTGCGGACTGATATTGCTGTCGTGCTTGATAGAAATATGCGGAATTATATTAAGTAACCGCTGCTTAATTTCACGATCAAAACCATTCATAACTGAGAGCACAACGATTAAAGTCATTACACCAAGAGCCATAGCGCAAAACGAAAACCCAGAAATAAACGACAAAAACCCCTCTTTGCGCTGACTGAGTGCGTATCGAAGGCCAATATATAATGGGAGGTTTGATTTCATGCACAGATTAAACAGCAAAGGCTATAAGGGTACAACTCTCAGACAAATCTATTGTGTTATTTTAAACATTAAATCGCGATGTTCTATAGGTTATGCGCGGCGACTCTCACGACTCACCCTATTTAACCCATTAAGTGCAGCCACACGATAGGCTTCGGCCATCGTTGGATAGTTAAAGGTGGTGCGCAAGAAGTAATTGATACTATTGGCTTCACCGTCTTGATTCATAATGGCTTGACCAATATGAATAATCTCAGCCGCTTCGGCACCAAAGCAGTGAATACCAAGAATTTCCAATGTCTTTTGATGGAATAGAATCTTTAACATCCCTACTTCTTCTTCAGAGATATGTGCTCTAGCTAGGTCTTTGAAATAGGCACAACCAATTTCATAAGGAATTTTTTGGTCGGTTAATTCTGTCTCAGTTTTGCCTACATAGCTTATTTCGGGAATAGTCCAAATGCCAGTAGCTACATCTTCAACACGGTATTTATCCGGCATATCGCACATATGAGAAGCGGCAAACCGCCCCTGATCATAAGCGGCACCGGCTAGTGCAGGCCAGCCAATCACATCGCCTGCCGCATAAATATGTGGCACTGCTGTTTGATAGTCACTATTGACCTTTATTTGTCCCCGCATATCAGACTCGAGACCGATATTTTCCAAACCTAGGTCATGGGTATTACCTGTGCGACCGTTGGACCACAGAAGCGCATCACCATGAATACGTTTTCCAGAATTTAGAACTAGGGTGACACCATTATCTGTGGTTTCTACGCGCTCATATTCTTCATTATGACGAACGCTAACCCCTAAATCGCGCAGATGGTAACTTAGAGCATCAGAAATTTCATCGTCCAAAAAACTCATCAACCATTCGCGGGTATTGACCAAATCAACACGCGTATCCAAGCCAGCAAATATGGACGCATATTCACAACCAATAACACCGGCACCATAAATAATGATATTTAATGGAGAATGATCGAGAGAAAGAATGGTGTCACTATCAAAAACGAGTGGGTGATTGAAATCAATATCATCTGGGCGATAGGGTCTAGAGCCAGTGGCTATTAGAAAGTTGTTACCCTTGATTGTTAAGGGACTGCCCGTTGGATCAGTGACAATAACCTCATTTAGATTTATGAACTTAGCTCTACCGATATGAATTTTTACACGATTTCGGGCATAGCCCTTAGTTCTACCTTCAACCTGCTTGGTAATAACATTTTCCGCAGCTTTCATAACCTCAGGGAAAGAAAACCAACGGGGATCACCAACAGAGCGAAACATAGGCATAGTGTTATATTGCACCATTCGCCGAACTGAATGTCTTAAGGCCTTTGACGGAATAGTGCCAAGGTGTGTACAGCCGCCACCAGGCTGAGCTCGGTCATCAATAACAGCAACGCTTAATCCCTGTTTAACCGCATTCATAGCAGCACCCTCTCCCGCCGGGCCACTACCAATTACCACCAGGTCGTAAGAGAAATCTGCCATGACTATTCCTTATTTTTTTAAATCAGCTGCATTGGTAAACAAAGATGTTGAAGTTTTAGAGATTTCATCGCACTTATTAGGATCATCACCACATATTTCACAGGTGTAGTCCTTCTGACCCAGAGCAGCAGCAACACCACCACAGGAGCCTGCTATTGGCTTTTTACCCATCAAAACCCCTATTGCCATAATAGAAATCAGAAATATAAAACCTAACACTGCAAATAAAATATCTAACACTGTGAATTAACCTATTAAATCTAATTTATGATCAAGTCAAAGCTTGCGCTTGATTGGGTAACAAATTGTTCATTTTCCCTCACCAGCATATAGACCGCTAAATCATGCTCTTGCGCCAACTCTAAACTTTGCTCTGCCCCGATAACTGAAAAAGCAGTAGCCCATGCATCTGCTTCGGCACAAGAAGGCGAAAGCACTGTAACAGAAGCCAAGTTATGGCCAATCGGTCTACCTGATTTTGGATCGATAGTATGCGAATAACGAATGCCATCTTTCTCAAAATAATTTCTATAATCACCAGAGGTTGCAACCGCAATATCAGTAATATCAATTATCCGATCAACCTCAGCAAATAATTGCGGCTGCTCCATAGCTATTCGCCAAGCAACACCATCAGAATTAAAGCCACTAACACGTATTTCACCGCCAATCTCTACTAGATAATCAGGTAAAGCGAGCATCTCTAATAAATCAGCCACTCTATCAACCGCATAACCCTTTGCAACGGCCGACACATCTAAAGCGACAGACTTAGTTTTTGACAATACCTGATCCTCAAGCACAACAGAGTCAAAGCCTATTTTGGTTTTAGCCTGGACTATGGCCTGGGATGAGGGAATAGAATCATGCCTTTCAACTGGACCAAAGCCCCATAAATCCACCAGCGGACCTATAGTTGGATCAAAAGCACCATCAGTTAATTGCCATATTTTTTGGCTGATTCTAACAACCTCGGCAAACTCTTGAGAGATAGTCATAGTCTGCCCAACTGGCATACGATTATAGTGACTAATTTCTGAATCCTTTTTGTAGGTAGACATTGAATTATCTACATCAGATAGCAACTGCTCGATTTGCTGCTCTAAGTTTTCAGGGGGCAACTGATCTGCAACCACGGTAATGTGGTAAGAAGTACCCATTTTAGCACCTGAGATTTTGATAATCTCTGGTTCATTACTGCAGGCTGCAGTTAATAGACTAACTAAAACAACAAGGGAGCGCCATAGGGCAAACAACGTAGTTTGCCTTAGGCATATCACCGAGGTATATCTAGCCACCAAAGTCGTCAAGCATAATGTTTTCTGGCTCAACACCCATATCTTCAAGCATCTTAATCACAGCCATATTCATCATAGGTGGACCACACATATAGAACTCACAATCTTCTGGCGCTTCATGGTCTTTTAAATACTGCTCATAAAGCACATTGTGGATAAACCCTGTTAGGCCATCCCAGTTGTCTTCTGGCTGAGGATCAGAAAGAGCTAGATGCCAATCAAAATTATCATTGTCTGCTGCTAATTGATCATATTCATCATCATAGAAGCATTCTTTCAGGGATCTTGCACCATACCAAAAACTAATTTTTCGGTCTGAATTAATACGTTTAAGTTGATCGAAAATATGTGATCGCATAGGTGCCATACCTGCACCACCTCCAATAAACACCATTTCAGCTTTGGTCTCTTTAGCGAAGAATTCACCAAAGGGTCCATAGACAGAAATTTTATCACCCGCCTTTAGATTAAAAACATAAGATGACATCTTACCGGGGGGTATATCACTAGAACCTGGAGGAGGACTTGCAATTCGAATATTAAACTTAACCACACCCTGTTCTTCAGGATAGTTAGCCATTGAGTAAGCGCGAATTAGAGGCTCTTTAACCTCAGAAGTGTACTGATAGAGGCCAAAACGCTCCCAGTCACCCCTATATTCTTCTTCAACTTCAAAGTCAGAATACTTCACAACATGGGGAGGACATTCTAACTGAACATAACCACCAGCTTTAAAGTCAACATTTTCACCTTCCGGTAAGCGAAGAGTTAACTCTTTGATAAAGGTAGCTACATTTGGATTGGATTCGACAGTACATTCCCAGCGCTTAACACCAAACACTTCTTCAGGAACTTCAACTTTCATATCCTGTTTGACGGGGGCTTGGCAGGATAGTCTCCAACCTTCATTTGCTTCTCTGCGAGTAAAGTGAGCTTCTTCTGTAGGTAACATAGAGCCACCGCCGTCCGAAACAACACATTTACACTGGGCACAACTTCCGCCGCCACCACAGGCAGAGGGCAAGAATAAGCCAGCATTTGAAAGCGTTTGCAAAAGCTTATCACCAGCAGGAACAGTGATAGTCTTTTCGCCATTAATTTCGATATTTACATCACCAGAAGCAACCAGCTTACTACGAGCGGCTAGAATAAAGGCAACAAGTGCCAAAATCACTACCGTGAACATGGCTACACCTAAGATAATTTCAGTCGTCATACTGCTTTAATTCTCCAATTTTTATAGATCAATGCCGCCAAACGACATAAAGCCAAGGGAAATCAAACCTACGGTAATAAATACAATTCCCAAACCTTGTAAACCTTCTGGGATATCGCTGTATTTAAGCTTTTCGCGAATACCGGCCAAAACCGCAATAGCGAGAGCCCAAGATGTGCCAGAGCCAATACCGTAGACAACACTTTCAGTGAAGCCATAACCGCGCTCTGCCATTAGAAGCGAACCACCCAAAATAGCGCAATTTACTGTGATCAATGGTAAGAAAACGCCCAATGCACTGTAGAGAGCTGGAACATATTTATCCAATACCATCTCTAGAATCTGAACCAAGGCTGCAATAACACCAATAAAGCACAGGTATACCAAGAAACTTAAATTAACATCCGCAAGTCCAGCCCATGCTAGGGCACCATCTGCAAGCAAATAGTTCATTAGCAAATAATTTACGGGAACAGTAATGGTTTGTACCACTATAACCGCGATTCCAAGACCAATTGCAGCATTAATCTTTTTTGATACCGCAATAAAGGTACACATACCCAGAAACATACTGAGAGCAATATTATCGATAAAAATCGATCTAACTAATAAACTGAGATAATGTTCCATTAGACAACCTCACTATTGCGACTGTTCGCAGTAATCTTAAAGTCTGGCTGTTCAACCTGCTCTGTCTTCCACACGCGAAGAGCCCAAATAAACAGACCGATCAAAAAGAATGCACTGGGTGGCATTAACATCATACCGTTTGCAACATACCAGCCACCTTCAGTGCTGACTGGTAACACCTGAATACCCCAGATTTTACCGGCACCAAATAATTCGCGAATAAAGGCTAACAACATCAAAATTACACTGTAGCCAAGGCCATTACCAATGCCATCATAGAAACTTGGCAGTGGCGGATTTTTCATAGCAAAGGCCTCGCAGCGGCCCATTACAATACAGTTAGTGATAATAAGACCAACAAATACTGAAAGCTGCTTGCTGATATCGTAAGCAACCGCTTTTAACACCTGATCTACCATAATTACCAATGAGGCAATAATCGTCATCTGTACAATGATACGAATACTATTTGGAATATGATGTCGAATTGAAGAAACAAAAAGGTTTGAAAAAGCAGATACAGTGGTTAGCGCTAGACACATAACGAATGCAACTTTCATGCTGGTAGTTACAGCTAGGGCCGAACAGATGCCCAATATCTGTAATGCAATAGGATTATTACTAGCAATTGGCTCAAGTAAGATATCTTTAGTCTTTGACATCTATTACGCCTCCCCTGTTTTAAGATTTTCGATAAAAGGTTTAAAGCCTTGATCTCCCAACCAATACTTAACAAGGTTATCAACACCTTTAGTGGTTAGCGTTGCACCGGCGAGACCATCAATCTTAGACTCTGCACCATCCCGAGACACATCAACTTTACCCTTAATCACCTCAAGTACAAGCGCGTCGCCACTGTAGGCTTGCTTACCTATCCAGCTAGTCTTCCACTTAGGGTTGTCGACCTCACCACCAAGTCCGGGTGTTTCCGTATGCTCATAAAAACCTATACCAGCAACAGTTTTAAGGTCAGACTCAAGGGCTATAAAGCCATACAATGTTGACCATAGTCCGTAGCCTTTGATAGGCAATATAACCTTCTCAAGGCCACTGGCATTTTCAACAATATACACCTTGGAAAAATTGGCACGGCGCTTAATTTTTGCAATATCTTCTGATGAACTTAGGGCAACTGAAAGCGCTGGATCTGAGGACGCTTTACGCTGATCATAGGTATCAGAATCAACGGCATTGGTAAAGCGACCAGAATCCATATCGACTAATTTAACACTAATTTTTTCAAATTGAGTTTCAACGTCAACACCCTCTTCTAATAACCCCGCAGATGCCAGAATATTAGTTTTTAAATCAAGTAGCTTATTAGCCTCTTGTGCAGGGCGAAGAAAAACAGCCGCACTAGATACAATCACGGCACAAACAATACATAGGGTCAATGCAACGGTAAATGTTTTGGTAACAGATTCATTAGCCACGTGCTAGTCTCCTCTTGATATTAGACTCAACCACATAATGATCAATCAATGGGGCAAAAAGGTTGGCAAAAAGTATGGCTAACATCATGCCCTCTGGGAAAGCGGGGTTTACCACTCGGATAAGAATAACCATAACACCGATCAAAAGACCGTATATGTACTTACCGGTATTAGTCATAGAGGCTGACACTGGATCAGTAGCCATAAAGATTGCACCAAAGGCAAAACCGCCGACTACCCAGTGCCAATAAAATGGCAAGGCAAACATTGGGTTTGTTGATTCAATACTATTAAACAACAAAGATACAGCAGCAGAACCCACAAGCACGCCGCCGATAATCCGCCAGGAGGCAATTTTCATAGAAATCAACACAACCGCACCCACTAGAATAGCTAGGGTGGATGTCTCTCCAATGGAACCATGAATAGTACCTATGAAAGAATCCATCCAACTAGCCGTTTGAGCCAGTGCATTGACACCATCTGCTGCAGCAATAGACAGCATAGTAGCACCGGTATAGCCGTCGACTGCAGTCCATACCATATCGCCACTCATATAGGCAGGATAAGCAAAGTATAAGAATGCTCGACCGGTAAGTGCTGGGTTTAGGAAGTTCTTTCCTGTACCGCCGAAAATTTCTTTACCGATGACGATACCAAAGCTAATACCCACAGCAACCATCCACAATGGCAGATCCGGTGGGCAACAAAGAGCAAAAAGGACCGAAGTTACAAAAAAGCCTTCATTAACTTCATGGCCGCGAACGCTCGCGAATAGTACTTCCCAAAAGCCACCCACTATAAACGTGGTAGCATAAATAGGTATAAAGTAGGCAGCACCATGGATCATATTATCCCAAATGCTGCTAGCGTCATAACCTGCTAGTAAACCTATAAAGATACCGCGCAGACCTTCCTGACTCGCCATACCCATATCAGCCATAATACTGTTAGCTTGGAAACCAATATTCCACATACCAAAAAACATAGTTGGAAACGTACAAAGCCAAACCGTAATCATTACGCGCTTTAGATCAATGTTATCTCTTACATGTGAACTATTTTTTGTAACATCAGAGGGCTTAAATAGACCGGTGTCAATGGCCTCATAAAGCGCATACCAACCTTCCCACTTACCGCCTTTCTTAAAGTTAGGCTCTAACTTATCTAGGAATTTACGCATTCGAATTAACCCTCCTTCTCAATTCTAGTGAGGTTGTCACGAAGAATCGGGCCGTATTCATACTTACCGACGCAGACATAGGTATACAAACCTACATCATCTTCATCAAGTTCTAGACAGCCCAATTTTTGAGCCATTTCTGTATCGCCGACAATCAGCGATCGCAACAATTGAATTGGCAATAAATCTAATGCAGTGACATTCTCATAGCCCCCCACAGGAACCATTGCACGCTCACTGCCATTGGTGCTGGACGTCATATTAAATAGTTTTTTCTTAAGACCGCCGGCAAAAATTGGCAATGCAGAATGTTTATTAATACCTGGACGAAGATAGTGAAGAAGCTCTCTTTCACGACCTTCTCGAATCACTGACACTTGGTTGTGATATCGACCAAGAAAAGCAAAGTTACCTGAAGCTTTACGACCACTTAAAACAGAACCTGATATAACACGATTTTCATCATTAATAAGTTCGCCAATGACTAGCTGATTAAGATTTGCACCCAAGATGGTTCTAATTAGACGCGGCTCCGTTACCTGAGGTCCGCCTAGCGCAATTACGCGACGGCTATCAATTTCACCCGAAGTAAATAAGGCCCCAATAGCAATAACATCTTGATAATTAACCGTCCAAACAGTTTTATTAGCACTTACTGGGTCTATATAGTGTATGTGAGTACCAGAAAGGCCTGCCGGATGTGGGCCAGAGAAATTGTAAACTTTAGCATTGTCAGCTGTTACAGACGAGTTTGTTTCAACACAAAGATTAACTGAACCCTCAGTTAATTTTGAAATAACTGTTAGGCCATTGGCAAAATCCTGTTGACGTTCTGCAATAATAACCTGCGGGTCCGCTGCTAGTGGATTAGTATCCATTGCATTAACAAAAATTGAAGCAGGTACACTATCAATTGCGGGAACTTTTGAATAAGGTCGAGTTTTTAGGCTAACCCACTGTCCTGAATTAACCAGATTCTCTACCACCTGTTCACGACTAAGAGAAGAGAGTTTGTCTGCCTCAAAAGAAGGGAAAGCTATTTTTTCATCGCCATCGATATCAATAACCAATGACTGGAAAACTCGTCGTTCACCACGGTTGATTTCAACCACAGTTCCAGAAGACGGAGATGTAAAGCGTACACCTAAGTTCTTTTTATCTGTAAAGAGCAACTGACCTTTACTAACACTATCCCCAACTTTTACTTCCATGGTGGGCTTCATGCCATGGAAATCTGAGCCAATAATAGCAATTTGACTAGTTTTAGGGCCATCGTGAATTTCTTGCTTTGGCGCACCTGATATAGGCAGGTCCAGTCCGCGGCGAACTTTAATCATAGGAAATACCATTGACGAGATTAAAAACATTTCAAGCATGAATATGTAAATTACGTCAAAAAGTCTTGACCCTATTCACACAGTACTCAAAAACATCTATTTGCACTGACCAAAACTACGAAAATAATTTAAAGTAGTGCGGCCAACATTTTCGCGCGAGAGTATAATCTTGTTAGGGTTTTGATGCCAGTTTAACCGCTATAAATAGTCAATTTTTCGATTATTTTTTTGTTTTTGCCGCCCTAAAACAAATAACCACTTAAAATCACCAATGATTGCGCAACGCTCTTAATGCAAGAAAAACATCTTTAGCTTCGGGCTGAGCAGGAAAATCAGTTATCGTAGATTGTAAGTTTGAGATAATTTCTTGGCTATCAAGTCGCATAAAGCAGTTGATTTGTTTTTCCATTGCTAGGGTTGTTACCATTGGGTTATTTGTATCCTGAGCAATAACTTGATCAAGCAAAGTGGCAGCAGCTTTGTTGCCGGGCTCTCGATTAAGAGTAAACTCAAGGTTATTAACGATGTAATCATGTCCAGGATAAATTTGAGTATTATCAGCTAGCTTTGAGAAGATTTCAGAAAAAGTCGTGTAAAGAGCCTCCGGATGACCACCACCATGACAGTTCCCTGCCCCTGCATTGAATAAAGTATCGCCACTAAATAACACCGGAGTTTGAGTTTTGGATAAGAGACATAGGTGACTCATGGTGTGGCCAGGGGTATCTATAACTTTCAGCTGAACAGTGCTACCAACAGTAATTACCTCACCCCCGACAAGAGGCACATCAATGCCAGATATAGCATCACGCGCTTCAGTATGTGCCAATAGCGCAGCACCAGTAGCTTCTACAAGCGGTTTGTTTCCCTCGATATGATCATGGTGCTCATGAGTATTTAGTATCTGGGTGATTTTCCACCCATGCTTTTGAGCCATATCTAGGCATTGCTGATGATCTAACGGATCAATAGCAAGTGCGTCACCGCTTTCAGGGCAGGCAATAAGATAATTAAAATTACGCCAAGCGTTATTAGTCCAAATCTGCTCGATCAACATCTGTGGTTCTTAGTGGTTAATTATTAGACTTCAGTAGGATAACGTTGCCAATCAACACCTGCAAACTTTTCAATACATCTTACTACCTGACAGCTATAACTAAATTCATTGTCATACCAACAGTAGATAACCACATTGCTTCCGGAAACAATGGTTGCCTCTGAATCGACTACTGTGGCCTGCCTAGATCCAACAAAATCAGTAGACACCGCTTCGGTAGAAACGGTATAGCCAATTTGCTGTTGATACTGACTATGCAGAGCCATAAATCGTAAAAACTCATTAAGCTCATCTCTTGCAACTGTTCGACTTAACTGTAAATTTAAAATAGCCATTGAAACATTGGGGGTTGGAACTCTTATTGCGTTACCGGTTAATTTTCCTGCAAGTTCGGGAATTGCTTTAGCCACGGCTTTGGCAGCACCGGTTGATGTCAGCACCATATTTAACGCGGCACTTCGCCCGCGCCTATCTCCCGAATGGTAATTATCAATTAAATTTTGATCATTGGTATAGGCATGCACGGTCTCTACATGACCATGCTCAATACCGTATTGATCAAGTATAGTTTTAAGTACCGGTACAATAGCGTTGGTGGTGCACGACGCCGCTGAAATTACTTTATCCTCGTGGTTAATTTGATAGTGATTAACCCCATAAACAATATTAGGAATATCGTCGCCCGCCGGTGCTGTGAGTAATACTTTTTTTGCCCCATTACCAAGGTGTCGCTCAAGGCTTGCTCGATCAGTCCATATACCGGTGTTATCAACCACTAGGGCATCATTAATATTATAGTCACTATAATTAATATCCTCTGGTTTATCGGCATATATAACTCTTATAGGGTTACCATTAACAACCAGCGTATCGCTTTCTCCAATTACTCTGATCGTTCCTCTAAATGAACCGTGAACAGAATCCTGACGCAGTAATGCTGCACGCTTTTCTAAATCGTTATTCTTTTTACTTGCTTTGCGGACAACAATTGCCTTGAGTCGCAATACATCGCCACCTCCAGCCTTATCAATTAAAAGCCTAGCCAATAATCGCCCTATCCGCCCAAAGCCATAAAGCACTATGTCCTGTGGCTTTAAAAGAGGCTTTGACCTAGACCCTACACAGCCTGACAACTGGCCAGCAACAAATTTTTCCAATGATAGCGACTGATTAAAACACTGATATTTTACGACCAACTTACCTATATCTATATGGGCCGGCCCCAAACTTAATTGTGCAATAGCTTGCAACATAGGTGCCGTATCAAATTCAGAGAGTTCATTCTTTTCAACTTGGCGCACAAAACGATGCGATTTCATAAGATCGGTGACAGATTTATTCACCATGCTTTTACCATACATATAACAAGATACGTTTGACTCTCTGTATAACTTACCTATAAGCGGTATCATTCCTTCCGCAAGGGCCTCTCTTTGCTTCCAATCTAAAAAGAAATTCTCGGGTGACGGTCGCACTGCCTTGTTCACTTTATAAGTCCTTTTATTGCAAATAATTATTAATCGGTGGTCTTTATAAACTATAGACAATTATTATTAGTATTAACCAGCGAATTGATATTTTTTACAAACCGGTAAGCTAAGTAGAGTAAAATATCAATCCGATATTTTGCGCTTAAACTAAAACACCCTATAAGAGACACCTGTACATGAGTAAAGCATCAGACAATCAATCTGATTGTGCAGCCCTTGGCACTACAGCACAAGCATTATCCATTGCTGAAAGCGCAGTAAATTATCCCGGCATCTCACTTGTAATCACAGCTACAACTGCAGAGGCCTCAATACTTCGCAGAGCAATTAATTTTTTTTTACAAGACACTGAAGTAGATACCAAGGTATTCCCAGACTGGGAAACTTTAGCTTATGATATTTTTTCGCCTCACCAAGATATTATTTCTGATCGCATTCAAATACTGAGTGAACTGCCAACACTCAAACAAACAGTGCTAGTTTTGCCACTACCATCACTGCTCCATCAACTTCCACCGACTGATTTTTTGGCATCGCGGCTATTTGACTACAAGGTCGATGAAACACTCGATCGTGACAAATTACACAACCAATTAACCAGAGCCGGATATCAGCGGGTTGATACAGTTTATGAGCATGGTGAATATGCATTTCGCGGTTCAATCATTGATATTTTTCCTATGGGTGAAAAAGCGCCCTTTAGAATTGATTTAATCGACAATGATATTGAATCACTAAGAATATTTGATCCTGAATCACAGCGTACGCTATCCAGTGTTGAGCGCCTGCGGCTTCTTCCTGCAAGAGAGTTTCCGCTCGACAAGGAAGGTATTAATCATTTTCTAAATAACTGGCATGATCATTTTGAGCAATCAACGGTCGATTGCCCGGTTTATAAGGATGTAAAACAAGGAATAGCCCCTCAAGGTATTGAGTACTACCTGAGTCTATTCTTTGATCAAACAGCCACATTGTTTGACTATCTCCCCGAGCATACCCAAACATTTATGCAAGGCGATCTATACACCACGGCAAACACTCTATGGCAAGATATTAATCGTCGCTACACCGAATATGGTGTTGACCCACAAAGACCACTTTTAGCGCCTAAAGAAATTTTTATTACGGTTGAAGATTTATTTTCCGAATTTAAGCAGCTCAATATTATCCACAAAGCGCCGAATGCTGCTGATCAAGACGAGCTGATTAGATCTGGTATTCCAGATATAAGTGTCAACAGTAAACAACTCAATCCTCTAGAAAAGTTAGAACAATTTATAGCAAGCATCCCAAATGATACCGCCGTATTATTCTGTGCTGAATCGGCCGGGCGCAAGGAGGCTTTAAGTGAGTTATTGGTCGCCAATGATATAAAGACAGTAGTATTTGACTCATGGCAAACATTTACATCATCTGATGCAACAATGGGTATTTGTGTCTACCCCATTGATCAAGGCTTTTATTGCCAGCAACGTAAAATATGTCTTATTACCGAAGGTGAACTATTCGGTCAACAGGTGATGCAGCGCAGAAGACGCTCAACAGCCTCTGAATCTCCTGATTATATCTTTAAAAGTTTAGCTGAACTTAAAATTGGCGCACCGGTTGTTCACCTAGACCACGGAGTCGGCCGCTATAACGGTTTAATCCTCTTGACTGTCGATGGTTCAGACCAAGAGTTTCTTACGCTAGTCTATGCCGATGATGCCAAACTTTATGTTCCCGTATCTTCATTGAATATGATTAGTCGCTTTAGCGGCAGTGGCGATGAAACCATGGCACCACTGCATCGACTGGGATCTGATAAATGGGATAAAGCGAAGAAAAAGGCCGCAGAGAAAGTGCGAGATACAGCGGCAGAGCTACTGGACATCTACTCACGCCGCGCGGCTCGGAAAGGCTTTTCCTGCGAAGATAATGAAGAAGAGTATCGTCAATTCTGCAGTCAATTTCCGTTTGAAGAAACGGCAGATCAGCTCACAACAATTGAAGCGGTTCGAAAAGATCTATTAAGCCCGCAACCTATGGATAGGCTAGTATGTGGCGATGTCGGCTTTGGCAAAACTGAAGTTGCTATGCGAGCGGCCTTTACGGTAGTTTCAAGTAACAAACAGGTGGTAATTTTAGTTCCCACTACCCTGCTTGCGCACCAACATTTAGAAAATTTCCGCGATCGCTTTGCAAACTGGCCTATTCACGTAGAAGAGTTATCCAGATTTAAGACAGCCAAAGAGCAGCAGCAAGTTATCAGTCAAGTAGAATCTGGCAAAGTTGATATTCTTATTAGCACTCACAAACTTCTTCATGCCAATATCGACTTTAGCCGATTGGGCTTGATGATAATTGATGAAGAGCACAGATTTGGTGTGCGCCAAAAAGAACAACTAAAAGCCCTAAGAAGCTGTGTGGATATGCTGACCATGACCGCAACGCCAATTCCGCGAACGCTGAATATGTCAATGCATAGTATTAGGGATTTATCGATTATTGCTACGCCCCCAGCCAAGCGCTTATCTGTAAAAACATTTATTAGAAAAAAAGAATCCAGAGTCGCCAAAGAAGCCATACTACGAGAGATTTTACGCGGCGGGCAGGTCTACTATTTACATAATGATGTTAAATCCATACAACGAGCTGCCGATGATTTAGCAGAGCTTGTTCCCGAGGCCCGCATCAATATAGCTCATGGTCAAATGCGAGAACGTGAGTTAGAAAAAATCATGTCGGACTTTTACCATCAGCGGTTCAATGTTCTTGTCTGCTCAACAATCATTGAAACTGGTATCGATATACCCAGCGCTAATACCATTATTATTGAACGTGCGGATAAGTTTGGTTTAGCTCAGTTACACCAGTTAAGAGGACGAGTTGGAAGATCACATCACCAAGCCTATGCCTATTTGATGACTCATCCTGAGAAAAAGCTTACAACTGACGCCATCAAGCGCCTTGAGGCTATTGCCGCAGCAGAGCACCTAGGCTCCGGCTTTACTCTCGCGACCAATGATCTTGAAATTCGCGGCGCCGGAGAACTATTAGGAGAAGAGCAAAGCGGTCATATTCAAACCATTGGCTTTACCCTTTATCTGGAGATGCTAGACCAAGCCGTAGAGGCAATTCGCAGCGGCGAAAGCCCCAATAAGGCGATTAATTTTGATCAAGGCATAGAAGTAAATCTGCATATTCCCGCTCTTATACCCTCAGACTATTTGCCTGATGTTAATATGCGGCTTACTTTTTATAAACGCTTGGCAAACTGTCAAAATAAACAACAGCTTCACGAATTACAGGTAGAGATGATAGATCGCTTTGGCCTGCTACCGGAGTCGGTAAAAGCACTTTTCCAAATAGCTGAAATTAGACAAATCGGTGAGCAGCTTGGTCTTAAGAAAATAGAGGCTGGTCCTACCAGTGGTCGTCTTCAGTTTTCACAGAATACGAAGGTAGAGCCTATTACTATTATTAAATTAGTCCAGGAAAACTCAAATAAATATAAGCTGTTGAATAATGATCAATTGAGTTTCACAATGCCAATGGGAACCCCTGAACTAAGGCTCAACTCAGTATATGCTATGCTGTCATCACTGACTGAGACGCTATAATTAAAGTACAAAAGGACTCTGGATGTTTTTCTTAAGCCACAAAGCACCACTGAGCAGATTACTGTTAGCGGCTATGGTTCCTTTTTTCTTAATACATAAACCGCTTAATGCTGAACAACACATCATAGAAACTGATCCTGCGGCAGAAAATTGGTATCAAGTAGAAGTTATTTTATTCGATCAAAAAACCACAGCTGACACTGAGTCAGCGCCAAAAGAAGTTCAAATTGGTTTTCCACAAAACTGGCTCGAGTTAACTAATAAATACCCCAATACCGGTATTATGCGGCGCCCTATTTTTTATCGACATTCCTCGGCATCAATTACTCAAACCGACGACGGTGAACTAACTCAACGCTTGCTAGTATTATTAGGTGCCGAGCAACTTAAACCAGAAAACTATAACGACGGTTCAACACTAATACCAGAAGCATCTATACCCTATCAGTATCAAGACAATGAAGATATTAGTGACCTTGAATCTTTCCAATTGGATAAATTTGGCAGTGACCAAGAAGCGATAGAAAATAAAGCACTACAGTCTGATAAAAAGGCTGGGTTTAAGCCCGTGTACGAACAGCCTTTTCAGATGCTAGATAAGAAACTTAGAAACCTTAATGACACTGCAAGGGCTTTAAATAGACGCAAATATAACGTTCGCTTTCACCAAGCATGGCGTTTTCAAATTGACGCTAAAGAACAAAGCCCATGGGTATTGATAAAGACAAAACCAGAAGTTGCTAATCGACAAGCCATAGAGGGGTCATTGCGATTTTATAAATCCAGATACTTACATTTTGAAAGTGATTTATGGCGAATCAATTTCTCAACTGCAGAAAATACACATATTACCCTGCCAGAAATACCTCAAAAACAACTAAATAACGATGAGAAAAGTCTATTAAAGGCAATGCGTTTTTCTAAAAATCTTCAGTCATTGACTGATGATTTACCTCAGCTCACAGACTTTTCTGTCAGCGAATCAGATGATAATTTTAAGGGCATTGAAGATGCTCTAGCAGGCTATGATCTAAGTGATATAGTTCCTCTACTTGATTCCCCCAGAGATACCACTGCAGAATCAACTGTAGCAGTGAATGACCAAGGCTATCCTATTAGTGAGATCTGGCCAATAAAACAGTCAAAGCGTATTCAGGTAGATGAAGTCTATTATATCGATCACCCCTATATGGGTGCACTGGTTACTATAAAATCCTTTGAGCCAGTGCCGATCAATATGCCTCCACAATTACTCGAACCAGAGCCAGTATCTGAACTTAAAGCGGCAGAATAGTATATCTAATGTTTAACAAAAATAAGTTCTTCTGTATTAAATTCAAATTTTGAAGCCTTATCCTTAAAATCTCTCAACACAGCCTCTGAAACCTCAGGAGTTCGGGCAAGCAGCCATAGATAATTCGTGGTATTGCCCGCTACAAATGCGTATTGGTAGTTTTCTTGATCAAGTTCAAAGATAACGTAAGAACCAAAAAACGGGCCAAAAAAAGACACTTTTAAATGCCCTTTGGAGGGGCCTTCGACAAAGTAGGCTCTACCCTCAGCCTGTTGTATTTCTCCCGAGTCAATATTGCGACCTGAATTGATTACTTTAATACCGCCATCTTCTCTTAGGGAATAATCAGCAGAAACCGCCTGGAGATCGCGCTCAAAGGAATGATCCAAGCGCGCAACCTCATACCAACGACCCAGATAGCGTTCTAGAGAAAAATTGTTAACGGGAGTAATGCCATCAGGGACCGACAGGCAACTCGATATCAATAAACAACTTGCTATAAATAGATATCGCATTGAATCAACCAATTTAACTATTAGGTTACTTTTTAGATGCCGCTTCAAGCCCTGGTGGCGCTATATGAAGCGTCGATGTTGGGAAGGCTATTTCAGCCTTATTAGTTGCAATAATCTCTGATACTTTAAGTAACACATCCTGCTTAACCTCATGGTATTTAACCCAATCTGTGGTCTTGGTGTAGGCATAGATAAAAAAGTCCAAAGAGCTTGGCGCAAACTTGTCAAAGTTAACAATAATTACCTGATCTGTGTCAATCTCACTGTGCTCACGCAACATAGTCGTCACCTGATCGACTATAGGCGTCATACAGGCTATATCATCATAGCGAATACCCACTGATTCATAAATTCTTCTATTGGACATACGCGATGGATTTTCCACTGATATATTGGCAAATACCGCATTAGGGATATACAGGGGACGCTTATCAAAAGTACGAATGCGGGTAAGACGCCAGCCAACATCTTCTACAGTACCCTCAATTTCTTTGTCCGGTGAACGCACCCAGTCACCCACTGAAAATGGACGGTCTAAGTAAATCATTAGCCCGCCAAAAAAGTTAGCCAGAAGATCTTTAGCAGCAAAACCTACGGCAATACCACCAATACCACCAAAGGCTAACAAACCTGAGATGCTGTAACCAAGGAACTGCATAATCACTAGAACTGCGGTAATAACAACCGCAGCACGGAAAAGCTTAGACACCGCCTTAACTGTTGTAGGGTCCATTGGCTTTTTCATATATTTAGGATTGAGAAGATTAGCTTCCGCACGCCTAATAAAACCATTAATAAATAAAACCCCAAGCACAATGATCGCTAAGCGATTTAGAGGATCAATAAAATCCTGTAGTGGCGAGTCGATTCTTTGAGCCATAATGCTTAGTGCAAAATTGATGCCTAGAATCCAAATCAACCATATTGCCGGCGCTCGGCAGGCTTCAATAAGTGCATCATCCCATACGGTAGGTGTTTGAGCAGCCTTCAGCTGAAGACGATTAAGTAATTTATTTAAAATAAAGCCAGTGAATAACGCCATTAAAACAATTAGAAAAAGCTCGCCTACCCAAAGATAGGTTTCACCGGTTAAATTGACTAGCCAAGATTCTAGTGCATTCATCTTAATGTCCTGTAGCAGTTAACTGCTGAAGTTTTTTTATTGTTTGTTGATAGCGCGTATTTTTAATTAACTCATCCCAACTAAGGGGAGTTCCCGCTCTTATTGTGGCAATTTTTTCACAACCTTTCATCTTTAATTGCTGTAAATGTTCTAAAACCTCTTTCGCTCCCTCGGGGCAATTGCATACTAGTATCATATCGCAACCAGCCGCAAGTGCCACCTCTGCTTTATTGATATAGCCACCGGCAACATCGGCACCTTTCATACTTAGATCATCACTAAAAATAACGCCGTCAAAACCAAGTTTGGCACGCAGAATATTTTGTAACCAATACTTGGAAAAACCCACAGAGGATGAATCAATAGTAGGAAATGTAATATGCGCCGGCATAACAGCCGCTAAATCATTACAGAGGGATACAAAGGGCTTTAAATCTCTGGCTTCTAACTCTGTCATGGTTCGATGATCAACCGGTGCTTCTAGATGGCTATCTGCAACTACCCCACCATGTCCGGGAAAGTGCTTACCCGTCGCCGACATTCCAGCTTCATTCATTCCTTTAATAAACGCTTTAGCGACTAATATAACCTGATCAGCTGAGTCGGAAAATGCACGATCACCAATAATACTGCTGTGATGTCTATCCACATCTAATACAGGAGCAAAACTTATATCCAAGCCACAGGCTAATACTTCTGAAGCCATAAGCCAGCCAATATCTGTTGCAAGTTCGAGGCCTACGTCTAAATTAGAATCAACTAAGTCTCCAAGAACTTGCATAGGTGGTAATAGAGTAAACCCATCCTTAAGGCGTTGGACACGGCCACCCTCTTGATCGACCGCAATCAAAATATTATCAGAACAACTGCGGATATCGTTTACCAGCGCACAAACCTGTTGTTTGGTGACAATATTCCGAGCAAATAAAATAACCCCACCGACATGATGATTTGCCAACAATTGCCGTTCTTCAGTTAGCAATTCAGTACCTGCTAAATCTAACATAAGGCGTCCGTATTTATGATTGCCCATCAAATTTATTATCCTGTTTAAGTCATTACACTATTCATTCTAACCATTTGGATATCAGTCAAACAACCAAATACTTCAGCGACTGCAAAAACAAAGTTGCACAAACCTATATACTGTATATAATAACAGGTAATAAATATACAGGAGTCTAAGATGGAACGCTTAACTGCTAGACAACAACAAATCTTTGATCTGATTAAAGACAACCTAGATCAAACAGGTTATCCCCCCACTCGTGCTGAGATTGCTGAACAACTTGGCTTTCGATCGGCTAATGCCGCAGAAGACCACCTAAAAGCACTAGCAAGAAAAGGTGCCATTGAGATGATCCCTGGTGCCTCTAGAGGAATTCGCATTGCTGAACAGCTATCGGGAATACCTATTGTGGGTCGGGTTGCCGCTGGGGAGCCTATTCTTGCAGAGCAAAATATCGAAGACTATCAAGAGGTCCCTTCAAGCACCTTTCATCCGCATGCTGATTATTTTTTGCGGGTTCAGGGGCAGAGTATGGTCGATGTTGGCATTATGGATGGTGATCTATTAGCCGTTCATCAACAGCCAACCGCAGAAAATCAGCAAATTGTGGTAGCTAGAGTCGACGGTGAGGTTACTGTGAAGCGACTTAAGCGAACCAGAAGTAAACATGAGATACAGCTATTACCAGAAAACCAGCAGTATTCTCCGATAATGGTTGATTTACGTCATCAGGATTTTGCAATAGAAGGTCTAGCGGTAGGTGTTGTAAGGGTTGCCATTTAAGAGGGTACACTTGCGCCTAAATCACCCTTAGCAAAAATGTATTCCTTAACCGGAACGCCGTTGATAACATGCTCTTGTAGAATTCTTTCAAGTACACCTGGGGTGCAACTGTGATACCAGGTTCCATCGGGGTAACTCACCATAATTGGACCCTGTTTGCAGAGGCGTAAACAACCTACCTTTGAACGGTATACTCCCGACTCTACATCCATAAGTTTTAACTCTTTGATACGCTGCTTTAGATAATTCCATGATTGCTCGGCTTGCTCGGGAGAACTACACAGACCTGCAGTGCACAACATAAGATGCTGGCGCTGAGTAGAGATATGACGATGACCGGCGATTTTCGTTAAAACATCATTATTTGACATCACTTAGTACCAGTCTTTAGCTTTAATGAACTGTTTGACTTGGCTTTTTCTCTTCGGCCAAAACCATTTCCTGCTCCCAATCAATAACCGCCTGGATGCCTGAATCAATCATTTGTTTAGCAACGTCTATATGCTGCTCGCCCAAATACTCTTTTACCTTGGCTGAAAATTTTACCTGCACAAGTGTTTCATCGACACCTGCACGTTGCAATCCAATATCGCCATTTTCTAAAATGATTAATTCAAATGCTGGTGTGCTCATTAGTTCTATCTCAAAAAATTATTTATGTTGTATTAGCAGAATGATTAAAACTCGATCATCATATCTCTATGTCTTTCTACGAGTTCATTCATTTTTTTAGACCAATCCATGGCTTCAGCCAGGTCCCAATCTACAGCCTTTCTCCGTGAATTTGATGCATCGTCTAAGGAAAGCATAGGCAGACGATCTGAATCCATTTCAGCTTTGCGAATTATAGGTAAGTCTGACAACTGACTAAAAGCATAAAGCATATTATTCGCCCATGACCCATCAGTGTAAAACAACTGTTTTAACTCAGTTGATTCTGCCGGTTGCTTACCATCCGCCAAAAGGCTTTGCTCAAGATCATCAACTGAATTAATAATTGATGCATCTTTGACTTTGTAATTACTGGCCACATCTTGTAAATGCCAAGCCCAGGCTTGACCCAGATGAAGAGTAATAGATTGGGCTAAGGCTACCTGCATATGCCGATCTTGTGACGCCATAGCATTAAAATCTATTAGCTTTATAAGCTTCTTAGCAAATAAAAGCTTTTGATTGACCGCGGACAAATAGGAACAGGTACTCAAGGGCTTCAGCCACCAGACTTCTCAGCAACTGACCAGCTACCCTTAGAATAAAAGGCGCTCCAACCGGTAGGCTTTCCATCTTTTTCACTGCGAACATATTGCTCTTTCGTCTTTCTACTATAACGAACCACTGTATCCCTACCCTCAGAATCTTTAATTGGCGCTTCTAACAAAAACTGATATTTTTTATCAATTTCTTTTTTGTAGGGCAGCAATTCTGAAACAAGCGGTGCTCTTGTTTCGCGGTGACGAGGAAATTGACTTGCCGCAAGGAAGATACCTGAAGCACCATCCCTTAAAACATAATGATCATCAACTTTGGCACACTGCAATTCTGGCATTGGAATTGGCTCGGCTTTAGGCGGAGCAGCTTCACCACTTCGCAAAAGCTTTCTAGTATTTTTACAGTTATCGTTAGTACAGCCAAAATATTTACCAAAACGGCCATTTTTAAGCTGCATCTCACTGCCACATTTATCGCACTCTAATGTTGGCCCTTCATACCCCTTAATAACATACTGCCCCATCTCAACCTCAAAGCCAGAGCAGTCAGGATTATTACCACATATATGGAGCTTGCGAGAGGTATCGAGTAAGTAACTATCCATCGAGGTATTACATAACTTACATCTATGCTTATGAAGCAGTGATTTAGATTCAGCCTCATCATCTTCCTCGATATTTATAGCTTCATCGCCCGAAGTAAGGTTAATGGTATTCTTGCAACGCTCTTTTGGCGGCAAAGAATAACCAGAACAGCCCAAAAATACACCTGTGCCTGCTGTTCTAATCATCATAGGTCTACCGCATAGGTTGCACTCTATATCGGTCTCAGACGGCGTATTTGGGCGCATACCGCCCTCAGAATCCTTAGCATTGGCTAGCTTTTGGTTAAATTCGCTATAAAACTTATCCAATAACTGTTTCCAATTTAACGAACCCGCTGCAATATCATCCAACTGACGTTCCATAGTGGCAGTAAAACCATAGTCCATCAGATCGGAAAAACTTTCACTTAAGCGGTCGGTTACTATGTCGCCAATTTTTTCCGCAAACATACGTTTATTTTCTATTCGCACATAACCGCGATCTTGAATGGTTGAAATAATTGAGGCATAGGTAGAGGGACGACCAATACCACGCTTTTCAAGTTCTTTGACTAAAGCCGCTTCAGAATAGCGAGGTGGGGGTTTAGTAAAATGCTGCTGCGGGAGAAGTGTAAGCAACTTAAGCGCATCGCCCTTTTGCAAATCGGGTAATTCCGCATCTTCGTCTTTAGCCGGCATTACCGCCAAGAAACCATCAAACTTAGTGACCCGACCTTTTACAGTCATCTCATAGTCACCCGCCGCTACTGTGAGTGTAGATGAGGTAAATTCAGCAGGGGTCATCTGGCAGGCTACAAACTGTTGCCAAATTAGTTGGTACAGACGACGAGCATCGACTTCCATATCGCTCAAACTACCCGGCGATATATCTATATTAGAGGGTCTAAGTGCTTCGTGAGCTTCCTGAGCACCACTCTTACTACCGTATATAATCGGCTGTTCCGGTAGGTACTTTTTACCGTGCTGACGTTCTATATAATCACGACAATTAGCAATAGCATCATTACTTAAATTGGTAGAATCCGTTCGCATATAAGTAATATAGCCTGCTTCATACAGGCGCTGAGCCATAGTCATTGTCTTCTTTACACCATAACCAAGCTTGGTGCTTGCTGCTTGCTGTAAGGTAGAAGTAATAAACGGCGCCGACGGCTTTGATTTAGTTGCTCTGTCTTCACGCTTTGAAACTTCGAATTTAGCGTCGCGTAGGAAAGCTAGGGCGGTATCGGTCTGCTCTTTGCTTTCAGGTCTGAATGCCTTGCCTTGATATTTTTTGACATCAAATCTAGAAACCAAGCTATCAGCTGATGAAACAGCCTCTAAATCTGCCTGAACAGTCCAATATTCTTCTGGTAAGAAAGCACGAATTTCACGCTCTCTTTCAACAATCATCTTTAGGGCGACTGATTGCACCCTACCAGCGGATAAGCCACGTCCAACTTTTTCCCATAGCAATGGCGAAACCATAAAGCCAACCACCCGATCCAAGAAGCGTCTAGCTTGTTGCGCATCCACTCTATCTTGATCGAGCTTTCCGGGGTCTTCAAAGGCATGACGGATAGCCTTTTTGGTTATTTCATTAAATACAACCCGCTTGTAGCGACTATGATCACCACCAATAACTTCAGTAAGATGCCAAGCAATGGCTTCTCCCTCTCTATCCATATCAGTTGCGAGATAAACAGTATCGGCATTTTTAGCTAATTTTTTTAACTCTGCTACAACCTTTTCTTTACCAGGTAAGGTCGCGTACTGCGCAGACCAATTATTATCAGGGTCAATACCCATACTTTTAATCAGTTGTGTTTTGGCTTTACGCTCTTTATGCAGGATTTTTTCTTCAGGCGACAACTTTCGAGTAATCGCAGCTTGCTTAGCACGCTCCATAGGATCAGAGGGTGTTCGGCTAGAACCGGTTGGTAAATCACGTATATGCCCAACACTCGACTTTACGATAAAGTCATCGCCGAGATATCGATTAATCGTTTTAGCCTTAGCTGGTGATTCTACAATTACTAATGATTTACCCATTTAAGAGAGCTTTCCACGTCATAAATTAAGTTTAAATTTGCTACTTATATGCAAATGATTAGAGTTAAGGAGCGCAAAAATACTTGCTAGAGTACCCTCTGGTCAAGCCTCATGTGCAAATTTCTTCACCTTTTTTACGCAAGCCAATCAAACTTTGATGCAAATTTTCGAATAAATCATCGTCTCCGCGCTCATCCCAAATCACCCCTATACCCTCTTTACTAGCGACAATAGCGGTTACTCCAAAAGGAAGATTTTCAACAGTAGCGGAAAGCAATTCATGCCATACTAAGTCAGCTTCATTAGAAATCCAACGCCAGCCATCAAAATGAGACTCCCATCCTCTTTTATTTCGCCGATGCAATATCCAAGATTCACTTAATATCTCCTTTTGCCATGAAAGTCCGTAATAAATTGCCTCCAAGCGCTTTTCAGAATCCAGCGCATCAGGTTGTCTCCGCATGCTCACATTAATTGCAAGGCTGCGAGCTTTTTTTCGAAATGCCATAACCTGTTGTTGTCGAGGTGAACTTTTCATCCACATTAGCGGGGATACGGCAACAGCCAAACAAAAGATTATCAATAGCCAAACCATTTAGACATCCCCTACATAAAACAAAACAGTCATATTATAAACATTAATATAGGGCAATTAGCCAACTGAATTAACTTTGGCTATAACATTAGGGTAAAATCTGACGCTAGTTAACTAATTATTTAAAGCTAATGACTGAATCACTTATAGATATAGGCGTTAACCTGTCTAACAATCGTTTTAAAGATGATATGACTGATACCTTACAGCGCGCCATTGACGGCAATGTAAGTCATATAGTATTAACCGGAACCTCAGTTGCAGAAAGCGAAAAAGTCATCAATTTATGCGAAAAATTCGAACAGCATTTTCCTAGTATGCTTTATGCCACCGTAGGTGTTCACCCTCATAATGCCAATGAATATAACAACCAAACATCCGCATCACTTGAGACCCTAGCAAGTCACAACAATGTGGTAGCTATTGGTGAAACGGGACTAGACTTTAATAGAAACTTTTCGACTAAATCACAACAAATTTCTGCGTTCGAATCACAGCTTGAGCTAGCGGCAAAAAAACAGCTGCCATTATTTATGCATGAAAGAGATGCTGCTAAACAGCAGCTGGAAATATTACGCGATTACAGAGATCATTTCACACAGGGTGTTATCCACTGTTTTACCGGTGATCGCAACACCTTATTTAATTATTTAGATCTCGATCTTCATATAGGAATAACTGGGTGGATATGCGATGAAAAAAGAGGTCAGGAATTAAAGAATCTTGTATCAAATATACCTTTAAATAGGCTAATGATAGAAACCGACGCGCCCTATTTATTACCCAAAAATATGCCAGAAAAACCCAAAAATAGACGCAACGAACCTGCATATTTAACATGGGTTCTTAAAGAAATAGCCAGTCATCGAGAAGAACCTAGCAATGAAATAGCCAGACAAACAACTACTACTGCAAAGAAATTCTTTGGAATTTAATTAAAAAATTTACGAATAGAATCGCGATAGTTTCGGCTTACTTTTAATGATTCACCCTGAGTCAAATGCAACAGGCTTCCACCCTTTTGAAGCGGCGTTACGCTGACTACACGCTCAACATTAACAATTGTAGAGCGATGTATTCTAACAAACAGATTATCATCAAGTTTGGCCATTAAATCGCGCAAGGTACTGCGAATTACATGCGTCTCCCCACTAGCGTGGACACACATATAGTCACCTGCGGCGTCAACCCAATCAATATCGTCAAAGGGGATCACTTTTACCACGCCAGAATCACGTACCAAAAGTTTTCTTTTCATGCCATCAGGTATATTAGTTTCTGGTTCCTGAGGCTGCTCCTCTTTAGACGCACGCTCAGAAATTTCTTCGATAGCGCCAATAAGTGGGCTCTTAAAGCTGCGATCAACATCATTTTTAAGGCGATCTACCGCACGATCTACCGATCGAGCGATTCTCTCACTGTCTAGTGGTTTAAGGACATAATCAACCGCATGCAGATCAAATGCGTCGACTGCATAGTGATCATAGGCAGTGATAAATACCACCATCGGCATAATATCTGTTTGTAACGAACGTATAACGTCAAAACCATTCATGCCCGGCATATGAATATCTAAAAACAATAATTCAGGCTGTAATTTCATTGCCGCCTCAACAGCCTGTTTGCCATTGCTGCATTCACCGACAATTTCAATATCACTTATTTCACTCAGTACAGCGCGCAATAGATCTAAAGATAATGGCTCGTCATCTACAATAACTGTTCGTAATTTTTGCATAAAGTCCTTCTAAAATTAATCGATAAAGTGCTCATAGGGCAACTTAACTGTGACACAAAGACCGCCATCAGATGTATTTTCAAGACGCAATTCGTAATCATCGTTATAAAATTCTTTTAACCTTTCATCCGTATTTGTTAAACCGATACCTGCCGATTTGATCGGTGTTTTTGAACCGTTAATTCCCGGACCAGTATCAATCACTTTAATCAACAAATATGCGTCTTCTGTGGTAGCAATTATAGAGACCTTACCTCCAGTTTCCGACGGGGCAATACCATATTTAATGGCATTCTCTACCAAGGGCTGAAGAATCAAGCTAGGAACATCAATAATTGCGCAGTGAGGTGGCACATCGAAGTGTAACTTTAAGCGCGAGCCAAATCTAGTGCGCTCAATGTTTAAATACTGTCTGGTAGCTTCTATTTCTTGCCTTAAGCTTACCTTGTGTACCGGGTCATTATCCAATGAATAACGTAAAAATTTACTTAACTGGATAATCATTTCGTGAGCTTTTGATGTCTCTTTAAGCTTTACCAATGCAGATATAGAGTTATGATTATTGAATAAAAAATGCGGGTTAAGTTGATACCGGAGCATCTTAAGCTGAGCTTCATGGGCGATAGCCTCAGCCTGCAATCGCTTGAGTTGTTCCCTTTGAGTATCAGAGGCTAGCTGCAATAATTCTTGGTGTTGATTTTGCAGCAATTGATAATATTTAACCAAATGATAAAAAGCCACCCAACATAAAAAAACTAACAATGATCCAAATAACCAGCCACCAAAATCGGACCAAACATCCTGCTCCCCAGTGAGTGACATAAAAGTACTGATTCTGAGAATTGTCCATATTAGCGAGCAACCAATAATACCGGCAATAGCAGAGGAGATGCGAAAGATTAAGATATCATTCCAAAAAAAATGGAAGAGTAGTCTAAGTGGCCATGAAACAATAACACCTAGCGCAGATTGTAAAATGGTATGAGTAATATAACCCGTTCCCTGCTGATCGTACCAAAGAGTAAGGCTAAGAAAACTAATTAATGAGAGCCCAAACCATCCAATAATCTGTAACAACCAAAATTGAACATTGGTATTGCGATAAATCGCATTCAAAAAAGAAGGATGGGTAGAGACAGACATGAAGACCTTGGCTTAGCTAAACTTTAGAGTGGAACATTTAACGTTAAAAAATTATTTATCGCAACCACCCTATTCCAAACAACCAAACATTAAGGATAAAATAGTCAGTCAAAAATATTGGGAATATCAAGTGTCAGAACCACATATTATTAATCATTTCGGATTAAAAATTTTACGCTCTACTCACCCTGAAGTCCGCAGGATTAAAAGAAAACAGCTGGGGCATAGCGCCCACGGCAATAAAGTATGGCGTTCAAGTTTTGCTCTAATTGATTATCTGGAAACCTATCCTTTAGAGCCCCAATCAAAGGTTCTAGAGATTGGCTGTGGCTGGGGTTTATCCGGACTATATGCCGCCAAAAAACAGAATGCAGAAGTCACAGGCATTGATATAGATTCAAGCGTAAAACCCTATTTTGAACTGCAAAACAGTATCAACGACTGTGCTATAACATTCGAAGAGAGAAGCTTTGAGTCCTTTAGTCAGACTGAGCTTGGAGAATATCAATATATTATGGGTAGCGATATCTGTTTTTGGGATGAAATGACTAACCCTCTATTTGACTTTATTCAGCAGTCGGTTGAGGCAGGTATCAAAAAAATATTAATTTCTGATCCAGGAAGACCGCCGTTTTGGGCGCTTGCAGAATTATGTAGTGAAACGCTTAATTCAGAAATCATTACTCGAAGAATTTACCAACCCTTTAAATCAGAAAAATATATTTTAGTGATTGAGAATTAAAAAATCCAATAAAAAAGCCGGGTATAACCCGGCTTTTTTTTAGCAATATGTCTAGTATTGCTTATTCAGTATTAACATTACTGTGAAATGCGTAAATTATGAGACTGGCCATCAAGTGCGTAACCAGGAGGAGTACTAGATCTCACCATATTTAATACTGTCACACCAGTTGCGCCCTCGGCAATATTAAAGATGACTGTCGCCAAATCAGCTTCGGCAGCACCAGGCCATGAACCGCCAAAGGGATCAGACCAAGCAAAGACTAAATCACCATCGGCATTAAGCGAAACAGGAGCAACAGTTCCAGGAAGAACATCGGATACAGAAACAAAACTCAATACATCACTATCAAAATTCAGAAAAAAACCAAGGCCCGTCAATGTTGCATCATCAACCAGATAAGAAAGCTTAACCGTTACCTGACTTGCATCTTCTGACAAGGTTTTTTCCGATACATAGACATGCTGTGTTTTTTCTTGCACCACAGGGACTGTTACCACTGATTCTTCTAAATCAGAAGAACCTGAAGAATCATCAGAACTAGCTACAACTTCAACTAGCTGTGCTTGGCCATCAAATGTGTAACCAGGAGGGGTACTAGTTCTCACCATATTTAATAATGTCACACCGGTTGCGCCCTCGGCAATATTGAAGGTAATTGTGGCTAATTCAGCTTCAGTAACGCCAGGCCAAGATCCACCAAAGGGATCAGACCAAGCAAAAACTACACCTGTTCCACTCTCATGAAGCGAAACAGGACCAACAGTTCCAGGAAGAACATCGGATGCAGAAACAAAATTTAATACATCGCTATCAAAATTCAGAAGAAAACCAAGGCCCGTCAATGTTGCATCATCAACCAAATAAGAAAGCTTAACTGTTAATTGAGTACCATCTTCTGACAAGGCTGTTTCCGAAACATACACATGTTGAGTATCAGCTACCAATTCTGGGACTGTTATTTCTGATGCAGCAGAAGCTATCAACTCGGCTAACCTGGCAGCTTCTGCAGCTGCTTCCTCGGCTAACCTAGCAGCTTCTTCTGCAGCTGCTGCAGCTTCTTCTGCAGCTGCTGCAGCTGCTTCCTCGGCTAACCTAGCAGCTTCTTCTGCAGCTGCTTCCTCTGCTAACCTAGCAGCTTCTTCATCTGAGATAGCATCAGAAACACCACATGCCGCTGTAGCACCATTGACTACCACATCATTAACAGTCACAGGGATGTCATTCTCAACAATATACATCAAGAATGAGCTGAAGGTCTGGCCAGCTGTTTGTGCAGGAATTGTAGCTTGGTATTCCGCACAGGCACCATTAACCGTTACCGTTGATGATTCAAAGTTTGGATCAACATCTGGGTATGGGTTAAATTCAAATACAAATCTTAGATTAACCGGCTGATCAGATGATGCAGTAAAGTTAATAACACCTGCTTCAGCAAACTCAAATGGGTATAACGCAGCATTATCATTGGCAAAACCTGCCCATACTTCAGAACCCGATGGGAACTCATAGGTATCACCATCTAGTGTAGCTCCACTACCATCAAATGGCACCCAAAGTGCAGCGGCAGGGTTAGCGTTTGCATCACCACCAGCATCGGTATCGCCACCAGCATCGGTATCAGAACCAGCATCGGTATCAGAACCAGCATCGGCATCACATACCGGTGCAGTACCACCAATTACAACATTCTGAATTGTTACTGGTATGTCACGATCTTCGTTCTTAATATATAGTAAGTATGAAGTAAATGTATTGTCACCCTGAGCAGAAATATCTACTGAGTAAGCCGAACACGCACCATTAATTTCCACATAATCAGTAAAGAATGATGGTTCAGTTGCACCAGCATCTCCTGCATCATAGGGCAATCTTTCAAACTTAAATCTAACATTAACCGCAGAAGCTGACGAAGCTGTAAAGTGAAGCGTCTCAGCTGAAGGGAAGCTAATTGGATAGAAAGAATCATTTAAATTAGCAAAGCCAGCATACTCAGGCGCAGAAGTAGGGAATGTAAAGCTATTTCCATCAAGGTTTGCGCCTTCAAAAGCGGTCCACTCTGCAACATTTACTGAATCACCACCAGTATCGCCACCGGTATCTCCGCCAGCATCGACTACATCACTTGAAACTACAACGTTAGCGACGGTTACATCAGCATCCTGAGTAACTACATACATAATCAGTGAGCTAAAGGTATTAGCACCTTGCGATGGAATCGCAACAGTATAAGTCGTTGGGCTTGCACCAGAGACGGTAACTGTTTCAGTATCATAAGCAGGATCAACCTCTGGATGTGGCTTAAATTCTAAGCGGAAACGAACATCAACCGCTCCACCATCAGCAACCGAACCAGAGAAACTAATGCTCCCTGCTTCTGAGAAGCTTAAAGGATACAAATCAGCATTCATATTAGCAAAACCAGCCCAGGCTTCAGCACCCGTTGGGAATGTATAAACATCTCCCTCGCCAATTGTTGAGCCACCAAAAGCTTCAGAGAATTCAGCGATAGCAGTCGAACCAGCGCCATCACCAGCACCAGTATCACCACCAGTATCACCACCAGTATCACCACCAGTATCACCACCCGTATCTGCACCTGTATCAGCTGAATCACTTGCCACAATCACATTGGATACAGTTACTGCTTTATCCTGTGTCACAACATACATGATTAACGAGCTAAAGGTATTAGCAGCTTGAGATGGAACAGCTACAGTGTAGGTCTTCGCATCTGAGCCAGAAACAGTAATCGTTTCTGAGTCAAAAGATGGATCAACCTCTGGATGTGGCTTAAATTCTAAGCGGAAACGAACATCAACATCACCGCCATCAGCAACCGAACCTGTAAAACTAATGCTACCGGCTTTAGAGAAGCTTAATGGATACA